>JBAXVE010000036.1:0-31480 GCA_037129245.1 Desulfuromonadales bacterium
CACTTGGCGACTTGCCTGAACCACCGTGTAATAACGAATTCTGCTGACGAGGCTTTAATATTTACATATAAATCTATAAGACCACATCCGCCACTACCAATACCTGCCACTGTAGTCTGTACAAAGCCGACTAAAATTTTGGTGTCACTTACAGCACCAGAAATTTGAGAACGAATTATTGGACTGTTTAAGTAGTCCTCAGCCTCTTTAAAAACATAATTCTTAATATCATTGATTTTATCTGTGGAGTTTTGTCTGCTAATTGAATTAAACTTAGATGGTAAGTTCAGGTGACGGTCTTTGTCTTCAATATCATTTGGTTCTAACCCATGATAGACTCCTTCGTTATCATACCGACTCTGCCCAACAATCGATCCCATCTTGATATTACTACCTGTTACCTTGCCCTTTACGTCCAGATTCGTAGAAAAATTCTGCACGTTTGAATTTTTTACAGAACCGAGCACAACCTCGCCCGAACCTGTCTGTGTGACCCCTTGCGATACGTTGACTTTCATATTTGCGCTGCCGGTGACCGTGGAATTGGTTACCGAACCGATATCAAGCTCCTGACGCTGGCCATTTTTTGTAGATACCTGTTCAATATTCCCGGTGGTTACCGTTGAGTTGAACGTACCAACTTTTGAAGCGTTAGCCGACCCGATATTTGAGGTCTGGACTATACCCGAACCGCTTGATGACTGGGTAATTGTGCCTGTGGTTACATTTGCGTTAAAACTGTTGGCCTTTGTTCCGGTTGCAGAACCGACATTCAGATCCTGTTGGTTGCCGGAACCCTGCGTTTGCTGTTTGACAGTTCCCGTGTTTACGATCGCGGTAAAATCGTCGACCGACGTCTCGGCAATAGCGATTGAAGTCCATGCCGCAGCGACAACCAGTAGAATAAGCGATGCTGTATAATGATTTATGATTTTTCCCATTACACTGTCCCCGTATTATCAGTAGAGAAACTTCAGAGCTGCTTCAACACACAAAATGTGTGCTGGAAGTCAATCAGGTAAAGCCCCGGCGAGGGATTGCCCATTTTTCGCATCGAAATGAAATGACTTGTTACCTGCGGTGCCGTCCAGTTCGTATCTTCAATAATAAGTTCACCATTCTGCCAGCACCGCACATTGTAAAGTGCAGAATCATTGTCAGATAGATTCATTGGTTTGGCAGTTACAATCTGCGACGGTTTCGGCTGCTCTGTTGCTGCTTTTGAGCCGGATGTATCAAGATAGTTATTCCCTGATGCCCATGAATACTGGCACATGATGACACAGATACAGAGTGCGCTGCGGATGATGAATGCGTGCATGTCGTCGCGTATCCTATCTCTTGAGAATTTGGACAGAGCTTTCCGAAACAACGCCTGAAGTGACAACGGAAAAATCCTTACGGAGCGCCTCGATGTCGTAGCCAGGGTCCAGCGGTTCAAAATCACCACCACGAGCAGTAACCGGTAAGTCCGGTGTTACATCGGAAGCTGTGTTAAAACAGTACAGTCGTTCATCCTGGTTTGTTGCCCCGGCTTTGAGCTGAAACTTCGTAGGATCTGCGAGCTGTAGCGGTTTCTCTTTTCCGAGCCACGGATCCGGCGTGAACCGGTTTGGATAGATACGCATCAGCCGGTTGTCAGCTGTTTTGAAGTAACAATACAGGAATGTATTTTCAGGGCTCTTTGCTGAAACAGAAATTTCATTCCCCGGTTTCACTGCGGGACTGCTTAAAATTACTTTTGGTATGTTGATTTGCAAGGATTCCGGCTCTTCAGGTTCGTCAGAAATACTGCGAGTCTTACGTTTCTTCTTTTTCACCGGCTTTTTCTTTTCATTCAACTGTGCAACGGTTAAATGTGCAACCGGTTCCTTAGGAAAGGCAATTGACTTTGACTTGAGATTGATCAGTCCTG
This sequence comes from Desulfuromonadales bacterium, assembly GCA_037129245.1. GTDB lineage: Bacteria > Desulfobacterota > Desulfuromonadia > Geobacterales > Pseudopelobacteraceae > JACRCG01. Next base: position 1,916 of record JBAXVE010000036.1, read on the forward strand.
AAAACAGAGCCTCGTCAATCTGGGCAACTTCACTTAAACCCAAAGCTTTTCTGGCTTTAGGGACAACCGCCTGAAACTCTGGATTTAATGATCCATCTACCGGGCCGGAATAGACATTGCGAATGCGCAGTTGGTTTTGGATATAGGGAACAAGCTTGTTTTCGCGGTTGAGGGTAAAGTACCAATCTCCGATTTCTTCTTTGATCAAAGGATGATTCTGATCTATCCCCAGGCAGTTCCAGTAAGGCACTCGCGTTAGTTTCCCGAACAACTCAATAACTCCAAGCTCAATCAAAGTCCGCACTGCCTGTGCCGCACTTTCGTTGCTATTAAAGGAAAAGTTGTAATTGATGCCGAAATTCTGTTTATACACGCTGCCGGTTGCCCCGAAACCGAAGCCTGAACCTTCCTTGACGACAAGTATGGAGTTGCGCGTGGTCACCCCTGGTAACAGTTCCATTGTTTGCGTGCTGATGATACTTAGATCCAACCCGATTACGGAGGCATTGGCATCTTTTGTTTTATCCAGGTCTACAGGGCCAAGTGTTATGCCGCCACCTCTGCGCTGCTGCACAAGATTATCGTCCATCTGGCTGATGGATCCGCGGATGTCAAAATCAGGTTTGAATGTGTAAACCTGACTGTTGGAACCGGAAGCATTCAGCCAGTTAACCAGATTCGAGACGTCACCACCAAAAGTGATTAATCTAACGGCGCGGCTACGTCTGGTCATGTCCGAAACGGCGGAAGTCAGCATGTCTCTTCCGCCGACGCTCAGTTTTTTGGTGTTGTCATGAAGATCCTCCGTCAGGACAACCATATCCCTGATGCCGTACTCGAGAAAAAGACGATCCATGCAGCGCAGGCTGTCAGCCATATTGGTCATGTTTTTCTGGGCCTGTGCCTCCGGACCTTTGCGCATGGAATCTACTTTATCTCCTGCAGTCTGGCTATTTAGCGCACACCCGGAAATCAGGACACCATAAAGGCACAAAAACAGAAACAATGTAGAATACTTGTATTTCATGGTTGCCCCTAACGGCATTTGTTGGAAGGAACGTTGATAACATCGCCCGTCACTACGACCGTATTCTCTCTCGGAGTTGCACCCCGGTTGCGGTCAGTATATACGTTACCGATGCTGACGCCGGCACAAGGATCACTTTCAGTCCCCTTTTTCCTGGTTTGCGAATCGGGTTGCACAACAGCATCGACCACTTTTTCTTCTATCGACTTATGCCGTTTTGCCCGATTAACTTTCATGCTAGTTCTGGCATCCAATTCTTCTTCGGCCCCAGAGACAGTTGCTATGAACAGCATACCCAGTGACAATAATAGAAAGTATCTTTGTGACATGGTGAATCTCCTCCGTTGATGTCTTATTGGTAGAGCGTCACTTATCAGTAGTTGCCTGTAAGCAGAAGTTACTTTACTGAACCAAACGTAGCTGATTGACTGTGGCCGTCACCGGTTGCAGACTGAGTGATTGAGCCTTTTACTTTAACATCTGATTTAAATGTACCGACCTCTGCATTTTTCATTGATCCCAGCATCAAATCCTGCTTTGTATTCTTTTCAGCTGATTGGCTTATATCACCAGTAACAACAACCTTCGAGTCAAAGCTGCCTCCTTTGACAGTTGAATCTTTAGCACTACCGATCATAACGCTTTGATTATTCCCGCTATCCTTTGACGTCTGGCTGACATTTTTAACATCAACATCTGTTTTGAATGTTCCACCTTTAACATCAGTATTGTTTGCAGTTCCGATCAGCATCTCCTGGGTACTTTTATCGCCACCCTTGATTTCCTGCGTCAGGTTTCCAGTCTTAACACTTGCATCAAAGTTCTTGATGTTACTGTTATTCTGAACCGAGCCTACAGCCATATCCTGACGGTTTTGAGAGCCACCTCCATCAATGGTTTGTGAAATATTCCCCGTTTTCACTTCCTTCGCATTGAAGTCGCCTACCTTGCTGCCTTGCACTGAACCGACGCTGAGGTTCTGCTCATTTTTACTGCCTGTTGACTTCTGCTGAATATTCCCGGTTTCAACATTTGAGAAAAAATTCCCGTCAATTTTGCTTCCTTCTACGGAACCGACGGACATATTTTGCCTGTTTTCTTTACCCTCAGTTGTTTGATTGACATTGCCGGTAGTAACTTTGGAATCAAAGCTACCGCCTACAGTTGAGCTCTTTGTACTGTCTTCCGCGAAGACCGCTCCCGCTCCACACGAAATAACGACTGCGACTGCCATAACGATTTTGCCGATTTTCATAGTAATCTCCCTTTTCAATTAGTTTACCTGCTAATTGTGCTAACCGCCTTTAAATCCTGAACCAATTACACTCATTTCAAATATTTCTTATATGAATAAAGGTTTGTCCCACCAATCAGTTGCATGCCCTCAGCACAAACTCTACCCGTCTGTCTATAGCATCAAGTGCATCGTCACTGCCTGATCCGATAATATTCTCACGAAAACCTTTGCCTTTGGCAGACAATCTGCCTTCCAGTTTCGGCTCCACCTTTATCATTTTTTCCATAACCCATTTGGCGCGACTAAGTGACAATTCATCATTATACTCTGCCGAACCGCTGTTACTGGCGTGACCATTGATTACAAGACATTTTCCGGAGGCCAGTACCTGCCTGGAAATCTGCCGAATCCACATTGTATAGTGTGCCCCCAAAATTCCGTCGTCCCAGAATTCTTTCGAGCGGACACGAAACAGAAACTTGACTGAAAGATTGTTTTCGGAAATGGCCTGAAAAAGCAGGTCCCCAAAAGCCTTCTCAGCCTCTTCCTCTCTTTTCAGTTTGGTCATGCTTTGATAATAACCCGACAATGCCGTCAGATTACTACGATCAGCCTGTCGTATTGCATTAAATTTTCTTTCTGCCGCCGAAAAATCACCCTTCTCATATTCATTTTGCGCTTCAGCCACCGCAGCATCAGCCAAAATCACCGAGCGCACATTCTGGCTTTTTCCTGCTACTGCATCAATCCGTTCCTTGTGACGCGAACCTGTAAGGTACATGGGCGCATCACGATAAAAGCGGGAAGGCATCGGATCGAATTGTCGGGCGTTTATGAGTAATGAGGCCTCCCCGATTTTCCGCTCATCCTTAAAATCTGTGAGGGCAAGATGAATTCTGAACCAGCTGGGGGAATCATCAGCACCCTTTCCCGGAATATACCGTGTAGTTCCTTGAACAACTATCGAATCAGTCGTCGGTAATTTCTGGGCAAATGGCGTGACCTGCACTCCCGGAAGTTCCTGGCGAAGATCGAGAAGCAGCAGCGAATGAAGCTCCTGTCCTGAAACGGTTGATTCAGCGGTATTGGCATTTATAAAATCACCAACTATGAGATTGCGCGCACGCCACGGCTGAATATATTCCCGCAGCTCTGGTGCAATCTTCATGGCAAAAGTTCTTGATGCCATTCGAATTTGCTGGTGTCTGGAATCCGCCAACCTTATGTACTTGTTAGAGCACCCACAAAGCAGGACTATAGCCGATGCCACTACTACCATAAGAAGAGAACTTTTGGGGTTCAAGGCAAATCTCGCAACTACTTACAGGAGGTCACATCAAAATCCACGCGTCTGTCTATTGCGTCGAGGGTATCGTTGGTGCCAGAACCAACAATATTTTCTCGAAATCCTTTACCGAAAGCTTTCAAACGGCCTGATGATAATGAGGGCGAAGCTTTTTTCAGTTGAACAACTATTCTTTCCGCGCGCTGGAGAGAAAGCCTTTCGTTCAATTCAGGACTACCAGTTCTACTGGCATGACCATTCACATTTAAGCAAAGTTTTTTTGAGCTCAACTGTTGTGCTATCTGACGTATCCACAGGGGGTACTGCGTAGATAAATCATCTTTTGCCAGAAAATCGGTACTTCCTACTTTAAACAGGAACTTAAGTGAAAGACTGCCTGATTCAAGACCGAAGTCAACTAGATTCCCGAACGCTTTCTCTGCTTCGGCAAGTCTATTAAGGCGGATCAAACTCTGATATAATCCCGAAAGGGCAACAAAATTTTTACCATTTACCTGCACCAACACTTCACTGAAAGATTTTTCAGCCGAGGTGAAATCTCCGGACTCATAAGCTTCACGGGCATCAGCCAGTTTCGCATTCAGCGCTAGCCTGTCTGGATTAAAAGATTCGTGCGGCTTTTGTAGGACCGTTTTCATGTACATCGGAGCGTCTTTATAAAATTTTATAAGTTCTGCGTCAAATTTTTTCGAGTCGACAAACACCTCTGACTGGGCAATAACCTGACCCGTCATAATATTTTGCACTTGAGTTTTTACAGCCATCCATCTGGTGCTGTGCTTTGAGTCACCGGAAAGCAGCTTATAGGTGCCACCGACAACCAATTGCGCTTTTTGAAGAGACTTCACACCCAGCAAAGTTGCAGGCCAGGATGGGGTACTTTTTGAGAGTGATTCAACTATCGAGTCCTGTAACGTTCGTCCAGCAACACTTACTTCCGCCGATTGTTCATTGAAGAATGCGTCAACCACGATAGCAGGCTTTTTATCGGTATAAATAACTTCCAGCTGTCTAGCTAGAGATGCGGATATGTGCCGGCTGGCTGGAACCAACTCATCAAAATATGCCGGTTTTTCTTCCACTGTTTTGATCTGTTTTGTCGTGCATCCACCTGCACACAAAAAAAACACAGCACACATGAAAATCATGCTCACCTTAGCGGCATGAGTTTTGGAGAAAATCTTGTTCATCACTGTCCAGCGCCTCCATTCCGAGTGATAATTTCATAAGAATCTTGCCACATCGTCTGTCTACTTCAGCAACTTTTTTTTTGCTCAATTTTAGTCGCGTTTTTTTTACTTTTTCATTTCGTTTAGCAGGTTGTATCGGTGGCAGAAAACAGAAGTCCGTCTCGAGCGACGTCGCCTCCCAAGGAACTTGCTTGCCGCTAGTGCATTCCTTTACTTTTGTTCGCACTTCCTTGAAAACATCTTCAATTTTTCTTCCTGGGAAGGACATTGACCGCAAGAGGTTGGTAACATAAGGGCTATTCAATTCTTCACCGTCCTCGGCAATTTTTCCGGGAGCCGTGGAGAAGGCAATCAGCGTACCGCTAGGCGCCGATATTTCAGCTAACCCGCTAGAAGCCAGTGGATTACTTGAAAAGGGGTTATCTCGACAAGCATCAAGTATTACAATCTTAACGCCGGTAGACTTCATTGAGGATATTTTATCAATAAGGTATCGAACATCAAAAAGCCGCGAAAGAAAATCTTCCGACTCAAATTTTGCATCGACTGGAATAAGATAATTTTTACCATTGACCTGGATGGCATGGCCAGCGTAGAAAAACAGAAATTCATCAATTTGCTTCTTCTCTGTAAAAAAAGCATCAATTGCATCGTACATTTCCTTTTGAGATAACTCATTATAAAGGTCAACTTTAAACCCCATTGTACGTAGCTTCTGGGCCATAGTCTTCGAATCGTTTTCCGGGTTCACCAGTGGTACCGTTTCATACTTTGAGTTCCCAATTATGAGACTGTGCCTTTGAGAAGAAAAACATGTGGAAACCGGAAAAAGAGAAAAAACCCCAGCAATAAATAGATTGAGCAGGCTATAAAGCTTCAAACTATAAGTTCCTTAATTTCAGGGGGAATGTTAGTTGAACTTATATACAAGAATATATGGTGATAAACAAACAAAAAAGGTTAAATTCTGTTAGCGACGTTCCTTTTCCACTTGCGATATTCCGGGCTGCAATGGTATTAAGTACATCAAAATACAATAAGGGGGTACATGCAATGAATAATAAGCTGCGCGTAGTACTGGCCGCCTGCATTCTTGCCACTGCAACTACGGCTTTCGGTGGCGTGAAGGCCGAACAGTTTTCCGTTACACCGGTTATCGGTGGATATTCGTTTGACAGCGGGCAACACCTGAAGACCAGCCCTCTGTTCGGCCTCAGGGCAGGATATAACTTCAGCGAAAACTTTGGCGTCGAGGCACTCTTCGATTTCGTCGGCACGGAGAAAACAAAGGTTGACGACGTCGTCAACATGTACCGCTACGGTGCAGAAATGCTGTACCACTTCATGCCGGAAACCAACTTCGTTCCCTATCTGGCAGCCGGTTTTTCCGGTATCACCCTCAACGGCCCAGGTATCGGCAGTAAGGCCCGCGGGGCGTTTGATTACGGCATCGGTGCCAAGTACTTCGTCAACGATAGCTTTGCCCTGCGTGGCGATATCCGCCACATCATCACCCGCTATGATTCATCAACCCATAACAACGTGGAATACACCCTGGGGGCCCACTTTCCCTTTGGAGCGGTCGCTCCGGCAGTAAAACCGGTCGAGCCGCCTGCCGCAAAACCGATTGAACCACCTGCAGCCAAACCGGTTGAGCCACCTGCAGCCAAACCGGTTGAACCGCCTGCGGCAAAGCCGGCCGAACCGGCAGCAGAAGGCGTACAACGTTTTTGTAACAAACCGGCTGTTATCAACATCACTTTTGATACCGACAAGTCCGACATCAAGCCTGATTTCCTGAAAGACCTCAACAAACTGGGTGAATTCCTGAAAGAGTTCCCCCGTTCAAAAGGTGAGATCGCCGGTCATACTGATAATGTCGGCAGCAAGGGATATAACGACAAGCTTTCACTGCGTCGTGCAAACAGTGTCAAGAACTACCTTGGAAAATCGTTTAGCGTTGCTCCCGAACGGATTAAAACCAAAGGGTTCGGTTATTCCAAGCCGGTTGCAAGCAACGATACGGAAGAGGGCAGGGCGCAGAATCGTCGCATAGAAACGAACTTCAGCTGCGAATAACGCGTACCACGTCCCGCAGATGAGTAAAAAGCCCTTCCGTAGCACTGCGGAGGGGCTTTTCTTATCTGACGTTATCCTGAAGGGGTACAGGCTCCGTCCCGCCGAGCAGCTTGCTCAGCATCTGCCCCAATGCCGCCATTTTGTAGGGCTTTGCCACGGCTCCGCTAAAGCCGTATGAGCCGTGCCTGGTTATGATCGAATAAGCCGAAGCCAGTCCCAGCCCGTTGCAGGAAGATTTGGTCGTAAAATAGGGATCAAAGATTCGTAATAGATCCTCTTCGGTAATGCCACACCCTTGATCGGCAAACTGCAACCGAATGTAGGGTCCAGCCGGGAGCAAAAACGGGTTATTGTCGCTCAGCTGCTCGTTCTCCGCAGTGACGGTCAGTTCACCACCGGTCGGCATGGCCTGGGTGGCGTTGATGATAATATTGTGGAACACCTTGCTCAACTGCCCTTCGTCGGCATCCACGGCGTGGAGCGACTCCGGATGGCATGCTGTGGATCTCGTCGAGCGAATCGAGAAGATCCCGCAGCCGGGGGATATTGAGGAGGTCTTTGAGTGTGTAGTTCACGGATGTGACAATTTCAGTTGCCGGTTGAAATACTGGCCTCAACAGCAAAGCGCTTGATCTTGCGGGTCGTAGTTTTGGGGAATTCATCCTCACGGATGGTGAACTTCTGCACCCGTTTGTAGTCGGCCAGGGTTTTGCCCACTTTCTGGACCTCAGCGCGTAGCAGCGCCTCCACATCGGCTTCGCTCATCGGGCTTTTGCCGTCACTGCGGCACTGGTTGTCCAGCGCCTCCTGGTTGGGGAAAATAATGGCGTGAATCTCTTCGGCCGTCCCGCCGTCAACTCTGTGCCCGTACACCATCACCTCGGCAATGAAAGGGCTGTTGAGCAGCTCGTTCTCGACCTCTTCGGGATAGACGTTCTTGCCGTTGGGAGTCACAATCAGATTTTTAACCCTGCCGCTGATGGTCAGGAATCCGTCATTACTGAGCATCCCCAGGTCCCCGGTACGGTACCAGCCATCGCCGAGCACCTCCGTTGTGGCCTGCGGATTTTTGTAATACCCCTGCATGACGTTCGGCCCCTTGACGATGATCTCGCCGACCCCCTCCTCATTCGGCTCGTCAATACGCACCTCGATCTTTTCCAGCAGGCGACCGATGGTGCCGAGTCGCTTGCCACCCGGCTGTTCGGCGCTGATAATCGGCGACGTTTCTGTTATGCCGTACCCCTGGTAGATCGAAAGCCCGAAATCGGTCAATCCCTTAGCAATTGACGGATCGAGAGCAGCGCCACCGCTGATGAAGATCGTGCCGGCGCCGAAGGCCTGGCGAACTTTCGACGTCACCAGCGAACGGGTCAGCGGGACTGAAAACAGCAGCTGGGAAAGTTTTTTTGAATTGATGTTCTTGTGAATCCGGTCGAGAACCATGCGGTAGACCGCCGGGACCGCCAGAAAAAAGGTCGGTTTGACCTCCGCCAGGTTTTCACCCAGTTTTTTGAGGGACTCGTTGAACGATACTTTGCCCCCCAGCGACAGCGGCAGCAGCACGCCGCAGACCTGCTCGAAAACATGATTGATCGGCAGAAACGAGAGCGTGTGGATTGTCCGGTCGAGACTGAAATGACGCACTGCGCCCTTGATGTTGGAGACGATGTTGGCGTGGCTGAGCATGGCCCCCTTGGAGCGCCCGGTAGTACCGGAGGTGTAGAGAATAACGGCGGTGTCGTCCGGCTTTCTGATATCCCCGGGCAGCGGGGTTGTGTCGCTCAGTTCAGAAAGCGAAATCAGAAATCCGGCCCGGGAGAGCTTGTTGCGAACCCGTTCGATCGGATCAAAAAGGTCAACCGGAGTCGGCTGGTTGTCACTCTTGATATAGGCAGCATGCAGCAGCGCATGTGCCTGACGCGCCAAAACCTCCATTCTGTCACGCCGTTCAGCCGGAATGTCGATCGAAGCGACCATTTCGCGCCACTCTTCGACCAGCGTTTCCAGCGCCAGTACAACCGACGGATCGGTATCATCGGCCACCGGCGGGGTGAATGTTACGATCAGCTCAAGCCCGCCGATGTCGTGAACGATGTCCAGCAGCAGGTCAATACAGGGATCGCTGCTGAACACGTAGCGCGCGTCACAGTCTGACAGAATGTGTCTCAGCTCTGCCGCTTTCAGCTCCTTATCAATCGGCACAACCACGCCGCCGGCCTTGAGAATCCCCAGATAGGACGCCACCCACTGTGGCGAGGACGGCGCCAGCAGCGCGGCATGATCTCCCGGTTTGAACCCTTTTTTAATCATTCCGGCGGCAATCCGGTCGGAAAGTTCCCACAACGCACCGTAGCTCATACTCTGCCAGGTGCCGGCCGCCTTGTAGTAGAGTGCCGGTTGATCCCGGTATGTTCTGCAACTTTCCCCGATCAGTGCGTTGATGGTCTGCATGTCAACTCCCCAAAACATTGTTTGCGGCGCATAGTAACATAACAGCAATCCGGTTTGTCAAAACTAATTACGGACAAACCTGAAGGGGTTGGTTTGCAGGGCTATTTCAGTTCAGTTATGCGCCAGCTTTTGTGCCTCCTTTGCGTTGGCCTGAAACAGATTGGCAACTTCAAACACCAGGTTCAGCGTGCCGCGATAACCGACCCATACTTTTTGGTGCGCTCCCAGACGGTCGAACACCGGCAGCCCGGCCCGCAGGTGGGCACCAATTTTGAGCTTGCCGGCAGCCTGACGGCCGTTGGAATTAGCCACAATCAGGTCCGCGCCAACTGCTGCCGTTTCCAGATCCTCCAGATCTCCCACGAAAACATTATTGCACGGCAGTCCGTCCAACCCTCGTGTACGGGTGGCGGAAAGCGCCGCCTGAATCTGGCATCCCATGCCTGCCAGAAAGCCGGTCAGGGTTTTGAGATTGTCAGATTCCAGGGCCAGGGCGACCTTTTTGGTACCGAACTGGTAATGGCTGTCCACCATGGCGTCCATCAGCCGGCTGCGCCACCGGCGGTGCTTTTCCGGTATCGGGCGGCCGCTGATGGCGGAGAGCACCTCCATAAAGCGGTCGGTTTCGGCCAGCCCGGTCAGCGAGGTAAAGCCGTAGGCCGGCATGCCGAATTGTTCTTTCAACTTGTTGCCCGCTTTTGCCAGGGAATCTCCGACGTACAGTGTCGCTGCGCTCCGCCCCGCCTTGCGGATATCATCAACCAAAATGCCGCCGGTGGACAGCGGCGAGACGACATCATCGATGTGGCCATCCATGGCGTTGGATATGTCCGGGATCGTCAGCACGGTCAATCCGAAGGACTCAATCAGCTCCTTCAGCTCTTCCACATCTGCCGGAGTCAGGTGCGCTCCGGGCAGAAAGTTTACCTGGTCCTGAACGGTCTCCCCACCTTCCGCCAGGCTGGAAACAATCGCTTCCACGGCAGCGGCGTACCCTTCCTGCATGGAGCCGCAGTAATCCGGCGTCGATGCCCAGATGATCGGCACACCGTCATGCTCAGGATGTTCCTCCCGGAACTGCTTGATAGCGCTATTGACATCGTCCCCCATCGTCTCGGTCAGACCGGTGGTCATTACCCCCACCACCTGGGGCTGAAACTTCTCAATTACCCGACCGATCCCTTTCTTCAGGTTCTCCCACCCGCCGAAAATGGCGGTGTCTTCGCTCATGGCAGTGGCATTAAGGGCGATTGACTCTTTGTAATGCCGTGACAGCTGCAGCCGGATAAAGGTCGAACACCCCTGGGCGCCGTGCAGCAGACCCAGCATATTGTCGATCCCGAGATAGGCCATGGTGGCCCCCAGCGCAGGCGAGTTTTTCTGCGGGTTGACCGTGGCGGCCTTCCCCCCTCCCCCTTGACGGGGGAGGGCAGGGGTGGGGGTGATGCTGCTATTTTCACCGCTATTGCCATTTCCGGCTTCCCCCACCGCATGCCCCCCTCCCGCCAAGGGAGGGGGAAACATTGATTCAGCGGATGGCATAGGTAATGCCAGAAACACCTCGCCATGCCCGGCGCTGGCAGCCAGATCTTCGGCCAGCTGCAGATCACTTTTCTCCCAGGGGGCCGGAGCATTCAGGGTCGGCCAGATCGGGTTGTTGACCGTCATGTCAAGCTGTTTGGTAAAGTTCACCATACCCTCATACCCGGCGTATGGATGGGAGCGGCCATGATTAATATCGAGAAACGGAGTCTTGGTCTTGAGCGCCAGAAATTTTGTTTTGCCGCCGGCTACAATCAGGTCAGGCATCTTCTCCCGCATCACCGCCAGCAGCCCGGCTGTGGAGGTATCCTCGATGATTTTGGCATCGGCATGCATCAAACCCTTCATGCGGTAGAAATCCTCCAGGGTCGAGTTCTGCGTCCCGGCCGCCAGAATCTCCACCCCAAGCTCACTGAGAGAGTTGACCATAGACCAGGTCTTGACCCCGCCGGTGAAAAGCACCGCCCGCTTCCCTTCCAGCCGTGCCCGGTACGGCGCAATGGCTGCAAGGCATTTCTCCTCTTCCTCCTCTATCAGCCGCTCGACACGTTCCTGCATGACCCGCTTCTCAAGACCGTTAACTATGTTGTCAAGCTCTCGGCCGATGTCGCGCAGCGCCTTTGCAGTGTCGGTCATGCCGTAGAACGACTCCTCCAGATAGGGCATGCCGTAGGTTTTCTGCATCTTCTTGGCAAGATTGGTCAGGGATTTGGAACAGATGATAATATTCAGCTTTGCCCGGTGGGCATAGCGCAACTCCTCAAACTTGGAATCGCCGGAGAAGCAGGAGAGAATCTGAATCCCCAGCCGGTCAAAGAGCGGCAGCATCCCCCACAGGTCACCGGCGATGTTGTACTCGCCAATCAGATTGATGGGGTATTCGCCCAGAACCGGCGGTTCGCTGGTGCCGATCACGTACTTGAATATGATCTCACCGGCTAGGCGGTTGCCGATATTCTTGTCGCCGATGAAACCGGGGGTGTTGACCGGGATTACGGGGATTGCAACTTTTTCTGACGCAGCCGTGCAGACCGTTTCCACGTCATCGCCGGTCATGGCGGTAACGCAGGTGGCATAAACGAAAATAGCTCGCGCCTGGTCTTTGTAACGTTCGGCAAGATCGAGTATCGCCTTGTAAAGTTTCTTCTCGCCGCCGAAGATGACGTCATTTTCCAGCATCTCGGTGGTAAATCCGCGACGGTAGAGCTGGGAATCGGAAGAGCGTGCGCCGCGGTTGTCCCAGGAGTTACCGGCGCAGCCGATCGGGCCATGCACCAGGTGGATCACGTCGGTGATCGGCATCAGCACGACCCGGGCACCGTCATAGGCACAGGAACGCTCCGTCCCCTCACCCGGTTCGGATTTTTTGCAGAACTTGGGCGCCCCCTTGTCGTGGGTTTCGCAGTTGTCGGCATCGTACCAGTCAGGTTTGGCCATGTTGGTTTCCTCGAAGTTTGCTGATTGGTTTTCTGAGTGGAAGAGAAACCACGTATATTTAGCGGGAGCATGAGGTGTGCCAATGGGGATAGAGTCTTAACGGGCTGAAATAGCGGTGAAGTTTTGCGGTAAGAGTGGAACCAATCCGGATTATGCCTAAAATATAGACATGTTTACCAGGATCGCATCAACTAGAAAAAACGCCCGAAGCAAGCCAGGCTCCCCGCGCGGCAGGGGAAGTACACGATACGATGTGGCGATGGTGGTCAAGCTACAGTAGCAGTTTGAGGGGGATGCCTTATTGTTTACCTTGAATTGGTCGTTTTATTGGTCTATATTTTGTCTTGCATATAGATCGACTCGAGGAGAGAACCCATGAAAGCCATCTCAATCAGCAATGACATTATCCCGATTGCAGAATTCAAAACCAACATTTCCAAGTGGTTCAAAATCCTTCAGACATCCCGACATCCGCTTATCATCACCCAGAACAGCAGACCTGCCGGTGTGCTGCTTTCCACTGCCGATTACGATGAACTGATGTACCGCAAATCATTTCTTGACTCCATGGAGCGCGGCATTGCTGATGCCGAAAACGGTCAGACCCTTTCGACCGATGACCTGCGCACATCGCTACGGGGACGCAGAAACAAGACAAATTCATGCGGCTGACGTGGTCGCGGGAAGCATTTGAAAACCTTGCTGATATCGAAGATTTTATCGCACGGGATAGTTCGGAGCGGGCAGTCAAATTTGTCGATGCACTGATTGACCATGCGGAAGATAATCTGCCCGCTAACCCACGCAGCGGCAGAGTTGTACCGGAAATAGGCTGTCCTGAAATCCGGGAGTTGATATACCGGGGATACCGTATTGTCTACCGCATTAAGGGGGATACCCTGGAAATCCTCAACGTTTTTGAAGGCCATCGCTTGTTGCGGCTGGATGAATCCGGTATTCAGGAAAAGGAACTAACCGAATAACCGTAGACACCACGGATGGGGCTACCGTACCGGCTTTTATTCCAGTCGTATGAAAGCGCAATCGGCGCTCTCATAAATAGAGAGGCTGAAAATTTGCTGTTCCTGCAATCTTACCTCACCATGGATATCATTATTACGTCATATCAATTCGACAATACCTACAAAGTTTCAACACTAAAATCATTCTGCCATACAGGTGGCAGGATAGTGTGGTATTCTCATGATAATTACGAAAGAGGTCAAATACTATGTCTCTCAAATTCGATTATCTCATGACGATCCTGAACAAACTTGACGCTGGGGAACGAATCACCAACAACTCTATCAGGAAAGACTTGAATGTCAGCGAGCGAAGTGCGTTCCGATATATCGGAAGTCTCAATATGGCTGGATTCCCGGTCTGGTACGATCGTTCTAAAGGGAGTTATGCATTTGTCGAGGGTTACAAACTCAAAAAACCGATTCTTCCCGCCGAGGAGTCGTTGGCTCTTGCGTTGGCAAAGAAGGTTCTTGCTCCACTTGGCTCATCACTTAACGCCAAACTGGAATCCTTGGGCACACGGCTTTCCGGGAACATAGCTTCCCCTGATCATATCGTTATTCCGAAGGAGATAATTCCAAAAAGCATAGAAAATTATTTTCTACAGATTCATAAGGCCATACTGGACAGGAACGTAATTGAGATCCAATATCATGCCGTATCCACAGATATAACCCAGCTTCGGATGGTTGAGCCTGTCCACCTGTTTTTCAACGATGGTTACTGGTATCTCCGTGCTTATTGTCGTCAGGAGTCAGCGCTACGGACATTCGGGCTGGATCGGATTCGGGCACTCCACATTCTGGCCGTTCACTTTGCCCACAGACACCCTACCGCCGATGACGATCTGAGAGGAGCTTTCGGAAGTATGGTTGACGGCGAACCGACCGAGGTGATTGTCAGGTTCAAGCCCCCAGTTGTTCAACAGATTCAACGGCGACAGTGGCATAATAGTCAGCAGGATACGATGTTGGCCGACGGTTCGCTGGAAGTCAAATTCACCGTTAACGGCACCGAGGGGATTAAACGGTGGATCTACCGCTGGCTGCCGTGGGCAGATGTTGTCACACCGCAGAATTTTCGCCTGCAGATAGCGAGGGAGTTGTCAGCTGCGGCGGCGGCCCATGTTAATGAACTTGATGATTTTAATGCAATCAGCAGCGTTCTGGACATTCAGGAGAAAACTGCTGCCAGGAAACGCGGGGACAGCGGAATCTATAACCGAACCGAAGAGCTGGCGAATCTTCAGGAGGCGCTTTTAGTAATTCGACCCCGCACACACGAGGAGTACGCTTTTACCGTCTGGTGCGGAACCCGGAGTTATCCCGTACGGAATGTAATAAATGAGTATGTTAGGCGCAGGGAGCTCGGACACCCTGAAACCCTCTGCCATCGGATACTTACCCAGGAAGAGTGGTGTCTGCCGCAGACGTATGGCATTCCAGTCTTCCGTGAACAGCATCATGTTTTATGGAAAGAGTTGACTGGATGCCTGACTACCGCAGAAGCTGATATGGCATTACAGGAGAACGTTATCAGGCGGCAAATGACCACCGTAGAATTGCAGCGCCTTCTCAAGCTACACTATCAAAAGCAGACGCCGGCTGACCTTGAAGAGATTCTTTCAGCAATCAGAGAATTTTATCCAAGCAGTATGCCCTATTACTGGTGCTCAAGCGTTGTAAGTCGTGCTGGAATTGTTCGGGATGCTTTGTTATGAAAACAATCACTACACTACAAAACCAAATTGACACTACCCCACTGGTTGGTATTTACTGGTTCGTCAAAGGGGAATTAGTTGCCGATGCTGTAGCTCTTGAAGAAGCTGAGCCTTATGCAGACGCTCTCCAGCATGGCGGACATTATGAATGGTGGGAGTCTTTGAGACCGCAGACGCCAGCTGAAAGAGTTCTCAAATACAACGAATACGAGCACTGGCCACGCGGCAGGGTAGTGTACTTTGTATCACGAGAAATATTCAGAATTTATGTTGATCCATGCTTATCGGAAGAGCATATTCTAAAAATTGTTGAGAGATTCATACTTAACGGTCAGTCATGGGAAACTGAAACTGATCAGCATTACCGGTGTGCTGGTTGTCATAAAATCCGTAACACGTAGATTGCAGCTGCGATACCCATTCTATTATCCAAGGCCAAAGACCACTTAAAGGGAGAGCCTATGCAGAATTCCGAATTGTTGATTGCTGATGTTAAAGGTTATTGTGCGGCCACTGTTGAAATGTTGTTAGAAGTACATGTATATAAAAATGTATCCTCCAAATTGCTGATTCCACAATATAAAAGCGATAAAAACAATGCTAAAAGAATTAGCGAGCAGGAAGCTCGGTTCTTATTTGCTCACGCAATAGAAAATGGCAAGAACGAATACTTATATTCGATTGAAACACCTACAGTTGGCGACTATTCTTTCAGCGGGTCCGGCGAGCGAAGCGCTTCAACTGACATGAGTTTGTATAAAAATGATTACCGCAAAGATCCAATTGTGAATATTGAATTTAAATCAAAAAATCCCCCTGAAGCTCATATTAGCAAGGACATTTGTAAGTTGGTTATAGAACAAACTGAAATTAAAAATAACATAGGAGTTTGGTTCCATTTAGTTGAAAATGCTGATAATGGCACAATCAAATCAATTATTAAAAAAATGCAGGAATCTTTTTATGATAAAGATGGAGAATACCTAAAAAAGTACTCTGCCAAATACAATCTAGCCAATAACAGTAACATAACAATATTATTTTGTTTTTGCGTGTTATCAGAGGGTGCATACTGGTTTGAATTTATACATAATCGGGGGAACATTGACGACAATTTTAAAACAGTGTCTGAAATATTTTTAAAAGGACTGCCAAAAATATAAGCTTTCCAGACAAGTCCACGGCACCAAGTTGAATTTATAAGGAGCGAGACAGTGGAACCCTTCGTCCCGGAAGAATTGAAAAAACTACCACCTTGTGTAGCTTCATTTACTCGCACCAGATGCAGTAGCGGTTGGTACGTACGGGCAGTTTTTTGTCATGAAGGTTTTGGTGCAGGTGCTTTCTGCGAAAGTGCCCTATATTTTCACGATCCAGATGAATGTTGGGATGCCAGTAAAGTTGTGTGGGAGAAAATTGCACCTGAACCAAGAGGCGGGATTTATCGGAGCGTTGTACCTGGTGGGTGGATACTATTGGCAACGGCAAAAGGAGAAACCAGACTTCCTGATCATGAGCATTTTGAAACGAGATTCGGCAGTATTACCTTTGTGCCGGAAAAGTTATGAACCTTATCATCCATCGCGGCAGTCATGAGATCGGCGGCTCTTGCGTTGAAGTAAGACATGGTGACACGCGTCTGGTAATAGACATTGGGATGCCACTACTGAAACCAGACGGCGTAAAGTTTGATATGCGCCTCTACAAGGACCTGTCCGGCCCAGAATTGGTAACTTCCGGCGTTCTGCCAAATATTGCCGGATTCTACCAGTGGGACACTGACAGCAAACCCGTTGATGGACTACTTGTATCTCATGCACATTTTGACCACTACGGTTTTGCCAGCTACATGAGGGATGATATTCGTTTCCACTTGGGCGAGGGTACTCGCCGATTGATCGAAATGTCTGCCATTTTCATGGGGCATAATTGTAATGTAAAGTACTTTGACCTTATTACAAAAGGTTCGTCATTCCAGGTCGGCTCAATAACAATAACCCCCTACATCATGGATCATTCGGCGTTCGATGCGTATGCGTTTCTTCTGGAAGCGGATGGAGAACGTATATATTACAGTGGCGATTTTCGGGAACATGGCTGGAAAAAAGGCGTCCTGGAGCAAATGTTGAAAAGTATACCGCAGGGAATTGACGCCTTGTTACTTGAAGGAACCATGATTGGTCGAGACGGGCAGCAAAAGAGCGAGGGTGACATTGATTCGGAATTTTTCGAGCTGTTCAACAAGAGTGAAAACCTTGTCATGGTAGCTGCTTCCGGCCAGAACATCGACCGACTCGTTTCAATATACAAGGCTGCAATAAAATCTGGCCGGTTGTTTGTGATTGACCCGTATATTGCGACCGTACTTGACCGTCTTTCGGAGCTTTCAAAAAACCTACCCCATCCTTCACGACAATTTAAAAACGTCAAAGTCTATTTCCCGACTAAATTTTGTAAAAGACTGGAACGTAACGGTAAAGCTGATTTGTTCATCAAATTTGGGAAATACAAGATACGCCGGGAAGAGATCAGCGCAAAGCCAGAAAAAGTCGTGATGCTAGTGCGACCGTCAGTGCTTGATTATTTGGAGCTGATTGAAAATATTAACGGTGCAACAGTCGTCTGGTCGCAATGGGAGGGGTATCTCAAAGAAAAATCGAACAAAGCGTTCATGGAGTTTATTGAAAAAAGGAGCATGATATTGACACGTATCCACACAAGCGGCCACGCTCCGGTCGCCACCATGAAAAAATTATGTAACGGTTTGAAGCCAAAGCTCGTTATCCCAATCCACACGAACTACCCACAGCAGTATCAGGAAATATTTGCCGATACTCCGGTGGCTGCCATTGCTGATGGCGTTCAATTCTCGGTGCAACAATTCCTTACACAGGAGTGAAAAATGACCTTAGTTGATGAGACTGTTAAAGAAATTGTAAAATCACTTGAGCCAATGGAATCAGGTGACTTTGGCGAAATCATGATTTACCCTGAACAGCTGGAAGATGCACCTTCTCTCGATATTTATCAACAGCGTGCTCCCGACTGCCTGGCTCATGATAATGGTAATTTCGATTGCAGTAATGATGACATCTCTCCATCCATCCTCGGCTGCTATTCGCCCATGAGCAGTCCTGGTACCCTGATACTTTTCAAACGAAACCTTGCACAGTTCTACAAAAGCCTCCTCTGCACAATACTGCCAAAAGTGCGTTTTGTAAGCCGCTCAGATATTGAAGCAGGTGCTCGACTGGTAACACTTGGCACCTATTATCATGAGCGGTTTCATTTTGATTGCGACCTGTTGCGCAATCTTTTCGGTACCATCAAGCGTGACCCGCTGCTTGAGGAATCACTTGCAGTGGCGTATGAGCGACTACTGCTGGCAGCTGATCGGAAAGATGGCAAGAGTAAAATCAGCCGGATGAACGGGGCTTTTTATGCTCTCCTTATGGACTATGCATACGCATATAACTCGCCAGGCTACCGTGATTGGTCCGCATATGCTGACGACGTCCGTTTCTCTGCTGGACTTGTTTCTCACCTGCAACCGGGGAACTACAGCAGAATGCAATCAAACGGTGTGGCGCTCGGTGAGTTTCTGGTCGGCATGTTAGGTAAAGCAACAGGAGGGCTCATTGAAAAGACCGTTTGACCGAAAAATAACTGCAGATGCCGCCGTTGGCAAATCGATGGTTCCTTCTAGGGCGCAGAGCTAACGACCAGCATCCTTGCCACGGCGAGGGTCTCCATGACGCAGCTCGTCAGCAGTAGCAGTGAATTCCATCTTCCCGGCCATCGACCTGATACGGGCCGTCTTGCGCAGGCGGATTTCATGCTTTACGGCAGTTATGACCGCCTCGGTCTTGCTCTTGGCACCGACCAACAGTACCAACTCAGTCAGCAGATCGTCAGGTAACGTAACTGTTGCCCGTTGCATGATAAACCTCCATCATATTCATACTATCCAACAACCACACTCTTCCCCAATTCATGCCAGATCAGCGCCGCCGCACCGGCTATCGCCCCGTTTGACTCCGGCATGCCGGACTTGAGCAGTTTCACGCTCCCCCTGAGCGGAGCAAAAAGAAACTCCTCCACGTAGCGGCGTGTCGGCTCCAGCAGCACGTCTCCGGCCTCCGCCAGCCCTCCGGTAACAAAAATAGCCTCCGGTCCTGTGTGAGCCGCCGCATCGGCCAGCTTCATCCCCAACAGGCGGGCGGTCCTGTCGAAAGCCGCCAATGCCAGCGAATCCCCCATGCACGCGGCCTGATACACATCGCAGGATGTCAATTCAGCAGGTGCTATGCAGCGCAGCGGGCTTTCATCGCGCCGCAGCGCCAGCAGCTCCGAAACCGTCCGGCAGATCCCGCCGGCGGAGACGTAGGCTTCCAGACACCCCTGTTTGCCGCAGGCGCAGTCACGACCCTGCGGATCGACCACCGTATGCCCCAACTCGCCGGCAAGGCCGTTGGAACCGTACAGCAGCTCGCCGTTCGCCACCAGTCCGCTCCCCAGGCCGGTCCCCAGGGTAATCACGATAAAGTCCTTCATGCCGCGGGCACCGCCGAAAAGCATCTCACCGATCGCCGCCGCGTTGGCGTCATTGGTTATGGCCACCGGCAGGTCGTAATAACCCCGGAACAACTCGACAAGATTGGTTGAGGCTCCCCACGAAAGGTTAACCGGATGGTCGACCGTTCCGCTCCGGTAATTGGCATTGGGGGCACCGACTCCGATCCCCGTCAGCCTGATATCCCCCTCGCATGAACATCGGAGACCGTCGATCGTCGCGCAGATGCGCTCCACGAGTTTCCGGGCTAGCTCATGGGCGTGGGTGGAGATGGTCGCCTCGACAGCAACTTTTCCGGAGCGGTCAACAAAACCGAATGATGTCGTCGTCCCGCCAATGTCGATACCGATTGCGTACTCGTGAGTCGTCATACTTCCCCCGAATTATTTTCGGCGCAACTGCCGCCTGTCTCCCACACGGATGGTTATTTTCTCGCTGTCGAAATGCTCCAGCAGCGGTATCAGGAACTTGCGTGACAGATTGGTCCGTTCGCGGTAGTCGGTCGGGATGATTTCCACCTTTTCCCGTAACAGCTCGATCAGCGTAGTGCGCAACGCATCCAGCACCGCAGCGTCGAAAAAAAGGTCGGCAGACACCCGCACGACGCGGGATGAGCGCATCAGCAGCGACAGATTGTCGCGGGCGGTTTTCTCATCGCAACAGAACTGCTGCATGATCTCTTTGATGGTAGGAGGTTCGGCACCCCCAGCGGCGATGAAACGGGCAATTTCCTCCGCCGCGCCTTCGGACTGCGCCGCTGCAGCACGGGAACTGCCGGCTGGCCGGACAATCTCCCGATCAACTTCCAGTTTCCCATCCTTTTCAAGAATCGTCAGTAGCGGCGTGAAAAAACGCTCATCGCTCCGTTTCGGCATCCTCGTTTTCAACTCTTCCTTGCCGATTCCCGCCTTGAGCGGATGCGTCTCCAGGAAGGTACTGACGGCAGCAACAATCACCTGCTTCAGCTGATCGACGGCACCCTTGGCAAGAAACAGCCGCGGTTCACGGGTCATCTGGATGAGCTCACCGCTCCCCAGCAGGGCTGACAGGTTCGCTTCAACAGCTTTGCGCGGAATACCGCTTCGCAGGATGATGTCCTCAACGCCGATGCCAGACAGCAGGCTCTGTGAAACCAGCAGGTAGACTGTCTGCCGCTGATCGCCCGACGCACAGGCTTCCAGCAGCTGCAGCGCCTCGTCGCTGCGGCGCCGCCGACGCGGTGGAAAAGGATCCAGGGCCACACCGCCGCCGATGGTGCACTGGGGCGAGAATGCACGCAGGATGTAGCTGTCACCCGACAAGAGCAGCGCGTCATGTTTCAGCCTCAACTGGGCGTGGACACTCGCTCCCGGCTGCAGGACGTCACGGTCGAGCAGAATCACCTGGGCCGGTACCTCGTAGGTCGCCGAGTGCAGACGAACCACGGCCCGGTGCTTCAGGTCGCGCGGAGCGGATGCCAGATAATCGAGGCGCACATCCACCGCCCGGGTGCTCCGGTACACGTCACGCGGTACGACCACATCACCGCGCCGCACCTGGTCATGATCAATGCCCTGCAGATTAACCGCCAGTCGCTGGCCGGCATAGCCCCGGTCTCCGCGAACACCGTGCGCCTGGATGCCACGCACCCGGCCGGAAAGCCCCGACGGGATGATCTCAAGCTCGTCACCCACCGTCACTTCGCCACTCAACAGCGTTCCGGTCACAACGGTGCCGAACCCGGCAACGGTAAAGACACGATCAACCGGCAGGCGAAAGGCCCCCTCGCGGCGCTTTTCCGTTATCCGTCCGGCCGCCTGCGCCAGTTCCAGCCGCAAACGGTCAAGCCCGCTCCCGCTTCGCGATGAGACCGGAATGATCGGTGCCCCTTCGAGAAAACTGCCGACCACAAAGTCGCGCAGCTCCTCCGTCACCAGTTCCAGCCAGTCGCGGTCGACCAGATCGCACTTGGTCAGCACCACCACTCCGCTGCCGATCCCCAGCAGCCGGAGGATATCGAGATGCTCCCGCGTCTGAGGCATGATCCCTTCGTCAGCGGCGATCACCAGCATCGCCAGATCGATCCCTCCGGCGCCGGCCACCATGGTGCGGACAAATTTCTCATGCCCCGGCACATCCACAATCCCGCAAGAAAGCCCACCCGGAAGTTCCAGGTGGGCGAAACCCAGCTCAATGGTAATGCCGCGGGCCTTCTCCTCTTTCAGGCGATCGGTGTCGATACCGGTCAGTGCCTTGACCAGCGACGTCTTGCCGTGGTCGATGTGCCCGGCTGTGCCAAGGATAATATGTTTCATGGCAGGTCAATGATGGAAGCGTCCCTTGCGCTCGCGATGAGCCGGCGTGGGAGCCTTGTGGCAGTCAAAGCAGACCTTTTCCTCGACCTTCCTGGATGCCAGTGGACTTTCCGAGCGTCCTCCCGCAGGAAGGTTCTGCTCAGGAGTCTGGAACGCGAGCCGGCCCCGCTCGTCAGCCACGGCAGCTGCCTGATAGGTCAGCTGCCAGTTGGCACTGATCGGGACCGTATGACACTGATCGCACCCGCCCGGCGGCGGAATACTCTTCCAGGCGGTAAACATGGCACACCCGCTGGTCCAAATGACCAGCAGGGACAAAAGTGAAAGGGCATAGTTCATAGAGTCTCTCCGGACAAGCAAAATTAGTCGTAAGACTATCACAGCGGCACAGGAAAATACAGCTTCATACTGGGTTCACGGCTGACAGCCCCAAGACGCGGCGCACCGCAGTTGACGAGGCATTGGCAAAGGCCTCCGGCGTTATGCCTCGCAGTTCCGCCACCCGCAGTACAGTATCCATCAACCAGGCCGGTCGGTTATAGTCACCGCGGTATTTCTGGGGGGGGAGGTCGGGGGCATCGGTTTCCAGCACCAGCTGTTCCAGCGGCAGCTCGCGGGCAAGGCGGATCGGTTTTACGGCACCGCTCCAGGTGACCGTCGCAGATATCGAGATGGCGAACCCGAGCCTGATGAAACGCCAGGCCATCTCCGGCGACCCGGAAAAGGCGTGCATAATCCCCCCCAAACGACCAGCCTGCTCCTCCTCCAGGATCTGAAACGTCCTCTGGAATGCCCTCCGACAGTGGATCAACAGCGGCAGCCCCAAATTGTGCGCAAGGCGTATCTGCCTTCGAAAAGCCAGTTCCTGGCTTGCAAGAGGAACGTTGTAGGAAGGGTCCAGGCCGGTCTCGCCGATGGCGCATCCGGTCGGAGCGATGTAGGACAGGCGCTCGAGCAGCACTTCGTCGAGCAGATCAGCGTGCATGGGGTGAACGCCAAAAGCGGGAACAACCTGCGGGTATTCTGCTGCCAGGCCCGCCATCCGCTGCCAGCCGTCCGGATGGACGCCCGGTACGATCATGCCGCGCACCCCCGCTTTCGCCGCTTCCCGAAGGACCTGCGGCAGATTCGACTTCAGCGGTTCGAGATTGAGGTGGCAGTGGGTGTCGATCAGGCCGGCACAACCTGTCTTCTCATCACCGGTTTGCAAAAAAGAGTGTTTGGGGTACACTGCCGCCTCACGCATGAAATCTGTTACCCCTGACATAACGGTCATTGTGCCGCTGCTGAATGAAGCAGCCGAACTCCCCGAACTTTTCGCCACGCTCAACCGGCAGGAAGGGTGCCGTTTTGAACTGATTCTCAGCGACGGCGGTTCAAGCGACGGATCTCAGCGGATCATCACCTCGCTGATGGAATCGTGCCGTTTTCCGGTCAAACTGATCCAGTCGGAGGTGGGCAGAGGACGGCAGATGAATGCCGGGGCCGCCATCGTCGCCGCTCCGCTGCTGCTTTTCCTGCACGCCGATTCGCGCTTCGATGACGAACGGGCACTCAGCTCCGGAGTTGCAGTCTTTGGACGCCACGACACGACACCACCTGCTCATTTTGCCGCCCGTTACCGGCTCCGTTTTCGGCGCAGCGTCCAGGTTCCGTCGCTTGCGTACTTCTTTTACGAAGCCAAGGCACGGTTGCCAAAAAGCGAATGCATCCGCGGCGATCAGGGGTTCCTCGTTTCGCGCTCCCTGTTCGATAAAACGGGAGGATTTGACGAGTCGCTCCCCTTTCTCGAAGATGTTCGCTTTGCCTCGTCAGTAGACACTCACACCGAATGGCTGCTGCTTCCATCGGCCATCAGCACCTCAGCTCGGCGTTTCGAGCGGGAAGGGTTGCGTGAGCGGCAGATCCTGAATGCCATCATCATCAACAACACCGTGGCAGGTTGGAACGACTTTTTCACTGAGCTACCCGCACTGTACCGCCCCCACTCAATCAGCGGCAAACGTGACCTTGCACCGCTCCTTGCCGCCATACACACCTTGATCAATCGACAAACCCCGCAGTGGAAGCGGTCGTTCTGGCAAAGCACCGGCCGTCATGTAGCCGGCAACGCATGGCAGCTTCTGTTCTGGCTGGATGTGCGAAACGCCTTTCGCAACAGTGACGATCCCGACTTCGTAACACCCCGCTGGCTCTCATTTTACGAGCAGAGGCTGGCCACCATCTTTTCTTCAGTAACAGCAGCAACCGTCGCACAGCTGCTGACAAAAGCCTGGCTCCGGTGGATACTGATCACAAAAGCCAGCCGAACAGCCTGATAACCCGCTCCATGACCCGGATCAGCATCCCTCGCCGTTCATGGGTGTCGAGTTCCACTCTGGTGGAGCCACGCATTTCTCCCAGTAGCAACTCCCTGATCTGACTGCCAAACTGTTCGTTGTCGACAATGCAGTTGATCTCGAAATTGCGGTGAAAACTACGCTGGTCAAAATTGGCCGAACCAATTACCGCCCGTTCACCGTCGATCAGCATAACTTTGGCATGCAGAATTTCCCGTTCAAGTTCAAAAATTTCCACGCCCCCCCGAAGCAACGTACCGTAGGAACTGCGTCCGAGCACCAGTATCAAAGGGACATCGCTGCGAGCCGGCAAGAGCAGTCTGACTTTCACACCGCGCCGCGCCGCCCGCAGAAGTGAGCGAATAATCCTTGGCCCCGGAATAAAATAGGGCGTTGCAATCAGTATTTCCTCGGCTGCCGAGGCGATACTGACTTGAAACGCCTCACGGATGTACGAGCGGCGCTGGCGCGGTCCACCGCTGACGATATTGACCGCTGCGCCGCCGCTTTTACCTCCCGGCAATCGGGTTCGTTCTACTGCGGTCTGTGTCGTCCTCTCGTCATGCCCGCCGTTCCATGTGGCAGAAAATATCCCCGCCAGCTCTGCAACTGCCTCGCCGCGAATACTGAAACCAACGTCGCGGAAGCGCAAACGCCCCGACACCCTCCCGGAATACTCATCACCTATGTTGAAGCCTCCCAAAAATGCCAGCTGGTCATCAACGATCGTCATCTTGCGGTGGTCACGTTTGTCGAACCAGTAGACACCCCGTTTGAAAGAAAGAACGTTGAAGGGGAGCAGCTCAATACCCTGCTGGGCAAGCTGCCTGAAATAGGAGGAAGGGGTCTCGATGCAGCCGATGTAATCGTAAATCATCTGAACTCTGACGCCGCGCCGTACTGCGTCTGTCAGCGCCAACGCCAGTTCGCCACCAAGCTGATCGGCATGAATGATGTAATATTCCAGCTTGACGGACTGACGGGCTTCGCGGATAGCCGTCAGCAGTGCCTCAAAAAACGCTTCCCCCTCCGGCAGCAACACGACCTGGTTGTGGCGATGGGTGACCGGCAATTCTGTCGGGCGAAGGCGCCGCAACAGGCGCATGAACCGGGGCATGCGTCCGGTATGTTTCCTCTGGCGTACTGACAAAATCCCTCCGGACGTTACCCCACCGGGATGGTTAGTCGCCCTACCGATGAAATTTCCGCCATCATGACATCGCCGGCACCCACCCGGCCGACCCCCGCCGGTGTGCCGGTGAGGATGACGTCGCCCGGTTCAAGCGTAAAGATTGCCGAAATATGAGCGATTATCCGGGGCAAACGGTTGATCATGTCGGAGGAACTGCCGTTCTGACGCTCTTCACCGTTGACCGCCAGCTTCAGGTTCAGCTCATGGGGGTCTGCCACTGTAGACGCGGGTACGAAATCGGAAAGAGGGCAAGATGTGTCGAACCCTTTGGCGATCTCCCAGGGGAGCCCTTTAGCTTTGAGTTGATTCTGAACATCGCGCAGCGTCATGTCGATTCCCACGCCGTAACCGGCGACGAATTCGAGCGCCGTTTCGGGAGAAGCCGCCCGGCAGCGTTTTCCGATCAGGACCGCCAGTTCAACTTCGTAATGACATTCCTGTGAATAGGGAGGGATCCGCACCGTATCACCATCACCGATAACCGAAGAAGCCGGCTTCATGAACAGTACCGGCGCCGCCGGAGTCTCGTTTCCGAGCTCGCGGGCATGTTCAGCATAGTTGCGTGCCAGGCAGATAATTTTGCCGATGGGAAATTCCTGATTGAGTGCCGGTATCCTTACTGTTTGCATGGTTCAACTCCGATGGGTCGTGTGGTATCGCAGCCTGTAATTCTGACAAGTTATAGACCGGATGGCGCGGAGCGTCAAGGTTCTCGATTACGTATTCACCAGACTTCGAGAGATCCCGGCAGCGAACCCTTGCTTTATGGAAAAAAGCAGATATTATTCGAAATCACAGCCGGATACATCTGGATTGTGCCTAACGTTAAATTGCTGTTGTTGAGGACAGAGCAGAATGATCATTCACCATCAGGGCTGGGTACACAGACTGCTGCATTCTCTGTCCCGCCAGGCGAAAGAGTCAGAAAAGGCACGCCTGATGCTGGAGGAGGCCCTGGGACACGCCTATGAGGGACTCCTGATCACCGATGTTGACGGCTACATCCTCAAGGTCAACGAAGCCTACGCCCGTTTCCTGGAAACCTCCATCCCCAATCTGGTCGGCAGACATGTCACCGAGGTCATCGAGAACACCCGCATGCATCTGGTGGCAAAAAGCGGTGTGCCCGAAATCGCCCAGCTGCAGAAAATTAAGGGACACGAGATGATCTGCAGCCGGATTCCGATTTTCGAAAACGGCAAGGTCGTAGCCGTCGTCGGCAAGGTCATGTTCCAGAATATTGAAGACCTCTTCTCGTTCACCGAAAATTTCAAGAAGCTCAAAACCGAGCTGGAATTTTACAAAAGTGAACTCAGCAAACAGTTGAGCGCCAAGTATTCATTTGATCACATCGTCGGCTGCAGCAAAGAGCTTGAATGGGTCAAGGATCTGGGGAAGAAAGTGGCTCGCAGCACCACCACCGTGCTGCTCAAGGGGGAAAGCGGCACCGGCAAGGAACTCTTTGCCCATGCCATCCATAACGCCAGCCAACGGGCTCTCGGCCCCTTTATCAAGGTCAACTGCGCCGCCATTCCTGATACGCTCTTTGAATCGGAACTGTTCGGCTACCGCGAGGGAGCCTTCACCGGAGCCCATAAAAAGGGAAAAAAGGGTAAATTCGCCCTGGCCGACAAGGGCACGATTTTTCTGGACGAGATCAGCGAACTGCCCATGACCATGCAGGTCAAGCTGCTGCGGGTGCTGCAGGAAAAGGAGATCGAGCCGGTCGGCTCCGAGCAGACCGAAGCGGTGAATGTGCGCATCATCGCAGCTTCAAACCGCGATCTTGAGACCCTGGTGAAGCAGGGATTGTTCCGCCATGATCTCTACTACCGCCTCAATGTAGTCATGCTTGAAATTCCGCCGCTGCGCAATCGCCGTGAGGACATTCCGCTGCTGGTCCAGTTTCACCTGCGGCAGCTTGAGAAAGAGACCGGCATTCCGGTGGAAGGTGTTGACCTTGACGTCGCTGATATACTTGCCGATTTTGAATGGCCGGGCAATATCCGTGAACTGCGCAATGTCCTTGAACAGGCACTGCATGTAAAAACCGGCCCGACCATCTCACGCAACGACATTCCCGGCGCACTGGTCAAAGGGAACAGCGCGACAGCATCCCCAATAAGCCAGCGGCGCCTGAAATTCATCACCCGCCTGGCAGAGGAGGAGGCTATCCGCGCCGCTATCCGCGAGGAGAAGGGCGACCGTCAGGCCGCTGCCATCCGCCTCGGCATCAGCAAATCATCGCTGTACGCCAAAGCAGCCAGTTTCGGGATATAAAATTAGTGCCGGCGTCTTGCGCTTTTTCACTACGATGCTTATTATTCCACCACGCTGTATTTTTCGCAGTTACTTCCAAAAACGTTGATGGAGACCGACTATGAACGCGCTAAAAACAACCATGCTGATGACTTTTTTGACGGTACTTCTGGTGATTGTCGGCGGTGCTCTGGGGGGCGTTGCCGGCATGGGTCTTGCTTTTCTGCTGGCCGGCGGGATGAATTTTTTCTCCTACTGGTTTTCGGACAAGATCGTACTCAATATGTATGGGGCGACACAGATCGAGGAACAGGATGACCCACGCTTTTACGGCATGGTCAGCCGCCTGGCTGCCCAGGCAGGGCTCCCGATGCCAAAAGTGTACGTCATCGTGGACGACAGCCCCAACGCCTTCGCCACCGGCCGCAATCCCGAACATGCTGCCGTTGCGGCAACCACCGGCATCATGCGCCTGCTGAACGATGATGAGCTAGCCGGTGTCATGGCCCACGAGCTCGGCCACGTCAGGAACCGCGACATTCTCATTTCCACGCTGGCAGCTACTTTTGCCGGCGCGATAACGTATCTGGCCCAGATGGCCCAATGGAGTGCCATGTTTGGCGGCGGGAGAAGCGATGACGATGAGGGTGGCGGATTTTTCGGCATGATTCTGATGGCCATCCTGGCCCCCTTTGCGGCCATGCTGATCCAGATGGCCATCTCCCGTTCCCGTGAATACGGAGCCGACGCCGCCGGGGCCCAGATCTGCGGCAATCCCCTTTCGCTGGCCCACGCCCTGCAGAAGCTGGAGATGGGAAGTCAGCAGATCCCGATGGACGCCACCCCCGCCACCGCCCACATGTTCATCGTCAACCCGCTGACCGGCGGCGGACTGATGTCGCTTTTCTCAACCCACCCTCCGATTCCGGAACGTGTCCACCGCCTGGAAGATATGTCGCGGAACAGCGTTGCGTAGGTGACTTTTTTCTGGGTAGGGGATTGGATCGCTGAGGGGAAACATGTCAAAAGGACATCAGGCCAACAAAGAACGACTGGATGAGATCAGCAGCTTCGGTAAATCTATCGGCAAACGAGCCGGCTTCAAATGCGAATGGTGTGAGGATAAGGACGACCTGCGGATATGGGACCATCAGCCAGATAAACGGCCCAACATAGACAGCCTGGCAATGCTGTGTAAAGCCTGTCGCGACCTGGCCGACGGACGGAAGGCCGATTCAGACGAGCTGCGGTCGATCCGCAACGCACTCTGGAGCAATGTCCCGGCAGTGGCAGAGGGCGCCGCCAAGGTACTGGCACAATGCAACATCTCCTGGGTGAGGGACGCCATCGAGCAAAGCTGTATCGATGATGCTCTTAAGGAACAGCTGCTGAACAAATCGCAGATGTGGAGATGACTGGCAAGAAGTCCCACAGGAGAGCCCCTGAAAAACCGCCCTCCCGAGGCTTGCACGTAGTTGCTCTCTTTGAAGGCGCCAAGGGGCTGTTGGTCCTGCTGGTTGGCTTTGAGTTGCTGTCCTTAGTCCACAAGGACGTCCACGAAGCAGCCCTGAGACTGGTGGAGCACCTCCACCTTAATCCTGCCAGCCATTACCCACGAATTTTTCTAGATCTTACGGAACGTATCAACGACACTCGGCTCTGGGGTATGGCCATTGCGGCATCGTTGTACTCCATAGTACGCATGATAGAGGCCACTGGCCTCTGGCTGAGAAAGACTTGGGCCGAATGGTTTGCGGTAGTGACGGGCGGCTTGTATATACCGGTCGAAATCTATGAGGTCTTGCATCGTGTTACCTGGCCGAAGGTCACCATACTGATCAATAAAATACCCCGCCGCAAGCAGCGGGGTATTGGTGGAGTTCAGAACAGCTC
>JBAXVE010000037.1:0-30754 GCA_037129245.1 Desulfuromonadales bacterium
TTTCATAAATACGGGCGGTTAGCTCAGCTGGATAGAGTACAGGCCTCCGAAGCCTGGGGTCGTGCGTTCGAATCGCATACCGCCCGCCAATAAAAACAAGGAGTTACGCTGCATGGCGTAGTTCCTTGTTTTCTTTTTGTGCTAATTTTGTGCTAATCGACATGGAAGTATTTAGTACCTTGATTGCTTCTGTAAGGTGGGCTGGCGCAAGGTGGGAATAGCGAAGGGTCATAGCAAGGCTCTTGTGTCCCATGAGTCTTGAAACTGTTGTGAGGTCTATAGGCTTCCGCATTACCGTTGCGGCAGTGACTACAAGAAAAGTTGCATCGGGCGATCCTTGATTGTAATAGGTTTTAATGGAGGGAGAACCGGCACAGACATGCACCACTCCGCACAATGGGTAAATGGGTATTGCTCCAAACGATCATTTATGATACCTTTTCACTCGGAGGTAATAATCATGCTGCTACATACAGATGCCAGACGCCGAATCACACTCCCACCGATAGTCGGAATCAATCCAGGGGACGCGATTGATCTTGAGATACTTGCTGATGGCCGAATCATGCTGATTCCCATCGAACCGGTTCCCAAACATCAATTATGGGCCTGGACTGCCGATGCAAAACAAACAATAAGTGCATCACTGTCAGATCCCCGTCCATCAACCGTGGTTGAATCTGTCGAAGATGCTGCTAAACTTGCCGCGAGGTGGTCTGGTGAAAATTGAGATCCGCCCCGCATTCGATGAAGCTGTCATGGCGGCAGAATTGCCTGTACGAAAAGCTGCCGCCAAGATAGTGCAACTACTTCAGTCTCTTGATCTCGTTCAATTATGGGGTCATCAAGGACTCAACTTTGAAAAACTGCACGGGATGATTGAGCCGTCTTCAGGACAACAACTTTTCTCGCTACGCATCACCGGCAGTGCCCGTGCGATTACTTGCCTTCTCAACGGACCAACCATCGTGCTTGTCAGTCTACACGTTCAGCATGACAAGGCGTATAGGAAGTAAGAACCCTATTACGCCCGCCTCACCAGCGTCGGTGCTACTTTCAGTTTCGTCTCGCCGGGACCTAATTGGATTTGTGCGAAGAGAAAATCCGAGTCGCTGGCCCGAAGATAGTTGCGGCTTGTAAGCGCCGAGATTATGGCAAGAGCAACAAGGACTGTGACGACAGAGTCAGCATAGTGTATTTACCGGAACCTCATAGTGAACGGCACCATGTGTCATGGAAGGTAATCTTCCTGCACGGGAGAGAATACTTCGACGGAAACCGAACTTGCATTGTACCTCGCCTATAATATCTGAAAAGTCAGTAAACGTTACGAAAAAGAATCATTAGAATAGTTTACATAGTGTTTTAAAAAATTTAGTGTGAATGAGTTGAGGTTTATCTATTTTGGTTCATAGATATCATAGGCGGTCATATACTCCGTTTCGACATAAGGGACTTTGGCAAGTCCAGTGCGAAACCTGGCGACGGACCCGTTGACGGCACATCGGGCCAGGTAGGCTTCTGTGGTAGGCGGAATTTTTTCAGCTACGGCTGAGGAGATGAAAAGCTAGATGTGATACGGCATGTTATTTCTGTAGTAGTGATTCAAGAGACTCTGCGACGGTCTGAATTATCATGCCGCCACATAGATCGGGCTTATTCATAAGCGGTCCGAAGTGTCTGGTATCTCCAGTCAGTAGATGAGAGGCACGACAGTGAACGGCGGCGGAAAAAATCGGCACGTCTTTGGCTGGAAGCATTTCGGGGCAATCTACAGCGAGGCTGGTTACCGGAACCACTGTAATACCCTTAAGCAGTTGATTGAAGGCATCCACACACGCAGGGTATTTGGCATTGATGTTACGTTCTGCTTCTTCACGGGCGTAGGAACTGGTAAAGAGTTTAAATGCACCGGCACCTGCAAGTTCAAACAGAAAAGCCGCTTTTCCACGAGGATTGTGGGCAGCGGTGAAGAGTACATTGGCGTCCAGGAATACACGCTTCATTTGGATCAGGAGAGGCGTTTGAGGATTGCTGAACGCTGGCTGTCATCCAGTCGGTCATCTGTATCCCATTGAGCGATCTGGCTGTCGGCGTACATCTCGATTTCAAGAACGGCAGCAGGTTTAATAACAAGCTCGTTGTTATGTTCTTCCAGAATAACTGCTCCACCGCGCTGCAGGCCAAAGCGTTTGCGCAGACCGGCAGGCAGGGTAAGTTGACCACGATTTGAGACAAGAACCGTTTGTTGCATGGCGCACCTCCAGATTGCAGAATAACGGAAATACGGAATTACGTCAATACTGCATTGTAAATGAACCACCCATAGGGATAAACTGATATGAAATCAAATATGAAGAGGATTGGGCACATTCTGGCGACAGCGCTGCTGATGTTGTTCGGAACGTTAAATGCCGCGCTGGCCTGGACGCTTTCCGGAACGGTCTACGGTGGCAGCAATCCTCTTGCCAGTTTCACGGTTACACTCCACATTGGTTGTGCTACCTTGGGTTGCTCATCCGTTTCGACCTCATTTTTTTCCTTGGCTTTTTGCAAAGAAAAACAAACCCCTTGTTAGCTTTAATGCCTGTCTTGGAGTCAGTGGTCTTGAGAGGCCCGAATCAGCTGCAATGCTGTATCGGTCAGATAACTGGATCTGGATCTGTTATCGCTCTCGTCAGAGCAAGCGGGTAATTTGCCAGGATAGGTATATTCGGGATCACGTCCCTGATGACAGGGAGATTCGAAAAGAGACTTGTTATTTCGAAACACTACCAAAAATATTTTCCTGACCGAAACAGATATGCCGACGAAAGCTATCTGGTCGCCTGAAAGGGGCCGTTTCAGGAAGTTCAATATGCGTACTGAACTGATAATTTGGATTTTTCGGTAGCATTCTGCTGACGTTCAGCCTGGATTTCAATTCGGTACATGTAGGGATAATGAGGCACCGTAACTCCTGAACCATCCGTGGTTGAACCGCTTTCAAGGGCTGACGTACTCGTGTCTGAATTGCCGGCAACCCTGACTGTCTTCGATCTTTTAGCCCATCCACCCGTGCTGCTGTATGCTTCCAGTACGGTAAACTTCCGCTCCATCGTGTCCACAATCTTCGAATACACCGCCAGAGGAGTACCGGAAGCTGCGTTCAGATTGAACGTCACATCCGGTGACTCTTTTGCATTCAGGGTCACATTGGAGCAGGCGGCGGCCCATTGGCTCTTGGGCTGAGTCAGTTTTGCTCTCAAGCAACTTGAAACAGTCGGGCTATTCAAGTTTCTCATGTATCCATTTGTAGAACCTGTCATATACGAGTTGAACGATGTTCCGGGATTCATTATCGAGTAGTTATGAAACGCAAAACCGGCCGTCATGAGATCCTTTACCACGATATCCGCTCCGCCATATGCCGCCTCAGTGACGGTCCGGTAACGCTTGACCGCGCCGGAAGTGCGCGTTCCCGCATCGACCATATACAGTAATGTCATGGTGATTACGAGCGACAGCACCGTAAACATCAATGCAGTTATCAGCGCGATGCCATTTTCGTTTCGCAATGCTCTCATTGTAAGCTCCGAACGTACTTCATCGCTGGTTACTGAGGAGATTCTTCGGGCGAACGACGATCCTGTACAGTTTCCAACGGTACTGCAACTGGTCTGATGAAAGCGCATAATCCGCCTTGGTCCTGAAGCCGTCCGCAACAACGTCCCCCACTGTGATATTTGTGATGGGCGCAGTGTAATTGCGGTCACGCTTGCCTTCCTGGGCCAGGATGTAAATCTTGACAACTTTGAGATGCTCTCTCAATCCTTGCGCATTGGTAAGCCAGCCCTGAATCGATGCGGCTGCGGTACTTGGCGATGCAGTTACCGTCCCCCCTGTCAACTGGGGAAGTGATGAGTATGTATCCAATGTCCCTGCTTTTCCGGCGTCAGATGTATCCCAACCGAGAACCACCTGCATATCTGCCACGCAATCAAGAATAGGCTGATAATCGTAGCCTCCGCCATTGTGACTGACGGTGGCCTTATAAAGTACGCCTGTCAGTGGTGCACAAAACGGAGGAACGACACCGGTTGCATTGTTGATAAAATAATCGGCCCTGTTAAACGGCATGCGGAGGGTGTTTTCGTCTACGCCGAATACCATATAGGTGTTCTCGTCATCGGTAGGCAGAAAGTTGCTGCTGATACCGTTTGAAAGCGCACTGAAACTGGTGGAAAATGAGGCCGGCGTGTTTGGAGCCACAATCAGTCGATGGTCCTTGTTTGTGGAGTCATTTGCGTTTGAATTGATGAACACCACCTTGTCACCGGCCTGCGGATTGTTTGATGCATATGTGTAAGGGCGCGATTCCTTTATCGCAGCACTGAAATTGTGAAAGGGGATGTACGTCCAGCGCTGTGAAGCCTTGGAACGGCCTAAATTGGTCGCCTTCAGGGCAATAAAGTCAGACGATAAACTCCCCGCCCCTGCATAGCCGACAAAAGCCCGCGGCACTCCTCCCGTTGCGTCGTTTGCAGCTGCAGCGAGCGTGAGAGCTGCAGACGCCTCCTGGTAAGATATCGTACTGTCTATCAAATCGGTCGGAGGTGATGCGTTACCCTGACTGAATCCCCACGGAAGCCCGAACCCCATCTGCGCCAGATCGTGCCGCATCGTTTCAAGACCGATGACCCCCTCGATATTGCTCTCCTCCATTTTTGAATACTGGGTGGCCTTGGTTACGATCAGATTGAATGCATTGCTCGCAATAACCAGAACAACGATGAAAAGCGACATCGCAATGAGCAGTTCGACGATGGTAAATCCCTTTTCGGCAGAGGCCCTATGGTCATGGATACGTCTCACAAGACACCTCACGGGGCTACGTTAGACACAAACGACGATATTGAATGCGTGACTCTTCTGTTTCTGTATTTCCAGGCAACGTTCACAATTATTTCCTTTGAGTTGGGAGTGCTCAGATTAACAATCTCCTGCACGGAATAATTTTTGAAGATTCCGCGGAAGTATCTGCTCGTCTCCTGCTGAGGCACGTTGACGGTAACCGTGGAAATTGCCGTGAACGTTTTTGACCGTTTCTTCATAATCCGCTCATCAGCCAGAATCACCGCCTCATTGCGGATAGAAGACTCCACGCTTTTATCCATCGCCACGTTGACGCCATTGAGCATTCCCAACAGACCGAACATCAGGATGAACATGGCTATCACGAATTCCAGTAGTGTAAATCCGCCCGAATCATTGATCATCACAGGTCCCCGAGGCGCTTTGCAAGCCTGCATTCACCCGCACAGGAGTGATTGTAAGGCAATTGACAGAGCCATAATTTCCACCACCATCTTTTAGAAAAATTGCGGTCACCGGAACTACGTTACCCCCCACCACCGGAAATATCGTACAGTCGGCGGATACAACCAGCGCTCCCCGTTCGTCCACTTCGCAGACTTCGCCGCCGTACCGTTGATTGCTGCCAACGGCCTTGGCCAAAGCATAGCGCACCGTATGGGTGCCTCCGGTGATTACCGTCCCTTTGGCCGCAAGCTCGGCCGCCGTGGAATAGGACTCGGAACTGTATGACTTGAACACGTAGCTGTATTCATTCAGCGTGATACTGTGTCGTTGCTTCCTTGTCAGTGCCCGTACACGCACTTCGCTGATGTCCGTGGCCATCTGTCTAATCTGATTCTCCACCATGCCTTTGTATTGCCACTGCTTGAATGCAAATGTGGCCGCACCCGAAAGAATCCCTATCAGGCCGATAACGATAATCAGCTCAATCAGTGAAAAACCGTCTCTGTTTGCCACCGGTATGTGTCGGTAAGTGCTCATGTCACTCTCCACCTGCCACACTGCTTCATCGCTCCTGAATATTGAGGATCTGCTTTACGGCCCGCGGCTGCAGCAACGGGGGAAACTTGCCCTTGGGAGCCATACCCAACGGTGAAAATGAGGAATTCAATTTGCGCCCTGAACTCCCCGGAGCGGTGAATGAAGTAGCCAGGTCGATCAGTTTCACGCCACCGCTTGAAGTCTGGACGGGAGCTTTTCCAACGAGCGTATCGGCCGGCGGTGTACCACCCGTATCGTACTTGACCGCCCACATGGAGGTGCTTCCGCCCGGCTGGCAGACATCGGTCAGGTTGGGGATGAACGTCGTATAGAAGATCGTACCGTTGAAGGTGGCAGCCACGTCGCTGACAACCCGCTCTGCCCCGATGTTACCCGATGCGGCGGCCATGGTGACATACCACCCTTTCTTACCGCTGGTCAGCGTTGCAGACGGCGTGTCCTGCTGCTGCACGTCACCCAGGGCTATCTCGGGACATGTGGTGGCGGAGGTGCCCAGCGCATAGTTGGAATAACTGTCGCCGGTATACTGGCTATAAGAACTTGATGAACCCAGGTACTGGTTGTAACACGGGTCGGCGACGCCGAAAAACCGCCGCTGGGTGCTCATCTCGTCACCCGGGAAAAAATAGCGTCCCTCACCGAAATAGACCCATAACTTCTTGTTATTACGGTCCTGCATTCTGCCGACTGAGGTCGTTATCGGACCGATATCATTCTGGGAGCCTATCAGGGAACTGAGGAACCAGGTGGCAGGGTCGGGGTTATGGTTAGTTACAAGCCTGACAATTCCCCCTTTGTTCCAGGCGGTGTTCGACGCCGGGAAATCGCCCGAAGGGTTGGAGGCATTCGTTACCAGAGACGCCTTCGTGTAGGTGATGTAGACGACTGAATCACTGTAGTTGCCGTCGTTGTTCGAATTCCAGCGATCAAGGTCAATCGCCGCCCCACTCAAAGAGTTGGCGAAGGCAAACGGTATCCCGGTGTCCTTGACCCAGTAGTTACAGCCTGTTGCTCCGGCTGAGGTGCATTTCGTAAATGTGGATCCTCCGTTCAGGTCGACGATGTAAATCTTGAGATTCTGGTCGGAGTGACCGCTGAATGATTTGTCGCTGCTGTTGATGCCGCCGGTCGGACCTGATGCAAAAA
The DNA here is from genome assembly GCA_037129245.1 of Desulfuromonadales bacterium. Taxonomy (GTDB): domain Bacteria; phylum Desulfobacterota; class Desulfuromonadia; order Geobacterales; family Pseudopelobacteraceae; genus JACRCG01. The sequence continues at coordinate 7,006 of JBAXVE010000037.1, forward strand.
CGGCAAACCAGCGTCCGTTCCTCTTCTTATCAGGCTTGCCGCCGGAATTGGCAGCGTTGACACGAATGATCGCCGGCCCGGGAGTCGTAAAACCGAGTCCTTTATCGGCTGCTGTCGCAATTTTGCTGTCGGAGAATTCCCACATGAATTTCGGCGTGATAGGATCAGTAACATCCAGAGCAAAATAGGATGACAGGCCGACGCCGGTGACCGGAGACTTGACGCAATCAGTATTGTTGGCTGCATTGGTATCAGGACTGTAGGTTTCATTGCAGGTGTCGGCGGCATCCCGGCTTGCCCCACCCAGCCCCATGCTGCTGACCACAACCGTTTTCCAACTGGCCAGCTTCCGCTCGCAATCCCAGTAACTGCTGGCCGAGGTCGTCCCGTCAGGCATCTTGCAGTTGGTGTACTTGTTGATGGAGGCGTCAACGACAATCGGCGCGCCGTCTACCAGGTTCTGGTGGCAGTAATTTGTCCCCGCCTGGTTCTGAAGGTACGGCAGCGCGTTATTCGGAATGAAAGCCCACTCTTCGCTGCCGATATTCGGGCTCGGAGAACGGGTATCGCTGTTTGTCATCTGGGCAATCAGGAACGGCTTGGTTGCGTCGCTCTGCTTGGTAACGGTCCCCAGCTTGAAGGCGTGGAACAGTCCGTCATTCGAGCCGGTATAGACCACATTTCTGCTTTTGTAAGCTGCAGTGCTGATGAATTCGGTATACGTCGTATCATTGTAGGCGTTCTGGTAGGCGTTGAGAGCCACGGATGACTGGACCTGCGGCGTTGAGTTGATGATGTCTCCAAGTTTCCAAACGCCGGTGGTGGTGGTCGTGGAGGTGGCCGTGCCACTCGGGTACGACGGGTCGATAAACGTTACCGACCTTGAACGATAGAGGCTGTTGTCATCGCCGCGTACGTAATTAAGCAGTACACCAGCCTGATCATCTGTCATCGCGCTGATGTTCATGAGCGATTTCAGTGCCGGCGATGAGGAAGTAAGGTTTCCCGTGGTGAAGGTATTCGTGCTCGATGTCAGGCTGGAGCCACTGTCCAAGAGCGTGTATATCTTACGGTCGGCTGAATTGGTGATGTGAAGCTGTTTACCCGCCCTCCAGAGCGATCTGGTGGCAAAGGGGTCGCCCGGCGGCAGATTGTCAACGGCAAGGTCGAGCTTTTTGTCTGCATTGCTGTCCTCATAAATACCGCTGAAATTGATGATCGGATCGAGGTAGTACCAGAGCGCCTGCACTTCACCCAGCCATTTAATCTGCGGATCGCTCGGCCACTGCGGATAGAACAGCGCCTGAATCATATTGGCGCCGCGCTCGCCGCTTTTATTATTGGCCACCGCCGCTGCGGTGCCTGATGCTGTCGAAGAAATCATGTTGCCAAGGGCGGTCGATATATTGTCCTCGAGAACAGAACCGTCATCGGCCATGAAGAAATTATTGTAAGTTGTCCCGCCATCCGGAGACCATTCGGAAGCGATATCCGGTTTGGCATTGTGAGTGGTCGCTGACTCGATAAAAGAACCGAATTTTGCGGCCTGCTGCAGGGTGGTTATACCGTTGGCCGCACTGTCGAAAGTAAACACCGTGTAGATATTCAGATTGTTGATTCTGCTGATGTCGGTCGGGTTCGTCGCAAGGCTGAGCATATCGTGGGTATGGGCGAAGTAGGAGACCCGCCCCATCAGGTTGCTGCTGGAGAGCCCCAGTGTAGCGGCATTGGCGCTGTTGTTCGTCCACCAGGTGCTGAAATTGGTGTCGGTGATGTTGGTGCTGCTGCCGTTTGACGGCACATTGCCGTCGTTGGTCGGCTCGCCGTCGGTGATGACCAATACGAAATGCTTCTGGCAGCTGGCCTGGATGGCATGGCGGGTGAAAGGCGACGCTACCGGGAAATTGGTCGTGTTGCCGTAGTCAACTCCGCTGTTGTAGGCGCTGGTAGCCCCCTGGAAGTACCGCATCGCCTCATAGATAGATTCGGCCAGCGGAGTCCATCCGCCCGGGTCGGTGTTGCTGCTCTCGATATAGGATAAGAGCGTCGCCAGATCTGTTCCGAGCGGTGCCACAATCCTGCCGCCGTCGTCACTCCCCTTGTCGCCGTTGTTATCGTTGAACACCATCAGCCCGAAGCGCACCTTGTCGAAGACCGTCTGGACAATACCGGTCGGGTCGCTGGTGCCGAACTCGACCCGCTTGCCGTTTTCAGCAACCAGGTACCGCGTGTTACTTCCACCTGTGGCAGATCCCCGGGCCGAATAGCCGCTGGCGGACTCTACCTGCCCTCCGATCAGGATCTTCCTGATGATGTCAACCTTGCGCATGTTAGCGTAGTTCAGGTAATTACCTGACAATCCTTTGCCGATGCCGGTGCCGTTTTTTGATGACAGATTGAGGGTCGTTGCCGCTGTATCAATCTGATAGTCGGTTGAACTTCCGCTTTTAAGTTTGTACATTCTCCCCGGCTCGAAATAGCCGTAGAAATTGGCGCAGGCTGTGAGCGTGCTTTTTGCGCCGGTCTCGGTACAGTCGTAGGTTTTGCCGGAATAGGGATTCTCCCCCATACTTCCCGAGGTGTCGAACAGAATCAGGACATTCGGTTTGAGCGACGACTGCCCGGACATGAACGCCGGCACCTGGCAGTATGTCTGCCCCGGTGATGTGGCGGTGGTTACGAATTTAACCTTAATCGTGCGGTTAGCCTGGATATTGCTGAACGTGTAGGTATTGGATGCAGCGGTGACTGAGCTGGTCACGTTCGTCGTTCCGTCCACTATGACGCTCTCAATGGCGCAGCCGAAGTTTTTAACAATGGTGAACATCTGGTTTGTACCGGCGGCGTAGGACTGTGTTGCGGGTGAGATGGAGCCGCACCCTGCTGCGCCGGTCGCATCGATAGAGGAAGCAATCGAATAACTGCTGCCGCGGTACCGAATCTGGAAGCTGACGTTTTTAGTAATATCGGGGGTTGTATAGACGTTGCCGACCAGGCCGGCGGTCGACCAGCCGGAGTTGTCAAAATTTATCGAATCAACCTGACAGGCGCTGTTGGAATTGGTAATGGTGAACGACGGGTTAGAGTTGACGGCCACACTCTGGGGCGAAGCGCGGTCAACCACCTTGGTGGTGTTACAGTTGGTGCCGGCAGGATTGTCGGCCGCAATGGTGTAGGAAACATTGTAGTTTATCGATACCGGCTCGAAAAGTACCGCTATCTTGAATGCTCTTCCTTTCTTTATTTTCTTCTCGAACGTACTCGAAGTGGGTGAATTGACATCCTCATCACTCCATGATTGTCCACCTCTCCAACTCTTGATCCAGACGATCTGATACCCTGATGCTGCAGTTACAACGACGTTCTCGTTATCCTGATCATGAGTTGTTGACCAACCCGGCGTGGTGCCGTTCCACAATGTGATGCCATGATATGTAACCGTTCCGCCGGTTCCGTTTCCGCTGGCAGTAGCCGTATTCTTATCATTGGATATTGTGGTAGTCGTATCGGTCCCAAAGTAGGCGCTGATCGAACCGCCCTCAGCATCATCAGCCAGAGCCCTCGCTGATGGAAATAACACTCCGGATACCAGCATGAGAGTAAGTACTGCATACCAGGTGAATTTTCTCCATTTCATGGCGCTACCTCCAAAAAAACGAAACGGTTGTCATAGATAAATGATACGTTTTTTACTGTCCAAAATTTTTCTTCCCGCATCTGAACCGACAATTCTGTTGCCAAGCTGACAGACCACAGCGTAACTACACGGGAGCACGGTCAATCCTTGGCAACCACTCGTACGTTTTTGCAGTTGGGAAAGTCCTTCTTCAAATTCCAGACAATTTTTTTTCTCGTACCCGGCACTTCGCATATTCCAACATCACCTTTAAGAGTCAGCTGGTCCTGTTGATATTCCCTGCCGTCAACATCGACTTTGAAACAAACCTTGGTACCCATAGGCGTATCAGGGGTCAAGTCATATTCGATAACGACAAATCCTTCTGACATACTGGTACAAATGTTTGTAATATCTGCGCAAACGGGTGCAGCGCACAATACCCAACCAGTAATCCAGCCGATAAGTAAAAGTTTCGATTTCATAACGGCCTCCCCCATACCCCGATAACTGCGGACTTCTACCAACAAATCACCACGCAACTATTTACGTTGATTGAAGTGTACAATATGAAATCGGTTTGTCAAATAGGTGTTATGCACAAAAAGATAGCTAAAACATTTATTAACCAAGTTGGTAGACAATGGTGGGAATTACGTGGAAGCTTACTTAAAACGTGGCCAACCCCTCGCGAATCGCAAATTTAGTCAGCTCGGCAACACTGTACAAATCAAGTTTCATCATGATGTTGTGCCGGTGCACTTCAACCGTTTTTATACTGATATCAAATGCATAAGCGATTTCCTTGGCGTTTTTGCCATCGGCAATTAATTGGAGCATTTCACGTTCTCGAGGTGTGAGTAGATCATGATTCAGTGGGAGGCAGGAAGGGGCCTTCATGAGGTAATCCCGAACGATAACCTGCGATATCTTCGGGTTAAAATATGTGTCACCGGTGAAAACAGTCCTGATAGCGTCCGAGAGCTCTGAAAAAGTGGAGTCCTTTGGAATATATCCCGAAACCCCGGCATCAATGGCATCAATTATATGGTGGCGGTCTACCTCAACCGAAAGTATCAGTATTTTGATAGTGTCGTCGATCCGCTTGATCAACCTGGACGCCTCAATACCATTCATGCCGGGCATTAAGATGTCCATGATTATTACGTTGGGACGCAGTGCCTCGGCACACCGGACCGCCTCAATACCGCTGGAGGCTTCGCCGATCACTTCAATATCGCTTTCCCTGGCAAGGAGAGCCTTGACCCCTTCCCGAAAAATAATGTGGTCATCTACAACGAGTACGGAGATTTTCAAAGGCTTACTCCAATCTGACTATTCAAGATCCGACTAACGGTACGCAATCTTTTAAACCTCATTGCGACAAGACGTGTTGATGTGGAAAAAAGTTACAATAAAAATCGTCCCTCGACGGATGTCCCAGGCATCACAGCCTGATCAGGTCCTCATGTTCCTCGTCATGGGGATTGATGTGAATCATGACGTCCCCTACCGCCGGATAGCGTTCAAAGATAACCCTCTTGACCTCGGTCGCCACCGCATGTGATTCCTTGACGGTCATCGACGGATCCATCTCCAGCTTCAGATCGACGATCATGTACTGACCCGAACGGCGCGCGCGGATTTCGTGAACATGTTCGACTCGCCCTACCCCTTCTGCCAGTTCATGCAGCGCCTCGATGAAATCTGACGGGGCGCTGCCATCCATCAGATCATGAGCTGCTTCACGGAAGGTCTGGTAGCCGATATGCAGAATAAAGAACGACGTCACTCCGGCAGCAAGCGGGTCCATGATTCCCCAACCGAAAAATGCTCCGATGACGCCGGCCAGAGTGGAGACCGACGTGACGGCATCCTTGCGATGGTCTTTCGCAATCGCCAGCAGCGCGGGACTTTCGAGCTCCCTCCCGGTCTTCACCGAAAAGCGGTAGAGCCACTCTTTGATAATGATGGTGGCAAATGCCGCAACGACTGCAATCCATCCCGGTGTCTTGAAATCACCCTGCATGATGGCAATGACCGATTCCGTCAGTATCCATGCACCGGTAGAAAATATCACCAGTGATACCAGCAGGGCGGCCAGGCTTTCGGCCCTGCCGTGACCGTAGGGGTGATTGGCGTCAAAGGGCTGACGACCCAGCTTGAGTGCCATCATCGTGGCAAAAATGGCAACGAAATCGCAGGCGCTTTCAATACCGTCGGCAAAGACCGCGCCCGAATGCCCCCAGTAACCGGCGGACAACTTGAATATCATCAGGATCGCATTTACCCAGAAGCCGACTTTGATTATCCGGTCTGCCCGGTTGAATCTCTGGTCCCGTTGCATTATTCCTCCGCCTGTCGAATATCCTTGATACGCAGCTGCAGTGATGTGCGACCATTCCAGACGTTCAATTCCGGGAAAAATGCCACATCCAGCACCCCCTCCGTCGCAAGGTCGGACTGCCTGAACGCGATCGCATCAAAGCGGAATGCACCAACTGCCAGTTTCAATTTGAGATGGCTGCCACCCACCACGCGGCGATCGACCGCAGTAACTCTCCTCAGCAGGAGTGTCGGTTCCGGGTTGCCAGCTCCGAACGGCTCCAGACGTTTCAGGTCGTTAACCAGTTCAATCGTTAGTTCCTCCGCCAGCACTTCGGTATCCACTGTCAACACCGGCACCGGATTGACACTTCCCAACTGTCTGACTGCGGCAGTTTCAAACGCAGCGGTGAAGTCGGCGAAACGCTCCCGGGGCAGGCCGATGCCGGCAGCGTAGCGATGCCCACCGAAACGGGTCAGGTAGCCGGAACACTCCGACACAGCATCAAGCAGATGGAAACCGGGAATGCTGCGCCCCGATCCCTTGCCGTTCCCCTCTTCATCGAAGGCAAGCAACAACGTCGGCCGATGATAGCGCTCCACTATCCGTGAAGCCACAATTCCGACCACACCCTGATGCCAGTCGGGCGATCCAAGCACGATGCTGCGGCACGCGGGGTACCTTCCCGACTTTTCCAGCTGCGAGACCGCATCTTCAAAAATGGAACGTTCGACCGACTGGCGCTCCGCATTGGCGGCATCAAGCTCAGCTGCAATTCTCCCACATTCCTGCGGGTCCGAAGAGAGCAGCAGCTCAACCCCCGGCACGGCACTCTCCATGCGCCCGGCGGCATTCAGGCGTGGTGCCAGCCGGAAACCGACCTGACCGCAGCTGACGTCGCCGGAGATCCCGGCAGCCTTCTTCAGCGCGGCAATACCTGTCCCGACACCCGAGTTCAACTGTTTCAACCCCTGGCAGACGTATATCCGGTTCTGTCCGGTCAGCGAAACGACGTCGGCTATCGTGCCCAATGCAACCAGATAAAGCCATTCGCGCAGATCAGGCTCCGTCGTCTGGTCAAAAACACCCTCCGACCGGAGGCGGCTCCGCAGCGCCACAAGAAGATTGAATGCCACTCCAACACCGGACAGGGATTTAAAGGGATAGGGGCAATCCGGCTGCAGCGGGTTCACCACGGCAGCAGCGTCGGGAAGAATATTTTTGGGAAGATGGTGATCCAGAATGATCAGATCAACTCCCGTACCGCGGCAGAAAGCAGCTTCATCAACCGAGGTGATACCGCAGTCAACCGACATGATCAACGTGGATCCGTCTGAAATAATCCGGGCAAGGGAGTCTTGATTGAGTCCGTAGCCATCATCAAAACGGTTGGGGATGAAATACTCGCAGGAAAACCCGACCCGGCGAAGAAAAGAGACCAGCAGAGAGGTGCCGGTGATCCCATCCACATCGTAATCACCGTAGATACAGACCGGTTCTTCGTTGCGTAGTGCGATAACAAGCCGTGACACAGCCGCATCGACACCCTTCAGCAGCAGGGGGTCGAGCATACCTGTCAGAGATGGATTGAGAAATTCCTTGATGTCAGATTCAGAAGTGAGGCCGCGGCCGGTGAGCAGGCGCGCAACCGGAAGGGTAAGATTGAATCGTGAAGCTGTCGTGACGGCACACGCTGTATCTGCTGCCGTCACGCTCCATTGCTTGTACATGAGGGTCGTGGCAGTTACTTCTTTGCCGGCGGAGCGCCCTTGCCAAACTCCGCAATCATGCCTTTGATCTGATTGGCAGTCGGGCTGCTGGAATCCAGTTTGAGGTAGCGCTCCCAGTAGGGAATTGCCTTTTCCGGCTGCTTCAAATCAACGGCATACACGATACCGGAATTGAAGAGGCTCTGCAGGTGATTCTGCTCAATCTTGTTGGCTTTTTCAAAGTTGGCCAGCGCCTTGTCATACCAGCCCACTTTCCTGAACATGACCCCCTGGTCGGTCAGCACGTTTGGGTTGTTAGGCTGAATTTCAAGCGCCTTGTTGTAGGCATTGATCGATTTTTGCGCCTGTTCGGTATCAAAATAATCATTGCCGAGCGAAATCCAGGCGGTGAGATTTTTGGGGTCCTGAGCCACGATCTTTTCCGCCTGGGCAATACGCTGGGTGTAGTCAGTCGGCGATCCGCTGCCGGCCTGGATCGGCATGCTGTTATCTTTGCTCTTGCCGGCATTGCTGATGCTGAACACCAGATAACCACCCAACAGGCCGACGATCAAAGCGACTGCGGCAATAAGTGCGGATTCTTTTTTCAAGGGAGCACCTTCCTGTGTAAAAGTTATGGCCCGTTTCAGGCAGCAGCGGCAGCCTTTGCCGCAGCCCGGTTTTCAAGGAGAACAACGATCGGACTGGCGACAAAAACTGACGAGTAGGTGCCGACCAGCACACCCACCAGCAGGGCAAATGAAAAATCGTGGATCACTTCACCGCCGAAGAAGAACAGCGAGGCGGCAGCCAGGAACACCGTCATCGATGTAACGATCGTACGGGAAAGCACTTCGTTGATGCTGTCGTTGAAAATTGTGTGCAGAGCACCTTTCAGATTCTTGTGCAGATTCTCGCGAATCCGGTCGAACACAACCACCGTGTCGGTCAGAGAATACCCGGCTATCGTAAGCACCGCCGTGATGAACAGCAGGTTGATCTCCTTGTTCATCAGGTAGAATGCTGCAAACATGGCCAGGCAGTCATGCATGGTTGCAAGCGTCGCGCCGACACCGAACTTGAAGTCGAAGCGCCAGGCGATGTAGAGAATTATGCCGAGCATGGAAAGCAGAGCAGCCACCAATGTATCCTTGCGCAGCTTGTCGCCAATTGAGGGGCCGATCTCGGTTGAGCTTTCAACTGTGAACGGATTGTCGGCAAACTCTTTCTTAAAGGCGGTCTGCACCATCTCCGAAGGTTTGCCGACGGCGGCCCCAGCCATCTTGACCAGCAGCTTGTTGCCATCTTTTATTTCCTGCAGGTCGGCCTTGGCAACACCATGCTTGTGCAGCGCAGTCCTGGCATCGGCTATGGCTACCGGTTTGCTGAATTTAAGCTGCATGGAGGTGCCGCCGGAAAAGTCGATCCCCATGTTGGCCGCTCCGCGGCCCACCTGGATGACTCCGATGATGCCGATAATCGAAATGATCGCCGAGATGACAAACGAAATGTTGCGCCTGCCGATGAAGTCAATATTTGTCTTGCCCAGAAGTTCCATAAAGGATGTTCCTCCTCAAATACTCATTTTTCTGACTGTCCCCTTGTGGAGGAACAGGTCAAAGGTCACCTTGGTGCCGATCAGCGAGGTGAACAGGTTGATCAGAACCCCCAGGCTCAGGGAGACGGCAAATCCTTTGACCGGACCGGTGCCGAACTGGAACAGAACCGCTGCGGTAATCAGGGTGGTGACATGGGAGTCCATGATCGTCAGAAACGCTTTATCGTACCCGGCATCCAGGGCGGCTTTCGGAGTCTTGCCCAGCTTGAGTTCCTCCCGGATACGCTCGAAAATAATTACGTTGGAATCAACCGACATACCGATCAAAAGAACGATAGCGGCAATTCCGGGGAGCGTCAGTGTGGCGCCGAGTGCTGCCAGGGCCCCCATCAGATAGACGACGTTGAGGATCATGCCGAGGTTGGCAACCATGCCGGAAAGTTTGTAATAGACCGACATGAATACAACCACCAGCAGGACGCCGATCAGACCGGCGTAGAGACCCTTGTTGATCGAATCCTGACCCAGGGAAGGGCCGACCGTCACATTCTGGATGATTTTTACCGGAGCCGGCAATGCACCCGCCCGCAGTACGATGGCCAGGTCGGCGGCAGTTTTCTCGGTGAAGCTTCCTGATATCTGGGCGCTGCCACCGGAAATGCGCTCGCGGATCACCGGTGCCGAGTGGATGTTGCTGTCCAGCACGATGGCAAAGCGCTTACCGACGTTGGCGGCTGTCACCTGGTCGAACAGCTTGGCTCCCAGCGAGTTGAACTCAATGGCCACGTAGGGCTGATTGAACTGGGAATCGATTCTGACCTGGGCATCGGTCAGCAGGTCGCCGGTGATCATTGATTTCTTCTGCACCACCAGCGGGATTTCCGACACCGCACCGGTCGCCTGATCGGTGATTTTTTCCTTGAGCAGCTCCGCATCGTCAGGAATGCTTCCCGAAGTCGGGGAAACGTCCTCGCGCACCATCTTGAACTCCAGGCGCGCGGTGCGGCCGATCAGCTCGATGGCCCGCTGGGGATCCTTGATACCCGGCAGCTGCACGACGATATGATTGATCCCTTCACGCTGAATGACCGGCTCGGAGACCCCGAACTGGTCAATTCTGTTGCGGATGGTCTCAAGTGCCTGCTGGACCGCCTTATCTTTGCGATCCTGGGCATCCTTTTCACTGATCCGCAATGTGAGCGCAACGAAACCACCCTGATCAAAGGTCGGACTCTGCTCGTAACCGGGGTACTTGTCCTTGAGCAGTTTCTGTACGGTATCGGCGGTCCCTTTTTCGTAGAGCACCAGAGATACTTTGTCCGATCCTTCGCGGACTATGCGCTTGAAGTGCAGGCTCTTGGCGGTGAGGGTATCTTCCAGATCGGTCGCCACCAGGTCGAGGGTCCCCTCGATGGCCTTCTGGGTGTCAACCTCCATCACCAGGTGCGTCCCCCCCTGCAGGTCAAGCCCCAGGTGGATCTTGTCCTTCGGCAGCAACCCACCCCACCAGGTGGGTAGCTTCGCCACCAGTGTCGGCGTCATGTACAGAAACGACAGCACGACAAAAACGGCAATCAGACTTATTCGCCAGCCAGTTCCTTGCGGCATAAGGCTCGGTTCTCCCTTCGTGGATAGTTGCTAATCCTTCTTGATCGCGGCGATGTAGCTCTTGGTGATCTTGATATTGACCTTATCGGCAATTTCAAGGGTCACGACCGTGTCGTCCACGGCTGTCACCTTGCCATGAACGCCGCCGGCGGTAATAACATTGTCACCCTTCTTCATGGCGTCCAGCAGCACCTTGTGCTCCTTGGCCTTTTTCTGCTGCGGACGGATCAGCAGAAAATAGAAAATAGCGAACATGAACACCAGCGGAATGATCTGTTGAAACGCTGCCATGCCGCCGGCAGCCTGACCTGCCGCCCCGCCTGATGGTCCTGCCATTGCGAAAGCTACTCCAAACATGAATGTATTCCTCCTTCAAATGGTTTTTCTTTGGATATGCCGCTTATAAACTGCCTGCGAAACAGATCAAACCTGTTTTCACGAATTGCGCTTCTGGCATCCTGCATCAGCTTCAGATAGTAATGCAGGTTATGATGGGTGTTCAACATGGAAGAGAGAATCTCCCCCGCCCGGTACAGGTGCCGCAGGTAGGCCCGTGAATAATTCCTGCAGACCATGCAGCCACACTGCGGGTCAAGTGGTCCCCCGTCCTCCTCATAAATCTTTGCCTTGATATTGATGCGCCCCTGGCTGGTGAACAGCATGCCGTTCCGGGCGTTCCTGGTCGGCATGACACAGTCGAACATATCGTAGCCGTGCCAGATCGCCTCAATCAGATCCTCGGGCGCCCCGATCCCCATGATGTAGCGTGGAGAATCCTGCGGCAGCAGCGGTGCGCAGCATTCCATTACCCCGTACATCTGCTCCTTCTCTTCCCCCACCGACAGGCCGCCGAGGGCGTAGCCGTCAAACCCGATCGAGCGGATATCGTCAATGCTTCGGGCCCGCAGGTCGTAATGCATCCCCCCCTGCACGATGCCGAAGAGCTGCTGTCCATCGCGCCGGTGGGCATCCTTGCAGCGCCGTGCCCAACGGGCCGTCATCTCCAGGGAACGTTTGACGTAGTCATACTCCGCCGTGGCAGGCGGACATTCGTCAAAGCACATGATGATGTCGGCTCCCAGCGACTCCTGAATGCCGATGGCCAGTTCCGGTGTCAGGACATGGTAGGATCCATCCAGATGTGACTGGAACCTGACTCCGTCTTCACTGATCTTGCGCAGTTCGCCAAGACTGAAGACCTGGAAACCGCCGCTGTCGGTCAGAATCGGGCCGCTCCAGTTCATGAAACGGTGGAGCCCCCCCATCTGCTCAATCAGCCGGTGTCCCGGCCTCAGGTAGAGATGGTAGGTATTGGCCAGGATAATCTGTGCATGAACATCACGCAGATCTTCGGGAGTCATGGCCTTGACGGTGGCATTGGTGCCGACCGGCATGAATATCGGCGTTTCTATGACCCCGTGAGGTGTTATCAAAGAGCCAAGACGCGCACCACAGGATGTATCACGGTGATGTACGGTAAACGAAGCGGACACAAAACCTCTTAACTGATGAACATCGCGTCGCCGTAGCTGTAAAAGCGAAAATTTCTCTCAACCGCCTGTCGGTAGGCATCCAGTACGAACTCGCGCCCGGCAAAGGCCGATACCAGCATCAGCAGCGTCGATTCCGGCAGGTGAAAATTGGTAATCAGGGCATCCACCACCTTGAATTGATATCCCGGATAGATAAAAATGTCCGCCTCTCCGCTATCTGTAGTAATTTTTCCAAACCGGTTAACCACATATTCAAGCGTGCGGGCGGTCGTCGTTCCGACGGCAACGATTCTTCCGCCGGCCTGCCTGGTCGCCGCAACGGCCGCCGCCGTCTCTGCGGAGATGGTATAACGTTCACGATGGATAACGTGCTCCTCAACGTTCTCCACCCGCAGCGGCTGAAAGGTCCCCAGACCGGTGTGAAGCGTCAGGCAGACGGTCCTGATGCCCTGCGAGCCAAGCCCGGCGATCAGTTCCGAGGTAAAATGCAGCCCGGCGGTTGGAGCGGCCACAGCGCCTGGATTGCAGGCCACCACCGTCTGGTAGCGCAGACGATCTTCGTCCGTATCGTCGCGCAGCAGGTAGGGGGGGAGCGGAATACGCCCCTCGCGCTCCAGCCACTCCCCGAACAACTCGTCCCCCCGAAATTCCACCAGCCAGGTGCCGTCGCCGCAGCGGGAGGTGACCACCGCCATCATACCGGATTTCAACAGGATCTCCTGGCCGTTGCGAAACTTCTTTGATGCCCGCAGCAGGCATTCCCAGGTTTCACTCTCTCCAGTGCAGCGGCTGAGCAGAAAAATTTCAACCGCCCCACCTGAAGGTTTGCGGCCGAAAAGGCGGGCCGGAATAACCCGCGTATCGTTCATCACCAGCAGATCGCCGGAGCGGAGATGGGCTGCCAGGTTGCCGAAAACATCCTCGGAAACTGTCCCCGACCTGCGATCTAACAGCATCAGACGCGATCCGTCACGCTCCATTGCAGGGTGTCGAGCAATCAACTCCGGCGGAAGGAGATAGGTAAAATCCTTCACAAGCATAGAGTCAGTACCTATTGAATGTCAGAGAACTGTTTCAGAATGGTCCCCGGATAGTAGTAGGAGAGGATCTCCCCATACTCAAAACCGTCCAGAGCGCGATGTTTCGCCCCCCACTGACAAAGACCGACACCATGTCCGTTACCGCTACCAGTGAAGGTTACCTCACTGCCAACATTTTTTACTATAAACCGGGTACTCTTGACCGCTCCGTAGCCGATCACCTTGCGAAACTGGTCACCGGCGAGGGTAATTTCGCCTTTGGGTGATACGATTACAACCTGCTTCAATCTCCCGCGAGGATTAAGCCCCCCCGGCCTGACATCAGTGACGCCTGAAATTTTATGCCCTGCAGCGCGCAGCCGCTCTTCAATGGCCCCCAGCGACGATTTGTATTCCCAGGCGGTTGCCAACGGCGATGACAGGCAGTATTGACATTCGACACCTTTGAGGTACGGCAGGACGGCGCCCCACACATGCTCCGATGCCTCAGTGCGCCCTCCGCAGCTGGAATGGTAAAAAGCCTGAATAACCGCATCGCCGTACGTCAAAACTTCACCGGCGGTCTCTGAGACCGCCCGCTGGGCACGACTGTCCTCAATCAGGCAGCCGTCATACACCTGGTCAATGACTGATGACTCAAGATGATACAGAGATTTTGAACGGGTGGCCTTTCTGTTCAACGCATAGGTCCTTGCTATGACCGCCTGAGCCTTGACCGCCTCAATCGGCCAGGCGGACGATATTTCACAATTAATCAGCCCGACCAGATACTCTTCCAGCGGCAGCTGATTGATTACTAAAATTCCTTTGTCGGTGCGAGACAGCTCGGCAAGGCCACGGTACGGCTTTCCATTGACATACACCGCTGATGGCGACGAGAACGACAGCCGACGGTAGGTTTTCCCTTCAACGGAAAGTCCATCCTTGAAAGGCTTTACCACCACCGGCAGCGTACATCTGACCGCTTCTCCGCTACCACCTGAAACCAGAAGACCTTCTCCATCCACCGTCACTTCCGGGGCAGAGGTCACAATCGCGACGCGAATGGTTTCATCCACCCGCGCTGCGTCAGACAGTCCGGTCAACGGCAGTGAGACAACCGGAGATGCACAGAGGACAAGTATGATGAGTATGATAGCTGACCGCAAAACCTGTGAATAAGAACATAGAATGCGTCGATGTGTCAATTTTTTTGATTCAGTCCGCACGATGCGTTCTCCGCAGTTCACGCCAGCTGAGCCGTTGTGGATGTTCCTGAAAATTACTCAACATCCCCGACCTGCCTTCTCACACCCATCAGGTATGCCACGACGAACTCGTCCAGAGCCCCGTCCAGAACCGAATCCGGATTGCCCGATTCCACGCCGGTGCGCAGATCCTTGACCATTTTGTAGGGGTGCAGCACATATGATCGGATCTGGCTCCCCCAGCTGATGTCCTTCTTTTCAGCGGCGATTTCGGATGCCTTGGAGCTGCGTTCCTCGACTTCGCGCTCATACAGCTTTGCCCGCAGCACTTTCATGGCGGTGGCGCGGTTTGATATCTGGCTCCGCTCGGACTGGCAGGCGACGATGATACCGCTGGGGAGGTGGGTGATGCGAACGGCCGAATCGGTGGTATTGACATGCTGGCCTCCGGCGCCACCGGAGCGGAAGGTGTCAACTTTCAGGTCGGCGTCACTGATTTTGATATTGATATCCTCTTCCTCTATTTCAGGAAACGCATACATGGAGGCGAATGAGGTGTGACGGCGGGCATTGCTGTCGAAGGGAGAAATGCGCACCAGGCGGTGAATGCCGGCTTCGGCCTTGAGATAGCCGTAGGCGAATTCGCCGCTGACGCTTACCGTTGCCGACTTGAGACCGGCCTCATCGCCATCCTGATAATCGGTGATGGTCGTTTTCCACCCCCTCTTCTCGCAGTAGCGCAGATACATGCGCAGCAGCATTTCGGCCCAATCCTGGGATTCGGTGCCGCCGGCGCCCGGATTGACGCTGATGAAGCAGGAATTGCGGTCGTGAGGGCCGGAAAGCATCCGCTGAAACTCGGCGGCCTCGACGGCGGCAACCAGGCGGGATGCCATGCCGGCAACCTCGGTCAGCGTGTCAGCATCCTGCGCCTCTTGCCCCAGTTCGATCATCACTCGGACATCTTCTGCCTGACGCACGAGCCCGTCCCACATCTGGACCATTTTTTCCAGAGTGGTCCGCTTTTTGATGATCTCCTGCGATTTCCCGGTATCTTCCCAGAATCCGGGAACCGCCATGATTGATTCAATCTCCATGATCGTTTCACGTTTGACATCTATGTCAAAGGGACCCCCGGAGCTTGGCGATGCGCTCTTCACAATCCTGAACTTTTGCTATCTCTTCGCGAAACATGCGTCACTCCTTGATGGTATTTTTTCTCGATTGAAGCCAGGCCTTCAGCGCAATCCCTGCGGTCAGCAGGATACAGAGCCAGGCCGGGGCGTCACCAATTGTCAGGTAGAGCGATTTACCGCTGCCGGCCACAATCTCGCCGCTCCGATACCCCTCCACAAACAGGCCGCTCATGGTTCGGATGTGGCCGTTCTGATCAACAATTGCTGAAATGCCGGTGTTGGCGGCCCTGATCAGCGGCGTGCGGGTCTCGACCGCCCGGAAGGTCGCTATGGCAAGATGCTGGTAGGGGGCCGAGGAGCGGCCGAACCAGGCATCGTTAGTTATCGCCACCAGCACCCGCGCCCCTTCACGTACATACCTGCGGGCCAGTTCCGGGAAGATGACTTCGTAGCAGACCTGGGTGCCCAGCTTGACGCCACCGGCGTCAAGAACGACAGCCCGCTCGCCGGGGACAAAATCGCCGATACCGACAACCAGTTTGTTGATGAAGGAAAGAATACTCCCGAGCGGGACATACTCTCCCAGCGGGACCAGATGCAGTTTATCCGCCCGGCCGACAGTTTCTCCACGGGGGGAGAGCATGAAGGCGCTGTTCAGATATACCCTCCGGCCGTCGCGAAGTTCGTGGGCCGGGCTGCCGAACAGCAGAAATGAGTTCAATTCAACGGCAAGCTGTATGACCCTCTCCGCCCGAAGCGGTTCATCCTGAAAGAAAAACGGTACCGCACTCTCCGGCCAGACAATCAGATCGACTCTGCCAGCCGAAGCCGCCTCGCGGGTCAGACGTTCGTAGGTGGCCATCGTCTGTTCGCGGAACTCGGGGCTCCATTTCACGTCCTGCGGTATATTTCCCTGTATCAGGGCAACCCGCAGCGTACGGGCTCCCGTATTATCAGGGGCGTTCAGCCGATCAAACCCGTACCAGAGCGTGGCAATCAGCAGCAGAACGAGAATGGCGGCACTCTTGACCGGATAGGGCACACCGGCCCCTGACACGGCACGCACCGCACGGTAGAGCACCACATTTGCCAGCACGATCAGCAGGGTGATGCCGTAGACCCCGGCCAGATCTGCTATCTGGATCAGCGGCAGTGTGCGAAACTGGGAATGCCCCAGCATCGCCCAGGCGAAGCCGGAAAAAAGAAACGAGCGGATGAAATCAAAGGCAACCCATGCGATCGGCACTGCAAATGCTGACTTTATGCCGACCGACTCGCCAAGCCTTGAAATGACTGCGCTCAACCCGTAAAACATTGACAGCCAGAGCACCAGCAGCAGGTAGATTGCAATGCTGACCGCCCACGGCAGATGCCCGTAGCGAACGAAGACAATGTTGAGCCAGTAGAGAATCAGTGCATAGGCGGTGATACCGCAGGTCATGCCGACGCGGAATGCGATCCGGGGGGTGGCATCCTCCAGCGCTATCAGCAGCGGAATCAGGGCAACCCAGGCCAGCAGGGACAAACCGGGGGTCGGAAAGGAGAGTGCAATCAGCACTCCGCTGGTAAAAGCCAGCAGACCGCGCCGATCACACAGCTGCAAGAGCGCAGCCAGCGTCGGAGAAGAGGTCACTCGCGCCCCTGAGATTCAACCGGTAGAGCGTTCAGTCGTTCAATCGCAACCTTCTTGACCCGCCGGACATCGGCGTCAAGTACCGTGATTCGTAATCCGCTGCCGTCAACCGTGTCACCAACATCCGGAATTTTACCGGTAAGGTAAAAGACCAGTCCGCCAACCGAGTCAAACTTATCACGTTCGATCTGAATGTCGAAATGCTCCTCCAGCTCCTCCACCGGCAGGCGCCCATCGGCGTGTATACTGCCGTCCGGATTTATGGAGAGGAGCTGTTCCTCACTGTCATGTTCATCCTGGATATCACCTACAATCTGCTCCAACAGATCTTCAATGGTAATCAGGCCGGAAGTTCCGCCATACTCATCGATGACGACAGCCAGGTGGACCCGTTTACTTTTGAATTCCTGCAGTAGCTGTTCGAGGTTTTTTGATTCCGGAATAAAATAGGTGGGACGCATTATCTCGCGGATGGAGAGGCTCTGTTCGTCAGTTCCCCACAGTTTGAGCAGATCCTTGGCGTACAGCAGACCGATAATATTGTCGATGGTATCCTCATATACCGGTATTCTGGAATGACCGCAAGCGATGATCGTATCCAGAATTTCCCGCACGGTAGCCTCTACGGTGACGCATGCCATTTCGGTGCGCGGAACCATGACTTCACGGACAATCGTCGTACCGAGTGAGAAAATGGAGCGAATCATCTCGCTCTCTTCTTCGTTAACCAGCCCCTCCTCTTCCGAAGCTTCGATAAAATCGTTGATATCCTGTTCCGTCGTTCTTTTACGTCCGGTCATGAACCGTCCGACCAGTTCAATAAAACCGGACTTCCTACTACTGCCTTCCTCCACTGCGGGATCCTCCTCTATTGTGGGGCCGTTCCCCCTTATCCATTGTTTTGAAGCGTCTGGCCGGCTTGACGGCTCTGGATGGCGTACCTTTCGATGTACCGCCTGATAAATCACGCACCTCGCCATCAGTCAGATAACGGAACTCACCGGCCCGAAGGGTGCCGATAGACAGGGTGCCGTAGCGTATGCGCTTGAGCCGGACCACTGACAGGCTGACCGCTTCGCACATGCGCCGCACCTGACGATTGCGCCCCTCATGGATGGCCACGGAAATCCAGTCGTTCTGCTCACCGCTCTTTATCAGATTCACAACGGCCGGAGCGGTCTTTCCCTCCTCCAGCTCAACCCCGTCGGCCATCCGTTTAAGCTGCTGATCAATCACCTTTCCACGCACCCGAACATGGTACTCTTTTTCAATTTCGTGGCGGGGATGCATCAGCCGGTTGGCCCACTCACCATCGTTGGTCAACAGCAGCAGTCCCTCCGTGTTGTAATCGAGTCGGCCAACCGGGTAAACCCGGTCCGGCACGTCGTTCAGCAGGTCGGTCACCAAAGGACGCCCCTTGCCGTCGCTGAGCGCCGTAATATAGCCGGTGGGTTTATTAAGAATGATATAAAGGCGCTTCCCACCCGCATGCAGGAGCTTACCATTCACCGTTATCACATCACTGGATGAATCGGCCTTGCTCCCCAGCTCAGTTACAACAACTCCGTTAACGGTAACCTGTCCATTCAGGATCAGCTCTTCAGAAGCGCGACGCGAGGTAATGCCGGCGGCGGAGATAATTTTTTGCAGACGTTCGAGCATGTTTTTTCAGGTTTAGCCCTGCACCTCACAGCGGTACGTTTCACGTTCAGTAAATCAACCTTGACTATTCAGCGCAACGGGTCATAGCACGGAACTTGCCGTAGCGCCCTTCCACCAGCTCATCGCCGGAGAGCTTGTTCAGCTCGGCAAGATTTCGGGCAATCGCCTTTTTAAGGTTCGCGGCAGTGGCCTCATGGTCGCGGTGCGCACCGCCGACCGGCTCCTTGATGATTTCATCGATAACACCCAGCTTGATGATGTCCTGGGCTGTCGGTTTGAGCGCTTCGGCAGCCTGGGCACCCTTGGTTCCGTCCGACCAGAGGATGGCAGCGCACCCTTCGGGAGAAATCACCGCGTACACCGAATGCTCCAGCATCAGAATCCGGTCGCCCACCGCTATTGCCAGCGCCCCGCCGGATCCGCCTTCACCGGTGATACAGACGATAACCGGTGTACGCAGACTGGCCATCTCTCGCAGGTTGCGGGCAATCGCCTCGGCCTGGCCGCGTTCCTCGGCACCGATTCCGGGATATGCACCGGGTGTGTCAACAAAGGTGATCACCGGCAGCTTGAACTGTTCGGCCATCTGCATCAGGCGTAACGCCTTGCGATACCCTTCCGGGTTCGGCATACCGAAATTTCGGTAGACCTTTTCCTTGGTGTCGCGCCCCTTCTGGTGGCCGATGACCATAACCGGCTGACCGTCAAAACGGGCAAGACCGCCGACGATGGCATGATCGTCGCCGAAGTTACGGTCGCCATGAAGTTCGGTAAACTCAGTAAACATCAGGTTGATGTAATCCTGGGTGAAGGGGCGGTTAATATGGCGGGCCACCTGGGCGGTCTGCCAGCGGGAAAGATTGGCAAAGATGCCCCCTCGCATCTCCTCAACGCGCTTCTCAAGGGCGGTTACATCGGCAGCAATGTCAAGCCCTTCGCGGGCCAGCGAATTGAGTTCTTCAATTTTCTTTTCCAGCTCGACGATCGGCTTTTCAAATTCAAGGTAAAACGGAGTCGCCATGATGACACCTCATTCATGTTTTTTAAAGACTATTCAAAAACGGCGGCATTATATCCTAACACTCGCTCCACTTCCAGCCTTAAATCATCGCAGGGGGCAACGTTCATTCCGTCAGTCAGCGGCATGACTGAACAGCTGCGACCGGCAATCAGAAAATGGATACTTGAAGGAACATTACCCGGATGTCGTTCAATTACCTGGCGGAGCTGCGTAATCCGCTCCGGTTGGGTCTCGCCGGCACGCAGGACAAAGGAGACTTTTCTGGTTGTCTGTGCCCGCGCCTCAGCCAGAAGCTTGATCTCACCCGCAGGGCCGCGATTTTTCTGCTGCCACTCGCTGCCACCCTCCTTCTGACCCTGGATGAGGATCTTAGCCCCCTTCTCACTCTTTTCCAGTTTCCCGACGATGAAGAGCGGGTCATCCGACTTCAGCAAAGCTGACGCTTCACCGTAGACATTGGGCATGACAGCAATTTCTACCGCTCCGCTCAGGTCTTCAATCGTGGCAAAACACATCCTTTCAGCCGATTTTTTGGTTACGATCTCCCGGAAGGCGGTTACAATACCGCTGATACGCACTTCGCTGCCGTCGGCCAACTCCATCAGGCCGGCAAGCGTGGTAGAGCAGAGTCTCTGAATGTCGTCACTGTAACGATCCAGCGGGTGTCCGGTAATCAAAAACCCCAGTGACTCCTTCTCGAAGGCCAGCTTCTCCTTATCGTGCCATTCGGGAAGAACCGGGAGCTTCATGCCGCCGGAACTGTTCCCCCGGGAGACCTCTTCCGTCCCGAACAGGGACACCTGGGCGCTGGCCCGTTCCTCCTGGATTTTCTGCCCATACCCTGACGCAGTTTCCAATCCGGCAATCTGGGAGGAGCGGGTCGCGCCGGTGCTGTCAAACGCACCACACTTGATCAGCGACTCGATCACCCGCTTGTTGACCCGTCGCAGATCGACCCGTTCGCAGAAATCATACAGTCCTTTGAATGCGCCATCCCGGCGGGCTTCGATAATTGCCTCAATCGCTCCGGCGCCGACATTTTTTACCGCTCCAAGTCCGAAGCGCATTGACGTGCCGACCACCGTGAACGAAAGCCCCGACAGATTGATGTCCGGCGGCAGCACGTCAATCCCTTGCTCACGGCAGTCGCTGATATTCTTGACCACCTTGTCGGTACTGTCCATGTCACAGGTCAGCAGTGCCGCCATGAACTCAACCGGATAGTGCGCCTTCAGATAGGCGGTCTGGTAGGCAATCAGCGCATATGCCGCAGAATGGGACTTATTGAAACCGTACTCGGCAAATTTTGCCATCAGATCGAAGATCGCCTCGGCCTTCTTCAGGTCAATCCCCAGTTCTTGTGCTCCGGCCAGGAACGGCTCTTTCTCTTTGGCCATGACCACCGGGTCCTTTTTGCCCATCGCGCGACGCAGCAGGTCGGCGCGTCCCAGGGAATAGCCGGCCAGTGTACGCGAAATCTGCATGACCTGTTCCTGATAGACGATGACGCCGTAAGTGTCTTTCAGAATCTGCTCAAGCTGCGGCAGGTCGTACACAACCGGCTTGCGTCCATGCTTCCGGTCGATGAAATCATCAACCATCCCTGAGCCAAGCGGGCCGGGACGGTACAGGGCGCAGGCCGCGATCACGTCCTCGAAGCAGGAGGGTTTAAGCTTGATCAGCATCTCCTTCATGCCGCTGGATTCAAGCTGAAATACACCGGTGGTGTTTCCAGCGGTGATCAGGTCGTAGCTGGACTTGTCATCGTCCCGAAGAGTTGTAATATCGAAGGCCGGGGCCTTACCTTCCCGGACCAGCTTGACCGCATTCTCTATGACCGTCAGGTTCTTGAGCCCCAGGAAGTCAAACTTCACCAGACCGACCTGCTCCACATATTTCATGGAGTACTGGGTATTGATCGAGCCGGTCTTCTGATCCTTGTAGACCGGCAGAAACTCTTCCATGCGCCGGGGGGCAACCACCACTCCTGCCGCATGGGTGGAGGCGTGGCGGGTCAACCCTTCCAGGCAGAGCGCCGTATCCAGCAGATCCCTGACCTGCGGGTCGGCGGCAGCCATTTCGTTCAACTGCGGTTCCTGCTTGAGAGCCTTATCCAGCGTCATGTTGAGATCGTCCGGCACGAGCTTTGCGATGCGGTCCACGTCACCGTAGGGTATGTTCAGCGCGCGACCAACGTCACGCACGACGGCCTTGGCCTTCATTGTCCCGAAGGTGATGATCTGACAGACCCGGTCGCGGCCGTATTTTTCAATCACATAGTCGATGACCTCTTCCCGGCGGTCCTGGCAGAAATCCACGTCGATATCAGGCATGGAAATACGTTCCGGATTCAAAAACCTTTCAAAAAGCAGGTTGTAGGGCAGAGGGTCGAGATCGGTGATTTTTATTGCGTAGGCTACCAGCGATCCGGCCGCAGACCCCCTGCCGGGGCCGACCGGGATCCCCTGTTTCTTGGCCCAGATGATAAAGTCGGAAACAATCAGGAAGTAGGCCGGGAATTTCATCTCCCGGATGCAGTCCAGTTCGACGCGCAAGCGGTCGAAATAGCCCTGCTGCTGTTCCAGTGTCATGTCGGGATATTTGGCCAGAATGACGGTCATCCGCTCCTTGAGCCCCTCGGTAGCCAACTCTTCAAGCAGTTCGTCGTGATTCTTGCCGGGAGGCGGGTCGAAGTGAGGGAAGTGATATTCGCCGGTGTCAAGCGACAGTTCCAGGTTACATCGTTCGGCAATCACCAGAGTGTTGGCAATTGCTTCAGGTGCGTAGCTGAAGGCTGCTGCCATTTCTTCCGGCGTCTTGACGTAAAACTCATCCGCAGAAAATTTCATATGGGTGGCATCGCTCATGGTCTTGCCGGTCTGGATGCAGAGCAGTACCTCATGGGCGCGGGCATCTTCGCGATTGAGGTAGTGGCAGTCATTGGTGGCAACCAGCGGCAGCTTCAGCTCGGACGCAATCTCTATCAAGCGTTTGTTGACCATATCCTGCTCCGGCAGGGTGTTCTCCTGCAGTTCGATATAGTAGCGCCCCGGAAACATCTCGCTGTACCAGCGGGCGGTCTCCCGTGCTTCATCAATCCGGCCACGGCCGCACTGCATGGCTACTTCACCTTTCAGGCAGGCCGACAGAGCAATCAGACCCTCGGTGTGGCCGGAAAGCAATTCGCGATCAATACGCGGACGATAATAGAACCCCTCCTTGTAGCCGGCCGAACTCAGGTAGGAAAGGTTCCTGTACCCCTGCATGTTTTCGCACAGCAGGATCAGGTGATAGGCGGCATCCGAGATTCCTTTGGCATCCCTGGAAAAGCGTGAGTCGGGCGCCAGGTACAGCTCGCAGCCGATAATCGGCTTGACGCCGGCCTTTTTGCATTTGAGGTAAAACTCGACCGCACCGAACATGTTACCGTGGTCGGTAATCGCCACCGCCGGTGCCTTATGCTCTTTGGTCTTGGCCACAAGGTCATCAAAGCGGATAGCCCCGTCCAGCAATGAATACTGGGTGTGGAGATGCAGGTGGACAAAGGGTGACGTGGTGGCATTTTCATTGCCGTCAACTGTTTCCATATGATGGGGCCTCCGGATAAATCAATGCCAGTGAGTATGCCTTATAGCAATATATGGTGTCAAGGAAAGGGAGAAATCGCAATATTTTGTATATTTGCAATGCGTCACCTGTTTTAAGCAGGTAATTACGACATATCGTTTGCACTTGTCATCTGATACAGGGGTGTGTTAGC
>JBAXVE010000038.1:0-30071 GCA_037129245.1 Desulfuromonadales bacterium
CCTCCATATCCTGCAGCACGATGGCGTCGTGGGCGTCGCGCACCACCACCGCCAGACGGAGCAGATCGTTGGCTTTATGGAGCGCTTCCCGTGTCCGCTTGATTTCGCTGATATCAAAGAAGGTGATGACCGCCCCTTCGATCACATTGTCCAGGGTGCGATAGGGGCGGATGCGCAGCAGGAACCAGGCCCCGTCTTTGGTCTGCACCTCGACCTCTTTGGGAATCAGGTTGTCCAGCACCGCCGTGATATCGGCTGTCAGCGTGTTATAGCCGACCAGGTTGGAAACGATATGCCCCACAGGACGCCCGACATCGGAGAGGATCAGGTTGATGATCTGGGTGATCGATGGGGTAAAGCGCTGGATGAGCAGTTTGAAATCAACAAAGACGGTGCCGACGCCGGTTCCGGCCAGCAGGTTGTTCATGTCGTTGTTGGCGCGTGACAGATCGATCACTTTTGTCTGCAGTTCGGAGTTGACGGTGGCCAGCTCTTCGTTGACCGATTGCAGCTCTTCTTTGGAGGTCTCCAGCTCTTCATTGGTGGATTGCAGCTCCTCGTTGACCGACTGCATCTCTTCATTGGATGATTTGAGCTCTTCGTTGGAGGTCTCCAGCTCTTCGTTGGCGCTCTGCAGATATTCCTCATTAGCCCGCAGCTCCTGCTTCAGCCGGATGACAAGCGCGTCCCTGTCCGCACTCTTTTCCTCCGGCTGTTCAACCAGGGTTCCCGTGATGTCTGTTGCCGACAGGATCTGCCCAGTTGTTTTGTCTTCCTCCAGCACAACCAGATAGAGGGTCAGTTCGGTGATAGAGTTAGCGGTTGGCGGCACCGGCAGTATCGTCAGGTTGACGCTGCTGAAGTCGCCGTTGGTTTTGACTTTGAGACCATGACGCTCCACCGGTTTCTTGTATTTGACCGTACTGTGCAGGGCGGTGGTCAGATCCCGCTTCAACCCTTCTCTAGCCATTTTGCGGATATTCATGCCCGGTTCGCCTGTTACTATTTCCAGGTATCGGCCGGTGCTGCCGTGGACGTAGAGAATCTCGCCCCGTTCACTTACGAGGATGCTGGTCGGTGCATATTTCTCCAGAAGGATTTTCTCGGTTGTCTCTCTCAGCGAAATCTTGCCGCCGCCGAGGGTTTGCGCTGTATGCCTCTCAATTGTACCGCTCTCTGTCAGGGTTCGGGCAAAGCGTCCCTGGGGAAGGAGTTGCACAGCGGATGGGTCCTCTTTGCGCTGATACAGTTTTTGCTGACGATCAATCGTGGAGAAGAGGTGGAGAAAGTCGCCGGTAGTTTCGGAGGTGCCGAGAAAGAGGGTACCGCCGGGATTCAGTGAGTAGTGGAACAGGGGAATCAGCTTCTTCTGCAGGTCGGCGTTGAGATAGATCAGGAGATTGCGGCAACTGAGCAGGTCAAGTTTTGAGAAGGTCGGGTCTTTGTTGACGTCATGTTCGGAAAAGACCAGCAGATCACGAATCATTTTGTTGATGCGATAGCTGCCGCCGTCATTTTCCACAGTGAAAAAGCGCGCCAGCCGTTCCGCTGAAACATCGGCGGCGATACTGGCGGAATAGATACCGCTCCTCGCCTGATCGATGGCGCGGCTGTCGATGTCGGTGGCAAAGAGTTGCAGTTTGAAGTTTTTTTTCAGTTTCTCCATCTGTTCCTGAAGCAGGATGGCTATGGAGTAGGCCTCTTCGCCGGTGGAACAGCCGCAGATCCAGACACGTATCGGAGTACCGGCCGGTTTGTCGTCAAAGAGGCCGGGGATGACGGTGGTTTCAAGCGCTGCGAAAGCTTCCGGATCACGGAAAAAGTTGGTGACGCCGATGAGCAGATCGCGGAAGAGCGCCTCCACCTCAACCGGTGTCTGCTGCAGAAAGCGGACGTAACCGCCGATCTCGGCAATCTGATGGACTGCCATGCGCCTCTCGACACGGCGTTTGATGGTGTTCTGCTTATACTGGGAGAAGTCGTGTCCGGTCTGGGAACGGAGCAGGATAAATATCTTCTTGAAGGCGTCTTCAACCTTGGGGATTGGTGGGGTCTGTGCGTGGGCAATCCGTCCGAAGGCATGGGCGGCGTAGGCGATCAGGTGCCCCGGCATCTCGGCGGCCGGGAGGATATAGTCCACCAGCCCGGTGTTGATGGCGCTGCGCGGCATACCGTCATATTCGGTGGATTCGGGGTTCTGGGCCATGACCATCCCCCCCTCGGCTTTGACCGCCCGTAAACCTTGAGTACCGTCGCTGCCGGTACCGGAAAGCACAATGCAGATTGCCCGTTCGTGCTGATCCTGAGCAAGCGAGCGAAAGAAAAAGTCGATCGGGAGACGCTGGCCGCGTGGTGATGATGGTTCCAGAAGTTGCAGGGTGCCGTTCAGAAAAGCCATATCCCGGTTAGGGGGGATGATGTAGGCGCAGTTGGGTTGGACCATCACTCCGTCTTCTACTTCTGAAACCTGCATCCGGGTATAGCGCCGGATCAGTTCCGTCAGGATGCTCTTGTGATCAGGCGCAAGATGCTGAACAAGGACAAAGGCCATGTCCGGCTCTTTGTCAGCGGGCATACCGGAAAAAAATGCTTCAAAGGCCGCCAGACCACCGGCGGATGCTCCGATGCCGACGATAGGGAAGTGCTCCCTCTGGGGCCTAAACGGGGTGGGTTCAGGCGGGGCTGCGGCTTCAGGGGCTATCTGTTCCGGTTCCGCTGCGACTGTTTTTTTCCTGGCCATGAAGGACTCCTGATTGATGATTCAAAAAATTCGTAGGGGCGAAGCAAGAGACTCACCTGCTTCGCCCTTGTCGGGATAACCACCAAAGGCGGGCGAAGCAGATGAAACTTGCTTAGCCCCCACGTTCAATAAACAAAAACAAAAAAACCGGCGCACGGAAAAAGCCGCAACGCCGGTTATTAGCTGATCAATCAGAATATCTGATGACAGATATATTTGCAGGGAGGAGGTTTACCTGTCTGTCTGTCTGTCTGTCTGTCTGTCTGTCCGTCTGTCTGTCTGTCTGTCTGTGCAATATTGTTGCCACTTGGACACCTCCTGAAACAGAGTTTTAAGGGCGTAAGCATATAGTTATTCCGGCAAATTACAATCGTAAATGTAGGAACCTTAAAACCACGCACGTCCAGTGGCCGGTTCTGCCAGAGTAGTACCTATTTGATGGTTTTATTATAACCACCGTTTCGGGAATTGCCACTGTTCTTGCTGCTGGGAGCATGTTTCTCATAACCAAGATGTTCGGTCAGTTCGGCTTGCATTGCCCGTTCTAACAGCCTCTTGGTCAGTTGTTTCTATCGGTATTCGTCAAAATAGCGCTCAACCGCCTGTGTGTGCATACTGAAAGCGAGTTCAATCGGGCGATCGATCAGGACGACTTCGCTGGTTTCCTCTGAGGAAAACGGCTGAAACACTCCGAGTTGCTGTTTCTTCGCCAGGCCGAAGATGACCAGCGTGTCATCCAGACCGTTCTGGACGTCATACAGAACGATATCTTCACTCGCGATACTGATGCCGGTCTCCTCGAAGAGTTCCCGTCGTGCCCCCTCCTGCCACGTCTCGCCGCAATCCAGATAGCCACCGGGGAGTGCCAGCAGTCCCTTCTGCGGATCGTTGTTTCTCCTGATGACTATCACCCCGTCACCGGCCGGAAGCAGTACAACCACAACCGGCAGCGGATTCAGATAACTTCTGGTACCGCAGGAACAGCACAGTTTCGGCCACATGTCCGTCACACCAAAAACACTTCCGCAATAAGAACAGCATCGGTTCCTGTATATATCCATACACACTCCTGACTTGTTTTCTTGGTTCTTCTACAAGAACCATTCCGCCTGTGACGCAGTTCGCCGGGTAGCGATGTGCAGCGTCACTGACAGGTTTATACCACGGAAACAAACAACGAAAGCTTGTTCTGCTGTGGATAATTTACTCACTGTGGACAAAGTCCACGCATTTTACTCGTTAGCGTCGTAAGCTTAAAAACTACGGCTGTGTATATTTTCTACAAATCGGACGCCCAAGCTGTTTTTCTTATGTACACAAAACCATTGAATGGGAAATAACAAGCAGAAAAGAGTTGTTGGCACTTCCGTTGCAAAGAGGGCGCACACCTATACGCATCTGACATCTGGTGCGGAAACGAACGAAAGGAGAATAACATGGAAGCAGAGCAGGCAGCAGTAACGTGCAGCGAAGAGCCGCGCATTCTGGAGGAAATCCAGGTCGAAGAACTCGCCATAGATGGCATTTGCGGGGTTTACTAGGATGGCTGCGGCAGGCATTCAGTTACACCCGTCCTGCCGCGCGCGGCAAGAGGGGTTCGGTCTTCTGTTTTACGATTGCAGGGGACCGCGCCTTCTCTTTGCAGCGACCGGCAACCTTCTTCCGGATGACTATTACTCAACGGTTCGCGGACGGGATGAATTTCCCGCCGGCGCATCGGATTCCGAAAAAAAGGCTCTGCAAAAATTCATAACCCAACTCCTGGAAAAGGGATTTCTCCGTGAGCAATAAATATGTCGAAATGGGGATGCGCTCCCCGGTAAACCTGACCTGGGAGGTTACGCTGGCCTGTAACCTCCGCTGCAACCACTGCCTTTCGTCATCCGGTATCGCGGCCGAACATGAGATGTCAACCGCCGAAGCACTCGACCTGGTAGACCAACTCCACCAGGCCCGCGTCTTCCAGGTTAATTTCGGCGGCGGCGAGCCGTTTCTGCGTCCCGATTTCGAGCAGATTCTGGCTGCCTGCCACGGGTACGGCATCATGACCTGCATCTCGACCAACGGGACCTTTCTTGATTCCGAGAGGGTCGCGCGGCTGGCTAAAAGCCGCCTGGTAGCCATTCAGGTCAGTCTTGACGGAGCGATACCGGCCACCTGTGACGCCATTCGCGGCGATGGCGTCTTCGACACGGCTATCGCAGCGGTCAAGCGGCTGGCAGCCACCTCAATCCCTACCAGCATCAATACCGTACTTACGGCTCAGAATGCCAACGAAATTCCGGCCATGCACGACCTGGCAAAATCATTGGGAGTTTCTCTGCGGGTCAGCCGTTTCCGCCCGTCGGGGCGCGGTGCCGACAACTGGGAGTCCCTGCGGCCTTCCCCGGCCCAACTGCTCGGTTTTTCCGACTGGCTGGCCGCCAGCGGCGATGTGCGCACCGGCGACAGCTTCTTTTCACTGACCAGTCAGGAGCGCCAGGGACTGGGCCTCAACCTCTGCGGCGCGGCCAAGCTGACCTGCTGCGTCAGTCCGACCGGTAAAATGTACCCCTGCGCCTTCCTGCAGATGGACCGCTTTGAAGCCGGCGACCTGCGCAGTTCCTCGTTTCAGCAGATCTGGGACACCTCAGAAATCTACGCCTCCTTCCGCAACCTGAGAATTCATTCCTGCGAGGAGTGCCAGCGTTTCGATCAGTGCCACGGCGGCTGCCCTGCGGTTGCCTGGCATCTCAAGAACGACATCAACAGCGGCGATCCCGAATGCCTTGAGCGCTGCGTAACGTCGATTGCCGATAACCGGCTGGCGGAAGCGGCCTGAAAAACCTCCCATCTCCACGTGGGGAAGATGTGGAGGAGGTTGGAGCGCTCAATTTTGTGGCGTGTTCACCCTCCCCTCAATCCCCTCCCGTCAAGGGAGGGGAGGAATAACCTGTTACCATATTATGTAATGCCCAAGGAGCGACCTCATGATGTTCCCGAATCTGTTCTCACCCATCAAGCTTGGCTCGGTCGAGGTGAAAAACCGCATTTCATTCCAGCCACACCTGACCAACCTTGCCGTGGGCAATCTTCCCAGCGAGCGCCAGATGTATTACTGGGGCGAACGGGCCAAGGGGGGGGCAGGTTTGATCATAACCGAAGAACTGACGGTTCATCCAACCGACATGGCATACGAAAAGCTGATCGACGTCTATCACGCCGAAGTAATTCCCGGCTTCAAGAAAATCACTGACTATGTCCATCAGTATGACTCCAAAATATTTGCCCAGTTGAACCACAACGGTCAGCAGGGTGACGGCAGCATTTCCCGCCTGCCGGTCTGGGCACCGTCGCCGGTTCCCGATGTTCTGTTCCGTGAAGTTCCCAAGGCGATGGAGCCGGAGGATATTGTCGAAGTTGCCCGCTATTTTGCTAAAAGCGCCATTCATGTCCGTGAGGGGGGCTTCGACGGTATCGAACTTCAGTTCGGTCACTCCAGTCTGGCGCGTCAGTTCCTCTCCCCGCTCACCAATCTTCGCAGCGACGAATACGGCGGCTCACTGGAAAACCGCATGCGGGCACCGCTCATGTTCATATCGGCGGTACGCAAGGCGGTCGGCAAGGATTTTACCCTCGGCATCAGAATGTGCGCCGACGAAATGATCCCCGGCGGTCTTGATCTTGCGCAGGTGCAGGAAATCTGCGCCCTCTTCGAGGCATCAGGCCTGATCGACTTCATGGACCTTTCGATTGCCACCTTCTACAACCTGTATCTGGTTGAAGGCTCGATGCACACCCCGTTGGGGTACACTATCCCGCTGGCGGCCGGCGTGCGCGAAAAGATCAAACTTCCGGTTTTCTGCACCGGACGCATCAACGACCCGGTCATGGCCGAGAAGGTTCTGGCCGCCGGTCAGGCCGACATGATCGGCATGTGTCGCGCGCTGATCTGTGATCCGTACCTCCCCAAAAAGGCTTTGGAAGGGCGCACGGAAGACATCCGCTACTGCATCGCCTGCAACCAGGGTTGCATCGGCAGGATCGGCATGAGTAGAAGCCTCGGCTGCGTCCAGAATCCGGCTATCGGCAGGGAAAAGGAATGGGGCGAAGGCACGCTGGAAAAGGCGGCTGTCAGGAAGAAGGTCACCATCGTCGGCGGTGGTCCTGCCGGCATGTGGGCGGCCAAGATGGCCGGCCGGCGTGGTCACAAGGTTACGCTGATCGACCGGGGTGAAGCTTTGGGGGGACAGGTGGTGACCGCCATGAAAGGGGTCGGACGCGATGAATTCGGCGTTATCATCCGCAATGAGAAGAGCCAGATCGATAAGACCGATGTCAAGGTACAACTGGGGGTTGAGGCGACCACTGCTCAGCTGCTGGCCGATAAGCCGGACGTGCTGATCGTGGCAACCGGCAGCGTCCCGAAAAAAAATCCGGTGGGGGGCGCCGATGGCCCGGCGATCTACAACGTCGTACAGGTGCTCAACGGTGAAGCCGACCTGGGGCAGAATGTCTGCCTGATAGATTATGACGGACACCAGCGCGCCACTGCCACCGCTGAATTCATTGCCAACCAGGGTAAAAAGGTGGACATGATCACCTCCAGCCTCTTCATCTGCGCCGAGCTGGGACCTACGCAGGATCTCTACTCGTCGCGTCAGCGGTTGCTGCAGAAAGGTGTCACCTTTACCCCGGACATCGCTGTCATGGAAGTTGGCGGGGAGCGCGGCGCCAAGACGGTCAAGGGCTTCAACGTCTATTCCAACGTCTGGAACGAGTGGGGGCCCTATGACTCCCTCGTGCTGGCCATGGGGCAGCAGGTTGATGACGACCTGTATATGAGCCTCAAAGGGAAGGTCTCCGAACTGTACCGCATCGGCGATTGCGTGTCTCCCCGCAGGGTTGATATGGCCATCTGGGAAGGGCATAAAATCGGGAGGGAGATCTGATGGCGACCAACGGTACCATCCTCGTCTTCGTCGACCTGCCGGACGGCGAACTGGACGAGACCGGCCGCGGGCTGCTGTCATACACCGCCCGCCTGGCCGGAATTCTGGATTCGCCCTGGGGAGCGGTCACCGCAATCCGCCCGGATGCCGCTCAGATCGACGTGTTCGCAGCCTACGGGACCCCCGCGCTGACCTGTATTGAAGGTGGCTCCGCACTGCTTGACACCCCCGGCCTGTTGGGGAAACACCTTGCACAACTGGCTTCAGATACGGCCGCTTCCGTTTGTCTTTTCCCCCACAACGATCTCGGCGGTGATCTGGCTCCGGTTGTCTCGGCCCGGCTCGATGCCGCCCTGCTGACAGAAGTGGTCAGCGTCCGCCGGAGTGACGACGGCGTGCAGCTTTCGCGCAAGGTGCTCGGCGCTCGGATAGCCGGCTCGAAGGTTTGGGACCGTACGCGGCCGCTGGTACTGACCGTCCCGCCACGCTCCCTGAGTCAGGTACTGCTGGCTACGGTACGTCGCACGACACCCCAGGTCAGCGTCTGGCAGCCGACCGAAACGCTGGAGGGAGTGACCGCCACGATTACCGGGCGAATCCCGCCTGATCCGCAGACGGTTGATCTGACCGAAGCCGAAGTTATTTTCAGCGCCGGCAAGGGATGCGATCCGGCGCTCTTTGAGCAGCTTAAAGAGCTCTGTCTGCTGCTGAACGTTTCTTTCGGCGTCACCCGCCCGGTATGGGATATGGGGTGGACCGGTTTCGAGCGGATGATCGGCCAGACCGGCCGCACCGTCACGCCGCGACTGTATGTGGCGCTCGGCATTTCCGGCTCCATGCACCATATCGGCGGCATCAAGGATTCGCGCCGGATCATCTCCATCAACAGCGACTCCAAAGCGCCCATTTTCCCCAACAGTGACGAAGGATTTGTGGCCGACCTCCATGAGGTGCTGCCGCGCCTGCTGGAGCAGGTCAAAACGGGCAGTGGAGGGAGACAATGAGCAGGCAGTTTCAGGCAATCGTCGTCGGCGCCGGTCCCGCCGGTTCATCGGCCGCCCTGGTCATGGCCCGCGCCGGACTGGATGTGGCACTGGTCGAACGCGGCGCTTTCCCCGGTGAAAAAAACATGTTCGGCGGCGTGCTGCACCGCCTCCCCTCGCTGGAGGAGATCTTCCCCGACTTCTGGGATCGTGCGGCACTGGGACGCCACATCGTCAAGAAGGGCGTCACCTTCATGACCGGTGACTCCAGCTTCAGCACGATCATCGAGGCGGGTAATTTCGACACGACCCCCTTTAACGGCTACAGCATCTTCCGTCCCCGTTTTGACAACTGGCTGGCCCAGGAGGCGGTCAAGGCCGGCGCAACCCTGATTACCCGCGCCACGGTCGACGAACTGGTCTATAAAGATGGCACGATCGCCGGTGTGACCGTCCTCGGACGTCAGGGTGAGATTCTGGCACCGGTGGTTGTGGCCGCTGACGGAGTGCTCTCCTTTACCGCCAAAAAAGCCGGGCTCCGCCAGCCGACCTTCAATCCGGCCCAGATGGCGGTGGGGGTCAAGGCACTGCTCGATATGCCCCGTGAGATGATCGACGACCGCTTCGGTCTGGTGCGTGAGCAGGGCTTCGCCAACGAATTCGTCGGCTGCACGGAAGGCGTGCGTGGCGGCGGTTTCCTCTACACCAACTACGACTCCCTCTCCATCGGCCTGGTTTTTCATCTGGCCAGTCTTCGCACCAGCGGCAAGACTCCCTACGACATGCTGAATGCCTTCATGGAGCAGCCCCAGGTTGCCAAGATGATCAGCGGCGGACGACTGCAGGAATACTCGGCGCACCTGATTCCCGAAGGGGGCTACGATATGATCCCCGAGCTGGTGGGGGACGGCATCCTGGTTGCCGGCGATGCAGCCGCCTTCTGCAACGCCACCGGACTCAACCTGGAAGGGATCAATCTGGCATCACACTCGGGTGTGTTGGCGGGTAAAGCGGTCGTCGAGGCTCATCGCAACCGTGACTTCAGCAAACAGGGGCTCTCGGCCTACAAGAAGTTCCTCGAAGACAGCTACGTCATCAAGGACCTCAAGATGTACCGCAAAGCGCCTCACATGCTGCATAACGACCGGATTTACAACCAGTATCCCGAGCTGATGTGCAGCTTCATGGAGTATATCTATCGCATCGACGGGGCCCCCAAGGAAAACCTGTCCAAACTGTTCCTCAAATCGGCCAAAGAAAAAATCGGCCTCGGGAACCTGCTGATGGACGGCTTTGAAGGGTGGAGAGCGTTATGAACATCGACGAGATTTTCGACAATACCAGTTTTACCATCGACCGCGAACCGCACATCGTCCTCGACTACAGCATCTGCACCGGCTGCGACAACCGCGGCTGTGTCAACTCCTGCCCGGCCAGGTGCTACACCTGGAGCGAGGATGATCAGAAGATGACCTTCGTCCACGACGGCTGCCTCGAGTGCGGCACCTGCTATGTCGTCTGCCACCGTAATGCCTTCACCCGCTGGCGCTATCCGCGCGGTGGGTTCGGGGTGGCGTATCGAATGACGTAAAGCAAAATAAAGCAATGTACCACAGAGACACGGAGTCACAGAGGAAACTACAGATTTCTTGTGGAACTAAGTTCAGGTTCATCATTAGGTAATCCCCCGCTTTCTGGAGGCGGACTTTTATCAGCCGGAGATATTCAATGTCTGACAATAAACTTGACATACTTGTACTCCTGCGGGAGAGCAACGACCCCCGGCCGCCGGCCCGCGTGACCGTGCGCGGGGCGAGCATCAGCGAGCGCGGTCTGCGTCGCATTCCCAACCCGGCCGATCTGGCGGCACTGGAGGAGGCGCTCTGCCTGAAGGACTCCCTGGCCGCCCGCGTGACTGTCCTGGCCATCGGCCCCGGCCGTCTGGACGATACCCTGCGGCTGGCCTGTTCCATGGGGGCCGACCGGGCGTTCCGCTTCTGGGATCACGGTCTTGAGGGTGGTGATGCCGTTGTCGAAGCGCGAATACTTGCCCGCATCATAACGATCCTTTCACCGGCACTGACTTTCAGCGGCAGCCGCATGGCTGACCGCGGTGACGACCCGACCCCGGCACTGGCTGCTGCCTCCGCTTCAATCCCCTGTATCAGCGCCGCCGTCTCATTCATTCCGAAGAAAAATAGTGCCGAAATTCAGCGAAAATCCGACCGCGGAGCCCGTCAGGTGGTCACTGCACCGTTTCCCTGCATGGTGCTCTTTGAAGAGGTGCGCACACCGCGTTATCCCTCGGTGGATGCCATCACCGCCGCCGTCGGCGCATCTGTTGAGCTGTGGGGGCTCCCCAATCTTGGAATCCCCTTCTGGGAGGTCGGTGCTACCGGTGCCTATCTGAGCGCCGCCGATTACGGAGTCCCGCGTCCCGACCCGGTGCGGGTGGTGACTCCCGATCCCTCTCTTCCGGCATTCGAGAGAATTCTCTCGCTCCTCTCAGGAGGCATCAAGGCTCGCGAGGGGAAACTGAACTCTCTCCCTGTCGATGAAACGGTCACTGCCCTGCTGCGGATTTTCCGTGAAGAAGGGCTGACAGCCGAAAGGGTCTGACGTGCAGTATCGCCTTGCCAATAACGTTGAGCTGGTCGAGCGAGACGGGGAACCGTTTCTGTTGTCGAAGAGTCCGCTTTGCGTACTGCGTCTCAATCGTGCGCTCGCTGAACTGGTCGGGCGGGGCATCGACGGCTCGCTGATCACGGCGTCCGCCGCCGAACTGGGGGTCATGGAACAGCTGGCAGCAAAGGGTTTTGCTGAACGGGTGCGAGAGGTGTCGCGCCAGCTTGAGACGTATCCTGTCGTAAGCATCGTCATTCCGGTCATGAACCGGGCCGATGAGCTGCGCCGCTGCCTGGATTCCATCGCACAGCTGTCGTATCCGCAGGATAAACTGCAGCTGATCGTCGTGGATGATGGAAGCAAGGATGACTCGCCGGCTGTCGCACGGGAACTTGGTGCCCTGCTGATCCCCTCGGGTGGAGTCGGCCGCGGCCCCGCTGCCGCCCGCAATATCGGCGCAGCGCGGGCGAACGGCGAGCTGCTGGCGTTCATCGATTCCGACTGCAGCGCTTCAAAGAACTGGCTGAACGAGCTGGTTCCGGCCTTTGACGATCCATTCATGGCGGCGGTCGGCGGCCGGGTCGATGGTATGTGCAGCGAGTCGGCGGTGGATCGTTACGAATCGGTCATGTCCAGCCTGTCTCTGGGAGCCCGCGAACGGAGCGGCAGTCGCGGCAACGACACCTTTTACCTGCCGAGCTGCAACCTGCTGGTGCGCGGCAGCGCCTTCCGCCAGGCAGGCGGTTTCGAGGACACGATGCATGTGGGGGAGGATGTGGACCTGACCTGGCGCCTGCGGGACAACGGCTGGACTATCTGCTACCTGCCAGCCGGCAACGTGCTCCATGAACACCGCAGCTCGATCCGCTCATTCATGTCGCGGCGTTTCGATTACGGCACATCCGAAGGGATGCTGCAGCTGCTGCATCCCCAACGGAGGAAACAGATGGTGATACCACCACCGTTGGCTCTGGTGCTGGCGCTCGGTCTGGTCGCACCTTTCAGCAGCTGGTTGCTGCTTGCCCTGGCGGCGGGGATGCTGGTGGCAGATGTCGTAACTGTCCGCTTTTCCTTGATCCGCCGTAAACTTCCTATCAGGCTTCCGGCTCTGCTGGCCGGCAGATTGCGTGCGCTTGCCAGCCTAGCCTACTACGTCAGTTTCCATCTGGTAAGATATTATGCCGCGCCGTTATTATTAATTGCGTTGTTTGTGCCGGGAATGTGGTCCTGGCTCTTGCCGCTGCTGGCGTTCGTCACGGCCGCCGGAGTTGATCACGCCATCAAAAAACCGCCCATGTCGTTTATTGTTTTCAGTGGAATTTATCTGCTGGAACAGGTAGCATACGGCACAGGTGTATTCTGGGGCTGTATGAGCCGCAGATGTTTCAGCAGTTATCGGGTTGAAATCCTGAAAAGCATGGAAGTAGCAGCTTAGCGCGCCAAGACCGTTACGTTCAAATATTTTTACTCCGAGCCGGTGTGCCTACAGGAATGTTCCCATGGCAGCCGGCCATTGGGTTGCGCGGGAAACGGCGCCGCCTTCCTTTGAAAAGGAGAATTTCATCTGTGCCCGTCACAGAACAAGGGAAGGAGAAACAGTATGGACAAGATTGCACGGATTGACATGGGAGCAGCCGGTGGCCCGAAGGTGACGGTAGGCGGCCTCGGCGACTACGCCGGACTGGGCGGCAGAGCGATGACCTCGCTGGTTGTTGCTGCCGAAGTTCACCCACTGGCGCACCCGCTGGGGGCTGAAAACAAGCTGGTTATCGCTCCCGGCATGCTGAGCGGAACGACCGGTTCCATGACCGGCCGTCTGTCGGTCGGCTGCAAGAGCCCGCTGACCGGTACCATCAAGGAATCAAACGCCGGCGGCCAGGCCGCCCAGGTTCTGGCACGGCTCGGCTACGCCGCCGTTATCCTGGAAGGAAAGCCGGAAGGAGATGACCTCTACAAAATAGTTATCAATGCCAGCGGCATCCAAGTCATTGTTGACAACAGCAACAAACTGATGGACAACTATCCACTGGTTGCAAAGCTGCGCCAGGAGTACGGCGACAAGGTGGCCTACATGACCATCGGCACCGCCGGGGAGCGCAAACTGCTTTCCGCCTCCATCGCCTGTACCGATCCGGAACTTCGCCCCACCCGCCATTGTGGCCGCGGCGGCGTCGGCGCCGTTATGGGGGCCAAACGAATCAAGGCCATCATCATCGATGATGCCGGTGCCAAGATGCGTCCTCCCAAAGAGCCTGAGAAATACCGCGATGCCAACCGCAAGTTCGTCGAAGGTCTGCGCAAACACCCGGTAACCGGCGAGGGCCTGCCGGCATACGGCACCAACGTTCTGACCAACGTGCTTAACGAAGCCGGTGGCTATCCGACCTTGAACTTCAAGAGCGGCCAGTTTGCCGGTGGCACCAAAATCAGCGGCGAGGCCCAGGCCGAGCTGGAAATCAAGCGCGGTGGTTCCGCCACCCATGGCTGCCATCGTGGCTGCGTAATCCAGTGCTCAGGCATTTACAACGATAAGGACGGCAACTACGTTACCAAGCAGCCTGAGTACGAGACGGTATGGTCACACGGCGGCCACTGCGGCATCGACGACCTGGATACGATTGCTAAACTGGACTACATGGATGACAACATCGGTGTCGATACCATTGAAATGGGCGTTACCATCGGCGTTGCCATGGATGCCGGAGTAATACAATTTGGTGACTGTGAAGGTGCCATCAGGCTGCTGGAAGAGGTCGGCAAGGGAACACCGCTGGGGCTGATACTGGGAAGCGGAGCCTCCGTTACCGGTAAGGTGTTCGGCGTTGAGCGGGTACCGGTCGTGAAAGACCAGGCGCTGCCTGCCTACGATCCGCGCGCTATCCAGGGAATCGGCGTCACCTACGCCACCACCACGCAAGGCGCCGACCACACCGCCGGTTACGCCATCGCCACCAACATCCTTAAAGTCGGCGGTGATGTGGATCCGCTCAAGACCGAAGGGCAGATCGAGCTGTCGCGCAACCTGCAGATCGCCACGGCTGCCATTGACTCCACCGGTATGTGTCTGTTCATCGCCTTTGCCATTCTGGATCAGCCGGAGACATTCCAGGCGCTGCTCGATATGCTCGGCTCCTTCCACGGCATCACCATGACCGGTGACGACGTGGTGGCCCTGGGCAAGAAGGTTCTTTCGGCCGAGCGCGATTTCAACACCCGCGCCGGATTCACCAAGCATCACGACCGGCTGCCGCGCTTCTTCTACAACGAGCCGATCGCCCCGCACAACCAGACCTTCATGATGAAGGATGAAGAGTTGGACGAAGTATTTAACTGGTAGTGCCGTCCTTATCTCCTCCCTCCCCTTCAAGGGGAGGGTTGGGGAGGGGATGGTGGACTATGGAGATGACCGTGTCACCTGTTTCACCAGCCGCCGTGTCCCCCGTTCACCATGAATCGCTGCTTGTGGCAGCTGATCAGCTCAATGTTTTCTTTCCGATACTGCAACATGGCGTTACCGTACCTGCAATCGTCGGCTGCAGCCTGAAAAGTCTGCTGTGCGATCAGTTTTACATCCCCGCCGACTACGTTACCGACCGGATTACCACCATCTTTCTCGACAACCGCCCGGTTGACGATCTTGAACATACCATGATACAGCATGATTCGCGGGTGACTCTTTCGGCGGCCATGCCGGGACTGGTGGGTGCCACAATGCGGCGGGGCGGTTTTTATGCGGCCTTGCGGGGGGGAATCAGTCACGGCCTTGACGATGGTACTGCCACAAACAACAGCGGTACCATCCGGCTGAAGTTATTTAACCTGCTGCTGGCCGAACTGGGGCCGCTTGTCCTGGAACGCGGTATTCTGCTCACGCCGCAGGAACTGTCAGGGCTTCGCCGTGAGCAACCGAATCTTCTTACTTCCGTTGCAGAAGGTGATTCAGTTCTGCTCTCGGTAACCTTCAACAACTGACCCGATTCGTTCTAATCATCCGCTCATGGTTCGACGAGCTCACCACGAACGGAAGATCAATGGCGTGTGATACAAAATCCGTTCTCCCTGAGCGTGTCGAAGGGTGGGCGGATTTTCGCGGCGGATTGAAACGAAAATGAACCACTGATAGGAGTTATGAACCATGCAGATAACCGTAAAACTGTTCGCCTCTTTCAGAACAGGCCGTTTTGACATCGAGACCCGTGAATATCCGGACGGCACAACTGTGGGTGACGTTGCCGATCAGTTGAACCTGACACGGGGAGAGCTGGGTATCATGATGATCAATAATCGCCATGTCAAATGTGGTCACATCATCGCCGACGGTGATACGCTGGCGCTCTTTCCGCTGTTGGGCGGAGGATGACGCGACACAATGGATCTGTTTGTCGACGGCATAATCACAGCGTGGAAGTTGATCATCAGTCTGGATGCGGAGGTGCTGGCGGTAACGCTACTGTCGCTGAAAATCTCCTGCAGCGCCACGATGATAAGTCTGTGCAGCGGTATTCCTGCCGGGGTTTTCCTGGCACTGTCCAACTTTCCCGGCCGCCGGCTGGTCATCAGCATGGTCAACACCGGCATGGGACTGCCGCCGGTGGTGGTCGGTCTGTTCGTGACGCTCCTGCTCTGGCGCAACGGCCCCTTCGGCTCCCTTGAAATCCTCTACACGCCCCTGGCCATGGTCCTGGCCCAGTCGGTGATTGCTGCACCGATCGTGACCGGCATCACCATCGCCTCCATCCAGAACCTCCCTGCCAACCTCAAGCTGCAGATTCAGGCCCTGGGGGCCACCCGTACCCAGACGGTCTGGCTGCTGGTGCGCGAGGCCCGGCTGCCGCTGCTGGCGGCGGTCATGGCCGGTTTCGGCGGCGTGATTTCGGAAGTGGGGGCATCGATCATGGTGGGCGGGAACATCAAGGGGCAGACCCGTGTACTGACCACGGCCACAGTTATGGAGTCAGGCAAGGGGAATTTCGACGTCGCCATCGCCCTCTCGATTATCCTGTTGCTGCTGGCTTTCAGCGTCAACTATCTGCTGACCGTCATCCAGCAGCGCGAGCGTCCACGGTGACCGAACCCGCGCCTCTGCTTGAAGTCAGTGCCCTCTCGGTTGTGCGGGGGGGTGCTGCAATCCTCGATATCCCTTCATTTGCCCTCCACCGCAGCGAAACCGTCGCCCTGATCGGGCCGAACGGCACCGGAAAATCGACCTTCCTGCTGGCACTGGCCGGACTGCTGCCGACCGCAGGGGGACGCATCCAGTTCTGCGGCCAGCCGGTCGTAGCCGGGTACGCCTCAACGGAACTGCGGCGCAGACTGGTGATGGTCTTCCAGGAACCGCTGCTGTTTGATACCACCGTGTATGAGAACGTGGCCGTCGGCCTCAAATTCCGCAATCTTCCCAAACATGAGATCAACGAGCGGGTCAATTCCTGCCTGGAACGCCTGCACATTGCCCACCTCTCCGGCCGCTCCG
The DNA here is from genome assembly GCA_037129245.1 of Desulfuromonadales bacterium. Taxonomy (GTDB): domain Bacteria; phylum Desulfobacterota; class Desulfuromonadia; order Geobacterales; family Pseudopelobacteraceae; genus JACRCG01. The sequence goes on from JBAXVE010000038.1 coordinate 16,753, forward strand.
CCCGCAAACTGTCAGGGGGGGAGGCTCAGCGCACCAGTCTGGCCCGGGCATTTGCCTCCAGGCCGGAAGTCATCCTGCTTGATGAACCCTTCGTGGCTCTCGATCCGCCGGCCCGTCAGGCGTTGAGCAATGACCTCGAACAGATGCTGCGCGAATCAGGAACGGCGGCGATCATAACCACTCACGACCAGATTGATGCCCTGCGACTGGCCGACCGTATTTCCGTGATGAATCGCGGCAGGATCGTCCAGTCCGGGACGCCGTCCGAGGTGATGAACCATCCGGTCAACGAATTTGTCGCAACCTTCGCCGGTATGGAGAATATCTTCAGCGGCACCGTCGCCGCAGCCGGTGATGGATTGTTCTCGGTTGCCGTGTCAGACCGGGTTATCGAGGCGACCGGTGACGGGACCGAACAGGGCAAAGCGGTCATCTGCATCCATCCCGAACATGTGGCGCTCTCCTTCAGCAATCCGGCAGATTCCACCAGTAGCATACGCAACGTATTCCCCTGCAGAGTGAGCAAAGTCGTCAGTATGGGACTGTTCAGCAAGGTGTACCTGGAGTGCGGATTCACCCTGGTGGCCTCGATTACCAACCAATCGCTTGCCAGCATGGCTCTGCAACCGGGCATGCAACTCTACGCTTCGTTCAAGGCAACCGCCGTCCACGTGCTCCGCAAGGGGTAGGCTGGCAGGCGATTCCATGAGTTCAGTGGGCTGCCTGCATTGCAGGAACGTACTGCGCGGTATCCCGGAATATTCCCATCACATTATTTTGACCACAAATCCAAATTATGCTATGTAGCTGGCGAATCAAATATGTTCGAATTGTCACGGATGGTACCTTGTGATTTTTGAATGGGATGAACAGAAAGCCGCAGGCAATTTAAAAAAGCATGGGGTGAGCTTTCAAGAAGCCAAAACTGTTTTTGGTGATCCGCTTTCTATAACTGTTGCCGATCCGGAGCACTCAGATTCTGAAGATCGCTTTATAGATATTGGTCTCACCGAAAACGGAAGGCTGCTTGTCGTAGCGTATACCGAAAGAGGAACGAAAATAAGGATCATCAGCGCTCGCTTGGCGTTACCGGTTGAAAGGACGATATATGAAAAAGGCTGACAAAATCGATGAAATTAAACCGGTTGATTTTTCCGGAGGTATGCGAGGAAAGCACTCTGAGAAATATCGCAAGGGGCATACCGTTAAAATCAGTCATGTTGACAAAACAGTAACGGTGCAGCGATTCATCCCTGACAGGGATGCAGTTGTCCTCGATAAGGATATCAAGGCCTTCTTTCCAAATGCTGAAGCAGTAAACAATGCATTAAGGGCACTCATCGCCATCATACCTGACAAACGTAAACAGGTTTCGACAGCACATTCGATATAATGCGAGAATTTAATGTAGTGATCGAAAAATACATAGATGGATATTTTATTGCCACGGTACCCGCGTTACGGGGATGCCACACACAGGCAAAATCGCTTGATGTCTTGATGAAAAGGATTAAAGAGGCTATTGAATTATGTCTTGAAATTGAAGAACCGACTTTCAGTGAATTTATTGGTCTTCAGCGGGTTGCCGTAAACAGATGAGCAATCTCCCCACTGTTTCCGGCAGCCATCATTTTCTCCGGCAGCCTGAGGGAAGATGTACGGCTGTAACAGCTCACCGACTATTATATAAAGGGATTGCTACATGAACAGAAGAGATCTTGCCACGGCTCGGAGTTTCAAGCATTTGGTGCGTAAACGGTACCATCCGCTTGACGTACGTGTATTTGGTTCACGTGCCCGTGGCGATGCCGCTCCGGATTCCGATCTGGATGTTTTTGTTCTCGTCGAGCATACAACTACTGAAATTGAACGATATATCAGCGATTGCGCCTGGGAGACCGGCTTTGCCCGGGATGTGGTTATCGTTCCGGTGGTGGTTAGCAAGGACAGGATCGACGGTTCGCTCAAGGAGTCGACCTTTATCCTGAATGTCTATCGTGAAGGTGTTGTAATATGACAGAAGATCGAAAGGCTCTTATTAAATACCGGCTTACCCAGGCGCGGGATTCCATAAAGGAAGCTGAAGTGCTTGATCAGTCTGCAATGAGCCGGCGCTCAGTCATGAACCGGCTCTATTATGCCATGTTTTATGCGGTGCTTGCCCTTTTACAGGAAAAAGAGATGGGGACGTCCAAGCATTCCGGAGCCATCGCGCTTTTTGACAGGGAATATGTCAAAACTGAAATATTTCCCAAGGAAATGTCCAAAATGTTGCATCGAGCCTTTGAGTTGCGTCAGAAGGGTGATTACATGGAGGAAACTGAGGTGACGGCTGATGATGTAGCCGAGATCATGCCTGCTGCGGAGCGATTTGTGAAAAGTGCGGAAAAGTTTTTGCTTGACAGCAATTAAGTAAACTGTCCCCTGAATTGGCGCGGAGTGTCAGTGAATTTATTGGTCTTCAGCGGGTTGATGTATAATCTTCCATCCGTTACCGCCGTCATGTTACCGGATTTCCAGATAGTCCCGTCTTAATGAAAGAGGTGTCTGCCATGGAAGCTACGCGAAAAATATATCGGCAATTGCCTGATACGTTAAGAATGCCCGAGAACTTAAAACATCGGCGGGTTGAAGTAATTCTATTGCCACTCGATACCGAAAAAATCTCGCATATTACTTCCGCTACAACCATTTCACCGCTTGCACGTTTTGCCGGCGCATGGGAGGGTGAATTATTGGTAAGAGAGAACCAAGGTACTTACGAGGTTCGCGAGGATTTTAAATGATCTATCTGCCGGATACAAATGCATTGATTCGGTTTTTGAACCCCGGACAAAGTCCGGTAAAGGATCATTTTCTATCAGTTAACGCTTTGGATATCCGTATCTGTTCTGTCGTCAAGGCTGAGCTCTATTATGGTGCGATGAAAAGTAGCTGTTCCACGAATAATCTCGTTCTGCTTGATGAGTTTTTTTCCAATTTTGATTCACTTCCGTTTGACGATGATGCAGCTAGAAAATACGGTGAAATACGTTCAGCCCTTGCCCGACAAGGAACACCAATAGGGCCAAATGATTTGATGATTTCTGCTACTGCACTTGTTCATGGAGCTGTTGTGGTCACCCATAATATACGGGAATTTTCTCGGGTAGATGGCCTGAAGATAGTGGATTGGGAAGAATGTTGACGGGAAATGATGAGCTTAGTACAAATTTATTGACATTAGTTTAATATACTGTCCCCGGAATTCTCCATCGTGCATGGGGCGGAAAACGGTTGGCCATGAAAGGATGGCTAGGCCGTTCGTGGTCATTTCCAGAGTGTGCCGCAAGACGCAGCCTTGCGGAGTAGGATCGTGAACTTCATACCCGTGATAGCCATTGAAGCCACGTGGGCCGGTGAAGCGGAACTTGATACTTTTGCCTGGTACGTACGCTTCTACGAAGTAACGAATTGGGCCATGGCCACCGACAGCCCCAACACCCAAGATTCGGTCGAATTCCATACGTGGCCAAGCCTGCTTTGGCCATAGCGTGTCCTCGCGTGATGACAAGGTGTCAATAAGTGCGCCGACCCTTTCAGGGGATACTTTGAACTTGCGCTCATGTATGTTGAGTACGTTCATGGGTGAGGTCCGTAAGTTGGATGCAATTACAAAGTTGGTTCGTCACAGTAATCAGTAAGTAATTTTGTTCTTTTGGACGAATTCCGGGGACGCGAATTCCGGGGACAGTTTATTTAATCCACCCACGCGACGAATTCCGGGGACAGTTTATTTAATCCACCCACGGATTACATACCCGCACTCCGCACTTCTCAATATCCTTAACATTCCGTGTAACCACGATCAAACCATGAACTTTTGCGGTAGCAGCAATAAGTGAATCCATAACCGGCAGCTTCAGGCCTGCCCGTTCTGTTTCCCCTTGAATACGCCCCCAACAGAGAGACGTTTCCAAATCAACATCGAGAATCCGGCCAGTGAAACGCTCAGCCAGATCAAGGGCAACCCATGCCTGCAGTTCATCTTTTTTTGAGCCGTCAGGAAGTTTGCTGATCCCCTTCTGCAGTTCGCCAAGATTCAGGACACTCAGAAACAGCGCCTGTTCATCCTGCTCATCCAGCCAGCTGACCACTGCTGGACTCGGCGCCTTTTTAACCAGCTCGGATATCAGACAGGTATCGAGCAGATACTTCACAACTCCACCTCGCGGGAAAGATCGGTGCTGCGGTTAATGTCCAGTTCAACGTCATGCAGGGGAGATTGTCTGAAGAACTGCGACAGTCCGGTTCGTGGCAGCGTCAGCTTGCGATATTCATCGAAAGAAACGACTACTGCGGCGGGTTTGCCACGTAACGTTATTGTCTGGGGACCATCATGCAAAGCCGAATCAACCACCTGGCTCAAGCGGTTCTTGGCTTCCTGCAGTTGCCACTCCCTGTCATGGTGTGACCTGTCTTTTTGATTAACGTTCATCACACACTCCTTATCTAGCTAGACTGTCTAGCCAAAGAAAGAATACCACAACACGATTGCAAATCAAGCGTAAATACTGAATCGAGTACCGGAGTTGATAACCAACCGGTTTGCTACTGCTCTGCAGCCGGCAGGCGCAGCAGCAGCGTAACCACTCCCAGTGCCGCCAGTAACACCAGAGCGATCATGGAGGCCACACCCTGCCAGCCGAAGTGCTGCCAGAACACTCCCCCCAGCGTACCCGAAATGCTTGACCCCTGATAATAGCAGAACAGGTAGAGTGACGAAGCCTGTGCCTTGCCGATACTGGCACGCCGCCCGACCCAGCCGGAGGCGATGGCGTGGGCACAGAAGAATCCGGCGGTAAAAATTCCCACTCCAAGAATAATCAACGGCAGCGGCTTCGCCAGTGTCACAAACGTGCCGAACAGCATGGTAGCCAGGGTAAAGCGTATCATGAAGGGGCGGCCGAAACGTTGTAGCAGGGCGCCGGTGGCACCGGAACTGAATGACCCGCCCAGATATACCAGGAATATCAGGCTGACCTGCGACTGGCTCAGGTTGTAGGGAGCCGCCAGCAGGCGAAAGCCGATATAATTGTAGAGCGAGATGAATCCCCCCATGGAGAGGAATGCCAGCCCGTAGAGACAGAGCAGCCCCGGATCCTTTACGTGACGGGCAAGTAGGGAAAAGAAAGACCCGATGCTGAACGGAGTGCGGCGAAAGTTTGCCGACGGCGGCAGCGTCAGCAGAAAAAAGAGACTCAGCCCCAGGCTCACGCAGCCGATCAGAACGATGGCCGTATGCCAGGGGACGTAATCGCACAGCAGTGCCGAGCCGATGCGGCCGGTCATCCCCCCGAATGCGTTGCCGCTGATGTAGAGCCCCATGGCACTTCCCACGGCATGTGCATCCATCTCCTCACCCAGGTAGGCCATTGCCACCGAGGGGATGCCGGCCAGAACCAGCCCCAGCAGCAAGCGGAGCGCGAGCAGTGAGTCGAAGGAGTGGCTGAACCAGGTGGCCAGGGTTAGCAGCGAGGCCAGGAGCATTGCCACAGCCATCAGAGGGCGACGCCCGATGCCGTCGGAAACGGAGCCTGCCAGCAAAAGACCGCACGCCAGGGCCATGGTAGAAATCGAGAGCGGCAGGCTGGCGATGGCCGGAACGACGCCGAACTCCCGGGCGAACAGCGGGAGAAGCGGTTGCACGTCATAGAGCGTTATGAAGGTGACAAATCCAGCACAGAACAGTGCCAGATTGATCCTGTGATACGCCGTTGTACCGGCCTGGACACCGGTTATCCGGCGCGCGGATTGTAAAGAATTGTCCATTGTACGTGCCTGCGGGGAGCTGATCGGCAGCGCCGGTATCAAGATGCGGCGATTCTGAACATATTTCCTTCCGGTGGCAAGAAATTTGAGTCGTGGGTATCTGCCGGAAATATATTGACGGTACAGGCCTTGAATGGTTATTCTTCATCGCTTGGATGAATTATAGTGCGCCTGCAAGCTGCCTGTTCTGATTTCACCGTAGTCACTCATTTGGAATTGCATGAAAATCAAGCGGTTAGAAATATCTGGGTTCAAAAGCTTTGCTGAGAAGACGGTGCTGGATTTCCAGCAGAACGTTACCGGCGTGGTCGGGCCCAACGGCTGCGGCAAGTCGAACATCGTCGATGCAATCCGCTGGTGCATGGGGGAGCAGTCCGCCAAAAACCTGCGCGGCAAGGCGATGGAAGATGTTATTTTCGTCGGCAGCGAAACGCGAAAGCCGCTCGGCGTTGCCGAGGTGTCACTGGTTTTCTCCACCGAGGACGGCCGGGCGCCGTCGAAATACCTCGACTTTGCCGAGATCCAGCTTACCCGCCGGCTCTACCGGGACGGAGAGAGCGACTATCTGATCAACAAGACCCCCTGCCGCCTGCTGGATATTACGGAACTGTTCATGGATACCGGTGTCGGCACCCGCGCCTATTCAATCATCGAGCAGGGCAAAATCGGCCAGATTCTCCATTCCCGTCCGGAGGAGCGGCGTTTCCTGATCGAGGAGGCAGCCGGAGTTACCAAATTCAAGTCCCGCAAACAGCTGGCTCTTAAAAAAATCGAAGGAACCCGTCAGAACCTGGCCCGCCTGGCTGATGTGCTGGGAGAGATCAAGCGGCAGCTGGCGTCACTGCAGCGGCAGGCAAAAAAAGCCGAGAAGTTCCGCGAATACCGCGACGAGCTGCGCGACATCGAACTGCTCTTCACCGCCCGGGAGTACCGGGAAACCCAGAATCAGCGGGGAGCTGCGGAACAGGAGCTGGCAGCGCTCAATGAGCGGATCCGCGAAGTCTTTGCCGCCTCCGCGACGATTGAGGCCCGGGCCGAGGAGGCCCGCGTGGCCCTGATGGAAGCGGAGCATCAGCTGGCGATTGCCCAGGAGGAGCTCTTCCGGGTCCGGAGCGAGTGTAACCTGACCTCCAACGGTTTGGAATTCCGGCGTAAGGAGTTGGCAGGTCTGGACGGAAGGCTGTCGCGGCTTTCGTCGGAAAACACCGAACTGAAAAAACGTCTGCAGGAGTGCGCGGAACAGCGGGAGCTGCTGGAGCTGCGCCGCGACACGGGGGCTGTTGATGCCGTGGGAACTCAGGCTGAGCTCGAGCAGGCCGAGGAACTGCTGAACGGGCAGCAGCAGGCCGAGGTAACCGTGCAGCGTGAACTGGAAAACCACCGCCGGGAGCTTTTCACGGCCCTGGCCGAAGCGGCCCAATTCAAGAGCCGTTCCGAGAATGCCCGGAAACGGTCGGACGCACTTCACGAGCGGCGTGAGCGCCACACCCGCGAAGGAATGCAGCTTTTGGAACGCAAAGAGCAGCTCCGGCAGCGAGCGGCAGCCGTAGAAAAGGAAATTGCAGACTGCCGGCGGGAGCAGGAAATCGCACAAACCACACTGGCAGCTCTGCGCGGCCGTGATGATGAGCTTAAACGGCAACTGCCCGACATGGAAACGTCATGGCAGACCAGCCGTGACGGTCTGCAGCGTAGCTCGTCGCGCCTGCACTCGCTTAAGGAACTGGAGGAACAGTTCGCCGGATTTGGCCAGGGGGTGCGCTCACTGATGAAGGATGCCTCACTGCGTGACCGTTTTAAAGGTGTGCTCGCCGATGTGGTCCAGGCCCCTCCCGAACTGGAGGCGGCATTAGAGTCGGCTCTGGCTGACCGGTTGCAGTGCATTCTCTGTTCTGACGAACGTGATGCGCTGCAGGCCTTGGAGTTCCTCAGGAACAACAAGGGGGGTCGGGCAGGAATAGCTCTGCCGCTGGAATCGGCTACCGGCACCGGCACACCTCCGGCCGGATTCACTCCGCTGGTGGATTTGGTACAGGCGGAGGGCCCCCATGCCGGGTTAATCCGCAGTATGCTGGCCACCGTCATGCTGGTAGACGAGATCGGCGACGCATTCGAACCGGCCCGGAGAAACCCTGGATTTGTCTTTGTTACACGCGGCGGCGACAAGGTTTCCCAGGGGGGAATCATCAGCGGCGGTTCGGCTGAGCAGATTGACAACGGGCTGATTCACAAGAAACGGGAAATCCGGGAACTTGAGCTGGCGGTAGTGCAACTGGAAGGAGAAACCGTCTCCCGTTCAGCGTCGTTGGAAGAGGCACGGCAGCAGAGCCGGGATATTGACGGAGAGCTCAAAAAGACCGGCACGCTGCTGCACCAGGTGGAACTGAAACTTGCCGGCCTCTTGAAGGACGGGCAGCAGGCCGCCGATGAGCAGGCCAGGATAACCGAGCGACTTGATGTCCAATCGCTGGAGGCCGCCAATCTTGAAGAGGAGAAAGAAGCCGTTGAGGGCGAATTGAAACTGGCCGCTGAACAGATCCTGAAAACCGGCGATGCCTCGAAACTGCTGGAGCAGGAAACTACACGGATGCAGCTGGAGCTTGACGCAGTCCGTATTCAGGTTGCAGCAGTCCGCGAAAAAGTCACCGCCGTCAGGGTTCGTACCGCCACCATAAAGGAAAAACAGGATGCCGATCTGCGGGCGCTGGCGGAGCTGGATCGTCAGACCGAAAGCACTCTCCGGCGCCTGGAAGCCGATCGGCAGGAGATCAATTCCGGCGATGCCGCCAGGCTGCAGCTGCAGGCAGAGATAGCAGCGGCTACGGCGAGTCTCGAAAATCTGATACGTGAACAGGCTGGAAGCGAGGCGCATCTTGCCCTGCTGCGCAGCAGATGCGAGGAGGCAGGCAGCGCTGTGGGAGAAGCGGAGGCATGCCTGAAAAAGGTTCGCGACGAAAGTGACGCCGTCCGCCAGTCACAGGCGGAACTTAACCTCCGGTTTTCAACGCTGACCCTGCAGAGTGAACATCTGGAGCGATCGCTGCAGGAACGGAGCCGTATCAGTATGGCGGAGGCAACTGCAAAACTTGATGCGGCGAACTTTGACGAAGCGGTCGGCCGGGCACGGCAGGTCGAGCTTCAGCGCATGCTCGACGAGATGGGCGAGGTCAACCTGATGGCGATTGACGAATGTGCCGGCATGGAAGAGCGCTTCACCTTTCTGAACGGCCAGAAGGACGACCTTGAGGAGTCGCTGCGCGGCCTGCAGCAGGCTATCCAGCGGATTAACCGCACCACCCGGCAGCGTTTCCAGGAGACCTACAACCTGATCAATGCCAAGTTTCAGGAGGTCTTTCCACGGCTGTTCTGCGGCGGAAGAGCGGAACTGCGGCTGACCGACGAGGAGGACCTGCTGGAAACCGGCATCGATATTATCGTCCAACCTCCGGGCAAGAAACTGCAGAACGTGACGCTGCTTTCGGGGGGTGAAAAGGCGCTGACCGCAGTGGCCCTGATCTTCTCGATCTTCCTGATCAAGCCGACCCCTTTCTGCCTGCTGGACGAGGTGGATGCGCCGCTTGACGACGCCAATATCGGCCGTTTCAATGAAATGGTCCGGGAGATGAGTTCTATTTCCCAGTTCATCATCATCACCCACAACAAGGCCACCATGCAGGTTGCCGACACCCTTTACGGCATCACCATGGAAGAGCCGGGTGCGTCGCGGGTCGTATCTGTACGGTTGCATTAATTTATTGAGGAGTCCGGCATGTCATTTGAGGTGATACTGGAAAATCTTGTCGAACGGGTGCCGCAGGCGATCGGTACGATCCTGGTTGACTGGGAGGGGGAGGCCGTCATGGAGCACTGCAACTGCGACCCTTACGAAATGCGATTTCTGGCGGCTCACAAAGGAATCATCCTTTCCCGGCTCAAGGAGATGCAGAGCGTCGGGCAGGTCGGCACTGTGGAGGACGTCGCGGTGACCGCCGGCGATGAACATCTTGTCATCGGCTGCATCGATCAGGATTACTCACTGGTGATGCGGGTCAAGCGCGGTTGGCCTCTGGCACTGACGATGTACCACTTCCGTAACGCAATCGCCGAACTCAAGAAGGAGATCTGATGGCGGCACAACCGAGCAAAGGCCTTTTTTACACACTGATAGACAAAATGACCGGCATCGAGGCGTCCGAGACGCCGCCGGAAAATGTCAGCTACTTCATTACGGTAGAGGAGCCGGACCTAAAACAGGACAAAGCGGATCTCTCTGATAAACAGGGAGGGGTGCAGGAAGCTCCTCCGGAATTGAATGTCGAAGTACTGCCCGAAGAGACACCGGAAGCGGCGGCAGTCGATGTTCAGGATGCCGGGCTTCAACTGCCGGCCGTTGACGATCCTCCTGCTGTGGAGCCTGTCGAGCTGCCAGTCGATGTGTCGGCGGCAGATTCGACGGACGTTTCCCTGCAACACCCCGGTTTTTTCGAGCGTCTTAAATCCGGTCTCAAGAAAACCACCGAAGGACTGGTGGGGCGCATTGACGTCCTGCTGCTGGGGAAGAAAACCATTGACGCCGACACCCTTGAAGAGCTGGAGGAGATCCTGATCACCTCCGATATCGGTGTGCAGACAACGGTGGAACTGATCCGGATACTTGAGCAGAAGCTGGGGCGCAACGAACTGACCGACGGCACTGCATTGCGTGCCGCCCTGAAGAAGGAAATCCTTGCTCGTCTGAAGGCTCACCACAGTACAATTGATTTTGGGAGTAACCGGCCCTTCGTTCTGCTGGTGCTGGGGGTCAACGGGGTTGGCAAGACCACCACCATCGGCAAACTGGCGTCCCGTTTCAGTGGCGACGGGAAAAAAGTGCTCCTGGCTGCTGCCGACACGTTCCGGGCCGCTGCGGCCGAGCAGCTGCTTGCCTGGGGAACCCGTTCCGGGGTTGATGTGATCCGCCACAAAGAAGGGGCCGACCCTTCGGCAGTGGTGTTCGATGCCTGCAAGGCTGCCGTTGCCCGTGATGTTGATATCCTGATCGTCGATACCGCCGGACGGCTGCACACCAAGGTCAATTTGATGGAGGAGATGAAAAAAATCCGCCGGATCATCGATCGAGAGATCCCCGGCGCGCCGCACGAGACGCTGCTGGTGGTTGATGCCGCCACCGGTCAGAATGCTGTCTCCCAGGCGAAGCTGTTCAAGGAGTCAGCCGGAGTGAGCGGCATCGCTCTGACGAAGCTGGACGGGACGGCCAAGGGGGGCATCGTGGTGGCGATCTGCCATGAACTGGCCCTCCCCGTCCGTTATATTGGTGTAGGGGAGTCGATAGGCGATCTACGTGATTTTGATCCGCAGGAGTTCACGGATGCCATCTTCCAGGCCTGACAAAAGCAGTTCTAAAAAAGCGCCGCTGGCTGCGGAACCCCACAATTTCAATCAATTAGGGCTTGACTTTCTGAAGTCCACCCAGTACACTTCTCCCCCTCGAAAGGAAACAGAATCAATGAATCCTGAACTTATCGAACAACTCGAACAGAAAATCGGTGACATCGTCGAAAAATATACCCGGCTGAAGGAAGAGAACGCGCGCCTGGCTGAAGAGAATCAACAGCTGCAGTCTGATCGTGAGGGATTCAAGTCCCGTGTTGATTCCATACTCAACAGGCTGGACGGTATTTAGCCGGTGTCTGCGCTCTTCGTATGAAGGCGAACTATGCGGTGACAATCCTCGGCCGTGAGCTGTCGGTTAAAAGCTCAGCACCCGCAGAACAGGTTCAGGCGGTCGAGGCGTTTGTGAATGAGAAGCTGCTTCGTCTCGGGAGTGCGCTCAGGAGCGGTGATGCCCAGCTGGTACTGACGCTGGCCCTGCTCAATACGGCTGAGGAACTGCTGGAACTCCGCACAGCTGTTGCGCAGGACGAAACCCTCGACGGCAGGATTGCCGGGATCATCAAAAGGCTGGAGACAGCCTCGAATTAATGGGTCTCTCAGGGAGACTTTTGATCATATATTCGCAGCGGCACCACCCTCCACACCTGTCAGTCGCCGAAGTACCGGGCGAATCTGTCTGCTGACACGGAAATTGGCTGAATATATATCTCAACGAAAGGGAGAATCCGCTCCGCAACCATACTGAACGTCCGACTTTTGATTCGCGGCACGTGCGAGCTTTTTCCCTTTCACCCACCTCCCTGGTCGACCCTCCCGACATAGCCGGGACACCTCCATTCTGTACAAGCAGGATAAAAACTCTATGCCCAAGCGATCTCTCCGTACGCAGATGCTGGCAGACCGCCGTGCGCTCGGCCAGCGCGAATGGATCGAATCGAGCCGGCAGGCGCAGGCTCATCTCCTGTCGCTTGACGAGTACATCCGGTCCGCGTGCATAGCGCTGTACGCCCCGGCACATAATGAAACCGATACCGCCATGATTCTCGCCGACGCTTTCGAAGCAGGAAAGCGGGTGCTCTATCCGGCAGTCCATGGCCGGAATATGGTATTCCGGCAGATCGAAGGGATCGAGCACCTGCAGGAAGGGGTCTTCGGCATATTGGAACCCTGCCCGACGGGTGTTGATCATCACGCCGGTGAAGCGGACCTGATTGTCGTTCCGGGCGTCGTTTTCGATATGTGCGGTCATCGCATCGGCTACGGCAAGGGGTTTTATGACCGCTTCCTGCAGCACCCCGGCATGAAAGCCCACCTGGTGGGACTCTGCCATGATTTTCAGGTTGTCGGGAGTCCGCTTCCGGTAGACCCGCACGACATTCCCATGGAGGTGATCGTAACTGACAGGCGGATAATCCGCATGAAGAAGTAACCGGAGCTGCCGGGCAGCCCGGATTCACATACAGGAGGTTTATTGATATGGACGTGAGTATCTGGATGGTGGTAATCACCCTGGTTGTTGCAGCAGGGGCATATTTTGCAGGAAACAAGCTGAACAAGCGTGACACCGAATCGATCGTCAAACAGGCCGAGGACCTGGCCACCAAAGTTCTGGATGATGCCCGCCGCGAAGCGGACACCATCACCAAAGAGGCCGAACTCAAGGCCAAGGACGCTGCAATTCAGGCCAAAGAGGAGCATGAGCGGCTGACTCGCGAGAAGAACAAGGATCTTCAGGCCCTCGAAAAACGTTTGACCCAGAAGGAAGAGAATCTCGATAAAAAAGCAGGGCTTATCGATCAGAAGGAAATGGACATTCTCAAGAAGGAACAGGGCGTTTCGCAGAAGGAACAGCTGCTCGTGCAGCGTGACGAGGAGCTGAAAAAAGCGGTTGATGTCCAGAATGCCAAGCTGGAGGAAATCTCCGGTATGTCGGCCGCCGATGCGAAGCGGGAGCTGATGAATGTCATGGAGAGCGAAGCCAAGCATGACGCCGCCAAGCTGATCAGGACCATCGAAGACGAAGCCCGTGAGACCGCCGACAAGAAAGCCAAGGAGATCATGGCGCTGGCAATTCAGCGTTATGCCGGTGAGTACGTGGCTGAGCGGACCGTCTC
>JBAXVE010000039.1:0-29809 GCA_037129245.1 Desulfuromonadales bacterium
CCCGAGCACACCCTGACATGTTCCCCATTGTCGGCATAGGTGCGTCTGCTGGCGGTCTTGAGGCATTAGAGCTGTTTCTCAGCCATCTGCCCAAAGGGTGCGGCATGGCATTTGTTGTCGTTCAGCACCTTTCACCCGATCACATCGGCAATCTTCCCGAACTGCTCCAACGCTCCACCCCCATGAACGTTAGGCAGGCAAATACCAGCGTCAAGCTGGAGCCCGATTGCGTCTACGTCATCCCCCCCAACAGGGATATGACTATCAGCTCTCGAACACTCCACCTCCACGTTCCCGATACAAAACATGGCCTGCGTCTGCCGATCGATATTTTTCTGCGCTCGCTGGCCGAGGATTGCAGTGAGCAGAGTATCGGCGTGGTGCTTTCCGGCATGGGATCGGACGGCACCCTGGGGTTGTGCGCCATCAAGGAGCAGGGGGGACTGACGCTGGTGCAGGATCCCGCCTCGGCCAAATTCGACAGCATGCCCAAAAGCGCCATTGATGCCGGCGTTGCCGACATTGTCGCAGCGGCGGAGGAACTGCCGGCACGGATAATTGATTTTCTCGGCTGTGCCGCTCCCCGCTGGAAGACCGAGCAGAGCCTGCGTGACAGGGAACAGAGCAATTTTGAAAAGATCACTGCCCTGCTCAAGGCCAAAACCCGCCACGACTTTTCACTCTATAAACCCACCTCGGTCTATCGGCGGATTGAGCGGCGCATGGGGATTCACAAAATCGATTCCATAGCCGACTATGCCAGGTTTCTGCAGAAGAACGCCCAGGAGGTGGAGCTGCTTTTCAAGGAGCTGCTGATCGGCGTGACCAGCTTCTTTCGCGACTCGGTCTCATGGGAGGAATTGAAGAGCGAAGCTCTGCCGAAAATTCTGGCCAGCTACCCCGAAGGGGGCATCCTGAGAGCCTGGTCGTGCGGTTGCTCGACAGGGGAGGAAGCCTATACCCTGGCGATTATATTCAGGGAGGCACTGGAGCAGCTTACGCAGCCAGATGACTACCGGCTACAGATTTTTGCCACCGACCTTGACGCCGACGCCGTTGAAAAGGCCCGCAAGGGCATCTATAACGCCACCATCGAAGCCGATGTTTCACCAGAGCGGCTGCAGCGTTTCTTCATCAAAGAAGAAAACCGCTACCGGGTCTGCAAGGAAATCCGCGAGATGGTCACCTTTGCCCAGCAGAACGTCATCATGGATCCCCCCTTTACCAGGCTGGACATCCTGATTTGCCGCAATCTCCTGATCTACCTGACTTCGGAACTGCAGAAAAATCTGCTGCCCCTGTTCCACTACAGCCTTAAGCCGGGCGGCCTGCTCTTCCTGGGCAGTGCGGAGACCATCGGTTCCCAGATTGATCTGTTTGCGGCCGCCAAAGCCAAATCAAAGCAATTCTGGCGCACGGCGAACGTTTTTCAAAGCGGGCTGTTATCATTCCCGACCACGTTACCCTCCAGCCTTCCTGCATCATCGCACCAGGAGTCTTTTATGTCCAAAACAGCCGATAACCTTCAACTGCTTGCCGACCATTTTATTCTGCAGCACTTCTCGACACCGGCAGTCCTGGTCAGCGACCAGGGCGACATTGTCTACATCAGCGGGCGCACCGGCAAATATCTCGAACCGGCAGCCGGCAAGGCCAACATGAATATCTTTGCCATGGCCCGCGAAGATCTGCGTTACAAGCTGGGTAGCGCCTTCAGCCAGGCGGTGCGCCAGTATGAGCCGGTTACTGTCAGAGGGGATCTGGTTGAAGTCGGCAAAACAATCCAGAGCGTTGATATGACCCTGATGAAGATCGAAACACCGGAAGCGTTGCGGGGGATGGTGATGATTGCCTTCAAAGATTTACCGTATCTGCCCAGGCCCCGCCGAAGACTGGCAGGATTGCTTCCTGACAGCAAACATCTGGAAGATATCGAGCTGGAGTTGCAGAAAGCCCGCGAAGAGCTGCGCACCACCCGCGAGGAGATGCAGACTACCCACGAAGAGCTTAAATCAACCAATGAGGAACTCCAGTCTACCAATGAGGAGTTGCAGTCTACCAACGAGGAGCTGACCACCTCGAAAGAGGAGATGCAATCCATGAACGAAGAGCTTCAGAGTGTCAACGCCGAACAGACCGCCCGGCTTGACGAGTTCATGCGGGTCAGCAACGACATGGAGAACCTGCTTAACAGCACCGAAATCGTTACGGTCTTTCTGGACAACCATCTGCAGGTGCGCCGCTTTACCACCGGTGCCAACCGGCTGTTCAAGCTGATACCGGGCGATGTGGGGCGTCCGCTGACCGATATTGTCTCGAACCTGAATTATCCGCTGCTCTACGACCATGTCCAGGATGTGCTCAGAAAACTGATTTCAATGGAAAGCCAGGTGTCAACGCTGGATGGGCGCTGGTTCCTGGTGCGGATCATGCCGTATCGCACCATGGACAAGATGATCGACGGCGTGGTGATCACCTGCAACGACATTACCGCTGCCCGAAAGATCGAGGATGATATGCGCGAGGAGATTGAGAGGCTGAAGGCACAGGTGGCGGGGAAAAAAGTAGCCATGTAATTAGAGCCTCTTGCAAAACTATTCCGTTTATGGTTCGACAGGCTCACCACGAACGGAATATCAACTGGTTATTAGTTTTAAGTCCGTTCGCCCTGAGCTTGTCGAAGGGTGATAAGGACTTTTGCAAGAGGCTCATTATTCAAGATAATTTGTCACGACTGTTTACCGGCTGACTAAGGAGCCTCACCGTGTCCGACGATATAAGTAACACAACTGCCACCACCGAACTGCGCCGCAAAGCCGAAGAGCAGGTTGCCTTGCAAGCGGAACTTGCCGGCGAACTGGATGCCAGGCGCCCGCTGCACGAACTGCAGGTACACCAGGTTGAACTGGAGATGCAGAACGAGGAAATGCGGCGTTCGCTGGCGGAGTTGAACGAACACAAGAGCCATCTCGAAAACATCATTCAAAACACACCTGCCGGATATTTTCACATCGATCGAGAGGGACGCTTTCTGGGAGTCAACAACGCCTGGCTGCGGATGCACGGCTATGATTCCGCAGACGAGGTTATCGGAAAACATTTCAGCATCATGCAGGTGGACAGTAGCTCATATTCGGCCCTTGACCACATGGATGACCTGTTGAAAGGCAAGCCGATACCGTTCGGAGAGTTCACCAGCCGCCGCAGGGACGGCTCGGTCGGTCACCATATATTCTCCGCTCATCCGGTCGTTAATTTCGGCCAGCTCACCGGCTTTGAGTGGTTTATCATCGACATATCCGACCGAAAAAAACTGGAACAAGAAAAACAAATACTTGAGCGGCAGTTCCAGCAGGCACAGAAGATGGAGAGTCTCGGAGTGCTGGCTGGAGGCATCGCCCACGACTTCAACAATATCCTGGCAATCATCATGGGGTATTGCGGTCTGACAAAGATGGATTACGATACCGCCGAGAAGCACATTCCGCTGATAGAAAATGCCGTAGAACGTGCCGCTGCATTATGCCGTCAGATGTTGGCGTATGCTGGAAAGGCAACCCTTACCCAGACGCTCGTCAGCATGTGGGCGCTGGTTGATGAAGTGGTAAATATGATGAGGGCCACCGCCCGCCAGAACGTGGTGTTCAGAACGAACTACTCGCCCGATATTCTTTCCATAACCGGTGATGCCAGCCAGCTCAGACAGGTCGTCATGAACCTGCTCATCAACGCATCAGAGGCCATAGGAGATACGCAGGGTGAAGTCCAGGTATCTCTGTCAAGAACGGTGATAGAGCCGGGACAATCAAAGCTGGATCATCTCGGCACGGCCATTCCAGGCGGCGCCTATATTTTCCTGGATGTCACCGACAACGGCTGCGGTATGAGTGATGATGTGAGGGGCAAATTCTTCGAGCCGTTCTTCACCACCAAGTTCACCGGCCGTGGCCTGGGGATGTCGGCGGTGCTCGGCATCATCAATGCTCATAAGGGGGCGCTGCAGTTTGACAGTCAACCCGGACGAGGTACGACCTTCAAGGTCTATCTGCCGGTTCAGCCCAGAATAGAAGAGGTTGAGAAAACCACACCACACGTGGAAATGGATCACTGGAAAGGCACGGGCACGGTTTTACTGGTGGAGGATGAAGAACAGCTGCTGACGATGTTGAAATTTATGCTGCACCATCTCGGGTTTACCACGCTCAATGCAACCAACGGGAAGGAAGCGCTGGAACTGTTCATCAAACATGCCGATGATATCACGCTGGTTGTAACTGACCTGGATATGCCGGTCATGGATGGCTGCGAGTTGATCCGTGAGCTGAAGAAACTCAGGCAGGAACTGCCGATCATCGTCTCCAGCGGCCTGGGGGACGAAGCCGTCACTGCTCAGGCTCAGGTTGCATTGGCAGATATTGCCGGAATGATCAGTAAACCGTTCAACTTTGAGAAGTTGCGAGACGTGCTGAAAAGCGTTGTGGAGGCTGATTCACTCGCGAAATAACGTATTGGAATTACAGCGGTGCCAGGATGGACTCAATTTCCTGTGAAAGCTCCTCAAGACTGTCGCTGAAGGGGAACACCGGGTTGGCGGTGCTGTTTGTCTTGAACGGTATTTCCTCTTCGTCGAGCGGTACTTCATTCCGCGCCAGCATGTCTGACATGTGGATAATCCTGACCATGTTTGCGGCGCCGCATTCCTGCCCCGGATCATGGTGATAGCGGATGACATCCTGAATCTCTTCCGAAAAATTCCACTTTTTTGCCACAAGATAGCCGATGGTGGCGTGATGGTCGCGGATCATATCCCGTTGTTTGTCCGCCGGAATATCATAGTTTGACAGTATCTCGATCATCACGATCCACCCCAGATCATGGAGCAGGCCGCATACGAACGCCTGTTCACGGTCCTCATGCATGTCCTTACTGATCTGTTTTGCGATCATCCCCACCATCAGGGAATGGTGCAGAACCTGATGCACCCTGTCCGCATTGGCGGGGCTGAATCCGCTGAGGGCGTGAACGGTGACGATGCTCAGCACCGACTTCATTCCCATGTAGATCACCGCCTCGCGCAGCGTGTTGATCTTGCCGTGATGCCCCATGTAGGGCGAGTTGCAGACCCTGAAAATCTTGATGACCAGCAGCGGATCGGTGATGACCGCGATGATGTCGTCGAGGTTCGGGTCGAGCTTGTTGATCAGCGCCATCAGTTTGCCCATGTCGGCCGGTATGGGCGGAATATCCATCGTCCCTTTGCGAATCTGCTCGAATATCTCATCCAGCACACGGTCAACGCCGGCATTGTCGTCAAGGTGCTCCTCATCCGCCAGAATTATCGAATCGAGCAGCAGATGTGACGTGGTCAGGGTTACGGGGCTTGAGTGCATGCTGGGGGGGAGGAAATCGCAGAAGCGGAAGTGCCCGACTTTCCAGATGACGGTGTTGGACAGGATCTTCTTCACCAGCGAGGTGATCATGTCGTTCAGGCTCTCCTGCGAGACACCCTCCTGACTTGCAATATACCCGAGGCACGAGATGCCCAGCTGCTCCGCAACGTTCAGGTGTTCAAGAATTCGCCCCTCCGGTATGTTGAACTCCTCAGCCAGCTCTTCGCAGAGTCGTTCACCTTCGCATTCGGACCAGACAAAAACCAGCGCGCCATGCTCGAAATAAAAGCGCTTGATTGATTCGTCATTGTTCACGATCAGCGTGCCTGAACGGCGCGAAACCTCGACCCACTGGAAAATATCCGACAGGGGCATCAGGCTCAGGCTCCCGTCAAGCGAGCGGGAGAGCATTTCCGCATTCTGGTGGTTAAAGTTTACGTTCATATCAGCACCGTTTGTCAGTGTGAGACATTTTAGTATGCATCCTGTACCGGGGAGCGCCCAGCGGCCGAATGAACCGGCCGGGTTCACAGAGCCGCTGCTGGACTGTTTTTACTCAATGCATTGAGTAAAATTGCACTTATTGCCGTAATAAATCAATCGCTAATCGTCACTTCTGTGCTACCAATGCTGCCCGCATCGCCTCTGGAGTATCGACCCGCTCGGAGACGAGATCATAGCCGTTTTTTGACAGCTCGCGTACAAGCAGCATCCAGAAAGATTGTATTGACAGCTTTTTTGGTATTACCTATACTACCATTTATGCAAATAGATATTGTTGTGGATACCAATGTTCTTGTCTCCGCGCTCAAATCTTCGCGGGGCTCTTCGTTTCGACTGCTTTCAATGGTGGAGCATGAAAGTTTTACCTTGCATGTCTCCACAACGTTAGTTACTGAATATGAGGCGGTTCTGAAGCGAGAAAACACCTCTCTGACGGCTGAAGAAATTGACGATGTCATTGATTTTATCTGTTCAAGAGCCGTATTAAACAAGATTTTTTATCTGTGGCGACCGGTGCTGAAAGATCCGGGAGATGATTTTATTCTTGAACTTGCCGTCAAGGCCAATGCTGTCATCGTCACCTGGAATGAAGTCGATTTTAAAAACGCAGCGAAGTTTGGGGTTGTCGTAATGAACCCTCGCACATTTCTCGCATCCCTGGAGGTACAACCATGAGCGCAATCAGTCTCCGTCTTCCCGATTCTGTTCACAATATGGCTCGTGAAATAGCCAGCGAAGATCATATATCACTCAATCAATTCATTGCTTCGGCTGTGGCCGAGAAAATATCCGCCCTTACCACCGAAACGTATCTTGCCAGGCGTGCTGCCAAAGGTTCTATTGACAAGTTTCACGCTGCACTTGCTAAAGTGCCTGCTGTAGAACCGGATGAATTTGATCGGTTGTGATCTACCCACCAACAGTAAACCAGAACGTCGCCCCCTGCTCCACGGCGCCTTCAGCCCAGACCGCCGTGCCGGTGGATATCCGGCTGAGATAATCCTTGCCCACCTCGTCCAACTTGCCGGCTGTCCCCATCGAGGCGACCCAGCACCCGCTTCATCTCGTTGACCAGATCTTCGATGAGCAGCGGCTTTGCCACATAACCGTCGAATCCATCTTCCAGAAAACGCTCCATCTCCCCCCGCAATGCGTAGGCCGTCACGGCAAGTACCGGCTGGTGACGCTGTGTTCCCAGCTCCTGCCGGCGGATTTCCAGCAGGGCCTCCTCGCCGGTCATCACCGGCATCTGGATGTCCATCAGGACAATATCAAAATGCCCTTCCTGCAGCGCCTCCAGACATTCTCTGCCGTTTTCAACTGCCACGTAATCGATCTCCAGCTTTTTGAACAGCGACGTCCCGAACTGGATGTTGATATCGTTGTCTTCCGCAAACAGTACCCGGATTTTCGGTCCATCCCAGCAGACCGTCGTGACTGGCCTGGCCGCTGAAGCCGTTTCGATGATGTCTGTGATGGTGAAGGGGAGTATGAAGCTGAAGCAACTGCCCGCTCCCGGTGTGCTTTCGACCGAAATGGAACCGCCCATCAGTTCAACCAGGCGCTGGGTGATCGTCAGTCCGAGGCCAGTTCCGCCGAATGTGCGGGAAATTGAGGCGTCCTCCTGGGTGAAGGGATTAAAAATTTTACCAAGCGAGTCGGAAGCAATCCCGACTCCGCTGTCACGAACCGAGATTTCGATGATGATGGTTGTGCCGTGACGGTCGATAGTGCGGGCTGATATTCCGATGCCCCCCTGGTCGGTGAACTTGACGGCATTTCCCAGCAGGTTGAGCAGTATCTGTTTGATGCGAAGCTGGTCGCCGATCAGGGCGTGGGGCACATCCTTTTCAATATGGACGTCAAGCGAAAGTCCTTTTTTGTTTGCAGCAGGCCGCTGCATCAGCGCAACATCCGAAATACAGTGCAACAGGCTGAATTCTGCCAGCTCAATCGACGTTTCACCCGCTTCAATCTTGGAGAGGTCAAGGATATCGTTGATCAGCGAAAGCAGCCCTGCTCCGGACTTTTTGAGCGAGTTCACATACTGCTGCTGCTCTGCCGTCAACGGGGTGAACTCCAGCATCTGGGTCATGCCGATGACACCGTTCATGGGGGTGCGGATTTCGTGGCTCATATTGGCCAGGAACTGGCTCTTGGCTGCATTGGCGGATTCTGCGACGTCGCGGGCTATGGTCAGTTCCTGCATGATTGATGAAAGCTGACGGGTGCGTTCCTCGACCTTCCGGTCGAGCTGCTTATTGTCATCGTGTATTTTCTGAATATGGCTTTTGAGCGATTCGGCCGTCTGGCTGAAGTTTTCCGTAAGTTCCGCAATCTCAAGAATGGATGATGCCGGCCATTGCAGAGGTTCTTCCTTGTCGATCTGCTCCGGGATGTCCTTTGTGATGCCGGCAAGAACCTTGAGCGGTGCGGTGATTCGTCTGCTCATGATTGAGGCGATGACGATCATGAGCGAAAAGAGCAGGGCGATGATCCCAAGACTCCAATTTATCGTATGATAGAGGTCGCTCTGGATCGGCGCTATCGGATACTCCAGCAGCAGTGTCCAGGAAGTGCCCCGAATCGATGTTTTGGTGTAATAATGGGCATTTTTCCAACTGGTCATCTTATTGATGTTCTTTTGTGTGCCCGGTATTCGCAGATACACGTCGGGAGAAATCAACGAATGGGTTGAATCTTTGTCCTGAAAAGCACTCAGTGTCTTTCTGCCGGGAAAATTACTGATAACCACGTTGCTGTTTCGATCTATAACGGTATGGTAGAGAACCTTTCGTCCATTGCTTCGTTTGAAGAGTGCCTGCATCTGCTCAAGATTTATGGCTCCGAGTCCGAAATGACTCAGCCGACCGTTTTTTACGACCGGGACGCTGATGGAAAAAATCGGTGCAAACACTCCTCCCCGCCCCATGAATACATCGGATATGGTCGGCTGCAGGCTGCTGCGCAACTGCTTGAACCAGGCGCGGTCGGCAAAGTTAATCCCGATGGTGGATTCCCCCCGCTCGTTCACCTCCGGATGAAAGGCGATCGTGTTTGACTCTCCATCAGCAAGAAAAACATTGTGAAAATCAGGCGAGAGGGCGTGAATCTGATGTAAATCCTCCTGCAGCCGGGACGAAGGGGTCAAGGGATAGCGTGTTCCGAGTGAAGCAATAATCCGGGCGGCATTTACATGCATTTCAATCCAGCGGGCCACCAGATCCTCGCCTTCAGCGGCTTCCGCTTTCAGCAGCCGTGCCACACGCTCCTGTGAAGCAGCAATTTCGTAGTGGTTGGCAAGCTGAATCAGCCCGAGGGTCGGAATCATTAGAAACGCTGCCGCCAGGTGAAATATTCTAATCGAAAATGGCTGCTGCAGGTACCCCTGGTCGGAGCGCAGGCGCCCGACAGGGGAATAAACCAGAATCATGCAGGCAATCAAAGAGTTGAAAATGCCGTTGATAGACTGTTTCAGGGCAACAATGATGGTGTGCTGAACTCCCATGTGCATCATGCCGGCGTAGAACAGGGCTACCAGTGGCATCCCCAGCACCAGCCAGAACACAGCGTCGATCAGCAGGATATTTGTTTTGCCACGTTTGAGCGCCACTGCGATCCAGGCGGCTTCAACAGCAAATACGATGATAGCGTAGGGGTGGTTCCAGAGAACGAAGGTGGAGCTGGAGACAACGACTGCAACAGCGACACCCCAGCGTAACCCAAGAAGCCGGATGGCAATAACAGTGAAGATGCTGCCGAATATGAAATCAACACCGAATGCAATCGGCAGGGCCAGCAGGTTGGTGAGGAAACCCAGAGCCGAGAGCACCGCTGCAATCAGGAGCGTTGATGTGAAGGTGGTTTGTTTCAGGAAATTCATACGAAACCTCACAGATGATTCAGCCTGGAAACGGCAGTTCTTAATAACACGGAGCAACGTAGCAACGGAGAAATCAAGTCATTACAAGAGGAACCACACCCACCACCGGGGTGAGTCACAAAAGGCTTTTTAGAGAAAATTCTTCAGAATTTTTCTCCGTTGCACTGTTGCTCCGTGTTTCAAATGCTTGTTACAAGTTCAGTCACACGGGCACATTCCCGCTGGTGTTCACGTCCATCACCCGCCTCATTTCTTCAATCAGCGTTTCTACAACGATCGGTTTTGAAACGTATCCGTCAAACCCTTCCTCCAGAAAACGCTCTTTTTCCCCGCGCAGCGCGTAGGCCGTCAGGGCGATGACCGGCAGATGCTGTCCGCTTGTTCCTTCAACGCTTCTGATTTCCCGCAGCGCCTCTTCGCCGTTCATTACCGGCAGCTGAATATCCATCAGGATCAGATCGAACCGCCCCTCCTGCAGCCGGGCCAGGCACTCCCTGCCGTTCTCGGCGGTGACGACCTCGTGTCCCAGTTTTTCGAGCAGTGATGTCCCGAACATGGTGTTGATCGGGTTGTCTTCAACAAACAGGATGCGTAACGGGTTCCCGTCCCAGATGGCGAGCATATCCTGTCGTGATTCGATGGCAGCTTCGGCATGGTGGGAGATGGTGAAGGGGAGAATAATCTTGAAGCAGCTTCCGCTGCCGGGCGTGCTTTCGACGGAAATGCTGCCGCCCATCAGTTCGGCCAGCGTGCGGCAGATGGTGAGCCCCAGGCCGGTGCCGCCGAACCTGCGGGTGGTGGAATCCTCCTCCTGTACAAACGGTCTGAAAATCTTGCCGAGGGCCTCTTCAGAGATGCCGATGCCGCTGTCACGCACTGCCAGCTCAATAAGTACCGAATCGTGGTGCCGCTCTCTGCAGTGTGCCGAGATTGCTATGGAACCGTGTGTCGTGAATTTGACCGCGTTCCCCAGCAGATTGAGCAGTATCTGCTTGATACGCAGTTGATCACCGATCAGTTCGCCCGGAACGTCCTCATCAATGACCACGGTCAGCTTAAGTCCTTTTTCATAAATCGTGGTTCTCTGGGTCAAAACCACGTCGCTGATGCAGTGCTGCAGATTGAATTCGGTCAGTTCGATTTTGACCTTGCCGGCTTCAATCTTGGTGAGGTCGAGAATATCGTTGATCAGCAGCAGCAGGTTTTTGCCGGACTGTTTGAGGGAGGTAACGCATTCCTGCTGTTCCTTTGAAAGCGGGGTGAATTCAAGCAGTTGTGCCATGCCGATGACACCGTTCATGGGGGTGCGGATTTCGTGGCTCATGTTGGCCAGAAATTCGCTTTTGGCGCGGCTGGCGGCATGAGCGTCGTCACGGGCGATGTTCAGCTCGGCTTCCAGTTTTTTCTGGGAGGTAATATCACTGATAAAACCGTGCCAGAGAACGCTGCCGACAGCCAGCTGTTCCGGACGTGAAAAACCGTGGCACCAAGATATTCTGTAGTGCGAGAGCTTTACCCGGAAATCA
Source organism: Desulfuromonadales bacterium (assembly GCA_037129245.1). GTDB lineage: Bacteria > Desulfobacterota > Desulfuromonadia > Geobacterales > Pseudopelobacteraceae > JACRCG01. Next base: position 11,304 of record JBAXVE010000039.1, read on the forward strand.
TGTTCCCAGAATTCCATCGTGCGTGCGGATTCTGCAATTGATTCACGAAGCTCGTCCAGATCGTCCGGGTGGATTCTGGCAAAGAGCGGTGCGGCATCTTCTCGAATATCCTCCGGGCTGACACCAAACATCTCGCTGATTGTATCGCTGACGTACGGGAAACAGGAACGGTCATCGGGGTACAGCCGGTACTGATAAATCAGGCCCGGAAGCTGGCGTGAAAGGGTAGCCAGCAGGTCGTGGCTCTTTTGCAGGCTTTCCTTCAGTTCGAAATATTCCGTTTCGTCAGAAATGATCCAGATGCTGCCGGCCTGCGGTTCTGCCGGATCGATCGCCTTACCGTTGTAGAGGGCGTGGAACAGCGTGCCGTCCTTGCGCTGCAATATAAGCTCCCTGGAAAAGGTTCCTCCGCCGTCCAGCACCGCGTACGCGTCCCGGCCGGTCTGTTCATAATCCTCCTGTGACGGATAAATAATGCGGGTATCGGCTCCAGTTATTTCATCGGGGTCATAGCCGAACATGCTGCAGAGCGCCGGGTTAATCCGGATAAAGCGGCGGTTTTGTACGTGCGCGATTCCTACCCCGGCATTATCGAAAATAATTGACTGCTGATGTGTGAGCCTTTGCAGTGCGTTAGTCCGCGCAGCCAGTTGTCTGCTGGCCTCATGCTGCACTTCCTCCATCCGTATCCGTTCGGTGATGTCCTGAACAAACCCGAAAACCTTTGGAGCGCCATTTTCGTCTTGTGACAGTCTGGCAACCGAATGAACTGTCTTTGCGGGTGAGCCGTCAGCAGGATTGATAGCAAATTCAATATCGTATTCGCCTTCTCCCCGTATCAGTCTGACAAGCGTCTGATGCACACGCTCGCGTTCAGGAATACAGGCCTCAATATCGTCTACAGAGATATGGCCGGCAATCGGCGGAAATCCGTACATGCGGAACCCTTCAGCCGAACCCCAGATTTTATTGGTCTCAAGGTTGTAGATCCAGGAGCCGGTCTTGCCGATCTCCTGCGCCATCAAAAGTTGTTGCTGACTCTCTTTACGTGCGTCCTCAGCAGTTTTGTAATCGGTAATATCCTGGGCAATCCCGAAAATAATTATATCATCATCGACTTCCCGGCGCTGAAATATACAGTCGCGCAACCAGATCCATTCTCCGGATTTAATGCGAACGCGATACTCAAGCGAAAGCCCGGATTGGTTTTTTTCACCATCATTTCTAATGGCATGTTCCACGTTTTCCTTATCGGCGGGGTGGATGGAGTTTTTCCAGAGCAGCGGGTCGTCGTAAAAATCCTGCAGCGGATAGCCGAAAACCTGCTCAACCTGCGGTGAATAGAACTGCCCGCCATGTTTGGCAGAAAAGGTATAGGTGATACCCGGCACATTATCAATGAGGGTTCGATAGTGCTCGTTCGCTGTTTCCAGGTCCCGCTGGGAAAAGCGCAGTTCCTCGTTCTGCATCTCCAGTTCGACCTGATGAACCTGCAGCTCATGGAGCAACCGTTGAGTCTCTATGGCTGCCAGTGTTTCAGCAGGCGTAACCCGTTCCTGGGCCGCACTGACACTTTTGTCGGCGATTACTTTTTCTTCAGCGCGCCGTCGGAGTTCTTCTGGTGTGCCCTTATGGTTGTTTTTCATGTCAGCAGCCTTTCATTTTTCACGTATCTGCACATCCGGTATCACCAGCGTAAACCTGCTGCCGCTGCCGAAGGTGCTTTCGACACGAATCGTTCCGTCATGCATTTCCACAAGATGCCGGGCCAGCGCCAGGCCGAGGCCGGCCCCCTCGAAGGTTTTGGTCAGCGGGTGCTCCAGTTGGCTGAAGGGCTGGAAGATCCGCTGCAGATTTTCATGACGGATGCCGATGCCGTTGTCGGTCACCGAAATTTCGATGCCGTCGCCCACCCTGCAGGCATGCACCATTACAGTACCGCCGGGGTAGCTGTACTTGATGGCATTGCTGATGAGCTGGTAGAAGGCCTGCCTCAATTTGGAAGCATCGCCCGTTATAACGGTGTCGATTTCAGCTGATGGTTCAAGTGTAAGAAAGATGCCGCCTTTTTCGGCAGCCTCCCTGAAGAATTCCAGATCCGGAGTGATGACACTGTGCAGCGGAAACGAAGAGAGCGAAAGGACGCCGTCGCCGAACTCAGCCTGCGCCATATCGAGCACATTTACCAGCATATTTCTCAGGCGCAGGCCGCTTTTCCTGATTTCGTGCTGGCAGTCACGCTGCTTTCCGTTGAGCGGACCGTACATTTGGTCGATCAGAAGATCGCTATAGCCGATGATGGTGTTGAGCGGGGTTCTGATCTCATGGCTCATATTGGCGATGAATTCGGTTTTGGCCCGGCTGGCCTCCAGGGCGTCAAAATGGGCCGCCGTGACTTCCTCATGGGCGGCAATAAGCTGCCGCTCGGCTTCGTGCCGTTCGGTAATGTCATGGATAACGCCGATCAGCCCCGCCACCCTGCCATCGCTGCCGGTAAAGGTGGCCTTGTGGAAGATCACATCATGGCGGCTTCCATCGGCAAAGACCACGGAGGCCTCATACTTCTGGACGCCGGGATTGTTCAGCAGCTCCCGGTCAGAGGAGTTGTACGTTTCGGCCAGATCGGCCGGTGCGATATCGAAAACCGTTTTGCCGATGAACTGCTCTCTCGTCAGTCCCAGATACTCTTCAAAAGCCCGGTTGCCGCCGATATAGACGCACTCCGAATTTTTGTAGAATACCGGCGACGGGAGCGCGTCCATCAGCACCTGATGGGCATGCTCGAATGAGAGCGCATCCAGGGCGTCGCACTCGCTTATCCGCTGCTGCCCTCCAACCGTGTCGGAGTCGGAACCATAGTGTCGGGACATGCTATTCATCGCTGCGGACCTGTACCCACACTCCATCGGCCGACAGCATTTTTTTACGGAAATTCTGACGGATCAGGGCAATGGCGGTGGTGTCCAGCTTTCCTCCCGCCTCCAGCAGCAGCATGCCCCCGGTGTCGCACAAATCCCGCGCAAGCAGCATGCCGGTGATCAGCTCATTGGGGGGCACTTCAACTTCTCCCGTCGTGACGGTTTTTTTGCCGTCGAAAAACAGCACTCTGGCTATCATCGTAAAATGGCAGATCAGCGATGGATCGAGCTGTACGCCGCCGTTCAGCCGGGCTTTCATGATGGCGTAGTCGGCACGTTCGGTCGTAACCGAGTTGGCCGCCTGCTCGATAAAGTCGGCAATCGCCACCAGGCGGGCCCCCAGAGGAATGTCGTCCCCCGTCAGCCCATCAGGGAAACCGCCACCGCCGAATGATTCGTGATGACTCCGCACCATCAGCCCCACGTCGTGCAGGTCGTCAAGTTCCCTGAACAACTCTTCTCCGCGGAGCGGGTGGCGCTGGTACTCTTCCAGCTCATGGGCTGTCATCCCGGCCGCATCTTTTTCCGTCAAGCATCGTCTGTTCCCGAGAGTTCCGACATCGTGCAGCATCCCGGCCAGCCTGATTTTGGCCACCTCTTCGGCCGAAAGCTTCATCTGGCGGGCGGCATCCCCGGCCAGTTCGCTGATTGCCCGCGAGCGGACACCGAAACGGTCTTCCATCAGTTCAAAGACACCGGACAGCAATTCAACGCCGGTGATGTAGCCGCGCAGGGCGGAGGCACGCTCATCGGCACTGCTGAGGGCTTCGGTCTTTAAACGAATGGTTTTGATGCTCTGCAGCAGCCGCTTTCTGAGGTTGCCATTCCACTCCTCAAGGGCCTCCTGGGCATCGTGCAGCGCCAGGTGGGCCTTGACACGGACCCGGACGACCGCACCGATGATCGGTTTGGTGAGGTAATCAACGGCACCGGCCTCAAATCCGCGCGTTTCATCACCGGAGTCAAGCAGCGAGGTCACGAAGATGACTGGAATTCCCTGAGTAGCGGTATCCGCCTTGAGGAGCCTGCAGACCTCGTAACCATCCATTTCCGGCATCATGATATCCAGCAGAATCAGGTCCGGCGGCGTTGAACGGGCAATCTCAAGTGCCTCGCCGCCCCGCGCGGCGGTCATGATGCGGTATTCATCGCACAGCACCGCCTCCAGCAGCGAGCTGTTCTCCGGAATATCATCGACGATCAGAATCGTGCGGCGTATCTGTTGCTCTTCCGGCATAGCTTACCCCTTGGCCTCAAAGACTTCGGCAAAGCGCCCGTGAATGGATCTGAAAGCTGCCAGCACCCGTGGATCGAAGTGCTGCGGGATCGTCCGGCCGTTGCCATCGCTGATGATGCAGAAGGCTTCTTCATGACTGAGCGCCGCCTTGTAGCAGCGCTTGCTGCGCAGGGCGTCATACTGGTCTGCCAGGTTCATGATGCGCCCTTCAATCGGAATCTGTTCACCAACCAGGCCGTGAGGATAGCCGCTGCCGTCAAAACGCTCATGGTGACTGATGGCGATACTTTTGGCCAGCGTCAGGCGGATGTGGTCGCCGATAATCTTCGCGCCATCGGCCGGATGCTGCTTGACCAGTTCAAATTCCCCGGCTGTCAGGGCGGCCGGCTTGTGCAGGATGTCAACGGACAAGTGGATTTTGCCCACATCGTGGAGGATCGCCTGCAGCCGGATCAGTTCGATGAATTCCTCCGGCATACCGAGTTCGGCAGCCAGTAGCGCGCAGTAGTCGCCGACCCGCAGGATATGTTCTCCGGTGTCGTCGTCATTGACCTCCGCTGCTCTGGCAAGCGCCATGACGGTGTAGGCAAAGGCGCTTTCGGTTTCGCGAACCTGCTCGGACAGTGATTTGAGAAACAGGCTTTCGGCAACGATGGCGTTTAGCACCTCGGCATCAAAGTGATTGACCGGCCGACCGTAATTGATGGCGCAGAAGGTGATCTGGCTGCTCAGGTTGCAGATCAGGTTGACCGGCGGTTCCATGTTTTCAGTCAGTTCGGCCACCAGTTCCCGGTGCCCGTTCTGCAGATCCTCCTGATTGAGCCACACCAGCTCCCGTCCGTCCGCCAGTTTTTCCAGGTGCCGGCAGATGGTTGCGGGCAGGATGGTCATGGTGATGGCACCGGAGTCATGACCGAAGGCATAGCAGCCGAACTCTCCATTGATTCCCCGCAGAGAGAGCAGGACCCGCCGTGGTTGCTCTATCCGGTCGGGGGAGACGGCAATAATCTGGCGGACGATGTCCCTGATGCTGTCGATAAAGCTGAAGTGGAACGGATCAAAACCGCTCAGAATCTGTTTGCTCAGGCAGGTGAGATTGTTGATGCTGGCGTAGGCGGAATGGAGCTGGTCGTTAAGCCCCTTGACCCGCAGCAGCATGGTGATGCGCGCCATGACTTCGGAGCTGTCGAAAGGTTTGGAGATGAAATCCTCGGCGCCGGCTTCGATGCCGCGGATGCGGTTTTCCTTGTCGAAGCAGGCGGTGATCATGATGACCGGGATGTTGCTATGCTCGCCGTTGCCCTTGAGCCGGCGGCAGACTTCGAAGCCGTCGATGCCGGGCATCATCACGTCCAGCAGGCAGAGGTCGATGCGCTCGCCGATTTTTTCTATCGCTTCGTAGCCGTTTGAGGCCGTAATCACCTCGAATCCCCGCGGCGCGAGCATGGCCTCCAGCAGACCCAGATTCATCGGCTCGTCATCCACGCACAATATTCTCGGCAGGCGGTAGCTCACGGCTGTTCTGCGCCTTCCAGCCATGTTTTGACCAGGCCGGGTAGTTCACGGGTATTGACCGGTTTGGAAAGATAGCCGTCAAATCCGGCTGCCAGGAATTTTTCCCGATCGCCCCGCATGGCAAACGAGGTCAGGGCGATGATTTTGAGGTCGCAGGTGGCCGGATCTTTCTTCAGAATATCGCCGGCAGTAATGCCGTCCATGGTCGGCATCTGAATATCCATCAGAATCAGATCAGGCATCAGCTCCCTGGCCAGCGCCACCCCCTGCAGACCGTCTTCGGCCACCGTGACATCGTAGTGGTGGAACAGCAGGATGTCCTTGAACAGGTTGCGGTTGTTGGCATTGTCTTCGACAATCAGAATGCTGTGTGACATGGGCTCACCTCTCTGTGGCCGAACTGTTCATCTTAAAAAAACATTTGAAACACGGAGCAACGGAACAACGGAGAAAAATTAAAGAAAAATTTGAGCCTCTTGCAAAAGTATTCCATTCATGGTTCGACAAGCTCACCACGAACGGAATATCAGCACATATGTGTAAAGTCCGTTCGCCCTGAGCCGTGAGCTTGTCGAACGGTCGAAGGGTTATAAGGACTTTTGCAAGAGGCTAATTTTATTTTTGGTAGCTCACCCTGGTGGTGGGTGTGGTTTCTCCTGTAATGCCTTGATTTCTCCGTTGCTCCGTTGCTCCGTGTTATGAAAACCGCCGTTTCTCGGTTCATAGCAGCTTTGCCCCGTGCGGGATGGTGAAACTGAATCTGCTTCCGTTACCCGGTTCGCTTTCCAGCCAGACCTGCCCGCCGTGCAGCTCCACCAGCCTTCTGATCAGCGCCAGACCGAGCCCGGTTCCCTCGTACTCTTTGGTGTAGGCCGATTCCAGTTGGGTGAAGGGCTGGAAAAGCCGGGGAATATCCTCCTGCCTGATGCCGATGCCGGTGTCAGACACGCTGATTACGGTGAAATCTCCGCTGCGGCCGGCGCTGACACGCACGGTACCGCCGGGTGGCGTGAATTTGACGGCATTTGAAAGCAGGTTGAACATGATCTGTTTCAGCTTCCGCTCGTCCGCCTCAATGATCGACCCTGCCGACGGGTCAAGCTCCAGATGCAGGGTAACGCTGCCTCGCAAGGCTTTTTCCCGCAGCATCATCATGGAGGCATCCAGCGACTCCCGCAGCGGGAAGGTGCCGAGTTCCAGCTCCATCTTGCCCGACTCGATCTTGGAGAGGTCCAGTATGTCGTTGATCAGCGAAAGCAGGTGCCTGCCGCTGGTCAGAATATTTTTGACGTACTCCTGCTGTTTGTCGTTGATGGGGCCGAAATACTGGTCCTGCAGCACTTCGGAAAATCCGATTATGGAGTTGAGCGGTGTGCGCAGCTCGTGGCTCATGTTGGCCAGAAAATCAGACTTGGTCTGGGAAATTTCCACCAGTCGGCGATTCCCTTCAGCAAGTTCCTGCTGCTGCTCCTTCAGCTCAACGTTCAGCAGTTTCAGTTCGTCGTACGATCCGCGCAGTTCATCTGAAAGGCGTTTCAGTTCCTGATTATTCCGGATCGTCTTCACGCCGATTCCGAGCTGGGGGGCGATGCGGTTAATGATCCGCAGATCGGTTTCTTCAAAGCCGCTCGGCGAAGCCAGTTCCAGCACCGCCACCACTTCGTTCATCACCGTCAGCGGTACTGAAATAATCTCGCGGGCGGTAAAGGTGCCGAAACCGATGGGGTTGTGCCGGGCGTCGGATGGATTCAGGCGCTGGTTGATGATTTCGTTGCGCCGGAATGCTTCCTGGGCTGTTTCACCGGCAGTGGACGGCACAGGGACACCCAGGGATGATACCGGTACCAGCGTGTCGTTCCGCACAATATAGCTGACCGCCGCCATCACCGATGCGTGGCTGTCAAGCTGCTTCATGACCGCCTGGGCGAACTCCTCGACTGAGGGCCATTCATAATTGATCAGGGTGAGGATATCGCCGTAGGCCCTGTTGACAGTGTCTTCGCGGCGGAGCAGTTCGTTATGGACGGTTTCATGCTGTTTGTGTTCCGATATGTTGTTCAGCGTCAGCCAGCATTCGCCGCCACTGGCGGGAACGGCCCGCAGATGCAGCCAGGAAACATGGTTCTGCGTATCCAGCATACGCAGCTCGCAGGCCTGCGGCGTCTGCTGGTCAAGCAGTCTGTTGTGGCAGAGTGAAAAAATGTCCTGGTCTTCGGGGAGTATCAGGTGGCTGAACGGCTGTTTCAGCATTGTTGACGCGGCGATTCCGTACATGCCGGCCGCAGTGAGATTGGCCTCCAGGATCACCCCCTTGTCGTCGATTGCCAGATAGCCGACCGGTGCCAGGTCAAACAGATTGAAATAGCGCGCGTATTCGTCGGTGCGATGGCGGATGTCATCCGCTGATTCAGTTGGTATGTCGCCTGGCATGATCGTGACTCCGTCAGGGATATCTAGATACCCTGGAAACGTTTGATGTTGCCATCCAGTCTCATTGACACAAAATCAAGCGTGGTGATGTCATCGTGACTGATAGCCCTGAGCTCCACGGCGCTCAAATCATACCCTTCCTCCTTGCAGGCACTCTCTAAGGATTCTTTTGCGCGCTTACGCAACCTATCATCCGTCAGCAGCCTGCCCAATAATCGCTCAACCGCTTCCTGACTCATTGATGACCTCCGGTAGTGTGCCTTTATGACACAGATTTCAATGTGTCACCATATAGAGGAGCAGTATTGATGCCAATATGTAACTAGCTGGAATTATTGTTATGTAGTTGTCAGGGAAAGAAAAAGGTGTGTCACAGGGGTACGGTGTGTGCTGTCAGGGTACGGTTGTGGGGGATTAGGATCGATAAAACATTTTACGACCGATTTTGAGCAGTTGGGCGGCTTTGGATTTGTTCCCCTTGCAGCGCTCCAGCGTCAGGGAGAGTATCTGCTCGTCCAGGGCCGCCAGTGACATGTCGTGGGCCGGAATTTTGAGCTGATAGACGGTATAGGCTGGATCATAATCCTGTTGGCCCGCCTGATGAGGGTTCGCTGCCAGTCCGAGATGGACGGGGCTGATCAGTTCGCCGCTGGTGAGAATGGCGGCCCGTTCCAGCCGATTGCGCAGTTCGCGCACATTACCCGGCCAGTCGTGGTTTAAAATGGCATCCATGCCGTTCTGTGAGAAGCCGGGCAGCGGCTTTCCCAGATGCTGCTGCAGCTCTGCCAGCACATACTCGCTGATGTGGCGGATGTCGTCTTTTCTGTCGCGCAGTGGGGGCAGGCGCAGCGGAAATACATTGATGCGGTGATAGAGGTCTTCACGGAAGCTTCCGTCGGCTACCCGTTGCGGCAGATTGGCGTTGGTGGCGACGATTACCCGGCAGGCGAGCCGGTGCACGGTTTTGCCACCGATCAATTCAAATGTCCGTTCCTGCAGCACCCGCAACAGCTTGGCCTGCAGGGAAAGCGGCATGTCGCCGATCTCGTCCAGCAGCAGGGTGCCGCTGCCGGCCTGGCTGAATTTCCCCTGCTGTTCCCGGTCTGCCCCGGTGAAGGAGCCTTTGACGTGGCCGAACAGCTCGCTCTCCATCAGCTGCTCCGGAATGGCGGCACAGTTGACTGCCACAAAGCCGGTCGGCATGCCGGTAGAGGCAAAATGGATGGCGCGGGCCAGCACCTCCTTGCCGGTGCCGCTTTCGCCGTAGATGGCGACGGTTGTCTTTGGCGAGGTTGTAACCTTGGCCGCCATTTCGAGCATTTCCTTCATGGCGGGGGTAACGGTGATGATATTCTGGAAGGTAAAGCGCTCCTGCAGGTAGGCCTTGATCTGGAGGTTTTCGGAAACGGCGCGGTGATATTCGAGAGCCCGCTCGACGGTCAGCTGAAGGCTGTCAACGTTGAAAGGCTTTTCAACATAATCGCTGGCCCCCTGGCGCATGGCGGCCACGGCGCTTTCAATGCTACCGCAGGCGGTCACGACGATGAACGGCATGCTCAGCCCCCGCCTGCGAACCTCCTCCAGCAGGGCGACCCCGTCCATGTCGGGCATGCGCAGGTCGGAGATCAGCAGATCGACGGTCTGGTGTTCAAGCAGTGCAAGGGCCTGTAATCCCCCCTGAGCCGTGACCACATCAAAGCCAAGGTGTTTCAGGTGGGTGCCGAGAACACGCAGGGACGTTGTGTCGTCGTCAACGGCAAGAATGGTGGCGGTCTTTGGCAGATCGCTGTCGATGCCACTACCTGTAGTCGGCAATATGGATGAACCGGTGCGGCATGAGTGAGGAGAGTGTGGTTGTTGAATGTGGCGCGCGGCGGTTTCCGGTTACGATCATCGAGAGGTTTCCTCTGCTCACGCCTGCAATGTTATCATGGGATATTTGAGAAATTATAATGGTACAGGTGGTCTATCAAAAAGCCCGATAAACGTCAATCGCAATTTGTTATCTCATCTCTACCCAGCTGAAATACTTCTTCAATGAAGAAGGTTTCCCGTGTCATTTGATCGAAATTTCTGCTATGTACATCTCACTTCATCCTGTCGCGCTCACGACAGATTCTCGCGGTTCCACGGTTTTTTTATAGAGTGTATAGGACGCTGGATGGGGGAGGTGGCTCTCCTATAATGCTGCTAAAACTAAAAAGGAGAGTTCTATATGCTCAAAAAAGATTCTTACGTTCAGCATCCAGGTATGCCGATATGGGGCATCGGCAAAGTGCTGGAAAATTTTGCTGATGATAAAGTACGGGTATTTTTCATTGATGCCGGTGAAAAACTCATCAGCCTGAAGAGCATTACCCTTCAACAGATTGATCCCCCCAAAGAATTCCACCCGGTGCTCGATAATCCCGCCATTTACTCCAGAGACAAGAGCAAAAAGTTTGTTTCGCTGCCACAGGCGAAAGCCGAGTTTCTGCTGCTGTTCCCGGAAGGCTTCAGCGATACGGAATATTTCCGTGAGGAGCGGGATTATAAGGTGGTCGCTCACGAGCTTATGCAGACTCAGTTGGGAAAAGAACAGTACGAAGAGCTGCTTGCAAAGGCTGATTACACCGAAATCTGCCGTCGGGCCTTGCAGGTGGCGAACAAGACCAATCTTATTTTCCCGAACGAGAAGATGGCGCTCAAGGACGGTTTACAGCAGGATGCGTCAAAGAAACTTTTTGCCGAAGATCTTTTTGAATTGCTCTATGGAAGCGCATCGCAGCAGCTACGGTTTGAGCGGTTTGCCAAAACTCTTGATAAAATCAAAGCAGCGAAATGGACGATCATCTCCTACTTCATGTTCATCACGTATCCCGAAACGGAAATGTTCCTGAAACCGACGGTGTGCCAGCATGCGACAGATTTATGCGCTTTTGCGCTCAACTATAAATCGGATTTGAACTGGCTGACCTACAAGTGTCTGCTGGAGTTTTCCGGGTATCTGAAAAAGGAACTGGTCAAGATGGAGCTTGCGCCACGTGACATGATAGATGTCCAGTCGTTCATGTGGTGCATCCGGCCGGGATCGTATGTGTAAAGAGAGATAAATTCAAAAAAAGGGGGGGAAATGACATACCAACATGCAGCTGCGTATTTTGTGGACACCAGCCAGGTTCATCGTCTCCAGAAGGTGGATGCACTATTTGACGAAGGGTGGATTCAAAATTTTATTTTTAATCATCCTGAGTCGCTTCCCATAGATGAAATAGAACCGGCATTTGGCCCACTGCTTCCCGTATGCCGTGAGTTAAGAACAAAGGCCGGTTTTGCAGACATCATTTTTATCAACCCGCTTGGTCTGATCACGATTGTGGAATGCAAACTATGGAAGAACCCTGAAGCACGGCGCGAAGTGATCGGTCAGATTCTCGATTATGCCAAAGAGCTGGCCGGTATGTCGTATGAAGAATTTGAGCGGATAGCTCTTGCTTCCCAAGGCGGATCCATTCCTTCCCTTTATCAGATCGCGTCTACAGCAGATGATACTCTTGACGAACAGACTTTTATTGACCGGGTAACTCGTAACCTGAAACGCGGTCGGTTTCAACTCCTGATTGCCGGCGACGGTATCAGAGAAGGAGTTGAACAGATAACCTCTTTTCTGCAACAATACGGGAACCTTAATTTCACGCTGGCGCTGGTTGAGTATTCTCTGTTCAAACAGCCTGGAGAAGGCAGTAACGGTTTTTTTGTAATGCCGCGTATATTGGCCCGAACCTATGAGATCGAGCGGGCAGTTGTGCGTATCGAAGGAAATGGCATTGCCGTTACTTCTCCAGCGTCTCTTCAGGTATCATCGAAGTTTCAGGGACAGAGAACAACAGTCAGTGAACAGGTGTTTATCGAAAATCTGCAATTATCCCCTCAAGTAAAAGAGCGGTTTCACGCAATGCTTCAACAGGCAAAACAACAGGGTATGTACACTCAACCCGGAAGCAATTCCCTGATACTCAAGACAGACACGCAGGATCTCAATCTGGCAATATTTAAACCAAATGGAACATTTTACAACACCGGTATTGCATCAAGAACTAATGATTTCGGGCTACCGGAGATTGGGGAACGTTATCTGGTTGAACTGGCCGGGTTGATTCCTGGTGCGTATTGCAACAGAAGTAAGAACAGGTTTGACTGGTCGGTTAAAACCAGTGATGGGAATCCAAAGATTGAAAATCTTCTTGCGGTACAGGATCAATGGTTTGATTTAGTAGCATCTGTTATAGAAGAGTTGTCTGCCAAGTATAATAAATCTCTCTCGTGAAAGCTGGAGTATTCCGGAGACACAAGACCTATTAGCTTCCTCCCGGCATTCCGCTGTTGCGAGGCGACGAGTCTTCAGACCGTTGTTTTATATGTCGCTGCTAATGGTGAAACGCAGTTGGACAAAGTGCAAAAATTTGCCTCTCCAAGCCGCAACTTTTCACTTGCCAACTGTCTGCCGAATGTACTAACGTGCCGCATGTTGTTGATGCATATTGTCAGGAGATGCCCCATGAAGCTGCTAACGCAAAATGGTTTGTCATGTGTATTTTTGTGCACCGTTGCACTGTTTGTGACGTTTTCAAACAACGTCTTTGCAGATCCCGGCATTGTAAAAATCGGTTTGAATTATCCTGAAACCGGCCCTTACGCCAAGCAGGGACTTGACCAGAAGCGTGCTGCCGAGCTGGCGGTCGATGAAATCAACGCCGCTGGTGGTATCCTCGGCAAAAAGATACAGCTGGTCATGCGGGACACCAAATCCAACCCCAAGATAGCCACTGCCAATGCCATCGATCTCTACGACAAGGAAGGGGTTCCGATGATCCTGGGAGGATCATCAAGCGCCGTGGCCATAGCAACCGGCGAGGTGGCCAAGCAGAAAAACAAGCTGTTTTTTGCGACGCTTTCCTATTCCACCGAAACGACCGGGGAGTACGGGCACCGGCATATCTTCAGAGAGTGCTTTGACGCCTATTTTGCCGGAAAAGTCATGTCAGATTACCTGAACAAGAATTTCAAGGGGAAAAAGTTCTTTTATATAACCGCCAATTATACCTGGGGATGGACGACCGAGTCGGTGCTGCGCTCATTCACTGACACCAAGGACTTGAAGTTGCACCCGGAGGTATTGACGAAGTTGGGGGCCACCGATTTCAAGGAGGCTCTCAAGGAGGCTAAAGACTTCGGTGCCGAGGTTCTGGTGCTGTCGCTGTTTGGGCAGGATATGGAAATTGCCGTGAAGCAGGCCGTTGAGATGGGACTGAAGGGGAAGGTGCAGATCATCGTCCCCCAGATGACTGAAGACATGGCTCAGGGGGCCGGACCGGAAGCGATGGAAGGGATTGTCGGTGCTGTTCCCTGGACCTGGAGCCTGCCGTTCAAGAACAACTATCCTAAGGGGATTGCTTTCGTGAAAAAGTTTGAGGAGCGTTACAAACGCTACCCGACCACGTCAGGGGCATCGGCGTATGTGATCCTCAACGAATACAAGGCAGCGGTGGAAAAAGCGAAAACCTTCGCCGTCAAGGATGTCATCCTCGCGCTGGAGGGTCGCAAATATATCGGCCTGAAGGACGAACAGTACTGGCGCAAATTCGATCATCAGTCGATTCAGACGGTCTATGCCGTCAAGGTAAAGCCGGCGGCCGAGGTCAAAAAGAGTAAGTACCAGATGGATTATTTCGAGATCATCGCGACCATGAAGGGCGACGAAGCTGCGGTGGATTTCATGGAGTGGAGCGAAATCCGCGACATGGTCAACATGAAGCCGGAACTTGAAGAGTACGGAGTGGCCAACTGACGGGGCATTGACGTATGTTCTGACGGTGCTTCTGTCTGACGGGCGCCGCTCCGTTATTTCTGAAACTTGAACCACAGGGAGGAAAACCCTGTGGTTTTTTATGCGGCGGAGTTTGATGTGAAATCCTCATCATGTTTGACACTGTTCTGGCTGAAGCCCGACATCGACGAGGAACGCTGGGAGTTCTTCAGCCACCCCGCCAAGCAGGAGTGGTACCTGCGGCACGGAGTCACCTGGGAGCGGATTGTGGACCGTTTTGACTCCGGTGAACTGGTCCCGTATCCCCGTTCGGCGGACGTTAACGGCATCCCGGTCGCACTTTCATACCACCGCTACGAGGATTACCAGAAGTATCTGGCCCGTGCCAAACGGGGATACCGGAAAAGTTACACGCAGATTGAGGATGCCCTGCAGAGAGGCGGCACGCTTGCGCTTAAAGCCCCGATAATCCTTGTCTGCAATGGAGAGGGGCTGCTCTTTTCCGGCTACCGCCGACTCTGTCTGGCCTGGAATTACGGCATGGTGCCGTATGTGTGGCAGGTTGAAAAAATGATTTTATAGGACGCAGAATGGGAGAGGTCGTGTGTCATATTCCCTGTCTCGTAGGTCGATTGCAATGATTGTCAAATAATCGTAGAGTTACACATTCTTTTCAGTTAGATACAATATTGTCACCCGCCATAAGGACACCCATGTTTGAACAAGCCTTCAAGAATATAGACGACGTTCTCTGGAAAGAGGCCGGTTGTGGTAGTGAGTTGGATTATGCAGAACAGACTTCATGGTTGCTGTTCCTGAAATACCTTGACGGGCTGGAGCAGGACAAATCTATGGAGGGTAAACTTGAGGCTAAGGCGTATACCTTCATTCTTGATGAACCGTACCGCTGGGAGAGTTGGGCAGCACCCAAGACTTCAGACGGCAAGCTCGACCACAATAAGGCACTGACCGGCGATGATCTGCGGGACTTTGTAGACCGCAAACTGTTCCCCTACCTGCACGGATTCAAACAGAAAGCCAGTGGCCCCAACACCATTGAGTACAAAATCGGTGAGATATTCGGGGAGATCAAAAACAAGATACACAGCGGCTACAACCTGCGGGAGATCATCGACCACATAGACGAACTACGGTTCCGCTCCCAAACCGAGAAGCACGAACTCTCCCACCTCTACGAAGCGAAGATCAAGAACATGGGTAACGCTGGCAGGAACGGCGGAGAGTATTACACCCCCCGTCCGTTGATCCGTGCCATCGTTCAGGTGGTGAAGCCAGAGATCGGTAAACGCATCTATGACGGTGCGGTTGGTTCGGCTGGCTTCTTGTGCGAGGCGTTCGACTACCTCAAGGCGCAACCAAACCTGACAACCGATGACATGAAGATTCTGATGGAGCGTACCTTCTACGGCAAGGAAAAGAAATCACTGGCGTATGTTATCGCCATTATGAACATGATACTTCACGGCATAGAAGCACCCAACATCGTCCACACCAACACCCTTGCCGAGAACCTTGCAGACGTTCAGGAGAAAGACCGCTTTGACATAATACTGGCTAATCCTCCTTTCGGTGGTAAAGAGCGCAAAGAGGTACAGCAGAACTTCCCCATCCGAACCGGCGAAACTGCTTTCCTCTTCCTGCAACACTTTATCAAGATGCTCCGTGCCGGTGGCAGAGCTGGCGTGGTTATCAAGAACACCTTTCTCTCCAATACTGACAACGCCTCAGTGAGTCTGCGGAAACTGTTACTGGAATCATGTAACCTGCATTCCGTACTTGATTGTCCTGGGGGTACGTTCCAAGGGGCGGGAGTCAAGACAGTGGTGCTGTTCTTTAAGAAGGGATCACCCACCCGTAAGGTGTGGTACTACTCCCTTGACGTTGGTCGTAACATGGGTAAGACCAACCCGCTGAACGATACTGACATGGTTGAGTTCATCGAACTGCAAAAGACCTTTGCTGACTCACCGAAAAGCTGGAGCGTGGATGTCACCGGCATTGACACCGGCTCCTATGACCTGTCAGTGAAGAATCCCAACGGCGGCGAGGTCATCACCCACCGCACCCCGCAAGAGATCATGGACGAGATAGCGTCACTGGATGCAGAGAGTGCGGAAGTATTACAAAAAATAAGGAGCCTTTTATAAGTCCTATGGGACCTATATGACTTATGAGCAACCAAGACCCTACCATAATCCTGCCCCACGGCAACTATCAAGAACTACTGTCCTATCAGAAGTCAGAAGTGATTTATGATCTTACTTTTCGCTTTTGCGAAAAACATTTGAAAAAAGGAGACCGCACCATCGACCAGATGGTGCAGGCTGCCCGCTCCGGCAAGCAGAATATCGTTGAGGGGAGCAAGGCATCCGGAACTTCCAAAGAGATGGAGATCAAGCTGACCAACGTGGCGCGAGCCAGTCTGGAAGAGCTGTTGGAAGATTATCGGGATTACTTGAGGGTTCGGGATTTGGCAATCTGGGAGAAGGACTCCAAAGAAGCGCAGTATGTGCGAAAACTGGGCAATAAGTCCCATACGACCTATGAGGCTTATCGGGAGTTTGTTGAT
Source organism: Desulfuromonadales bacterium (assembly GCA_037129245.1). Taxonomy (GTDB): domain Bacteria; phylum Desulfobacterota; class Desulfuromonadia; order Geobacterales; family Pseudopelobacteraceae; genus JACRCG01. Next base: position 27,800 of record JBAXVE010000039.1, read on the forward strand.
ACCAGACCTGCCAATGTAGTTGCCAACATCGCCATTTGCCTGATTCATCAGGCAAATTATCTGCTGGATCAGCAGATACGGCGGCTTGAGAAGGATTTTCTGAAAGAGGGCGGCTTACGGGAACGGATGACCAAAGCTCGCTTGCAGGCGCGGGATCAGCAGCGGTTGGATGAGCGGAGGAAGGGATGAAGGCGGGGTGGGAGACAAGAACACTGGCGGAGGTATGCCAGATTAAACCACCAAAGTCGGAGGCACGTCGCATTCTTGCTGGAACAGATTTGGTGTCATTCGTCCCAATGGAATACTTAGGAATTGACGATAAAATACTCATTCCGCGACAAGAGAAACCATTGGCAGATGTTGCAGGCAGTTACACGTACTTTGCTGACGGTGACGTACTGCTCGCTAAAATAACGCCTTGCTTCGAGAACGGAAAGCTGAAAACTATCGAGATTTCCTTCCCTAAGTCTGTTGCCAAGCAGTTACAGATTGTAGAAAAACTTGATTCTCTTCGTGAAGAAACCCTGCACCTCGAAGCCGTCTACCAGCAGAAGCTCGCTGCACTGGACGCACTAAAGAAGTCGTTGCTGGATCAAGCCTTCACGGGGGCGTTATAAGGAACTGAACCATGACCAATAAACCGGTAATACAAACTGGAAGCCAGTTTCTGGTTTATCAGACTGAAGAAGGAAAACTGAAAATCGATGTGAGATTTGAGGGAGAAACTGTCTGGCTTTCGCTCAACCAGCTTGCCGAGCTGTTCCAGCGCGACAAGTCGGTCATCTCCCGGCATATCAAAAATGTCTTTGATGAAGGAGAACTGCACCCGGAAGGAACTGTTGCAAAATCTGCAACAGTTCAAATAGAGGGTGGTAAACAGGTCACCCGTGACATTGAGTTCTTCAATCTCGACATGATCATTTCGGTCGGCTATCGGGTGAAAAGCACCGTGGCTACCCGATTCCGGATATGGGCAACCCAAAGGCTGCGTGAATACATCGTCAAGGGCTTTGTACTTGATGACGAACGTCTAAAAAACCCTGACCAACCTTTCGACTATTTTGAGGAACTGACCCGCCGGATTCAGGACATTCGCACCTCCGAGCGGCGCTTCTACCAGAAAATTACCGACATTTACGCCACCAGCATCGATTATGACCCTACACAGGAAATCAGCATCGGTTTCTTCAAAACGGTTCAGAACAAGGTGCATTGGGCTATTACCGGACAGACCGCCGCAGAGATTATCCATAACCGGGTGGACGCAGCCAAGCCCAATCTTGGCCTGACCAACTGGCGTGGTGCGATGGTACGCAAGCAGGATGTCGGCATTGCCAAAAACTACCTTTCCGAACCGGAGCTGGCAGCACTCAACAATCTTGTGGAACAATACCTCGTCTTTGCCGAAGGGCAGGCCATGCGCCGAGTGCCAATGCACATGCTGGATTGGGTCAAGAAGCTGGATGGTTTTCTAACGCTCAATGATCGTGATATTCTCACCCATACCGGGCGAATCTCTCATGAGATGGCGCAAGCAAAGGCTGAATTTGAATACAGTAAGTTCAAGACTTTGGCCATCGCAGATATCCGACAGGTTGACGAAGATTTTGAACGTGCCGTGCAGGCGTTGCCAAAGTTGTCAAAAGCAAAGGCTCCAAAGAAAGTAAAATAAGCCAGAACTGTTGTAACCGGTTACAAGTTGTAACCGGTTGCTACCTAGATTCTAAAAAGTCCCCCCGCCCCTTGCGGGAGGGGGTTAGGGGGTGGGGGAAGTTGCCATGAAACAGCGTCATTCCCTGCAAAACCATGCGATTGAATTAAGACACAATGCTACTGACGTTGAACGCCTGCTCTGGAGGCGATTTAAACAGTCAGCTTGAAGGTGTCAAATTTCGCAGGCAGCAACCGATTGAAAGGTACATCGCCGACTTTATCTCATTTGAAAAAAAGATTGCCATTGAGCTTGATGGTGGGCAGCAATCAGAAAATACATGCTACGACACACAGAGA
>JBAXVE010000004.1:0-90488 GCA_037129245.1 Desulfuromonadales bacterium
GTATTGACAGGCCTTTGCAGCCGATCAGCTATTCAACGTTGGGACACTACTGATGTCGAATCTAAAATACTAAGCGTGAATAGTACAGAGATTCGATCAGTTTCGGTGATTTTAATGCCGTAGGTTGGAGATTTGGTCGAAAGGAATGTTTCCTTCAAATAAAGCGTGGTTTCTTTTCTGGGAGCCACCGAAAAAGAGCGGTTCGACAGAAAGCCAACTCGAAAACAGGTGATGATTCCCATTAAAGCGATAGTTAGAGCAACTCTCAGGTGATCCTGGCAATGCCAGAATTACTTCTTTTTCGCTGGTGTTTTAGCTTTAGGTGCTGCTTTTACAGATTTAGCTGGTATGGCACTCGGATCTTTGAGAGTTGAGCGGTTTGACGAAATATGGGCAGTGAAAAATTCCAATTTGTGTCGATGGTTCGATTCCGATAGTTACCTCGATAATATCCGCCGATGACCCAGATGTTCCTGGGTCGTTTCTGTTTAACCGCCCAATAGAAACTTAAGCGCTGAGCGCAATGGCGAACTCTGCGAGCATTAGGTGTATTTGACGGCGGATACATCACTCACATTTATAGCACCAGTACTGATATCTCTGCAGTTGCTGAGGTCGTCAGTGTCGGTGAAGCGTGGAGGTTGTGGAGTTTCATCCCTCTATGGCTGATATCAATGCACAGCGGCAACATTCCATGCATTTGATAAGGGATGGGTACCGATCTGCTACAACGGCTTATCACTTATCTAAATCCGCTTGACGTTTAACGAGTCGCGTTATATTGTATTTCATGATCAAAACGTTCCATTGCAAAAAGACCAGAGCTTTATTCGAATGCGAGTGCCCTCGACAGTTTAAAGCATTCGCCATGGTTGCTGAACGAAAACTGCAAATGCTGGATGATGCGTATGCAATTGAAGACCTTCGATCACCACCGGGTAACCGCTTGGAAGCATTGCACGGAGATCGTAAAGGCCAATGGAGTATTCGTATCAATGACCAATGGCGTTTGTGTTTTCGCTTTAAAGACGGCAATGCATTTGATGTTGAAATAGTTGACTACCATTGAGGAGATTACTAATGAACCCGACCAATAAAATGCGTCCCATTCATCCAGGCGAAATATTACGTGAGGAATATCTGGTTCCAATGGCAATGAGTGCTCATGCCCTGGCGTTGGCACTACGTGTACCTGCCCCGCGTATCAATGAAATAGTGCGAGAACGCCGCGCCATTACACCTGACACAGCACTTCGACTGGCACGTTACTTCGGTTCCACACCACAGTTCTGGATGAACCTGCAAACCAGCTACGATCTGAAATTCGCGGAAATTAAAATCGGCAAAAAGATTGCGGATGAAGTACACATGCGACTGGCAGCGTGAGAATACCCGCATCCCTTATGAGGTGCGACAATTACATCCAGTCGTATTGGGTGTACTAACTCTGGACTAACGGTGTACCAAACTAGGACCAAAAACCAAGAAATCAAGATATTTTTCAAATTCTCGTGCTGTTAAATTACTAGATATATCGGCTACTTGAGATAACACAGCGCAATATAGGTTGATGGCTTATGAGAATAAGTTGCTGGCATACAAAGATAATTTTAGTCTCGAATGACTCATAACACGTTGAAACTGTTACTGTTTTTGAGTGCATTTTTTAACTGAAAATCGTCGGTGTACCAAGAGATATACACAAGATTAGTTGACAATTTAGCCAATGCTGTAAATAGTCGATATTGTAAGCCTTTTTGCGGAAAAAATATGGATGGCGTATCAGAATAATTTCGGATTGACCTGAAGAATATCACACCAGTAGAGTCACCACCGTGGCTCCGTCCCGTCCCTCGTGCGGCTCACCCGGCCGCAGGTTATTCACCAGCGGATGACGTTGCAACTCCTCTCGCACCACATCTCGCAGGCGTCCGCTGCCGACACCGTGGATAATACGCACCTCGTGCAAGCTGGCAGAGGAGGCACGGTTGATGAATGTATCCAGCTCTGTAAGCGCCTGTTCCACCCGCATGCCGATCAGTTTTAATTCACGCTGATCATGCTCCGCCACATTGGCCAGCCAGGAGGGAACGGCAGGTTTCTTTTCCCGTTCGCGGCCGGTACTCCTGCGCTGCATGAACAGGTCCGTCACCTGCACGTCAAGCTCCATGCGTCCGGCTCTGACTCGCACCTTTCCCTGACGCTCGTCTCGCGACAGCACGACGGCGTTGCAGCCAAGCGAGCCGATACGCACCGTATCCCCGGTCGAAACGTCCGTCAAAGGTATGTCATATTCTGTCACAATTTGAGGTTTTAACGCCGTGGTCAGCTGCTTTTCCGCCTGGCGCAGCTTCTCGACGATCTCTGTCCGATTGCCCTGCTTCAGCTCATCCAGCAGTCCGTTCATCCTTTTTCTAGTGATGGCGATCAGATCTTTTGCATCGGCCCACCCTTTTTCGGCGGCCTCCCGGCGAGCCCCGGCGAGTTCCTTTTTCTGCTCATCCAGATGCCTGGCGCGTAGTTCGAGATCGCGCTCGCGGCTTTCGAGAGTCCGGCGCAACTCCTCATAATCACTTCGCCGCTGGCGCAATTCCCTGAGCAGAGACGCAAATTCACTGCCGGCACTCCCCAACATCCGGCGGGCAAACTCAATTACACGCTCCGGCATGCCAAAACGCCGAGCAATCTCGATGGCGTGCGACTGCCCCGGTTCGCCAGGTATCAGGCGGTAGAGCGGAGTAAAAGTGCGGTCGTCGAATTCCATACCGGCGTTGAGCATCCCCGGCGAGCGATGGACAAAGCCGATGATCTCGCTCAGATGGGTGGTTGCAATCACCAGGCTTCCCCGCTGCTGCAGCTCGCTCAGTACCCCGCAGGCGATGGCTCCCCCCTGCAGCGGTTCGGTGCCGGCGCCCAGTTCGTCCAGCAATACCAGCGAGCGTCCTGAACTCTCTTCCAGAATCGAGGCTATGCGGGCAGCGTGGGCTGAAAAGGTCGAGTGGCTCTGGGCAATTGACTGCTCGTCGCCGATATCCACCAGCAGCGCATTCAAAAGCGGAACTGTGGAACGCGGCCCCGCCGGCACCGGCAATCCGCAAAGTGCCATCAGTGCCAGTATGCCGGCCGTTTTGAGCGCGATGGTCTTTCCCCCGGCATTGGGGCCGGTGATGACCATTACCGAAGCACGCTCCCGCTCTTCCAAACCAAGTTCAAGCATCAGCGGTTCGACGTGCTGCAGCGCTCCTTGTCGCTGAAGCATCAGCAGCAGCGGGTGTCGCGCATCGACAAGCCGCAGCGTTCCCTGCTCGTTGATATCGGCTGTCTGCAGATCGTACTGGAGAGCAAAACGAGCCATGCTGTTCAGAACGTCCAGCTGTAGCAAGGTCTCGAAACAGGCCGCGATCTCGGCGGAATCCTCACGGATCCAGCCGGACAACTGACGCAGGATGCGGATTTCCTCACCTTTTTCTTCGGCAGTGAGGTTTTCCAGCTCATTGACGAAGGGGATAATCTCCAGCGGCTCCATGAAGGCGGTCTCACCCGATGATGAGACGTCATGCACGACCCCTTTGACCATCCCCTTGGAGTCCATTCTGACCGGAATTACCCAGCGGCCGGAGCGTTGCGTGATGAAATCGTCCTGCAGAAAAATTTCAATACCGCTGCTGCGGATGATCTCTTCGATTTTTTTGCGGATTCGTCCGGCCAGGCCCCGTTTGGCGCGGCGGATATCCTTGAGCAACGGCGACGCGGAATCCATGATGCTGCCGTCGCGGTCGATGGAGGCTTCCAGCGGTTCCAATATGTCGGGAAAACCGCGCAGTTGCGGCTCCATGTTTTTCAGGTGCGGAATGTCATTCCGCGGGGAGAGTTGGCGGGCGAGTGCCGCATAAAGTCTCAGCAGCGGGATAAACGGCAGCAGTTCGTGCGGTGACAACAGTGAGCCGGCCGGTCTCACCATGTCGAGCGCCGGACGAATGTTGTCAAATCCGCCCAGGGCAAGGACGATGCCCTGGCGGTCGAGCTGCCGGATTTCCTCGATACGGGCGGAGGTTGTCCGGATACTTCCGATGTCCCGCTGGGGGCGGACGAACCTTATAAGCTCAGCACTGGCGTTACAATTGGCGTGAAGCGCTATTTCGGCCAGCAGTTTGTCGAATTCAAGTCGGGTAAGGGTTTCGGAAGCGATCATCGTGCCTGCCTGTTACATCTGGAATAGCGCGACCTTACAGGATTTCAGGATATTTTCCAACTGGAATGAGGCGTCGGGCTTAGAGCATGAATACCTATTGACAAGAGCTATCCTGACAAATAGATTGGGACTCTTCCAAGCTCGCTCAATAAAGGGGGAATCATGAATTGGAATCAGCTTAATCGGAGCGTTGTAGTAATCGGGTGCGCAATTCTGTTTGGCTCGACCTTTATGTACGGATGCGGCATTGATAGCAAAAGCTCCAGCAGCGGAACCAACGTCAACACCGTCAACAGCGGAACCAATACCACCACCTCAGCAGGACCGGCGGCGACCGGCACCGCTTCAACATCAACCGGCAGCGGCACAACTGGCAGTGGTAGCGCCACCGGTACCGCGTCAACCACAACCAGCTCGACCAGCAAACAGGCTCGGGCACCACCCCCGCAACCAGCAGCAGCTCTGCAGGTGCATCGAACCTGACCGCCAAGGAGATGACAGGTACCTGGACGTACATCATGGACATGTATGCCGATGCCAGCGGTGCAAGCTGCAAGGTATCACCGACAGTAACGCAGCATATGGAGTGCACATCCACCTACTCTGCCGACTGCTCCATAACACAAACATGCACAATAACAGTTAACGGGAATCCGTACACATTGCCCTCATCATCGTCCAAATGTGACCCCAACAATGCAGCCACGCCGGCGGTCGGTTCCGACCCTTGCAACACCCAGTACTCTACGGTGACCAACAGCACCAATCCGCTGTCGCTGACCATCACCGGTACAATCAACGGCGCGAAGTATTTTGTGGTGACCCAGACCAAAAAATAATCGGCTGGTCAGGTCTCTCATGCTGCCCGAAAAACTGCAGGCCATAGTTCTCTCGTCAACAAAATATGGCGAAAGCGACCGGATTGTGACGCTGTTTACCCTCGAACATGGTCGTTTGAAAGGTTTTGCCCGTGGTGCCTGCAACAGTCGCAAACGGTTCGGCCCGGCCCTGGAAACTTTTGCCCGCATCGATGTCCAACTGCTGCGCAAAGAAGGGCTGTCGTCCTTACGCGGCGCCGACATCATTCAGCTTTATTCCGGGATCCGCTCTGAGCTGCATGGCATCGCGTACGCCCTGTATGCCTGCGAACTTGTCGAATGCCTGACTCCGGAGGCGCATCCACTGCCGCGCCTCTACCGCCTTCTGACGGCCTATTTTGAACATATTGACGTCGGCACAGGTGGTGAGGTCGGGCGCCGCTTTTTTGAGATTAATCTGCTGAATATTCTCGGGTACCGCCCTTCGTTGGATTGCTGCTGCCGCTGTGGTACTGAATTTGCTGAGGATTGGGTGCAAATGCAGCAGGAAGGGGAACTTGTCTGCCGACTCTGTTCCACAAGCGGCAGGAAAATTGAGCTGTCGGCGTTGCAGAGCCTGAACAACTGTCTTGCAACCGGCCATTTCGGACGAATCCTTTTTGACGAATCCTCCCTTCGCGACGCCGCATTTCTGCTTGATGAATCAATTTCAACTCACGTCGGCAGAAAGCTCAAGAGTCTTGAGTTTCTCGATCAGGTACGGCAATAACAACCGAGCCTCTTACCCCTTGACAGCCGCACATTCGTGATTATCTTTGATTCTGCAGGGGCGTTGCTCCGGAAACAATCGCTACAAAGGAGGAGAAAATCATGGCACTCGTCAAGTACAACCCCTTGCGGGAATTGCGTAGCATGCAGGATCAGATGAACAGGCTTCTCAATCTCTCCTGGAATCACGATCTGCCGGGAGAGGACATTAAAGAGGGGATCTGGCAACCGGCAGTTGATATTTATGAGACTGCTGATTCCATCGTCATCAAGGCTGAACTTCCTGATGTCGACCAGAAAGACATTGATGTACGGATTGAGGACAATACCTTGATTCTAAGAGGGGAACGTAAACATGAAGGTGAGGTGAAGAAAGAGAATTACCACCGCATTGAACGCTACTTCGGCGGCTTCCAGCGCAGTTTCAGCCTGCCAACCACGGTTGATCAGGAGAACGTGGAGGCCAACTGCGAAAAGGGGGTGCTGACCGTGACTCTTCCCAAGAAAGAGGAGACCAAACCGAAACAGATTTCGATTAAAGTGAAGTAGCCTGTTTACTTTTTCTTCAGTCGCCAGCCGACTTTGTTAACCTGCGGAACGCGGGCGATGGCAAGCGAGTCGGCTGGCACATCAGTTGTGACGGTCGTGCCGGCGGCCACCAGAGAGTTTCTTCCCACGCTGACCGGCGCAACCAACTGCACGTCGCTGCCGATAAAAACCTCGTCGCCGATGACGGTACGGTGCTTATTGACGCCATCATAGTTGCAGGTTATGGTGCCACAGCCGATGTTCACGTCCCGGCCGATTTCGGCGTCACCAAGATAGGTCAGATGCGAAGCTTTTGAGTTAGCACCCATCGTAATTTTCTTGGTCTCGACGAAATTTCCGATCTTTACGTTCCCACCCAGGACCGTCCCGGGACGAAGATGGGCCATCGGTCCCACGGAGACGCTCTCACCCAGTTCCGAATCTTCCAGCACCGATCCGCTCTTGATGTGACAACCGTTGCCGATGCGGCAGCCAAAGATGCTGACACCCTGTTCAATTTCGCAGTACGCACCGATAACCGTGCCGGTGCCGATGTTGCAACCGTGTTGAATGACCGTGTCGGTGCCGATGGTGACCCCATGGTCGATATAGGTCTGCTCCGGATCCGACATCGTGACCCCAGACAGCAGATGCTCCCGGTTTATGCGGCGGCGCAGGATGCGGGCTGCGTCGGCAAGCTGTGAACGGTCATTGACTCCCATGATTTCATTGCTGTCAAAGGTCGGTGTGGCCTGGCAGACCAGTCCGCGGCTGACCGCTATTGTTACAAGATCGGTCAGATAATACTCTCTCTGGGAGTTATCGTTGCCGATCGATCTGATCCCGTCGCGAAGAAAATCAGCATCCACGCAGTAAATACCGCTGTTGATCTCATTTATTGCCTGCTGATCGGAATCGGCATCCTTCTGTTCGACAATCCTCGCAACCTGTCCGGTATCGTCCCGAATCACCCGTCCATAACCGTAAGGGGCATCCAGCAGAGCTGTTAAAACGGTTAGCGCCGCCTGACTATCGCGGTGCGTTAAGAGCAACTTTTCAAGGGTTTCAGGACGTAGAAGCGGAGTATCGCCGCAGAGGATCAGTACCGTGCCGCGAAACCCGGCCAGAGAGTCGAGAGCGCAGGCCACCGCATGCCCGGTGCCGAGCTGTTCTTGCTGCATGGCGCAGCAGAGGTCTTTGGCTCCTCGGAACACTCCCTGTACCGCCGACGCCTGATGCCCGACCACCAGCACAATCGGTGCAGCGCCGGCCTGACGGACTGCAGCTACTGGCCAGGCGATCATAGGCAGCCCGGCAAGCGGGTGCAGCACCTTGATTTGGCTTGATTTCATGCGTGTGCCTTTGCCGGCGGCCAGCACAATTGCAGCGACAGGATTCATAGCCCCACTCCACAGTTCAGATTGGCAAAATTCAGGTTGGAAGTCTAAGGTATCGACCTATGGCGCGTCAAGAAATTAGCAATCAGTCCTTATATCAGTTCTCTGCTGAGCCAGAAGTTCCACGATTATGCGCGTCTTATCCGACCGGCTTTGAGTCAAATCGCCGATGTGTACCTATTCTCCACGGTGTAGAACTCTTCCTCAATCCAAATTTAACGTTTGATATTAGATGGTTACAAAAAGTGGTGCGTTAGTCTACATTCGGTATCGAAGGGGTATGGCACTCGATGTCAACGCCTAACATCCTGTAATATATGCAAAAAAACCGATGTTCTATTTTGGCACTTCCGTTGCAAGCATGCTGCCAGCCAGAAGTGTGCAGTTTTGCCTAAGAGACAGTTTTTCATACTATCACGTAGTCAGATTGTTGCGGCCAAATCCGGAAACGGGTTTTACGCAGCAGGCCGGACGAAGGAGGGGTCGTCCAGCCCACCGGACAAGGCCGCCGCAAGTCTACTTGGTACCACTACTCTCAATAGAAAGGAGTACGCAAAGGGCAGATTCACAGCAAGAGAAGTGCAGAATGTTCGCAGGTGGCAATTCAATGCGCCACTACTTTAATTAATTGCAGAGGGAGACAATCTATGAAGAAAACCACACTGGTAGCACTCGGACTCATGGCAGCAGCTTCAATGATCGCCAGCGCACCGGCCAGCGCAGCATTCGTTATCGGCGGAGAGAACGGCTGGCAGCTCAGCACCGACGGTATTGTTGACGTGTTTTCCTACTATCATTCCACCCAGCCGCTGCCAGGCAACCCGGTTGGTGCCACCCGTGCCGTGAGCCTGCTCGATAACGGCGCCACAAGCGGCTACAATCAGCGCTTTGGCGTTGGTGTCGGCCTGCTGCCTTCGGTCGTAGCCTTCAATGTCAAGGCACCCACCACCATGGGTGTTGATTCCAGCGTTCGCGTCGGCATTTATCCGAGTATCCAGAACCAGAAGGGTGACCGTTTCAATACCGGTCCGAACATCGACTTCCGTGAAATTTTTTACACCGCCAAGGGAGCCTACGGCGAGCTGCTGGCCGGTCGCGCACTCAATCTGTACCAGGGTAAAAATATTCTGACAGACATGACACTGCTGACCGCCGGCGTTGTCGGCGCACGAGGTAACACCGTGACGCTGGGACACATCGGTTCCGGTTACATTTATACCGGCTTCGGTCCCCAGCTCCGCTATACGACACCTGACATGGGTGGCGTGAAAGTTGCCCTTGAAGTCGGTGAGCCCTACAAGATTACCGCCGATACAGGAAAAACCAACTCACCTCGTATTGAAACCGAACTCTCATATGCCGGTAAATTTGGCGATGTAACTGCTCAAGCCTGGGTTTCCGGCATCTACCAGACCGCTCCCCGCAGCGGCGCAGCAAAAGCCAGGGCCGGCCGTGATGACGAGTCAATCGGCGGAGCCTACGGTTTGAGCGTTGGCGTCAGCGGTCTTAACCTGCTTGCTTCGGGTTACGGCGGTCGCGGACTGGGCATGCTCAGCACGCAGGACGGCGACATCCTCGGTGATTCCGCAGATGCAAACGGCAGAACCCGCCTGCACTGGGGCTACCTGCTTCAAGCTACCTACAAGCTGGCTCCGTCGGTCATGATGGGTGTCAACTATGGCCAGACCCGCCAGGAGATGAACAGCAGAGAGCCCAAGTCTTTCATCGCTATGAAAAACCAGGAGTCCGCAGTAGCTACAATCACCTACAACCTGAACAAGTTCACCCAGTTTGTTGGCGAGTACATCTACGCCCAGAACACCTGGATGGACGGTAACAAGCAGCACTCCAACGCATTTGCCCTGGGCACAATGTTCTACTGGTAATAATTTCGTCGCTATTAAACTTAAGAAGAAGGGATCAGGCATGCCGAAATATGTAATCGAACGTGAACTGGCAGGCGCCGGGCAACTTCCGGCCGACACCCTGCAGGCAATCTCTCAGAAATCCTGCAGTGTACTCAACGGACTCGGCCCCCAGATCCAGTGGGTCCAGAGTTATGTAACCGACAACAAGATTTACTGCATCTACATAGCACCAAATAAAGAAATGGTTCTTGAACACGCCAAACAAGGGGGATTCCCGGCCAACAGCGTGGAAGAAGTCAGAACCGTTATCGATCCAACCACCGCCGAATAGGCCTATACTTTTCTCCCTTTCCCGGCAACGATGCCGGGAGAGGGACTGTTATGAAATCAAGGAGGAAGTTATGACGTTAGCACTGTTGGTATTGATCAGTATCATGTGGATTCCGGTCGGCATGTTTTTCCTCGGTTACGGCGAAGCCAAAAGCACCGGCTTTGTCAGTGCGGTCGTTGGAATTCTGGTAGTCATCGGCGCTACACTGCAGGCTGCCGTATTCACCGACCCCTTCACCGCCGGCCTGTTGTTCGTGTTCGGCGTTCTGTACCTGCAGACCGGCCATGCCCTGCTTACGGGCGTTGAGGATCTGCGCACCGTCGGCAACGGCGCCCTGCTTGTCGGCATTGTCTGCGCTATCTATGCATTTCTCTACATGACCGGCGGCGGTGTTAAGCCCGACGGCAAGCAATTCATCGGCGTTGTCCCCTACCTGGCATTTATGAATCTGACCTTTGTCGTGATCTGCTTCACTGTTACCGGTGTGACTTACGGCAAGATCAATCCCAAGGTTGCTGCTACTATGTTTATCGTCCTTACGTTCACCTGCCTGCTGGCACCGGCGATCGGACTGATGGGCTACGGAAAGCTTCCGTTTTAGAACTGACAGAACACAAAACCACCGCTCAAGGCGGCTTTGGGGGCACCAGCGTACGGTGTCCCCGTTTTTTTGTGGCACATACGGTTTATATTTCATACACTCTGCAGTGTTGTCTGAGATTGAAAGGTAGTGGACGGTATTCGTACAAATTGGCTCAAGTATTGCTGTGAGTTTCTGACTTGATACAGAACTCGCGGACTGAATTTTCCGGAGGCACCAATGATGACATTTTTCACAAGAAACTTCACCCGGCTGGTGTGCGTCACGTTAGTGGCAGTGGGTATCTGCTGTGTATGTCAGCGGGAGGCTCCGGCTGCGGGACGCACGATGATCTGGCAAAGCCGCGACCAGTTCGTTGCAGTTGAGCCACAGGATGCTGTGAGTAAAGGATCGCCGGCGCAACCGAATAGCCATCCGCTCGACGTATCCCTTGAGGCAATTACCGCCCTGTTGTCGTCCGTCGACGTACGCATGGAACAATCGGATAAACCGGCTCCCCTTTTTACCTCAGTTTCAACACAGGCGCTGGCGCCGTACCTCCAGCAGGCTTTTCTCCAGGCGACGGCCGGTGAGGATGTGACGTTTGCGATTATCGGGTTACACGACGCGCTGTACGGCCTTGCCAAAAGCCCCAGGGTTACTACTGGCCGAGCATTTATAAGGGATGGCGAAATCAATCTCATCGTCGGTCTTGTTCAGCAGGATGTGAACGAACGTGATGACCGCCGCCTCTCACCATTCACACCCGGCAGCAGAGCCAGGGCCGCTGCGGGAGAATGGGTTCTTATGCCGCGTTCAGGACAGAAGGCGGTCATGCTGCCGCGAAGGGACTGGCTGAAATCTGTCGCTACATTGCCTCTGCCGGCTGAGGCGCCGTCTCCATCAGTAAAACCGCTTTCGACTTCGACTCCGATTCCACCGCCTTTAACCGCTGCACCCACTCCGTCACCGGCAGCATTACCTGCTTCCGCACCTGCCGCTGCATCTGCCCGCCAACCGGCTGATCCTCGCTCTCCGGCAGAGCGGCTCCTCGTGCTCAAGGATCTGAAAGAGCGTGGCCTGATCAGCGACGAAGAGTATCGCACTAAACGCCAGGATGTTTTAAACGGATTGTAATGTTTCATATCGCTAAAATTTAATAGCAATAAAACTGCTTATTTGTTAGTGTGGATAAAATTGACCTGCTGGAGAAAATGGGACCACTATCGTGAAAAAGAAGAAGATGATCATATCGCAGGATACCATGGACCTTGGATTCGTTCGCAAGGTTGAAGCGCTTTCCGGCACATCGGTACGAAGCTGTTTCCAGTGCGGCAAGTGCTCGGCCGGTTGTCCCATGGCTACCTTCATGGAGCATCCCCCCAACCGGGTGGTGCGCCTGCTGCAGCTGGGACAGTGGCAGCGTATCCTGGCCGGCCGTTCGATCTGGTTCTGCGCCTCCTGTGAAACCTGTTCCACCCGCTGCCCCAACAAGGTACATCTGGCCTCCATCATGGACGCCCTGCGCAAGCTTTCCTGGGATGCCGAGGGGCCTTCCAAGGAGAGCTATGTCCAGCTGGCGAACAAACTTTTTCTGCAGAATATCCGCAGCTATGGACGGCAGTACGAAATGCGACTAGCGGCCGTCTTCAACGTCAAATCAGGCCAGTTTCTTAAAGACCTGATGCTCGGCCCCAAACTGCTGGCCAAAGGCAAACTGAAGATGTTCCATCACAAGAACAAGAATATGACCGAAATCGAAAAGATTTTTAGCCGCATTGAAGAGATGCGTAAAAAGGGGGAGGCGCTGTGACTACGGAAAATACTTCCCTGAAATATTCCTATTACCCCGGCTGTTCGCTGCATGCCTCGGCAGGTGAGTACGACCTCTCCACCCGCGAACTGTTCAGCGTGCTGAATATCAGGCTGACTGAAATACCCGACTGGTTCTGCTGCGGCGCCACCCCGGCTCACAATGTCGATGAACTACTCTCCCTCTCGCTCTGCGCCAAAAATCTTGAACTGGCCGAGCAGGTTGAAGGAGATGTGGCCGTTGCCTGCGCCGCCTGCTTCTCGCGACTCAAAACGACCCAGCATGTACTGGCCGAGAGCCCTGTCAAACGCAAACAAGTTGAAAAGGCCATTGATGCGCCGCTGCACCTTGAAAGCAACGTCAAGCATCTGCTGGATATTCTTGCCCGCGATTTCGGGCTGGAGCGCTTGGCCGCTTCTGTCAAAAAACCGCTCAGCGGTCTAAAAGTCGCCTGTTACTACGGTTGTCTGCTGACCCGTCCGACCGACGTGCCGAATCTCGACTGTGTTGAAGCCCCCACTATCATGGAGGATGTGCTGAAAGCGGTCGGTGCTGAAACCGTTACATGGACTCACCGGCTGGAGTGCTGCGGCGCCAACTTCACCCTTTCGCGCCCCGGCGTGGTTATCCAGCTCAGCAACGCCATCCTCGATTCGGCCAAGGCTGCCGGTGCAGACTGTATCATGGTCGGCTGCCCCTTGTGCCACGGCAACCTGGATATCCGCCAGAAAGAGATCGAGGGGGTCTACAGTACCGATTACGGACTGCCGGTTTTTTATCTCACCCAATTGGTGGGGATGGCCTGCGGAATCTCAGCCGAAAAGCTGGGTTTGGGGGCATTGATAGTCAATCCGATGCCGCTGTTGCGGGAAAAACAACTATTGTAATAACACGGAGCAACGGAGCAACGGAGATAATCAAGAACAAAAGAAGAGGGAAAATGTAAAAAACAAAGATTTTAAGGTTTAACACCGTTGGCCTTCTCAATAAATGATTTTAGTTTTTCTCAGCCCTTAATAGATTCCGGCTTTCTCCGTTGTTCAGTTGCTCTGTGTTATTTAAAGTTTTAAAGAGGTTTTGAATGTCCAGAATAGGCGTATTTGTCTGCCATTGCGGTGAGAACATATCGAGAACCGTCGACGTTGAACGGGTAGCGGCCGAGGTCGCTAAGCTCCCCGGCGTTGCGTTGGCAACCGAGTACAAGTACATGTGCTCCGATCCCGGCCAGGGGCTGCTCAAAAAGGCCATCCAGGAGCAGAAGCTCTCTCATGTTGTGGTGGCTGCCTGCTCCCCGCGAATGCATGAACGGACTTTCCGCAAGGCGGTCGAAGCAGCTGGTTTGAATCCCTTTCTGTGTGAGATGGCCAACATCCGCGAGCACTGTTCCTGGGTGCATGAGGATAAGGAAGAGGCCACTGTAAAGGCCATCGAAATCGTCGGCATGATGGTCGAGCGTGTCAAAAAGAACCGGGTACTCCCTACGATCACTGTGCCGGTCACCAAGCGCTCCCTGGTCATCGGCGGCGGCATAGCCGGAATACAGGCGGCCCTTGATATCGCCGATGCCGGTCATGAGGTGATCCTGGTGGAGCGTGAGCCATCCATCGGTGGTCACATGGCACAGCTCTCCGAGACGTTCCCGACGCTGGACTGCTCCCAGTGTATCATGACCCCCAAGATGGTTGATGTGGCCAACCACCCCAAGATCAAACTCTACACCTTTGCGGAAATCGAACATGTGGAAGGGTATATCGGCAACTTTCAGGTGACCGTGCGCAGGAAGGCCCGTTCGGTGGACGAGGATAAGTGCACCGGCTGCGGCGTCTGCATGGAGAAATGCCCGATCAGGAAGATTCCCAACAAGTTCGACTGCAACCTGGGAATGCGGCCGGCCATCTATGTCCCTTTTCCCCAGGCGGTTCCCAACACGCCGGTCATCGACCGGGAGAACTGCACCAAATTCAAGACCGGCAAGTGCGGTCTCTGCCAGAAGGTTTGCGGCCCGGGTGCCGTTGACTATGAGCAGGAGGACACCCTGGTGGTGGAACCGGTCGGCGCTATTGTGGTGGCAACAGGTTTTGACCTCTATTCCATCAACGAAAAGCCGAAAGGATCGATGATCAAAGGCTACGGCGAATTTGGTCACGGCAAGATCCCCGACGTCATCGACGGCATGACCTTCGAGCGTCTGGCCTCCGCCTCCGGTCCCACCGGCGGTAAGATACTGCGCCCCTCGGACGGCAAAGAGCCGAAGCAGATTGTCTTCATCCAGTGCGTCGGCTCGCGGGCCCGCGAAAAGGGCATCTCCTACTGTTCCAAGGTCTGCTGCATGTATACCGCCAAGCACACCATGCTCTATCACCATAAAGTTCACGATGGCCAGGCCTACGTCTTCTTCATGGACGCCCGCGTTCCCGGCAAGAGTTACGATGAATTCTGGCGCCGTTCCATCGAGGAGGAACAGGCGGTTTACATCCGTGGTATGGTTTCGCGGCTGTACCAGAAGGGTGACAAGATCGTCGTCATGGGAAGCGACATCTCCGTTGGCGTGCAAGTGGAGATTGAAGCCGATATGGTGGTGCTGGCCACAGCTGTACAGCCCCAGAAAGGGGCCGACGCCCTGGCCCAGAAACTGGGTATTTCCTACGATAAATACAATTTCTACTCTGAGGCTCACGCCAAGCTGCGTCCGGTAGAATGCGCTACCGCCGGCATCTACCTGGCCGGAGCCTGCCAGGGGCCGAAAGATATCCCTGATACCGTTTCCCAGGCATCGGCAGCTGCTGCCAAGGTCATGACGCTGTTCGCCAAGGACAAACTGGAACGGGAACCGATCATAGCACGCGTACGCGAAGCTGCCTGCGTCGGTTGTTTCGCCTGCAAGAAGGTTTGTGCCTACGGCGCCGTAGAGGAGAAGGAGATCCGCGACCGTCAGGGCAACCTCATTAAGGTGGTCGCCTATGTCAATCCCGGCGTGTGCTCGGGCTGCGGCACCTGCCAGGCCACCTGCCCGTCCAAATGCGTAGAGCTGGATGGATATACGGATGAGCAGATTGTTGCGATGATAGAGGCGTTGTAATAATTAGAAGACAGGAGTCAGGAACCAGAATGATTTTATTCTGAATTCTGAATTCTGACTCCTGAATTCTTGTGAGGTTTTAGATGCACCCTGAAAAACAAAAACATGACTTCGAACCGAAAATCATCGCCTTTGTCTGCACCTGGTGCACCTACGCCGGGGCCGACCTGGCCGGAACATCACGTATGCAGTACCCGTCCAACGTGCGGGTACTCAAGTTTCCCTGCACCGGCCGCATTGACCCGGTATTCATACTCAAGGCCTTCCAGCAGGGAGCTGACGGGGTGCTGGTGTCCGGCTGCCATCCGGGTGACTGCCATTACATTGCCGGCAACTTCCACGCCCGCCGCCGCTTTGCCGCCTTCCGCAAGCTGCTGGAGTTTGTCGGCGTCGATCTCAATCGGCTGCAGTTTTCCTGGGTTTCGGCTGCCGAGGGGGGCAAGTGGGTCGAGGTGGTCACCGACCTGACCGAACGGGTTCGCAGCATGGGGCCGATGTTGGAGTTCAAGGAGCTGGCTATGGAAGAGCAGTGGTCCGGCACGATCACTACTCCCGATTTGCAGGAAGCGTATAACCGGATCTGAAGGTATTTCACCGCAGAGGACGCTGAGGAGCGCAGATAAAATCCGAAGCTGCTAGAAAAATACTTTTGATTTTACCACGGAATTTTTAGATGTTGTTATTGACTTTTCTCCGCGAGACTCTGCGTCCTCTGCGGTAAATAAGGTGTTCAGTCTATGACTCAAGCAATCGACATATCCATCTACACAGCCGTCACCGACTCCATCCGCACGGAGGCGGCCCGTGTCCTTTCCGACGGTACCGTCACCGCCGTAGTCGGCTATGCTGCTGCCCGGCGCAAGGGTTCAGCCCAGCCGATCGTGATCAGCCAGCCTGACGATGCCGCAAAGCTGATCTTCACCCCGGCCTGCGTCAACAACCTGGCTGTTTATCTCACCAAGGCCAAGAAAGAGATCCCCAAGACAGGCAAAATCGGCATCGTGGTCAAAGGGTGCGACCTGAAGGCGCTGGTGGGGCTGATGGGGGAATCACAGCTCAAACGTGAAAATCTCTACCTGATCGGCATCCCCTGTGCCGGAGTGCTCGGCTCAATCATCTATCCTGATACGGCGCTGACGGCTGACAGTATCGCCTCCAAATGTCTTGAGTGCGATGCCCACCTGCCGCAGGGGTGCGATTTTGTGCCGGACCAGCAACCGGTAACGCCCGAGCTTGAAAAGAAATACGCCGCCGAAATTGAACGTCTGGAAGCCATGACGCCCTCGGAACGCTGGGCCTACTGGAAAGAGCAGTTCAGCAAATGCATCAAGTGCTACGCCTGCCGGCAGGTCTGCCCGTTCTGCTTCTGCGAACAGTGCCTCTGCGACCGTAACAAACCCCAGATGGTCGATACTACCCCCCGCCCGGCCGGCAACTTTGCCTGGCATGTGGTGCGGGCCATGCATCTGTCGGGTCGCTGCGCGGGCTGCGCCGAGTGCGAACGGGTCTGCCCGATGGATATCCCTCTCAACCTGCTCAACCGCAAGATGGCCAAGGAATTGAAGGAACTGTTCGATCACGAGGCGGGCTTTGAGGTCAACGAAAAGGGACCGCTGACGATGTTCACTGAAAAGGATGATCAGTCTTTTATAAAGTAAATCAACTTCATAATAACACGGAGCAACGAAGCGACGGAGACCACCGATAAACAAATAAAAGGGAAAATGGAATTAAGATTTGTATGATTTCTGTGGTTTTTCCTGAACTGATTTTTTTATGATTTCCTCCGTTTCTTCGTTGCTCCGTGTTATTAAAAGGTTTCCGAATGCAAAAGTATATTTCCCAAGCAAGCTTCACCGCCCTTCTTGACAAACTGATCGCAGCAGGTAAACGCGTCGTTGCTCCGCGCCTTAATGCCGGCACGGTACTCTACGAACCGCTTTCCACTGCTGCCGAGATCGTCACCGACCAGTTGCCGCGCCGATCGGGTAAGGAGGCTTTCTTCCCCCTCTGCGAGGACATCATGTCTTATGAGAAGGAGGGGCAGAAGGTGTCTGTCAAGGACATCGACCCGGCCCGTTTTCCGGAAACCTTTCTGGTAGGTGTGCGCACCTGCGACGCGGCTGCCATTCCGGTGCTGGACGCCGTCTTTTCCTGGGACTACAAGGACGAATTTTTTCTGGAGCGCCGCAGGAAAACGACGGTCGTCGGTCTGGCCTGCACCACTGTTGATGACGCATGCTTCTGCACTGCAGTGGGGCTTTCCCCGGATAATCCCCAAGGGGCCGACCTGTTCCTGACCCCGGTTGAGGGGGGGGGCTATTTCTGCGAGACCCACAGCGAAAAGGGGGAGGCGCTGGTCAGTCGGTACGCGGAACTATTTGCAGAGCCAAACGGCTCCACGCCTCTCCCGCTGGCCCAACCCCAGACCGACAGCATCGACCTCGCCAAGGTAAAAGAGTGGCTTGACAGCAACTTTGAGCACCCCGACTGGGACTCCGTTGCCACCCGCTGTGTCGGCTGCGGTGCCTGCGCCTTTGTCTGCCCGGCCTGCCACTGTTTCGACATCGTTGACGAGGGGACCGAGAAATCCGGCAAGCGGCGCAAGAACTGGGACGCCTGCGGTTTCTGGAAGTTTACCCATCACGCTTCGGGGCATAACCCGCGCGACCAGCAGCCCAAGCGCTACCGCAACCGCATCATGCACAAATTCAAGTATTATGACGACAAATTCGGCCAGACACTCTGCACCGGTTGCGGCAGGTGTATCCGTCTCTGCCCGGTGGGGATTGACATCGCTTCAATCGTCGAAGATATATCTAAAAAACAGGAATAACACGGAGCAACGAAGCAACGGAGGACGTCAAAGTAGAACTGCGCAAACGATATCATTTGAAATCGTAACTGGTTAAATCCCAAAAAATGTACTTTTAGATTTTGGCTTTATCTGAATCGATCTTGATGTTGTGGTTTTCTCAGTTGCTCGGTTGCTCCGTGTTATTCAAA
This sequence comes from Desulfuromonadales bacterium, assembly GCA_037129245.1. Lineage (GTDB taxonomy): Bacteria > Desulfobacterota > Desulfuromonadia > Geobacterales > Pseudopelobacteraceae > JACRCG01. The sequence goes on from JBAXVE010000004.1 coordinate 18,381, forward strand.
AAGGTATTAACTGAATGTGTGATCACACCAATAAAAACATTTACCTCCCTTACCTGGCGACCGTTGAGGAAGTCATCGACGAAACGCCGGATGTCCGGACTCTCAGGCTGGTGTTCCAGGACGAAAAGGTCCGCGACAACTTCAGCTTCCGCGCCGGCCAGTTTGCCGAGTACTCGGCTTTCGGCGCCGGCGAGTCCACCTTCTGCATCGCCTCTCCCCCGACCTGGCAGGGTTACATCGAATGCTGCTTCCGTTCCGTCGGGAGGGTGACCGAGGAGTTGCGCCGGCTGGAAGTGGGTGACACCATGGGAGTGCGCGGCCCCTATGGCAACTCGTTCCCGATTGAGGAGTTCTACGGTAAAAATCTGGTTTTCGTGGCCGGCGGTATTGCACTGCCGCCGCTGCGGACCCTGATCTGGAACTGCCTCGATCTGCGGGACAAATTCGGCGACATCACTATCGTTTACGGCGCACGAACCGAGGCCGACCTGGTCTACAAGCGGGAGCTGAAGGGGTGGCAGGAGCGTTCAGACGTGCGCCTGGTCAAGACGGTTGATCCAGGCGGAAATGGCCCGGAGTGGGACGGCAAGGTCGGCTTTGTTCCGACAATATTGGAGGAAGCGGCCCCCGGCGCCGACAACACCATCGCTTTGGTCTGTGGGCCTCCGATCATGATCAAGTTCACCCTGCCGGTGCTGGAAAAACTCGGCTTCACCGATGAGCAGGTCTACACCACTCTGGAAAACCGTATGAAATGTGGCCTGGGCAAGTGCGGCCGCTGCAATGTGGGCAACATCTACGTCTGCAAGGACGGCCCGGTCTTTACTGCAAAACAGGTCAAGGCCATGCCGATGGAGTTTTGAGATGACAGCCATACGGAAGAACTACAAAAAGAAATCGGCACACCGGCGACGGGTCAAGGCCGACCGGCAGGAGACCCTCTCGGTCGTCACCGTGCGTATTTCGGACGAGGAAAAGGAGCGCATTGACGAAATCATGGCCCGCTGGGACATCAAGCGCTATTCCGACGTCATGAAAATTGCCATCAAAATGGCTGTGCCCCGGCAGGGCAGCGCATAAACCGCCGGTGATCGACAGGTGACCGCTGTAATCCCGACCAGTCAATTAAAGCCACCCCGCAGCTCGGGAGCCGCTCCTGCCAAACTCTTCGTCGAAACCACCACCCGCTGCAACCTGAACTGTGTCATGTGCGTCAAGCAGAACAAGGGGAGCGAAGTCTGCGAAGGGGATTTCCAGCCGGAACTTTTTGCAGGGATTGTCTCCGCTCTACCTCGCCTCGAAGCGCTGGTGCTCAACGGCATTGGCGAACCGCTGCTCAACCCCCACCTCGAATCGTTCATCAGAACGGCAAAGTCCAGCATGCCAACCGGCAGCTGGGTCGGTTTTCAGACCAACGGCGTCCTGATGACCCCGGAAAAGGCCTACTCTCTGGTGGAGGCAGGGCTCGACAAAGTCTGTATCTCCATTGACGCCATCGTTCCGGAACATTTCAGGCAATTGCGCGAAGGGGGAGAGATCGAATCCGTTGAACGGGCCTTTGGCGCCCTGAATACGGCGATGGAGCAGTGTGGTCGCCCGGATGTGCAGATCGGGGTCGAATTCGTAGCCATGCGGGAAAACATCCGTGAACTGCCGTCTACTCTGGAATGGGCGGCCGGTCGCGGGGCACGCTTTGCCATTGTCACTCATGTGCTTCCTTATGACGAGCGTCATGCGGAGCAGGCCTTATTCAGCAATGTTTCAGATGAGGCTCTGGCTTTGTTCGAAGAGTGGAGGGCAACGGCGGCCGCAGACGGGATAGACATTCGGCACTACCGGCAGGCGATCTGGCGGTTTCGGCGGTCGAGGGATGAACAGGCCGTCGTCGATGCGGTCGAGGCGATGAAGGCCGACGGTGAACGGCGCGGGATCATGCTGGATATGAAAAAGCTCTTTCAGCTGGAGCAGCAGCAACTTGACGAGACCGCAGGGCTGTTCGCCGCCGCCCGGGATGTTGCTGACCGGTGCGGAATCGACCTGCGACTGCCGGAAGTCACTCTCAGTGAAAAAAGGAAATGCAGCTTTGTGGAGGAGGGGAGCGCCTTCGTTTCGTGGAACGGGGATGTCTCTCCCTGCTATTTTCTCTGGCACCGCTATGACTGCTTTGCCAGCGGCTGGAGCCAGACCGTCAGGCCGAAGGTATTCGGCAACGTGGGGCGTGATGATATTCTCACCATTTGGAACAGCACCGAATACGCCTCGTTCCGCTCGGGCGTACTTGCCTACGACTACCCCTCCTGCGCCAGTTGCGGACTGTCCCCCTGCGACTACCTGACGGCCGAGGAATTCGAGCAGGACTGCCACATCAGTTCCGTGCCGTGTGGTTCCTGCCTCTGGTGCACCGGCGTTTTTCAGTGCCTTAGATAGATGCTGCAGACGATCCCCGCGCCCTCATAAGCTCCCACCACATGTGACAGCTAATTCCTATTCAGCTGCGCATGCGCAGCCGCCGGCACATCCAGCCGGTTTTGGAGTTTCGGTCTTCGGACAATACCCTGTGTTGAACCAGCCATCACCCTTGAGGGTAAAAGCAGTGGCCGAGATAAGTTTTTCAATCGGCTTTCCGCACTCCGGACAGTCAGTCGCAGGCGGATCGGAAAATTTCTGCCGCAATTCAAACTGGTGGCTACAAGTAGTACAACGGTATTCATACATCGGCATGATACGTTCAACTCCTTCTGATTTATTATTGTACCTGCAATATAGTGACGGAGTATCCGGTTTGTCAATGCTGGCACACGATTACGAAGTTTAATATTAGAAACAGTTATTGGCGCGGTAAATGCTGTAAACAGCAATACAGTTTCAGATGTACGCCAAATAGCAATTTCACCAGGCATTGATTTCATGACTACGAAAGTAAAATACCTTGTTTTTTAGACCATTATCAGCTGCTTCTCGAGAGCAGCATCCATAGTGCCGTTTTGCTATGATACTTTTAACCCGTTATTTAACTGGCAACTACAGATTTATGACGTTAACCGGATACATCGGAAGCCAGAAAAAAATCTAGCCCTGCTTGACAATCGGTAGCAATGAGGTACGCTTAAAAACTCGATTGTTTTTTACGATCCGTCAGATTTATCCGGAATATGTTGCATTTATATGCTGCAGCAATAATTCAGAACGCGAAAGGAGGTGCTCGATCTCCGGCGTATTTTTTAGGTGTGGTGAAGTTGCCGTAAAGACAAACCGTAACATCAATTAATTTTTTGGAGGTACAGGGTATGCAGCGAAAAAGTATTATCAGGCTATGTTTGTTTTTCATCCTTGCAGTCGCCACAGCTCTTACGCTGAGCGGATGCTCCGGCAGTAACGGCGCCAACGGCAAAGACGCGGTCAACAAGAACACCGTCGACGCCGGGACGTTCAGCGTTGACGATCTCAAGAACATCCCACTCGGAGGAAAGATCATCAGCGCCTCCATCCCGGATAAGCGTCCGGTTGTGACCTTCCAAGTCATTAACAAAAACACCGGCCAGGGGATAACCGGCCTGCGGACCTTCGCTCTCCACATCGCCAAACTTGTACCCGAAAATTCCGGTACCAACTCATACTGGGAAAACTACATCAGCTCAGGACTCCCGGTAACTGCTATGCCTGCTCTGGTTGCACGAGGAACCACCAGCCCGGTAATTGCCGCCACTAATCCGACCACCGACGCTGCCGACCTCTATGACGCTTCCGGCAAGTTCGTGGCCAAAGGGTACACCGTAGTCGACAACGGCGACGGCACCTACACCGTAACCTTCGGTGCCGACATCACGGCCAACACCAAGGTTCCCTATGAGCCGAACCTGATCCACCGCATCGGCATCTCGGTGCGTAACGTCAACGTTCCGGGCGGCTACCTCGGCCCGGTTGACCCGGCCACCGGCGCCGTTCAGGCGGTATTCACCAGCCCCAACGTGACCAACCTGATCTATGACTTCACCCCGGCTACCGGCCAGATGCTGACAGATCCGGCCACCGGCAAGCAGGTATTTTCCCGCGACGTCGTCACACCCGAAGCCTGCGCCCAATGCCACTACAAGCTGGCCCTGGCAGTGCCCAACAACTTCATCTCAGGCCACACCGGCTCCAGAACCGACACCAGACTCTGCGTCATGTGCCACACCAGCCAGGCTGTCGGTGGCGAAGCAGAGTTCGTCACATTCATCCACCGCATCCACATGGGTGAAAAACTCAACGAAGGTGGATCATTCAAACCGATTGCCGCATCGTCAATAATGACCTACGGTGAGCAGACCTACCCGCAGGATATCAGGAACTGCACCGTCTGCCACAAGGGTACCGATGTAGACAACTGGAAGACCAAGCCGAGCCGCAAAAACTGCGGGTCGTGCCACAACGCCATCAACTTCGCAACCGGCGCCAATCACACCGCCAACGGAGCACCCGGAGCACAGACCAGTGACACCAACTGTGCCCTCTGTCACGGCAGCAACGCCGTCTCGGCAGTGCACCTCCCGGTAGCCGTTCCTGCAGCGGACAATGCTGTTTCACGAGCATTTTCCGGTTACAGCAATGCGACGGCTCAGAAGGTGACCATCAACAGCAACACCAATTCCTCCTACACCGCTGCCGCCAGCCTCACCAGACTCCCTCCGGGCGCCAAGGCGATCAGCTATGTCATCAAGGGCGTTTCGCGCAACTCCGGCAAGCAGCCGGTCATGGAATTCAAATTCCAGATCGCCACTGCCGACGCCAACGGCAAGCTGGGCACCCCCAGCGATGTCGTGTTCAACGACCCGGCCAAAAAGTCGGAACTGATTGACGGTTTCGTCGGTTCGCCGAGCATCTATTTTGCCTTTGCCGTGCCACAGGATGGTATCGCCAAGCCGGCCGACTACAATGCCACCGCCAGTTCCTACCTCAGGCGTCTCTGGAACGGCACTGCCGTCAGCGTCGGTCAGCCGACCCAGGCCGGAACGCTTGAGAGCACCTCCGGCGGCTACTACAAGGTCACCCTTACCAACGTCAACATCCCGGACAGCGCCGTCATGCTGACCGGCGGCATCGGCTACACCTACGGTCTGGGAACCTTCTCCAAAGGGACCTATGCCGGCACAGCTCCCTGGCAGCCATTCCTGACCACCACCCAGCCGCTGACTCAGATCGATCTGGCGGGCTATGATTACGTTACCACTAAGAACGGCAGAACCCTTCCGATCGGCGAAGGCGGCTTCAGTGTCCCGTCCGACAACGTCTGGAAAGTAGCTACTGGTTACAGTGGTCGCCGCCTGATCGTTGACAACGCCAAGTGTAACGCCTGTCACGGCAGACTCGGCGTAAATCCGACTTTCCACGCAGGTCAGCGCAACGATGCCCCGACCTGTACCTTCTGCCACAACGTCAACCGCATCAACAGCGGCTGGGGCGTTAACTCCAAGGACATCGTTCATGCCATTCACGGTGCTGCCAAACGCGTGAACAAGTTCAGCTGGGAAGCCAGCGCCGGTGCCAAGTACTGGACCGTCACCTATCCGGGGCTTCTCAGGAACTGCGAAGAGTGCCACATCACCGGCATGTATGACTTCAGCAACAGTGTTTATACCGCCAATAACGGCTCACTGTTCGACAGCCTGCTGTACACGACCGCTGCCTCCGGAACCATCCCGGCCAAAATCAGCGTCGTAACCACCGGCAACGAAACGATTCCGGGAACCTACTACTCGCCGTTCGTGACGCCGGGAGCGGTGTACGGCGCCCAGTTCGCCTTCAACGCCGGAGTGGCCGGAATGCCGTCCACAACAATAACAAAGGGTGACGGTACCCGAGTCACTCTGGCTCCGCAGAGCACATTCGATGCGGAACCGACCACGCTGGTGAATTCGCCGATCGCAGCTGCCTGCGCTGCCTGCCACGACAAACCGCTCGCAAGGTCACACATGGCACAATTCGGCGGTTCCATCTCGGAAGTCCGCAGCGTTGCCCTCGCCAAGAAGGAAACCTGCATCGTCTGTCACGGTACGGCCGAGAACAATCTCAACTCAACCGTACCAAACATCAAAGCGGTTCACCGCTGGTGGTAAGCTGAATCGGGGAGTGAACGTCCGTTCACTCCCCTCTTTCCAGGCACTACCTTGTATTACCGGTTCCGGCCAACCCTGTCAGTTATGCAGCATGCAGGGTTGGTCGGAAAAATAATCTGCACGAAATCCCGGAGAGTTCATGAGATTTGTTGTAACTGTTGCGTGTGTTTTGTTGCTTTCGTTTCTTTTCGGATGTAAGGATAAACAGGTTGACAGTGCTTCGGCGCTCAGGTTCCTGCAGGGAATCCAGAGCGGCGACAAGAAAATGATGTACGAAGCGGCCCGTCTCACGGATAATATTGTGAATGACAGCAGGGAGAAACTGGTTAACCCCTCCCGCTACGCTCAAACGGAGCAGCAGCGCAAGGATTCAGAATTCGCTCTCAGAATCTCGGGGGAGATCGACTTTTTCAGTTCCAAATTCAGAAAAATGCTGCCAAAATCAGCCGTCTTTATAATTACGGATTCAAGGTTCAAAAATTCAACTGCAGAGGCCAGTAATGCCGTCCATCTTGTCAGGATATCCTACGGGAACAGGGATGAGGCGATGACAGACAGGACGAACCGGCCTGTCAAGGAGATGCTTCTGCGGCTCCAGCAGGTAACCCGGTCGATAAACGGAAGTCCGATGCATGAATTTTCCCTCAACAGTGAGGATTTTGAAAAGATCGCTGACAAAAACTTCGAAGTAGTGTCGTACTATCAGTAAACCGCATGATGAACTTTTAAATGTTGGAAAGGAGGAAGTACCTTGAAGACAGACATCTCCAGTACATCATGGCATGCAGTTGCCGGTACCCTGCAAAAAGCCGGTGGCTTTGCTGCCGTATGTGCGACACTGCTTGCCGCAGCGCCTGTCATGGCAGAAACGGTCGTGTCCGGCCAGTCTGATACGATTATCCGCATGGGACAGACCCTGGAACGGAATAATCTCTACCCGGTGTATGAGTATTTACGGTTGTCGGCAATAACGACCGACAAAGATGGCGGAGCGATTTCGCTGCATATCGGCGGATGGGCGCGTGGGGACATGGCTGAAAAGTCGAGCCGCGACCGGTACACGGATGCCGACGTGCAGTATGGCTACCTCAGTTACCAGGGAGCGAAGAACAACCTCACGGTCAATGCCGGCCGGCAGTTCATTGTCGAAGGTGTCGCGGCCCAGCGTCTGGACGGTCTGTACGTGAAAAACGATTTTGCCGCCGGCTTTTCGGCTGCTGCGTTCCTTGGCGCCCCGACAGTTACGACTCCGACTTATGGCGGAGACAACTTTGTTTTCGGCGGTCGCGTCAGTCATAGCATGAAGAAGTATTACACCATCGGCATCAGCGCTCTTAAATCGTTTTCCGACAGCTCCCGCTACCGTGAAGAAGAGGGGATCGATATCTGGCTGCGCCCGACCAGCAATGTTGACGTAACCGGCCATTCGACCTACAACTCCCTTACCAACGGCTGGATGGAGCACTCCTACGCGATCAGTTACTCCCCCTTAAGCAGCCTGCAGTTGGGGATCGACATCTCCAACATCAATTACAAGGATTATCTCCACAGGGTCACCACCAGCGCTCTGAGTCTGAACAGAGGGATCCTCGACCCGAAGGAGTCGGTGTTGACCATCGGTGGGACCGCATCTTATGCGGTGACCAAAAATCTCACCCTTGCGGGTGATTACAAGCACTATACGTACGATATTGCAAAGGGTGCTGATTATTTTGGTGGGAAGATATCCTACACGATCCCCGCACTGTACTCGGCCGGAATTTCGATCCACCGGATGGACGGCAACGGCGAAAAGAACATGAAGTACAGCGAATTCCGCATTTTTGCCTCCAAGAAGATGGGTAAGGCCGATCTGGCTCTCGATTTCATCAACCTTTATTTTGATGATTCCAAAGGTATGAGTAATGTGAGCCACGCCATGACAATCGTCGCAGCTTCATCGTACGAATTTACCCACAGCCTCAAGATCGGCGCTGACATTGAATATTCGAAGAATCCTGACTTCAACAACGAGGTGAAGGGTCTGCTCAAACTGACCTACCTGTTCGATACGAAGCACGCAGCAGAAGGGAGGACGACGAGTGAAAAATAGCAAACTTCTACTGATTATCATGGTGCCTCTGATCGCATCGGTTCTGTATGCCTGTGCAAATACTGCAAGCCTGCCGAGGGTTCATCCGGAAGCTGTAAAGGGACTGCCTAATTGTACCGAATGCCATACCGATTCATGGGGAGCCCTCAACCACAAGGCTCCCGACTTCATGCTCAAACACAGGTATTACGCCAATTCAAAGTTTGCCTGTTCCTCCTGTCATCAGGAGTCGTTCTGCTCGGACTGCCATGCTCACAAAGAAGAGATAAAACCAGGCAGCAAGTTTTCCGACTCACCGGAACGGAGCATACTGCATCGCGGCGATTATCTGAGCCAGCATAAGATTGACGGTAAAATAAATCCGGCTTCCTGTGTCAAATGTCATGGAAGACAGAATAACGAGGGGTGCAAATCATGTCACAGATAAGTATTTCATCTCTGGCGATCGGATTGCTGGCGCTGCTCTCCCTTGCAACTCTTCCGGGTTGCGGTGACAAGAATTCTCAGGCGGTCTTCGAACCGTCGTCCGGCAAGCATGTAGCGGAATGGCTTCCTAACGGCCACACGGCCGCCGCTAAGGAATACCCGGAATCATGCACCGAATGCCACGGTGCCGAACTCAACGGCGGAATATCGAAAGTTGCCTGTACGCAGTGCCACCTTGGGAGTGCCGAGGCGCCGCACCCGGTTTTCTGGAACTACACCTCGACCAAGCCGACCGCATGGGGCAAATATGCGTATGCATTCCATGGGATTTTCGCAAAACAGAAAGGGACAACCAGCTGCGCAGTTGCAAGCTGTCACGGATCTGACCTCCTTGGCGTTTCCAAATCAGGCCCTTCGTGCAAGAACTGCCACAAGGACATCATGTCGGCACACCCTGTTGAGTGGGTGTACAAGCTGGTTCACTCACCGGGCGGGGTCGCAACTGTACTCCCTGATCACGGCGCCTGGATCAGTAAAGTTGAGTCGGCATCCTGCAAGAATGTTGTCTGCCATGGACCGCAGGGAGAAGGGGTTTTCTTGAGCGGCCTTAAGTGCACAAGCTGCCATAATAAAGGTTTTTAGCGATTCTTTTTCTTACGATGTGTACACCATGCCCCGCCTTTCCCAAGGCGGGGCATTTTTGCGAAAAGAGTTCCAGAAGATGTAATTTTCTGCTAAAGATGCCGCTATGAAAAGATTGTTCCTCTATGCACTGCTGGCACTCCTGGCCTACCTTGCCTACATCGGTGTTTCACTCTCAATGATGCCGCCGTTGTCAGATCTGGCGGATAAAAAATACAGCACCACCATCCACGTGAAGGACTGGCAGGGCGAGTATCACCCTTTTGTCGTAGGACCCAAAAATCGCTACTGGGCCTCATCAGGCCGTATCCCGGCAGAGATGAAATGGGCTGTGATTCTGGCTGAAGACGCCAATTTTTATAAGCACGAAGGTTTTGACGTCAAGGCGATCAAGGACGCCATCAAGTATGATCTGGAGAAAAAAAGCCTCAAACGGGGCGCTTCGACCATTACCCAGCAGACGGCTAAAAACCTGTTCCTCTCGCGGGAGAAAACCATCACCCGCAAATTGAAGGAGATTTACCTGGCCTGGCGGATGGAGCAGGAATTGACCAAGGGGAGGATCATAGAGCTGTACCTCAACGTAGTCGAACTCGGCCCGATGGTGTACGGCATCGGTCATGGTGCTCAATACTACTTCGGCAAGCCGGTTTCCGCCCTGACTCCCCGTGAGTGCGCATTTCTGGCAGCCATGCTTCCCGGGCCCCGTGTGGCCTACAATCCGTACAAAAATCTCGGTAAGGTTTTGAAACGGTCCGACATGATCCTCCGCCTGCTGCGCCAGAGAGGTGTTCTCGGTGAAGGAGAGTACCAGGCCGCCCTGGCTCAATCCCCCAACGTGGGGCGGATGCAGCAGAAGGTTGACCAGAACATAACTGCTTCGGCTGTCTTTACGTCACAATCATCGTCACGGAGGGAAACGGTGAAAAATCCCTTCGGTGAAGACGGCAATAATGAAGACACATCAGGCAAAGGCCCTGCGGCAGACGCTCCAGCTCAACAGCTACAAGACCAACAATCCGAGAGCAGCAAGCAATGACTGTAATGAGTGATTTGAAAAACCTTACCCTGCTGTCCCTGGAGAACTTTCTGAAAGGCAAGGGCAAGGAACGTTTCCGGGCGACGCAGATATTCAAGTGGATGTACCAGCAGGATGCCCACTCTTTTGACGAGATGACCAATATTTCCAAATCACTGCGGGCGGAATTGGCAGAGATCGCCTGCATCAGCCAGCTTGAACCGGAAACCATCGAGACCGGCAGCGACGGGACAAGAAAATATCTCTTTAATCTTGAGGATGGCAATGCTGTTGAGGCGGTGCTGATCCCGATTGACGGCCGCAATACGCTGTGCATTTCATCCCAGGTCGGGTGTGCAATGGGGTGTGAATTCTGTCTCACCGGCACATTTACACTGAAGCGCAACCTGACCACCGCTGAGATCGTTAATCAGATTATGGCGGTGCGTCGCGATCTGCTGCGTAATCCGCTTCAGGCACCGCCGCAGACGACAGGAACAGGCGATGGATTTGACGATGGCGACGAGGATGATAGCGCGCCCGCCCTAGCTTCAGCCGACACCATCCGCAACATCGTCATGATGGGTATGGGGGAGCCGTTGCATAATTTGAATAACGTCATTCCGGCCATCAGGATCATGATTGACGGCAATGGTCTGCAGCTTTCCAACCGGCGGGTAACGGTGTCGACCTGCGGGTTGGTGGCCGAGATGAAACGGCTGGGTGAGGAACTGCCGAACGTGAATCTGGCTGTGTCGCTGAATGCCACGACTGACGAGCTGCGAAATCGAATCATGCCGGTCAACCGGAAATATCCGCTAAAGGAGCTCATGCAGGCCTGCCAGGAGTTTCCGCTCCCCGGCCGCCGAAAAATAACCTTCGAGTATGTCATGCTGAGGGGGATAAACGACTCGCTGCAGGACGCCAAGCGGCTGCTCAATCTAATCAGCAACATCCCCAGCAAGGTCAACCTGATTCCATTCAATGAGCATGAGGGGTGTGATTTCAGGACACCGACGCAGGATGCGATTGATGCTTTTCATACGTACCTGATTGATCGCCATGTGACAGTCATAACCCGCGACAGCCGGGGTAACGACATTTCTGCGGCATGCGGGCAGTTGAAAGGTAAACTGGAGCGGATCAGTAATATGGTACAGTTATAAAAAAACGCCGTGGGACGTGCCACGGCGTTTAGCTTATCCAGGGTAATGGATGTAATTACTTGCTTACAACAAATTCCGCACGACGATTTTTGGCCCATGCAGACTCACCGTCACCTTTAACAGCAGGCTTCTCCTTGCCGTAGCTGATAATCGACAGTCGATCGGCCTTGACACCCAGTGTGGTAAGATACTGGAGCACCGACTTGGCGCGACGCTCTCCGAGTGCCAGGTTGTATTCAGCGGAACCGCGCTCATCGCAATGACCCTCGATCTGAACCTTGTCAGTTCTCGATTTTGACATGATGTCGGCATTTTTAGAGAGAACGTCACGGGCGTCCTTGCGCAGGTCGGACTTGTCATAATCAAAATAGACCGTTTCAAACGGTGAAACCCCCGTGTTCGCAGCTGATACCTGATTGTCGTTGGCCGGTACGACTTCTTCCGGCTTCATTACCGGCTTGGTGTACTCGGCTTTCGGTGCAGACGTGTCTGCTTTAGGAACGAGCGGCTCTTCACTCTTCACCACTTCTTTGTTTGCACAGCCACCTGATAAAAGCGCTGCCAGAGCGGCGCCTGCCAATAAAAGAACTACACGTTTTTTCATGTCCATCTCCCTTGTGTTCCCGATTAATAAGGCTCAATGCCTTGAACTAGCAAATTTAACTGCATTATACATAACGACGTTAGTTTTGCAATTGATTATTGTTTTTTTTTGTATTAATACGCCATAACCGCTTGCCGGTCAGTGACGAGACCAGGCGGGCTGGGATCCGCCACCTCTGCTCACCTTGACCTGGCCGCCCCCATCGGCCCTCATAACGTAGATTCCGTCTCCGCCCCCACGTTTGGAGCCGAAGGCGATGAACCTGCCGTCAGGTGACCAGGTGGGATTTTCATTGCTCCCTTCGCTGGTAAGCTGCGTATCGCCGCTTCCGTCTGTTCCCACGCTGAAAATCTGAAAAGCGCCTCCTTGGAGGCGCGAATAGGCGATCCGATCTCCCTTTGGAGACCAGCGCGGGTTCACGTTGTAGCTACCGCTGGTCGTCAGCCGTCTTACGTTGCCGCCGTTCGCCGACATCACGTAGATTTGAGGTTTTCCAAGCCTGTCGGAAACGAAGGCAATCTGAGTGCCGTCAGGGGACCAGGCAGGATAGAGCTCAAGGGCGGAACTCACCGTCAGCCGAACAGGTTTGCTGCCATCGTTTGCGATGGTGTATATCTCTGCATCACCGTCTTTGCTGAGGGCCAGGGCGATTTTGCTTCCATCGGGCGACCAGTTTCCCGTAATGTTGAGCCCCTTGCGGCTTGAAAGGAGAATCTCCGCCGGGTTGGACAGCGCCCGCCGATAAAGGTCAGGGTTGTTGCGTTTGTACGATGTATAGATAATCTCGCGACCATCCGGCGAGAAATCCGGATTAAGGTTAATGGAGCCGTTGCGAGTCAGGGGGAGCGGCCCGTTGCCGTCCCAATCCATGACGTTGATCTCCTTGTTGCCGGTCTGTGTAGATACATAGACGATGCGGGACGTAAAACACCCCTTCTCGCCGGTGAGGGTGAGCAGTATCTCATCGTCAAAGGCGTGGGCAAAACGCCGCAACTCTTTCACTCTGCCGAGGAAACGCCTTGCGGTCAGCATTTTCTTGCCGGGTATGTCGAACAGGCGGAACTCGACGGTAAGCTCATCACCGTTAATTGAATATTCCGAAAGCACCAGCAGATCAAACCCGGCCGATGCCCATGCGCCGAAATCCGTGGCACTGCCTGGGATAAAGCCGGAAAGCGGGAGCTGCTCCCGGTTCTCAACGGAGGCTATTCCGGACATGGCTATGTCAAACTGGATAACATCAGAAATCTCCTTGGCTACCTCGGGACGGGCGTTGGCGGTGCCCGACCGGGGTGTGACAACAACCATTTTGGGCTGACGGTTGCCTGGGGCAGTCACCTCGATCATTCCCTGCTCCGCTGCAAGTGTCGCCGGTAGCAGCATAAGTATGAACAGAATAAAAAAACGCATGACTACCTCATTTTCCGGGAGCTGATATGATTCCCTGCGGTTTGAATACAAAAACACCCTCGAATGGCTGCTTGGCGGGCGGGGGGGGGAATTTCTCGCTTGCCATGTCTATGGCACGTTGAACAGACAGCTCAAACGCCCTGTCACCACTGCTTTTCTCGGGGGTGCGGCGGGTCAGTTTACCATTGGTGTCAATATACAGCTTGACGATCATCTCAGGATTTTTGGTTGTATAGCTGATAGTTTCGCGGAAAGCGTCCTTGAGTCGGGACTGAATGTAGGCCGAATAGTCACTACCTCTTTCTTTTCCGCTGGCCCCCGGCATACCTGCCCTGCCGCTTCCATTGGACTTTACCTTGGTTCGCAGTCCCTCCAACACCGATTCCTCATGCCGGGCCTCAACATTCTTTTCCAGTTTGGCCATCCGTTTTGCAAAGTCATCATCGGACGGGGCTGCTTTCTGGGGAGCAATTTTGTTAGCGGCACGCTGTGCGGTTTTGCTGGTCTGCTGCGGAACAGTCATCTGAGCCTGAGATGGCGGAGGTGGCGTCACCTGCGGCTCGTCACCCTTCTGGGTCGGGCTTCCCGCCCGGGGATCGGCAACCGGCATTGTAACGACATCGACATAGTAGGTTTCTTTAATGGTCATCACTGTGGGGAACAGTTTCCCCCACCAGACCAGCAATAAAAAAACCGCCAGATGAATGGCGGTGGAACCAATCAGGCCGTAACCGAGAGCGCTATCTTCATCAACCTTCTGGATCGCCATTATTTTACTGCCGGGTCAGTTACCATGCCTAACCGCTCAATGCCTGCACCTTTGATATCTGCCATCGTACGCACGACGTCACCATAGGGAACGGCGGCATCAGCCTTGAGAAAAACCTCTTTTTTGGTGCGGGCGACAAACATTTCAGAAAGACGGCTACGCAATTCGGCGGCCGGCACCTCATTTTTGTTGATAAAAATTTTGCCGGTCTTGTCAACCGTGACGATAACCGTCTCTTCAGCAGGCGTCATGGCCTTGGTATCAGCCTTGGGAAGGTTGACCTGCACCCCCTGCTGCATCATGGGGGCCGTCACCATGAAGATGACCAGCAGTACCAGCATGACGTCAACCAGCGGAGTGACGTTGATTTCGGCCATCACGTTGCGATTGTTCTGTCCGCCGATAGCCATGACTATTTCCCGGAAATGTTGCGCTGCACGATGTTGAGGAACTCGGTGGAGAAGCTGTCCATCTCGTTAATCAGGACGCGGATCTTGTGTTGAAAGTGGTTGTAGGCCATGACGGCGGGTATGGCGGCGACCAGACCGATGGCGGTTGCAATCAGCGCCTCGGCAATGCCGGGAGCAACTACCGCCAGTGAGGCGGAACCGGTTTTGCCGATCCCCTCGAAAGCGGTCATAATACCCCACACGGTGCCAAACAGACCGATGAACGGAGATGTGGAGCCGGTCGTGGCAAGAAAGGTCAGGTACTTCTCCAGGCGGGTGATTTCTGAATTGGTCGCCCGACGCAGGGCGCGGGAAACGTTAGCGACACCTCCCAGATCGGTGCTGAGGGCGCTCCCTTCGCTGGTGTTGCTGGTTGTCTCAACGAGTTTTTTCAGCTCACCGTACCCCTCGTTGAACAGAACTGTTAGCGGCGAGCTCGCAAAACGGTCCACCTGTGATGCTATCGCATCAAAACGTTTGGATTTCCAGAAAAAATCCATGAAACGGACCGACTCGCTGTTGGCTCGATGGATCTGGAAGAGCTTGAACAGGATGATTGCCCAGGACGCGACTGAAAACGAGAGCAGCAGTATCAGTACCAGCTTGACGACGATACCGGCGCTGGTGATTATGGCCACGGAATGTACCTCCGAATGGATGATAAGTGGTGAAAGCTAGTACGTTACACGGCTAAAGTCAAGACAAAACAGTAAGTTCCCGCTATGCCGGAGGCGAAGGCGTAAGGATTTGCGCCAGGCGGTCGAGAATCCTGCCGGCGAGTTCGTCTTTTGTCAACAGGCCCGTTTCTTCACTGCTGCCGTCCCTGAAAATGAGCAGGGCCCGGTTGGTGTCGCTGTTAAAACCGGAGTCTGGCTGGCTGACATCGTTAGCAACGATTATATCGAGATTCTTTTCCTTCAGCTTCCGTGTGGCATAGTACTCCAGCTCATCAGTTTCCGCGGCAAAACCAACGAGAATCGGGCGCCGTCCCAGAGCTCCCATCTCCGCCAGAATATCGGGATTTTTGGTCAGCTCGATGGTTGTTGCAGAGTCCATTTTCTTCAGTTTCGTTGAATGCCGCAGCAGCGGCCGATAGTCGGCCACCGCCGCTGCCTTAATGACCGCGTCACACTCACCGATGCGGGAGACGACTGCAGAGCGCATTTCGTCGGCGCTGGTAACCCCCATGTACTCGACCCCCACAGGGGAGCTCAACCCGGTCGGCCCACTGACGAGGATCACCCGCGCACCGCGCCGCAGGGCCTCACGGGCCAGGGCATACCCCATCTTGCCGGATGAATAGTTGCTGATGTAGCGCACTGGATCAATTTCCTCGCGGGTCGGACCGGCGGTCACCAGAATGGTGTGCCCGGCCAGATCTTTGGCCGTTAACGCCGCACAGGCCGCCTCGAAAATTGCTTCGGGTGAGGCAAGTTTCCCCTCTCCCTCCCAGCCACAGGCGAGCATCCCGCTGACCGGGTTCGCAAACAGGTAGCCAAACCGGCGCAGTTTCTCCTCGTTCTCCCGGTAAATCGGATTGGTATACATATTGACGTTCATGGCAGGCGCCAGTAGAACCGGCGCTTTTGTTGCTATCAGGGTTGTGGTGAGCATGTCGTCGGCAATGCCATTGGCAATTTTTCCGATGCAGTTGGCGGTCGCCGGCGCAATGACTACCAGATCGGCACGCTCGGCCAGAGATAAATGCCCGATCTCCCTCTCGGAAATAAGATTGAAGAGTTCCGTGTGAACCGGGTTTGATGAAAGGGTCTGGAAGGTAAGTGGAGTGATAAATTCCTGCGCCGCCCGCGTCATGATCACATGGACGTCGGCGCCCGCTTTGGTCAGGAGGCGCAGCAGTTCGACCGCTTTGTAGGCCGCTATTCCGCCGGTTACACCGAGGATGATCTGCTTTTCCCTAAGCATGGAGGGAATCATCAGAAATAGGGATTGTGGCGCTTTTCATGGCCGATGGAAGTTGCCTCCCCATGTCCGGGATAGACGGCAACGTCGTCCGGCAGGGTGAACAGTTTGGTACGGATGGACTCCAGCAGCTGTTCGTGCGAACCGCCGGGAAGGTCGGTGCGACCGATGGAGTCGGCAAACAGCGTGTCGCCGGTGATGATCTTCTTTTCGCTTTCAAAGTAAAGGCAGCACCCACCGCGTGTGTGGCCGGGCGTATGGATGACTTTCAGAGTGTGTCCCCCGAAAGTGATCTCATCTCCGTCGTTCAGAAAGTCATCCGGCGGCGGGGAGCTTTCTCCCTGCAGGCCGTATGTCCTGGCAACATCGGCGGCCATGCCTACAAGTGCCACATCAGCCTGATGGATCAGAAGACGCCCGCCGAAGGACTCCACCGTTGCGCGGTTTCCTCCGACATGATCAAAGTGTCCATGAGTATTGATGACAGTCCCGATTTTCAGGCGGTGTTTCTGGACAGCCTGGATAACACTGTCCACATCTCCACCGGGATCCACAACAACCCCCTCACGTGAGTTTTCACACCCCACGACAAAGCAGTTGACCGAAAGTGGCCCGACTACTATTTCCTCAAATATCATTCCTGCCTCCTGCCGATTGACATCTTTATCGAAGCTGTTACAATGACCTGCAATCTCCGGTGGATGGTTGTGGAACGGCAAAATGCCCGTCGCATTCCGGAGGAACATTACCCGAAGAAGGAGCAGACATATGGAACGCTGGATCTGTACAATCTGTCAGTACGTGTATGACCCCGCCTCAGGCGACCCCGACCATGGCATAGACGCCGGAACCCCGTTCGAGTCGATACCGGACGATTGGGCCTGTCCGCTGTGTGGCGCCGGCAAGGATGTTTTCGAGAAGGAGTAAGCCGATCCCCGATGGAGACGCACACCGCGCGTCTCCATATTTACTTACCGTTTACCATCAGGCCAGTTCAGGAAGAATCCCCATAATAGCAGCAAACAGTTCGTCCAGATCGCTGCGGGTCATGTCTCCCATGTGGGCAATCCGGAAGGTGCTCCCCTTGATCTTACCGTAGCCGTCGTCGAATGCGAAACCTACCTCGCCCAGCCTCTTTTTCAAATCCGCAAGATCGATACCACGACTGTTGCGGCTGCAGGTAAGCGTCTGCGAGCGGTAGGGCTCGGCAGGAAACGATTCAAAACCGCGATCAGCCAGCCACCCACGCACATAGCGCGCCAGATCGTCGTGGCGGGCCCAGCGGTTCTCAAGACCCTCAGCAAACATCCGCTTCAGTTGGCAGTCAAGGGCATATATCAGCGAAATGCAGGGGGTCGACGGAGTATTGTTCTTCTCGTCGTTGGCCGCGAACTCTACGTAGTCGAAGTAGTAGCCGCGTCCCTCCGTAGTGGCCGCTCGCCGGAGCGCTTTTTCACTGGCGGTGAATACGGCCAGGCCGGGAGGAAGGGCAAAGGCCTTCTGCACCCCGAAGATGCAGCTGTCAATGCCGAGCTCATCAACCGGGATTTTGAGGGCGCTCATGGATGAGACCGTATCGACGATGAACATGACTTGCGGGAATTTACGCATGACTTCTGCTATTTCAGAAAGAGGGGACATGACCCCCGTGGACGTTTCGTTATGAATCATGGTCATGCTGTCGTATTTTCCGTATGAAAGTGCCTGCTCAACCGCTTCCGGCGTGACCGGTGAACCCCACTCGAAACGGATGGCGTCAGCCTGCTTGCCGCAGCGCAACGTGACGTCGTGCCATTTGTCGGAAAAGGCCCCGTTACAGAAGTTGGCGCACCGTTTTCCGACCAGGTTGCGGATCGCACCCTCCATGACGCCGAAAGCGCTGGAGGTCGCCAGAAAAACACGCCCTTCGGTGAAGAGAAGCCTTTTGAGGGCGGAAGTGACGCGGCCGTGCAACTCGGCGTATTCTTTCATCCGGTGGCCAATCATGGGGGATGCCATGGCGTTGAGGATGTCTTCATGGACTTCGACCGGACCAGGAATGAACAGTTTCTTATGCATGGCGAACCAGCTCCGCTCTCGAAAATAGAATTAATGGAATCTTGGCACGTCGCGAAGCTATCAAAAGGCGGCGGCAAAGTCAAGATTCGCCGCCCGGTGAAAAAGAAACGGGGCGCCAGTATCTCTGCCGCCCCGCTCAGATTCAGATTCCATGCTGCCTGCTTTAGTGAGCGTCGTCCTTCGTACCGAAGATAGGAACCACGTTCGAAAGTCCGAAAAACAGCACGTACGGAGTTATGATCACCAGGAGTGCACCGAAAAGACCCTCCTTGAAAGTCTCCTCATCGTGGGGGATTATCGGCATGATGTACTCCATGAAGCCGGAGAAAGAACCGGAGAACGCCTGCCCACCAATGACGACGTTCCAACGCATCATGAATACGCCGATCAGCACCATGACAGTTCCAAGCACTGCCCGTTTGACGGTCAGCCCAGGCGCCAGAAAGATGATGAACGGTATCAGGTTGCCGAAGCCGTATTGCAGGATGAAAATCTTGAAAAAGTCTTTTTCGTAAATAACCGCCCGTAGGATGTCCCAGGATTTTACCGCCGTGTAAGTGCGGAAAATCAGGTCAAGCAGTTCCAGTGAAATGGCCAGAACCAGGAACATGACCAGATATTTGCAGGTCATGATGACCACGTGGGTTTCGACACTTTTCAGCTCTTCGTTAGTCGGCAGGGTCGGATCATTTTTGCGCTGCCAGGCGTAGATAATCTTGCGCAGTTCCATGGTGATGACGTAGGTCAGAATGCAGAGTGCAATACCGGAGACAACCGCCGAGCAGATAAAGATAACCGGCATGAGCGGCGTCATCCAGAGGGCATTGGCCTTTACCGAGCCGAAGATGAAACCGGCGTAGCCGTGGAGGAAACAGGCCACCGGGATACCGATACTCGCTAGTCGCTTGACAGCCCGTTCGTCGGCCTCAAGGGCATGCTCGGAGATGTCCCAGGCGCCGAGGGTCAGCACCGAGTAAAGTACCAAACGTGCGGAATCAATGATGTTCCGCTCAGTCTTGGCGCGCAGTTCGTTGGCGGTGTCCACAAAATATTTCCGGTACAGGAACCATATCTCCCCTGCCACGATCATCCCGTAGGTTGAAAAGACGATACCGAAAGCGGCAATGGCAGAGGTGAAATGGGGAGTCATCATGACTTCTATCCCCCTGAACGGCTGCTGCAGATGAAGCATCAGAGGCATCATGGCCACCGGCAGCAGGGCAAAAGAGAACACCAGTGAAAAACGGGCGATATCCTTCAGCTGCTTTACCCCGAACACGTGGTACAGCGACGACAACACGAACGCACCGGCGACCAGACCGGTCATGAATGGATACATGACGATCTGGATAGACCAGTAGATGTACTCGTTGGGATATACGAAAAATTCTTTAAGGGTCCAGGCCTCTCCGTGTACCATGGCTATTTGACCTCCTTGGTGAGTCCGAGGTAGAAAACCTGCGGCTTGGTGCCGTACTCTTCTTTCAGAACATTGACCCGTTCGTTCATCACGACCTTGGTCACCGGATCATTGGGGTCTTTGAGATTGCCGATTTTGCGGGCACCGAACGGGCAGACCTCGACGCAGGTGGTTTTCATCCCTTTGCTGATGCGGTGGTAGCAGAAGTTGCATTTCTCGGCCACATGGTAGACCGGATGGAAAAAACGGACACCGTAGGGGCACCCCATGACGCAGTAACCGCAGCCGATGCACCACTTCCGATCGACCAGAACGACGCCGTCTTCAGTCTGATAGGTGGCGCCCACCGGGCAGACCTGCACGCAGGGGGGATTGTCGCACTGGTTGCAGAGTTTGGGGACAAAGAAGGCTTTAGCGATATCCTCTTCCTTGATTTCCAGCATTCCGGCGTGATTCTGGTCAAGCTTGGAACTCTGGAAACCGTCGCGGGCTCCTTTCGGCGAATCGACGTGAGCCTTGCCGTCTTTGGTGATGACATATCGCTCGACCCAGGTACGGGTGACGTTGGCGTCGTAGGGAACTTCGTTCTCGGTCTTGCAGGCCTTGACGCAGAAGCCGCACCCGACGCATTTGTGCGTATCAACCAGGAACACCCAGCGAGTCTTGCTCTTGTCAGCCTTCTCCGCCAGCAGTCGTGCGGGATTGAACAGCTCCAGCGCAGACAACGGAATCGCCAGGCCGCCGGCTATCAACAAACCTTTTTTGCAGAATTCGCGACGATTCATTTTTTTGCCTCCCGGGTAGGATTGTGCGGATAATGACACAGCACACACTGTTCCTGCGGATGGTGGGTATCAGGATTTATCCCCTTCATGGTTCCACGGTCACTTGCCTTGTACGGCAGTTTGAGATGACAGCGCAGGCAGAGTTGCCGGCTGCGGTCGATGTTAAGGCCAATCGGATCCTTAGGATGTTCGAGCCTCGGGCCGTGGCAGTTCTCGCAGCTGATGTCGGTATGCGGCGAGTTTTTGATGTCCTCATAGTTATCTTTGTGGCACTCTTTGCACGAATCGCCTCCCTTGTACTTGACGGAGACCTTCTGCCAAACAGCTTCGTTCCCTTTGCTATGCCATCCGTACATGTAACCACGCTCATGAGCACCGAAATCGTCCGGGACAATGAACATGCGTAGTACCAGGATCATCGCGACGATGCCCAATGCCACGTACAGCGGACGCCAGACATGACTTTTCACAGACAGCACCTCCTGCTTGGATTAGTAAACTTCTCGTAAGTTTGATTTCACAGGCTATCCGGGCCGAACGGACCAGGATGGCTGCACGCATTTAAAACATCATTTTAGGGTAAAATGTTATCTCACATCCAGTGCCCCGGATTCAAGTGATATTTGCAGAGCTCCGAAGAATAATCGGCAGTCGGCACTTGTGCAGGAACATGTTTTGTTATCTCGGTCAATTTACAATTGACGATTGCCGTTGCGGTATGTATAGTGCCGCACTTGTATAAGTTGCTTATTTAACACAGAGGAGCAGGGACAATGCGAAATTATTTGGCACTTTCATCCCTCGTATTTTTAGTTCTGGCTGCGTCGGTCTGCGGGGCGGCGGAAACCAAGGACATCAGCTTTTCCTTCAAAAACGCCCCTCCGGTCGTATTCAGCCATCAGTTCCACCTGGCCAAGTACAATAACAACTGCAAAATTTGTCACGGAGCAATCTTTAACATCAAGGAGCGTCGCCGCTTTACCATGGCGGAGATGGAAAAAACCAAGTCATGCGGTGCCTGTCACACCGGCATAAAGGCATTCAGTGTGTCGAGTGAAAAGGATTGCGTCCGTTGCCATAAGGGTGCCCCCAAAGACATTACCTTCCCGCTGAAAGGGCTCGGCACGACGGTTTTCAGCCATTCGAAACATATTGCCGCCAAGAGCGGGTGCAAAGCCTGCCACAACGGCAAAGTCATCACCAAGGGGAGCGGCGTGACCATGGCCCAGATGGAGAAGGGGCAGAAATGCGGCGCCTGTCACAACGGCAAAGGGGTCTTCGCCGTCACCGCCAACTGCGACCGTTGCCACAAAGGTCTTAAACCGAAGGATATAACTTTCCCCGTTAAAAATGTTCCTGCTGCCACGTTCAGTCACGACTTCCACACCCAGGCCTACAAGTGCAATGATTGCCACACGAAGACGTTTCCCTATCGCGCCGTCGTGGGCAAGGCAACCATGGATGATATGGCCAAAGGAAAGTCCTGCGGCAGTTGTCACAACGGAAAGGATGCCTTTGCTTCAACCGGCGACTGCGGAAAATGCCACAAGGGACTGAAGCCGGGTAATATTACATTCAAGACGTCGGCCGGCGAAGCGGTGTTCAGCCATGAATTCCACACCCAGGCCTACAAATGTCCCGACTGTCACACAAAAATATTCCCGTTCAAGGCCGGCACCCTGAAAGCGACCATGAGCGAGATGGAGGCCGGCAAGTCCTGCGGCGCCTGCCACAACAAGGGCAAGGATGCTTTCTCAGTGCAGGACGATTGCGGCAAGTGCCATAAAATGTAATCCAGTCTCCAGACGGTCCTCATTGAAAGCGGGGGTGGCAGATTTTGTCTGCTGCCCCCGCGTTTCTTTTGCCCTATAAAATTTCTCCGGCGCCGGCAGGCCGTATACTGTACACTGTATACAATTTTCGTTGCTATTGCTGCCGGAGTTGTGTATACACTTAAAAAACTTGGATTCAGTCGACGGACACGTCATCAGCAGTACGCCGTAGAAGTGCGGCTTAGAGGAACGACGATACATGCAGACACGCTTGACGAAATGCGGGCCGCTGCTCTTTACGCCGGTTTTTCTGTACCTGCTGCTACAGTTTTCTCTGGCACTTCACCACCACCACACCCATTCCTACCACGACGATCGTGATTATTTTCACGGTGTTTCGACGTCGGCTGATAATCCACATGGTTCAACCGAAGATTCCCTTGCCTTGCAGCATTTTCTTTCAGTACCGCCGAACCGCCCACTGATAACTGCGTCCGGCTCCGGTTTTCATGTTTTACCTTCCACAAGTGCCCATTCCAACCCGTCCCAGAGCAGAGCGCCACCGACACTGTAAGCTGACGTTCCATCAATTCACGAAACAAACATGGACATAGTTTCATATTCAGTCAATTTCTGTCGGAGGATTCCCGCATGTCATCCCGCTTCAGTACCATAGCAACAATTTTCATGTTGATGCTCATCTTCGCTCTTCCTGCAGCCGCCGAGCAGGGAATGGCAATTGACCCTGCAACCTGTTTGGGCTGCCACAGCGATAAAATATCCATCAAAGCTTTTGCCGCCTCTGTCCACGGCAAAAACGCCTGCACCAGCTGCCACATCGACATTATCGATCTCGCCAAGCACATGAAAAAGGAGATCAAGGTCCAGAAGGTTCAGTGCGAGCGCTGTCATAAAAAACAGAACTCAGAACACTACGCCAGCGTTCACGCAGAAAAAGGGGTGACGTGCGCTCAATGCCACACCGACATTCATACCCATAACTATTGGAAGAGCGATAAACGCATCGCCGTGGCTAAATGCGTGCAGTGCCACGACAAGGAATCGGTTTACCGGAAGTCGATTCATGGTAAAGGAGTTGCGGCCGGCAATATGGATTCTGCCGCCTGCCACGACTGCCATAACCTGCACGCAATTGACAAGCTTGCCGGTGCAACCGATCACAAGGGACGGGAGTTCCACACCAAGGTTTGCATGAAGTGCCATAGCGACCAGAAGCTGATGGCCAAAAACAAGGTCACCAACGTGGCCGTCAAGTCATACATGGAGAGCTACCACGGCAAGAACTACGGCCTTGACAACCCGGAAAAGGTTGCCGGATGCGCCGACTGCCACACCGCCCACTCGGTCCTCCCCAAGAGCGACCCGGCCTCCAGCATCAATCCGGCAAACTTGGTAAAGCAGTGCGCTGCCTGTCACCCTAAGGCAACGCCGCTTTTCGCAAAGTTTTATTCCCACGGCGAGATGACTGACCGCCACAAGTATCCGATCCTGTTTTACACCTTTGTGGCCATGACCGGCCTGCTGCTTTCGACCTTTGCGGTTTTCTGGGTGCACACGCTGCTCTGGATGTTCCGCGGTTTCGTTGAGAACCGCGAGAAAGCCGAGAAACTGGCCGCTGGCGAGCATCATCATGTTCACCAGACTGCAGCGGGAACTCATATTCATGTCATTCCGGATGCTCACAAACAGTACCGTCGCTTTAACAAGGTGCACATCACACTACACATCCTGGTCATCACCAGCTTCCTGCTGCTTTCTCTGACCGGCCTGCCGCTCAAGTTCAGCACTCAGCCCTGGGCCATGGCGATGATGAATATGTACGGTGGCACTGCCAATGCCGGCCTGCTGCACCGCATAGGCGCGATCATCACCTTTGTCTATTTCGGTTCGGCGTTGGCCATGAGCGTCCACTTCCTGTTTATCCGCAAGGACATCAAGGGTAATCCCATCCAACGACTGTTCGGTCCCGATTCGCTCTGCTTCAATCTGCGCGATATCAAGGACGTCACCGGCATGGTCAAATGGTTCTTCTTCAAGGGACCGAAACCGACCTTCGAGCGCTGGACCTACTGGGAGAAATTCGACTTTGTCGCGGTCTTCTGGGGTATGTTTGCCATAGGCGGCTCGGGACTGATGCTCTGGTTCCCGGAGTTTTTTGGAGCCTTCCTCCCCGGCTGGGCGTTCAACGTGGCAACAATTGTTCACTCCGATGAAGCATTGCTGGCAACCGGCTTCATCTTTTCGGTACACTTCTTCAATACCCACGGGCGACCTGAAAAGTTCCCGATGGACTTCGTCATTTTCAACGGTCAGATTGCCAAGGAAGAGATGATCGAAGAGCGTGGCGACCAGTGGAAACGCTATGAAGAGGAAGGGATTACCGAGCAGTTCGCCTGCAAGAAAACAAGTGGCGTCGTCTACGACTTCCTCTTCAAGGGGTTCGGTTTCGCTGCTCTCTTCACCGGTCTCGGCCTGCTGTTGCTGATGATCCTGGCGTTTTTAGGAGGCGGCGGTCACTGACCGTAATGATCTCCTGGTAACTGAAAGGGGGGCCACCGGCCCCCCTTTTTTAATGCGTTTCCACACTCACTGTGCTACAAGATTTAGGCATTAACAGGCATTATACAACGGGTAGAGGATATTCATTCATGGCGATACTTCGCTTTATTTTTGTGGTGCTGATTGCTACGGTCAACCTCACGCCCTACAATGTTCTGGCTGAACAGGGTATGGCCATTGACCCTGCCACCTGCCTCGGTTGTCACAGCAACAGATTTTCCATCCGCGACTTTGCAGCATCGGTACATGGCAAGAATGCCTGCACAAGCTGCCATATTGACATCATCGATCTCGCCAGGCATATGAAAAAGGAGATTAATGTCCAGAAAGTTCAGTGTGAGCGCTGTCACAAAAAACAGAATTCTGAACATTACGCAAGCGTTCACGCTGTCAAAGGGGTTATGTGCGCTCAATGTCACACCGACATCCACACTCACAACTATTGGAAAAATGACAAGCGGATTGTTGTCGCAAAATGCATCCAGTGCCATGACAAGGAATCAGTGTACCGCAAGTCGGTTCACGGCAAGGCCGTTGCCGCCGGCAGCCTCGATTCGGCAGCCTGCCATGACTGTCACAATCTGCATGATATCCAGCCGCTTGGTGATGCAAAAAGCCACAAGAATCGAGAATTTCATACCAAGGTCTGCATGAAATGCCACAGTGACGAAAAAATGATGACCCGTAATAAAATTTTCAACGTTGCAACAAAAACATACCTTGAAAGTTATCACGGTAAAAACTACCGCCTCGGCTTTCCGGAAAAAGTGGCAGGGTGCGCTGACTGCCATACTGCTCACGCAGTGCTCCCCAAGTCAGACCCTAATTCCAGCGTCAACCCCGCCAACCTCGTCACCACCTGTCGCTCGTGTCATTCCGGGGCAACGGTTTCATTCACCAAGTTTTATGCTCATGGCGAACCTACAGATCGCGAAAAATACCCTATTCTTTTTTATACCTTTGTCTGCATGACCGGCCTTCTGGGCTGTACGTTTTTAGTTTTCTGGGTGCACACGCTGTTCTGGATGTTCCGGGGTTTTATTGAAAACCGCGATAAACACCATCATTAGGTTCTGCCTGGTGCCTTTTCAGAAAGAGAGTACGCACAATGGCTGAAAAAATCGGCAAGATCCTGGTAGATGCCCGGATCATCAGCAAGAAAACCCTTGAACGGGCTCTGGAGCTGCAGCGCACTGACAACCGCAGGCTGGGAGATGTTCTCGAGGAAATGGGGGTCATCTGGCAGGAGGATATTTCTGAAGCGCTTCAAGTGCAGAACGGCTTGAAAGCGTCCATGCCCCGCAGACTTGGAGATATTCTGGTCGAGGCCAACATAATCAGCCTGACAACGCTTGATCGGGCCCTGCTGCGCCAGCGGGAAACCGACAAAAAGCTGGGCGAAATCATGAAAGAAATGGGTATCGTCAGCCAGCAGGAAATCTCGGTCGCTCTCTCTGCTCAAAAGAGCAGTTGCGGGTACGTTCCCAAAAAACTGGGAGAAATTCTCGTCGAATCGGGACTGATCAGTAAAACCACCCTCATGCGGGCTCTCGATCGGCAACGAGAAAACGGTTCAAGGCTGGGAGATGTCTTAGAAGACATGGGGGTTGTCAGCCAGTCAGAGATCGCCGATGCTCTGGTGGTTCAACATGGAAAGCTTGAAGCTTTGCTTGCAGATCCCCATCGCCAGTATCGCCGATTTAATTCCAAACATATCATTCTGCACCTTATCGTCATTACAAGCTTCCTTGGTCTGTCAATGACAGGTTTGCCCCTCAAGTTCAGCGACCAGGGCTGGGCTAAAATTTTAGTTGGTCTTTACGGAGGTGCTGCCAACGCCGGACATATCCATCGTTTTTTCGCTGTTTTGACTTTTGCCTACTTTGCGGCCGCGATGATCATGAGTTTTCACTTTCTGTTTATCCGTAAGGACCTGCAGGGTAATTGCCTGCAACGTCTCTTCGGCCCTGAATCACTCTGTCCGAACATCAAGGATGTCCGGGATATTGTTGCCATGGTCAAATGGTTCGTATTCAAAGGTTCGAAGCCAACCTTTGACCGATGGACATATTGGGAAAAGTTTGATTTCCTGGCGGTATTCTGGGGGATGTTCGCAATCGGCGGTTCTGGTTTGATGCTTTGGTTTCCGGAGTTCTTCGGTGGTTTTCTCCCCGGTTGGAGTTTCAATGTCGCAACCATTATTCATTCCGACGAGGCCTTGCTGGCCACCGGCTTTATTTTCACGGTGCATTTCTTTAATACTCATGGGCGACCTGAAAAGTTCCCCATGGATTTTGTGATTTTTAACGGACAGCTGGCAAAACAAGAATTCATGGAGGAGCGGGGAAGTCAATGGCAGCGTTATGAAACTCTCGGCGTTCTCAAGGATTATGAAGTTCATCATCCAAGCGGGGCATTGTACGATTTCCTGTTAAAAGGTTTTGGATTCGCTGCTCTTTTCACCGGCCTCGGCCTGCTGCTGCTGATGATCCTGGCATTTTTAGGAGGCGGCGGTCACTGACCGTCATAATCTTCCGTCAACAAAAAAAGGGGGGCGTTCTGCCCCCCTTTTTCATTGAATCTCAAATGTCTGTTTCACGGACCGTCGGGCGCTTCAGCCTCTTCCAGCGGCTCCACCTGCTTCTGCCATTTGCCGAGGGCAATCGATTCGACAGCAGCAGCCACTCCGAAAGAGAAGACACTCAGAACAAGTGGAAGCCCGTGAGTTCCGAGCAGATCGTAAAGAAATACCTTTACCCCTCCGACAACGGTAACCAGAATGGCAACATTGCGTAGTTCCTTGTCCTTCCGCAGATAGGCCAGCAGAATGATGGCCGTGGCTGCAAGATTGATGACCACAGACTGCCCACAGCGGAAGGCGTCGCGCATGACGACTCCGGGAACCATCTGCAGTACCTGGAAAATGACAATTCTCACCATGAAAAAGCCGCTCATCAGCCCTGCCATCAGCAGCAGCACCGCGCTCCTGTCACTGGTGTCAAACCGGGAGAAGAAGGAAGAATCGGGGGCCGGTGGGCACCAGCGGCACCACTGGTACTGGTAGATGATTATGCAGGCCAGAAGACCTGCGGGGAGCATATTGAGGGCGTCGGTTGCGGACTGACCATCTCCCTGAAGCGCAACCGCAAGAGCCAGGCTGCAATAGATATGCAGCAGATAGGTCGTCAGGCGGACCATGCCGCTTACCCATACGCGCGACATGACGGCCATAAATATTGCCACTGCGGATATGATTGGCAGGGACAGCGTAAACATCCCCGTTGCCGCGGGAAGTGCAAGCGCCAGCAGTGAGCCGCAGGCCAGGGTGAACGAGCCGGCACCGGGCGCCCGCTCGATATCGCGACGCGCCAGCCAGAACGAAACCGCCAGCAGTCCAATAGCCACGATAGCTCCCGCCACACCGAGCCCCGCTCTACTCCCCCCCAGTGCCCCCGTTACAAAAACGGCATCCCAGAACGCCCAGACAATTGTGATGGTCGGTAGGGCCAGGTCAAAACGGGATATTTTTTCCCTGCCGCTGCGGACAATACCGAGCAGGGCTATTACCATGTACATGACGGCAAAAGCGCCCATGACCGGCAGAAACCAGGAGGCCGCCAGCTCGGGCGGTGTGGCTTCTCCCTTGTGCAGAGCAGCAGTGATCTGGATCGCCCAGAGTTGCAGCATGATCATGGTTATGACGAGGGCGGTCCAGCGCAACCAGGCGCACCGTTTCAGCTGCGCGGCAAAATAACCGAGCACGTTGGCGGTAAAGAGCACCAGAGATAAATACGGAAAGAAAGGGCGCGGGTAATCCATTGCTGCTCCGGCCAGGCACATGCTTAGGATGCCGACCGAAACCGGGGTAAATGCGTTGAACTGGCGGCTGATAAGCGCCATGACAATGCCGGTGGCCATCAGGGTCAGGTAGGCCGGCACAATTGGAAGCGAATTAAAGTGGGTATGCGTTTCGACCACGATGGTTGACATCAGGAGTGCCCCACTGGCCGCTAAAATTGGTGCAAGCGGACTCTTGTCCCGGTACTTGAACCAGCTCACAACCATCAGTACTGCAGCGTAGCTCATGCCGATGCCGGATCCGATAAGCTTATTGACCAGTCCGCTATCAGTAATGGTTCGGAGGATCAGGGCCACGACAAGCAGAAAGCAGAGTGTTGCCAGGCGGGGCAGCAGAGACGTGCGGCTGGCCCAGTTCAGTACCTCCTCTGAAACATCGGGGATGTCGTCAAAGGGATCATCGCTGTCTTTGACAGCAGCAGGTGCTGTAACCGGCGTTGCAGGCTGAGCTACCGGTGTGTCGCCGTCATCCATACGGGCAGAAAGACGCTCCAGCTGTTTTTCCAGCGTCTGGATGCGAATCGCCAGTTCCCGTTCACGCTCTTCATTGGTTTTTTCCTCTTCTGACATCTGACTGTCCCCTTTCCTGCAACAAAACTGTGCGCTCTCTGTATGTTTGTTATGCTGTTTGTTACGCCTGTTACGCTGTTATAAATATTTATTCTTCCAAGAAAAACAACACCTCGTTTGCAGCGGGAAGCTGAGTCAATTACGAGATTGCCACCAGTTTATAACGGCATTTATTCTTCATTCTGGCATGATTGTCAACAGCTCAGTTTTCTGCTTTTATATTATTCCGTATCCAGCACTCAGTTACGCTTACATCAGTCACTCCACACCGTCAAAAATGTTTTGACAAAAAAAGCACCCCATTGTAGAGTTACCCGCTTTAAATCAGAATGTTATCGGTATACGTTCATTTCCCGTTATTGTCCATCAGACAAGAAGAAGGAGTAGCACACTATGGCCATTCGCAAAACAGCAGGGTACGCTTGGAACTTTATCAGCCTGATAGGTTTCATCATGGCTCTGACCGCCACCGGTCTGATCGTCTCGTTTGCCGCCTTTGAAATGATCACCGGTATCGAGCACCCCTATCTCGGTCTGATGACCTACTTCCTCTTCCCGGGCATGCTGATTTTCGGGCTTCTGCTGGTGCCCGTCGGCGCATGGAGAGTCCGCAACGAACGCCGCAGTCAGCCGGACGTAGAAATTCCACCGTTCCCCCGCCTCGACCTTAACGACCCCCACCGGCGGCGTCTGTTCATTTTTTTCATTGTTGCATCGGCCGTGTTTGTAGTCGTCGTGGCCGTGGCATCAATCAAGGGCTTTGAATTCACCGAGTCAACCACCTTCTGCGGGGAGCTCTGCCACCCGGTTATGACTCCGGAACACACCGCCTGGAAAAACTCACCCCATGCCAAGGTCAAGTGCGTAGAATGTCACGTCGGCCCCGGTGCGGCATGGTACGTAAAGGCCAAGATTTCCGGCATGAAGCAGCTCTATGCGGTACTGTTCCATACCTATCCAGAGACTATCGAGACCCCCATCGACAACCTCCGCCCGGCCCGGGAAACCTGTGAGCATTGCCACTGGCCGGAGAAGTTTTACGTCGGCCGCGAAAAGATATTCTATCACTATGCTCCTAATGAAGAGAATACACCGCGCAAGATCGATATGCTGATCCATATCGGCGGGAACCCCAAATCGCCTAACGCCAACGGCATTCACTGGCATATTGGCAAGGAGGTCACTTTCATCGCACGTGACCAGAAACGCCTTGATATCCCGTATGTTGCCGTCAAAGACAAGGACGGCAAGCTGACCGAGTATCACAACACCGAAAAACCGCTGACCAAGGATGAAATAGCCAAGGCCACAAAGCGCCTGATGGATTGCACCGATTGTCACAACCGTCCGACACATGTCTACCACTCACCTGATGAGGAGATGGACCTGAACTTTGTATCCAATCACATAGACCGGTCGCTTCCCTATATCAAAAAAGTTGGCGTCGAAGTTTTGAACCGCCCCTACAAAACCAAGGAAGAAGGCTTTGCGACCATTGCCAAGGAAATTCCGGCCTATTACGCCAAGAACTATCCCAAGGTTGCGCAGGAGAAAGGTGCCGCAATCAACCAGGCAGTGGAAGAGGTCAAGGATATCTATGAGCGAAACTTCTTCCCCGCAATGAAGGTGAAGTGGAGCACCTATCCCAATTATGTCGGCCATTTTTACACACCGGGATGCTTCCGCTGCCATGACAACAAGCATAAAACTGCCAGCGGCAAGATCATTTCAAAGGACTGCAAGCTGTGTCACGATGTCCTTGACCAGACGCAGGAAAACATCCCCTTAGGGAAACGAATCACTGAATTCGTTCACCCGGTCGACATCGGTGATGAGCTCATGAAGACCAATTGCAGCGACTGCCACCTTGCGGCCGGCCATGATGTTCCCGGCGAAGGCAGCAGCAAAGAGAAACACGAACCGAAGAAACATTGACCATACCTCGTTGCACGAGCAAAAAAGCCCCCGGAATAAACGCCGGGGGCTTTTTTGCCGTGAGATGTTCAACCACTACAATTCTTCAAATTCCTCATCAACGGGTGCACCGTCCTCGCCGACTTCGACTGTACCTGACTCCGTTGCGTCATCAAGAAGCTTATCCAGAAACCGCCTGTTGTCGCAAATTGTTTTGCGCACATCCTCCAAAAGCCTTTCCAATTCTCCGGTTTCCGCCGCTGCATCCACCACGTCAGCCTCTCAGTTCCTCAAGGTAGCGTTCAGCGTCCTTGGCCGCCATACAGCCGCTTCCGGCCGAGGTAATCGCCTGGCGGTAATTGAAATCCTGTACATCACCGGCCGCAAAAACCCCTTTAACGCTGGTTGCCATCAGATTTCCTTCCAGGCCACCGCATTTGGTGCGAATATACCCATCAACCATATCGAGCTGACCTTCGAAAATCGACGTATTGGGTGAATGTCCTATGGCAATGAATACACCATGCACAGCGATATCCCTGGTAGAGCCGCTGCTGTGGCGAATTCTCATGCCGGTGACGCCACTTGCATCCCCCAGAACTTCATCAAGGACATAATTCCATTCAATGGAAACATTGCCATTCCTGGATTTTTCAATCAGGCGATCTGCCAGAACCTTTTCGGCCCGAAACTCTTCGCGCCGGTGCACCACTGTCACATGGCTGGCGATGTTAGAAAGATATATCGCTTCCTCGACAGCGGTGCTGCCGCCACCAATTACCGCCACATCCTTGCCACGGTAGAAAAAACCGTCACAGGTGGCACAGGCGGAGACTCCTCTTCCGTTGAAGGCCTGCTCGGAAGGGAGCCCCAGGTACTTTGCCGATGCACCGGTGGCAATAATCAGGGCGTCACAGCTGTAGGTGTCTGAATCCCCCTCCAGCAGAAAGGGGCGTCGACGTAAGTCGGCACTCTTGATGGAATCATATACCAGCTGTGTATCGAACCGTTCGGCGTGCATACGCATCCGTTCCATCAATTCCGGCCCCTGCACTCCCTGATGATCCCCTGGCCAGTTGTCGACCTCGGTCGTGGTCGTCAGCTGTCCCCCCGGCTGCAGACCGGTAATAATGACGGGGTTCAGGTTTGCCCGGGCAGCATATATGGCAGCGGTATATCCGGCCGGCCCGGCTCCAAGAATGATAAGTCGGTGATGAATGGGTTCCATGAATCCTCCTGCAAAATGGTTGCGGAACTGTATCAGTAATCCGGCAACTTGCCAAGTATGTTTGACCGTTTCTCTTCTCTCTGCTACTATCCCAGCAGCCATGACCTTTACAGACCTGATAACTGACGCTTACGACCGGCTCCGCAAACGGGTGCGTCACACTGAACTGATTTATTCCCATTATTACACTGAGCTGACAGGTGTGCCACTGTACTTTAAATGTGAGAATCTTCAGAGAACAGGATCATTCAAAATCAGGGGGGCGCTCAACTTTATGACCTCCCAATCACGGGACATGCTCAAACATGGTGTAATCACAGCTTCAGCAGGAAATCATGCCCAGGGGGTTGCCTTCTCTGCTGATCTGCTGGGTGTCCCTGCAACCGTGTATATGCCTGAGATCACCCCGCCCCAGAAAGTTCAGGCTACCCGTGATTATGGTGCCGATGTCGTATTAACCGGGCGAAATTTTGATGAAGCCTGTCTTGCAGCGTTGACAGCTCAGAAAAACAGCGGAGCACTCTTTGTGCATCCGTTTGACGATAATCTGGTTATGGCGGGGCAGGGGACCATCGCCCTGGAAATACTGGAGGATCTACCGGACGTCAGAAACGTCATCGTACCTGTCGGCGGTGGGGGGCTGATAGCAGGAGTCTCAGCTGCCTTACGGGGGAGAGTTCCTCATGCCCGTATCATCGGGGTTGAATCGGTGGCAGCACCCTCAATGTCCGCCTCCGTAGCAACCGGGAAACCAACTGAACGGCCCGTCAAGGTCACACTTGCAGATGGCATTGCCGTTAAGCTGCCGGGACGAAAAACGATCCCGCTTATCTGCGATAATGTGGATGAAATTGTGCAGGTGGAGGAAGAGTCCATCGCCCTGGCGATTGTCTCATTGCTGGAAAAAACCAAGATGCTGGTGGAAGGGGCCGGAGCCGTGACACTGGCGGCCGTTCTGAACAGGAAAATCGCCAATCTCGAAGGGAAGACGGTGTGTTTGCTTTCCGGAGGAAATATCGATGTAAAAACTATCTCGCAGGTGGTGGAGCGCGGATTAATTGCCGGGGGACGCTATCTGAAGCTGACGGTCGAACTCGACGACCATCCCGGTGCGCTGGCAGCTCTGGCGGAATGTATCGCCGAAACCCGAGCCAATATTTTTCATATAACCCATGACCGGCGGTCGAAAACGCTGGCCATCGGTAGGACAGACGTCTCGTTGGAACTGGAAACCCGCGGCAATGAGCATATCCGAGAAGTTGTATGTTACCTGGAGGGTAAGGGCTATAACCTGACGGTCATATAGCCATGAACACCGTATGAATGATTTCTTGTCGGACCGGGCACAAAATCTTTTCCAGCAGGGAACCGGGCTGTTGCGTTCCGGCGAGGCGGCTGGCGCGTTGGCCTGCTTTCAAGAAGTGCAATCGCTTGTCGGGCCGGTTGCAAAACTGTATCTGCACATCGGAGCGGCTCTCCATGAACTGAAGCGCTACGACGAGGCCGTAGGGGCGTATCACAAAGCTGTCGAATTGGAACCTCAGTCGGGCGAAGCGCATAACAACCTGGGCAACACGCTGATGGCGCTCGGTTGTTTTGCCGAAGCGGTTGAGAGCTTTGCAAGCGCATCCCGACTGCTAACCATCTCACACATTCCACTTACAGCCGGCGCATCAGCATTACAAGCTCTCGGGCTGGTCAAGGAAGCAGAAAACATCTGCCGTTCGGTAATCACGGGCGTTCCAGACTTTGCCGAAGCCCACTGGAACTTGTCCCTGAACCTGCTGCTGCAGGGAAACTACCTGGAGGGGTGGCGGGAGTATGAATGGCGCTGGCGAAAGCCCGGTTTTACTTCACCTCTTCGTCACTTTAATATTCCACTGTGGGATGGTTCGGATCTATCAGGGAAAACAATACTTCTTCACGCCGAACAGGGTTTTGGAGATGCCATCCAGTTCGTCAGATATGCTCCTCTCGTGGCACAACGCGGTGGCAGGGTTTTGCTTGAGTGCCACCCACAGTTAGTGTCGCTTTTCAGTACAGTCGAAGGAGTTACCGCAGTTTTTCCCTTCGACACTCCGCTCCCACCATTCAACTGGCAGGTACCGCTGCATTCGTTGCCGCTTCTGTTTGAAACTACTTTGGAGAGTATACCGTCGAACATCCCCTATTTTAAGGCACCGTTGGGGTACAAAGAAAAATGGGCTTCCCTGATGAACGCCCTTCCCGCGGTCACCCGTATTGGAATCGCCTGGGCAGGCAAAGAGTTTCCCGATCCTCTGCGTTCAATCATGCCGGCAGACCTTATCCCATTGTCAGAATTGAGCAATACCCTCTTTTTTTCTTTGCAGGTAGACAAACGTTCCGGGCTTGACAGCTTGCCGAGTAAGCTTCAGGCAATCGATTTGACAGCGCATATCCGGGATTTTTCCGACACGGCAGCCTTGATTGAAAATCTTGATCTTGTAATATCTGTTGACACGGCCGTGGCACATCTTGCCGCTGCAATGGCAAAGCCGGTCTTTCTGATGGTTCCGACGGCACCTGACTGGCGTTGGATGCTGACTCGAAGTGACTCGCCCTGGTACCCTTCCGTAAAGATTTTTCGCCAGCAGCAACTCGGAAACTGGGAACAGGTTGTCGAAGCGGTTGTCGCAGCTATTGCAGATAATAATACACGAAAAAAGCCTCTTGAAAATCAAGAGGCCGTGTAGTTTAAAGTTATTGTATCGGTGTCAGTCGGTTTTTCCGGAAGGTGCGGCTCGCAGGCCTGAGGCGATGTTGAAATCGATGTCAACAATAATTGCTAGTTTGGCTTTATCGGGAAATGCCAGTACTTCGAAGAGCCGTTTATCAACAAAAATGCTGAGATTCAAAATATCTTCACGCAGATTTTTGGGGAGCGGGTTCTCGGGATCGGAAAGCTCTGCCTGAAAAAAACTCCACACCTTCTGATTAAACTTAATTGCTTCAGTCAGCTTGTCATTACGATCCGGGCTGTCCCAGTTTTCGACGACCTGCTTCAGCATCGATCCGGCCCGCGCCAGTACGGAAGCTTCCAGTTCTCTACCGTTCAAAACTTCTTTCTGCATACTTGTATAAGCGTTAAGCGGACTTTGATCCATTGCGGAGGAGCTCCTCTTCGTAGGAAATCAGTTTTTTTGTGAGTTTCAATGCCTGATAAAAACTGTCGCTCAAAATAGCCTGACTGATTTGAGAAAGCAAGCCTTTCATGCTCGGTGCCGCATCCAGGACTTCCCTGACAAGCTGCCAGTACAGCGGGTGGATGTCTGCGCTCCGCTCCCTGTCGATGTACATCAGTTGTATGGCCAGATAAATACGGCGACAGGGAGTAACTGCATCGTGCTCGTTAAGTATGTCAACCTGCCGGAGAATCGGAACATTATTTTCAACAAGCAAGTGTCCGCTGTTAGCACCATTCCTGATAACAGCCCCACTGATAATAACTTTTTCGTGGGGCTTAAGAGAAATTTTAAGTGCCATGCCGCTTACGGCTGAACCAGGGCCTGGGTGACCTTATTACTGAATTCAGAAAGTTGAGATGTGGTGGTATCAAGCTGCTGTGAGGCTTCTTTTAGTTGCGCATCACTGCTGGTTTTTTCGAGTGAAGGTATCGAAGCGTCCTTGATGCGCCCTTCCACATCAAAAAGCGACGACCACATCGACTTCACCTTTTCGTAGGGTGGAGGTGGCGGCGCCGGAACCATCATGCTCAGTAATTCCTTCCGCAGCGACGTGTATTCCATCAATCGGTCGTTACGTTCTTTGCTGTCAATCGGAAATGGTGGATAGTTCTTGATGACACTTTCAATCGAATTCCTCATGGCATCAACTTTTTCCACAGCAGAATTGACAGACTCATTTGTTTCCCGAACGCCCTTTGCCAGTTGATTAAGACTGGCATGCATGGTCTCAATTGCCCTTACGGTATCAAGGTTTTTTAACGACGGTGAAGAGCGTACCAGTACTGAATCCGAGACCGGACGAACCTCAGAAGGAGCCTGAGTCGTCTGGCTTGCCTGGCGGCCTGCCTTAGGCGCCGAAGACACCTGCTGTTTGTACGCGTTACTTGCTAAAACAGCACTACTGATTTTTGCCGTTTCCATATAAATTCCTCCTCTGGTCATAACGTTTCAAGGGGGGCTTGCAGCCCCCCTTGAATGTACGTTCTCAGCATACTCAACCAAGTTCCGATCTGGATTAGAACAGTCGGAGTACCGATTGGGCAGCCTGAGAGGAGAGACTCAGGGCAGTGGTGCCAAGAGACTGGCGGGTCTGCAGCATGAGCATGTTGGCGCCTTCCTCGTTCATGTCGGCAAGTGTCAGATTATCGGCGCCTGTCTTCAGCGTGTTGATCATCTCGCTGGTGAAATCCTGACGGGTTGAAATTATAGCCAGGTTATTGGCGAGACTCCCGGACTTGGAGCGAAGTGTCGTCAGAGCAGAGTCCATGTATGTCAATGCACTGGCAGCATTTCCGACAACGACCCAGTTGACGGCGGCAGAGGTAACACCCAGAGAAGTCGCATTGGACTTGAAGCCGTTGACAGTCAGTTTTGCATCACCCGTCTTTTGACCGAACTCAATGGTGAGGGTACCATCGGTCAAGAGGTTTGTGCCGCGGTATGAAGAATCACTGGCCAATGTGGTGATCTGGCTGGTCACTTGCAAAAACTGGCTTTCGTAGGTCAGCTGCGAGAGAGTATCACTGGTTGACGAAGCAGAACTAGCAAGGGATTTCGCCGCCTGGATCAACGATGTGATTGCCGATATACCGTTGCTTGCAGCCTTGATTGTCTGCACAGCCTCAGCCATGTTGTCCTTGCGGTCAGTCAAGTCGCTAACACGGTCAAGGGCACTCTGTGCCGCAAAGAAGCTAACAGGATTATCGAGGGCGGTACTGACCTTTTTACCCGTACTCAAACGGTTCTGCGTTGTGTTCAGCTTGTCAGCTGTGTTCTGAAGTGCAAGGAGGTTGTTCCGCATACCTGCGGTGAGAGAGATATCTGAGACTGCCATGGCGATGCTCCTTTCTGGGTTATACCGGCTATGAACCGGTCACGCGTTCTGCGCTTGTTGGATTCTTCGTCAGATGTATACAATAACTTTAGAGAAATATCAAAACATATCGTATTTTTTTTGCAGCAATTCCTTCCACAGGATTATGTTCTCAGGCCGGGGAGTAATATACGGGATGTTACAGATAAGTACCTCTGGCGTAACCGAAAAAAGAAAAGGAAGGCTTAGCATCAATACCTGAAATTCGCAGTCGGGGAGAATTTCCCCATGCTCTACCACCAGATTGACACCTTTGACTGATTCGATCAACGAGGCAAGAGACGGCTGACAACTTACGACCACCCTGTATCCGGCTTTAGCCAACCACGGCAGGAAACGACAGAACAATATCGTGTCACCAAACCCCTGTTCGCAGTGCACCAGAAGTGATGTTCCTTTACTATGCTTGCCAAGTGTGTGCCGCGCCAGAAAGGGCCACGGAGGAAGCTGATCTTCGGGAATCCGGCGAAGGCGCCATTCGAAATGCTGCCACCCTTCACCGTAGTTTTTTGTTGAAAGTAGAGCATAAGCCAAGTTTAAGTGACCGCCGATGTGCGAATCATCACGTTTCAAGACTTCTCTGAAAAAAACAGCCGCCTCATCGTACCTGCCAAGCATTGCGAGCGACGCACCCACGTTCATCCGTGCTTCAAGGTCTACTGGATTCGATACTAGCATAGCAACATGACTTTCCAACTGGAGTTCAAGCTCAATCTTTTCATAAGACGGGCCCTCTGAAGGCTGATCCAGCTGTTCTCCACTGCACTGCTCATCTCGACCGGAACAAAGCCTTTCCAGGGATACCACCACGCTACTGATGACGCTTTTCCAATCTCCGTGTCTCTCCTGCCTGAATATCCGCACATGTGGATACCAGACCGGAGTATCGTTTACGGCCAACCAGCGCCAGTCCGGCACGTGAGACAATAGCACCCATACGGGCCGGCCGGTGGCGGCTGCAAGGTGTGCAACCGAAGTATCGACCGAAATGACCAGGTCGAGGTTGGCCATCAGCGCCGCCGTATCTTCAAAGTCAAGAATCTGCCCCGTCATATCAATCAGACCGGTCGGTGCAATTTCTTCAAAATTCATTTGCAGACTTACAAAATCAACATCGTCCAGGGCTAAAAGAGGTGCAAGTTCTGAAAAAGGACAGCTACGTTTGCGATTGAGCGGATTGTCCTGGCGCCCGGTCCATGCTAAGCCGACTTTCTTCCTCGGACGGGCAGGTTGCCTGTTTCTGTTTTCATTGACACCCGAAGCAGCACATTGCAGTGTGTCGGCTACCATATCCATAAGTGCCGGCCAGTCACCCGCCACCGGTTGCCTGAATAATCTCATTGTGGTGTACCAGGGGCTGTCGGTGCGATTACACAGCCAGCGCCATTCGGCGACATGCGGCAGAATGACCCATGTTCTGGCACCTAGTGCACCCGCCAGATGGGCCACGGCGGTGTCAATAGTAATTACCAGGTCGAGGTTGGCAATCAGGGCGGCGGTGTCTGCAAATTCAGAAATGCCGGCCGTCAGGTCATGCATCTCATGATTGACGCAAAAGTCTTCAAGTTGCTCGGATCCCATACCTACCTGAAGGGAGTAAAATTCGACCCCCTCCACCACCCACAAGGGGGAGAAAAATGATAGAGGGCATGAGCGCTTGCGATTAAGCACCTGACTCTGTTTTGCATGCCAGACCAGGCCGACTCTGAACCGGCCGCTGCCTCCCAAGCGGCTGTGCCACAGAGCGGTGTCGTTATGGTCGGCCGACAGATAAGGAACCTGAGACGGTATCGTCTCCTGGGTCGTGTTAAAAAGTCGGGGAAGTGAAAGCAATGCTAGATGACAGTCGAAAGCAGGAAGCGGTTCTCCAACAGAAAACACACCGCTGACGCCGTCGAGCGAGAGTAGAAGTCTCTTGAGTGCCGGCACCTGACATTCGAGATAGACTCTTGCGCCGCGTTGAACCAGCAACGGTAGGTAACGCACAAACTGGATAGTATCGCCGAAGCCCTGCTCCGCATGCAGCAAAATAGTCTTGCCTTCAAGAGACGAGCCATCCCAGAGGGGTTGCGAAAAATGGCGAATCTTAACCGGATTTGACTTTTTGAAACGCCACTCGAATTCTCTCCATCCTTCAGCATATTCTCCCATTGCAAGAAGGGCAACAGACAGGTTCCAATGTCCGTCGGCATACTCCGGATCCAGTTCAAGAAGATGACGATAAGCTTTGACAGCCTCTTCCAGTCTCCCCTGGGCATTCAGAACCACAGCCAAGTTGTTGAGTGCCTTCTGGTTATCTGGCGTAAGGCTCAGCAGCTTTCTGTAACACCCTTCCGCCTCGACAAGCCGTTCAAGTGCCTGGTAGGAGATTCCCAACAGGTTCAGCACAACAACATCATCGGGGCAACATTCCAGTGATCGTTCATAGGTGGCTACGGCATCTTCGAAACGCTCTTCAGCCTGACATATTTCAGCGATCCCCCGCCAAGCTCCAGCACTGCAGGGACCAATTTCTCTTGCTTTTTCGAAAGCTGCACGGGCTCCATCAAAATCGGACATCAGTTTGGCACATTCTCCAAGATTCACATAAGCAGCGACGGAAGCAGGGCTGTGGGCGGCTGCCAGCTCAAAACAGGCGCGGGCCTCCTGTAGGCGCCCCAATGAGAGCAGCGATTGCCCCTTGTTAAGATCCGCTGCATAAAAATCGGGGATAATGCTCAAGGCTCTCTCATAGCAGGTAATTGCGTCTTCATGACGTCGCAGGGCGTCGAGTGCCACTCCGCGATTACAGTGTGATTCCGTATCGTTTGGCGCGCAAGCCGTCGCACGCCAGAACGCATGTTCGGCTCTCTCGGGGAATCCTGCGGTTAACTGAATTATCCCCCATCGATTCAGCAGTCTAGCACTGCTGAGCAGTGCCGCAAGTTCACTCCTTACCCTGTTGATAAGCTCTTGCCAGTCGCCTGGTACACGCTGCCGGAAAAGACGCATTGTCGGATACCAGGGTGTGTCATCCCGGTCAAGCAGCCAGCGCCATTCAGAAACATACGGCAGCAACGTCCAGACCGGTTTCCCCATCGCACCCGCCAGGTGGGCGACGGAGGTATCGACGCTGACTACCAGATCGAGCTGGGCGATAATGGCTACCGTATCTGAATAGTCACAAATGATTCCGGAAGGTTCGATGACGTTCATCGTTTCCGGCAAATCCCGAATCTGCTCGACACCGGAACCGACTTGCAGACTGTATAGTTCAACATCTTCAAGGGTACTTAAGGGGAGGAGCTCAAGCAGCCGGCAGGAGCGGTTATGGTCATCGCGGTGGTCGCGGGAACCCTGCCAGGCCAGGCCGATACGAAAATGATTTTCATCAGGAAATAACCGGTGCCATGCCGCGATTTTGGCCGGATCGGGTTTCAGATAAGGCACATTGTGCGGTGTTGTATCCAGAGTGGTACCGAATACAAGCGGCAAGCTCTGAACCGGTATATGTAAATCAAAGGGGGGTAGTGGACCTTCGCGGTCCACAGCCAACCGGACTCCTGGAACAGTTTCCATCAGAGAAACCAGCTCCGATACCGCACAGACTACGACATCACCCCCACGGGCGGCCGCCAGTGGCGCATAGCGGATAAACTGGATCATGTCACCACGCCCCTGTTCCATATGGATCAGTAGTGTCCTGCCTTCAAGTGGAGAACCGTCCCACAGGTGGCGCCCAAACTCGGGGATACGGGAGGTGAATTCAGCCGCTTTCCAACGCCACTCGTACTCCTGCCAGCCCCGGCTGAAATTTCCCTGCCTCAACAAGAGCATCCCCAACAGCCAGTGAGCATCAGCGTAGCTGGAATCACATGAAACAGCATCTGACGCAGAATCCTGAGCTTCCCGGTAAAGCCCGCACTGCAGGTAGGCGTTGGCAAGATTGTAATGAGCCTTCACAAAGCCTGGGTCAAGAGCGACAGCCTTGCAGTAGTGATGTATTGCCTCCCGAAGTCGCCCCTGCAGGTGCAGTACGACACCCAGACTATGCTGTGGATCCGGCAGGTCAGGATACTCTACAACAATATCCCTGAAACAGCGCTCCGCCCCGGCAAGATCCCCTTCATCCTTCAGTCTGCTTCCGGTTTCGTAGGCTGACTCCGGGTCGACGGCCTTCCACCCGCTCAGATTAATATTTCCGGCAAGCCACGAGTCAAGGGCACTCCTGACCCTGATTGCCAGTTCTTCCCATGTACCGTTAGGTCGGTGCTCAAAAAGCCGCATGGTCGGGTACCACGGGGAGTTTTCACGAC
The DNA here is from genome assembly GCA_037129245.1 of Desulfuromonadales bacterium. GTDB lineage: Bacteria > Desulfobacterota > Desulfuromonadia > Geobacterales > Pseudopelobacteraceae > JACRCG01. The sequence continues at coordinate 60,534 of JBAXVE010000004.1, forward strand.
CGGCCAGCCAGCGCCATTCTGAATCCTGCGGCAGCATGACCCACACCTGCTTCCCCATTGCTCCGGCCAGGTGGGCAACGGCTGTGTCAACGCTGATAACCAGATCCAGATTATCAATTAATGCCAAGGTTTCAGTAAAATCGGTCAAAAAGCCGGAGTAATTCTCAATTAGCAGCCCATACGGTGCAAATGGAGTATCTGTAGGTTCATCACCGGTCTGCAGGCTGATAAGCCTGACTCCAGTGAGTCCGCTAAGAGCGGAGAGTGCATTCATTGGACAGGAACGCTTACCGTCTCGCGGGTTGCGGGAGCTTCCGCGCCAAACGAGCCCGATCTGGCAGCCCGATCCGTCAACTAAAATCCGACGCCAGGCTGCCGTTTTTTTCGCATCCGCAAAAAGATAGGGTATCCTGGAAGGTACCGTCTCAAGCGTCGTTCCGAACATGTACGGTAGACTCATCGACTGAATGTACACATCCGTCAGCGGAGGAGTATCCGATTTGGCAACAATCAATTCCACGCCTGGAAACGCTTCAAACAGCGGAATCAGCGGAGGATCCATTTCCAGAACAACGCTGCCTCCTGATTCGCTGAGCAGGGGGAAGTAACGGGCAAACTGGATCACATCGCCCATTCCCTGCTCACAGAAGACGAGAATACTCCTGCCGTTCAACGGCGATCCGTCCCAGCGCGGCTGCGGGTAACTGCGCCTGTCTATGTCAAACGAATCTACTGCCAGACGGGATTCGAAATTGGCAAAACCGGCCGAGTATTCTCCGCAACGTAACTGCAGCGCAGCCAGATTATAGCGGACTTGCGCATAATCGGGTCTTAGGAACAGAATTTTTTTGCAGATTTCCATTGCAGCAGCCAATTCGCCCTGCAGAGTCAGGGCACTGCCGAGGCTTAACAGAATTTCAACCGATTCCGGTTTGAGCAGGTGTGCCTTGCGCAGACAGAAAGCTGCCTCCGGATGAGCCTTCCTCTTCAGTCTGGAGTCACCCAGTGCAAACCAGACCGCCGGACTGTCGGGGGTATACTGCAGCACCTTACGAAAGGCACGTTCAGCCTCAACCGCAAACCCCGCTTCGTCGTACGCTCTGCCCAGAGCAAACCAAAGCGCCGGGTCTTCGGGTAAATCTCCGAGTAACCCGATTAACAGAGGAATAGCGACAGCGGGTTCTCCGCTTTCAATGGCAGTTAATGAACGATGGAATGATGCATTCTGTTCACTTTCATCGCGAAACTCATCCCCGCCTTCTGCACCGACAACCAGATGTGAAAGTGCTTCGGCAACCTGCCGCACGACAGAATCCCAATCTCCTGCCTGCGGTTGGCGGAAAAGTCGCATGGTCGGATACCAGGGTGTGTCGTCCCTGTCCAGCATCCAGCGCCAATCGGCAGCGTGCGTCAGCATGACCCACACCGGATTTCCCATTGCCCCGGCCAGATGAGCAGCAGCGGTATCGATTGTCACGAGTAGATCAAGATGTGCCAAGAGCGCCGCAGTGTCGCTGAAATCCTCAATATGTGAGGTCAGATCAATAACGGATTCAGACTGCTCTCCACTGAAGGACCATTGTTCTTTTTCTGCTATCTGGAGCGAATAAAATTTTATTCCACGCACGGCCAACAGAGGCGCCAAGTGCTCAGGGGGGCATGTGCGATCAGGATCCGGACTTGTTTTACCCGCCCATACCACACCGACTCGTAATCCGTCGTGTTGATTTCCAATCAGCTTTTTCCAGCGGATTACGGTGTCTATTGGCGGCAGAATGTAAGGGATACTGGCCGGAACTGACAACAGGGTAGTGCCGAAAAGACAGGGCAGGCTCAAGAGCGGAATATGTACATCGGTAACGGGTGGGTTCTCTGACTTCTCTACGACGTATTCAACCCCGTCCAGTAATGCAAACAGCGAAAGGAGGGGATGCTGAACTTCAAGGATTACCCGGCCCCCTTTTTCGGCCAACAATTTAATATAGCGCGCAAACTGGATCGCATCGCCGAGTCCCTGTTCGCAATACACCAGAATGCTGCGACCGGCAAGGGGAGAACCATCCCAGCGGGGTTGACTGTAGCAACGGCTGTCTGCGTGCTTCAAAGCTGCAAAACGGTATTCGTAGTCTGAAAAACCGGTGGTAAGGTTGCCGGCTCGAAGCAGGTGCATCGCCCTGTTGTAGCGGGCTTTAGGGTGCTGCGGGTCGATTTCGAGAATAGACTCATAGCTGTTACGTGCTTCTGCGGAACGTCCCTGTTTGTCGAGGGCGTAACCGAGGTTCAGCATCGTTTCCAGTGAATCCGGTACCAGCGTTAGAGCGTTGCGGAAACAGGCCTCGGCCTCCGCATACCCCCCCTTTTCCATGAACCTTACGCCCAGATTAAAACAGGACTCGGCAGTTTCGGGTTCAGGCTTGCTAATTTCTGATTGCGTCACAGGATTAATCAGACCACCTCCAGGCGTTTTAGCAACGGAAGCTGGTGGGCATGAAACCAATTTATCTGTCTGTCAAGTTCTTCAAGATTCTCCTCCCACGACTTGATAGCACCGCCATCTTTGGTCAAGGCACGACCATACTTTCTCATCATGCTTGAAACAAAAGAAAACGGGTCGTCAATATCGGCGAACAGACAGAGTACCAGCTGCCGTTGCACCCAGTTCAACGGGATACCGCCCTGCACTACGGGAGAGGCAAGCGGCAGCGGCTCCATATTCAGGATTGTTCGCTCCAACAATGCATAATTGAATAACCTGGTACTGGCAATGGTACGCTGGGAAGGCACAACAGCAGGCAAAATGCATCCTGCGGCAAGTAAGGTCATGAGAGACTGATATACCTCTTGTATATCGAACTTGGCAATATCCGGAATATCAAGCACATCATTCAGCGAAAGATTTCGTTCAGCTAAAGCGTGTAAAACCGCGATGAACAATGCCGGAGAGGGAAACGTGTTACAGTGAGGGAAATTCAACCGGATGGTGTTTCCACTAATGGGTTCAACCAGGGCAAATCTGCAGCGAGCGGTGTAATGAAGATTGCCCATTCTCAGTTTGTTTTTACCGATCGTGAATACATCCTTCCTGAAATTCTGATTAACGGTAAAATCCTTGATGGTTTCCTTAACGACGGGGTCATCAATACTGTTAATCAACTGCTGTTCTTCAGGTGAAAACCTGAGAAAATCAAGATTGTCGGCAGGGCTCGCCGAACCAGCATAACAAAGGCCTGCTGACACAAAATCCTCAACTACTTCAGAATGATAAAACTGCACCCAGTACTCGTTAAAATATTCGTGAGCGAGATAATTTTTAGGACGCTTACTGAGCTCATCCAGAAATCTGGCTGAGGAGGGATTGCTGTTAAAGTAGGACAGGTTCATTGACCTGAGGTGTACGGCAAAATCAATGGCGGTGGCAATCTGTGCCCCAGATATATCTGATTTCATGTCTATCCCGGAAACAAGCAGTTGCCTGACCGGTGCTATGGAAGACCAACCTGGCAGGCAATTGTAGCTTACGTACACAACGCCTCCAACCTTGAGTTTGCAGCGGATAAATTTGATAATATTTTTACGGTTGTCAGCGTTGACCCAGGAATACACACCATGCAGGGTTATAATATCAAAGTCCGGCATTTGAAACTTATCAAGACATTCAAACGAAGCCTCCCAGAATGTGACATTTACAAGACCCGCCTGTTCAGCCAGTTCCCGTGCTCTCTTTATATGCGCAGAGCTGAAATCAACCGCATGAAATTGACTTTCTGGGTGGCAGGAAGCAAAAATATTCACTGACATACCTTGTCCGCACCCCAGATCGCAAAAAGCAAATCCGGAATTCAGCGGGAGCGGCTCGATACATTGCATGTTCAAAGCAAGATTCAAGGCAGACGGGCTCATCTCGCGACAATAAGTATGCACATATTCCATGTTGGCTACATATCCATCTAATCTGGCCATCATCCGCCCCACATCACACATTACTCCACCATGAAAGACTGTGTCCTCACGGCGGAAATTGATGTAATCTGCACATCAACGAAGTCTGCCGGTTACCCCGACCAGAAAATCCTCCAAACCACGAATACTGGCTCTGTCCCGATAAACTTTATGCTTGTTGCCGGCAATCTTCGCAGACATTTCCTGTCGCCAGCGATTGTCCGTGGCAAGGCGTACCGCTATAGCAATGTATTCTTCAGGAGTAGCGGCAATGGTTTCAGTGACCCCTATCATGTGCAGGATTGCGCTGGCATGCCGGCCGCGCATGAAGGTTCCGGGTATCGTGACAATCGGTTTATTGTAGGGTAGCGATTCGAAAACAGTATTGCAGCCCGACCATTCGATGCTATCGAGAAAAATATCAGAACGAGCGTTGAGCGCATTAAAGTCGGCGCTGTCAAGCTGAGGTAGCACGCTAACGTAATCGGAGGCCGCCAGCCCTCTACTCTCAAAAGCACGTTCAAGTCTGCAGATAAATTTTTCGTTCAGCTCAGCAATCGGGCTGGCGATAAAGACGAATCTGCTGCTCCTTGCGTGACCGGCAATTTCAGGAAACACATAGTCGTACCGCGGTAGGTACTTGAGAATGTTCTGACAGCAAAGAAAAACAATGTGATGAGGCTCAACGCCTGGAATGACTTTATCTGTGGAAGCAGCTGCTACGGATTCGCTCGCTTCATACCATACCGACAGATTAGGAAGCCTGACCAATTCTTCGCTGTAATGTGCATCCCCATCAAGCGGTTCCATCAACTCACTGCTAATGAAATGATCGACTGTCGGCATGCCGGTCGTGACAGGATGTCCCCACGAGGTGCACTGAACCGGTGCCAGGCGCAGGGCTGCCAGCATCAGTGTAATGGAGTCCATTCCAAGACCGGGATATATGAGGACGTCCAGTTTCATTTCGCTGATTGCCGGCGCAAGCTTTTCAATGTCGGAACAGTGCAGGAAATTGTCTGCGAGTTGGCGGGCAATATCAGTTTCGTCGTCACCGATTTCGCCGGTATAAACGCAGTAGATTGAAAAAATGGCCCGATCAAGCTGCTGCAGCCACCCTTTTATGGGAATTTTCCAGTTTGAATGACGGTAAAAATAGTTCGACACGATGCCGACCCTGATTTTGCCGTTTGGCGGATGATGCTGCAGCACATGAGAATAGCGGGGGTATTTTGCCGCCATCACCGAACAGATCCAGGAACCGTACGTGAGCTGCAGGTCAAGAACGTTCCCGCCCAGGTACGGCAAAAAGAAGGGAGGCAGCGCCCTGATTCCATCTACCGCCGCGTCGATGTCGGCGACAGCAACGAGCGGTGTACTGCTTACGATGTGCGCCAATTCTTCACTGTAAGAAACAGCCATGTCCCGTAAATCACTTTCATCAATCGCCACCGTAAACAGTGACATACAGCAGAGCACCCTGGCATACACATGTGAAGGATCCAGTTCCACCGCCCGCAAAAGGTACGATCGTCCCTCCCGCCAGAGTCCCAATTCCCGGGCGGCATGACCGGCCAGGTAGTATCCGAAAGCTACATCGTTGACAATGCGAAGAAAATGCCGGGCATGATGAAGACCTTCTTCGTAGCACTTCATATGCAGCAGAGCATACGACAGTCTCAGTAACAACTCCGGGCTATTCGGTTCCCGTGTCAGGGCCTGCCGCATCGCAGAAGCAGCGTCCCCGATCTGCTCATCTGCGGCACAGTCGATAACCGCACCATGCATGCCGTCCGGCACGTCAGACAGCGCGAAACCAGCACCACTAACGCTGGGACTCCCGCGTAGCGCAGGCTGGGCAAAACAGGCGAACAGCTCGTCTAGATTGTTGGAAATAGAAAAAACGTTTTCCCCGATGTGGATGAAGTCCCGGTCACATTGAGAAATGCAACGCAAAAACGGGTGGGATGTCCCCTGCCCGGGCAGCATCCAATCGTGGAGTTCGATGATGATGCACGGCGTTCGTGAAATCCACTCCGTGTTTTGAGAAAAAAGGTCCTTTTCTCCTCCTTCAATATCAATCTTGACGATGTAGGGGAAAAAATCCGAACCCTGTTCAGCATAGATATCATTAACAGTGCATGCCGGAACCGTAACTCCTAGATTGTCACCGGATGATACTGCCGTGCGTAACCCCCAGAAACCGGCGCCGACATCAATGACACTCACAGTGCCGGTTTTCGAAGCAAGTGCAGCCAGTCGCGGGTCAACGTTGAGGCCTGCCGAATTCATCGCCAGCAGGCAATGGTTTTCCGCTCCCGGTTCTACGGCAATTATTCTGGCGTCAGGGAATTTCAAAGCAAAATATACCGATGAAGCTCCTATATTTGCGCCGGCATCGACGATTAAAGGGGTACGGCCTGACCTCGAATGCCGTTCACGATACTCAGCGAGTTCACTCACACGTGCAATTCCGGATAACGAATAATCCTCCTGTATGAAAATCTGCTGTACGACACCCTCATCACTCGTTCCGGGACGATAGGCGAATGCCCGGGAGTGATTCGCATCTGATATATGGAAAGTCTTATATTTCAGCATAATGTCGAGTCTTTTATTTGAGAGGACCTATGGTACCCTGCAGCTGAAACATCCCTGCTTAATCCATCCAGAATGCCCTATCCGGTCTTACAGCAGATCAGCAAGCTGGTTGAGTCGTATTTTGTGATGCTGTACGAGAAGTTGGTTTGTCACGTCCCTGGAAAGCATATAATGGTGTATCAACTCCCCAAGAATATTGTTGTATGTGCTGATGTTGCCGCCGTCTATCACTCTGTCAAACCCGTTGAACCGGTTATTAATGAGATACAAAACCCTGGAGCGGCAACGCTCATAAAGGCCACCATCGTCGATGTATTCATGTCGTAAAACCTGTTTCAAGGTTCTGGCCGGGTTAAACTGGTCATTAACGTTGAGGCATTCCGTTACGCGTTCCAACGCCATCTTCTTATCATTGGCAGCATAATAAGCCAACGCAGACATAAACAAAGCCTGATAATCTGACGCGTCAAACCACAAGATCTGCCTGCACGTGTGCGCAGATTCTTCGTAACTTCCCCGCTCGTATTCCTCCTGTGCCCGCTGTTTCAGCTTCAGGCAGTTTATCCGGGCAGGCTCCTGCGACAGTTCGCATACGGTGAGTTCTGTAATAATCTGGTTCACTGTAGAACGACAATTCGTCAGCTGTCGCCTCTTCAGCTCAACCGCCTCCTGTATTATTCGCACCGGGTTCCTCACCATGACATCTGACAATGCCGAATCCTGCCAGGCAAGGATTTCCTGTCGCAGATCTTTTGAGGTGCGTACTATGGCAAACTTCAATTCAAGTTCGGAAAGGTTCGCGCAAAGACAATGCGGGTGACAGATGGAGCGGTGATACGGCAGCTTTGACGACCCGAAGCAGATTAAACCGAGTGAGGCGGCATCACACAATCCCTGGCCGGCTCCGCAGGCAATCAGGTTGACATAATAGGTACACGACGTCATGTGGTGTATGTAGTTGATAGGATCGCCCCAACAGGTCATGTCATCAAAATTAATATCTCTGAAAATAATTCTGGCGGCAAATTTCTTTTCAAGAAATGCCGTAGTTTTTTCAAAACCGCCTTGATGAAACGTCTCATTACCATGCGCAAGCATCATTACGAAGCGCTTGTCAAACCAGATGGCACCGGTTGGTTCCGAAGAGCACATCCCGCGCATGACAAACGGATCACGCGGATAGGGAAATGCCACCGACTGGGGCAGCCTGTACACCCAGGCAGACGATTTCATTACATGGTCAAGGAAAAGATCGTATCCAGGCATGGGTGTGCGGATCGACAGCGAATATTCATTGTGATGATGTTCATTCTGGAAATAGGCATATAACGGTTTACCATTGCGGGGGGGGCGGAGGATCGGATCAAGTGATATGACAACATCATAGTCATCCAGGGACAGATCGGCAACGTGTGTCACGTTCTCAGCATTGTTTTCAAATGTCTGAAGGTGCTGGTCAATTTTTTGTCGAACGATTTTGGAGTCATGGCAAAACGGCAGTACAAACCAGTCTGCACGAAACAGGTGAGTCATCTCTACATAACTGTACTTAGACGGCCATTTTCGCACTACCCCGGTCGGGTCACCGTGATCATATTTTTCGCTGCGCCAGGGGCCGAAAACATCATAAATCTGCTTTACTATTGCGACCTTTAGTCCGCTGTTATCAGATTTATTGCTGAAATCAGGCCTCCCGCATGATTTTCTTCGATACGGGTGACGGAAAAGCATATATTCACTTCCTACCCAGTGCCCTTGATAGCCAAGCAACTCAAGATAATCAGTGAGATTATTGATATACACGTCCATCTGGTTGAGATTTGCCCAATTCACCCTTGTCAGGATGTCCGGCTTGTGTCTGCTGATGGTTTCAGCTGCACCGATCAGCATAAAAAGCTCACTACCCTCCGTATCTACGCTGATAATATCGATTGCCGCCAGTTTCTCAATTCCTTCAATATCATCAAGTCTGCAGACATCGACGTACTGCTCCTGATACGGTGAATAGTTCGGCTGACCGAGGCAGGACAACGCGGAGTCTTTGTTGCTGCAGGGTGATTTAAGAACTCTTCTGCCGGGAAAATGTGAAAGTGCCTTCTGAAAAACACGAAAAGCTCCAGACATCCCGTTAGTTGCCAGGTTTTGTCTAAGGACGTCACACACTGCAGAATGTGGTTCGAAAGCCCACCCACATAAAGGTTTCCGTGCGGCAGAAATCAGGATCCGTGTGCCGACATGGGAGCCGACATCGATGACAAACGGCTTGTCATATTCATTGCATAGACTGCTGAAAAAGCTGACAGAAAGCTGTTGGTCACGGCTCAACTCCGCAGTTCCGGCTTCCGCAGAAAGCCATTTTCTTGTGTAAAGAATCGTTTCGGGTTGCAACCACACCTGTCTGTTTTCAAATACACCAATCAAACTTTTTGCCTCCCGTCAGCACAAACCACATCCTGAGATCACTTATCTGTATGGTCGCTTCTCATACTCTTTTATAAGGTTATGTAACATTTTCCCTTGTTCAAGAACCCCGTTAATACGTGCAATTTCAATCTGCATTTCCAGTAAACCGCGACCGGCCTCGAAACTCAGCAGCGTTTCGAGGGCGTCGAGAGCCGCTTTTTTATCAGATACTTCTGCAAACATTTTGAAATAGGACTCTGCCACCTGAACCTCGTAAGCAGTCACCGGCATATGCCGATTATCGGATATCCATACCACCTTGTCATGCAGTCCGGCACCGATCGCATAGAAATGAAGGGGTATTATGGGAGGAGGCGTATGAAAGGCAGCAGGAGATAGGACTCCGCTCCTGATATGGGTTGACACCGGTGTCATTGCGCACGAAAAAAGCGCCATAATGGTAAGATCGAAACTGGTGTTGTGACAGCCGATAAAAATGACTGTTCGAAGGTGAGCGTTGTTTTCAACCATATATTTTTCACAGCGTGCAACTCCAAGTATGACTTCTGACATTTTTCGGGCATATTCGAATACTTGCGGGCTTTTATCAGGAATCGGCAAGCCACTTTTATTGAACCGGAAGGGCAGATTTTTCATAGACATATCTATAATAAACGTGGTTGCAGCCACATGAATCTCTTCCGCGAGCGACGGTTTACAACTTACTGCAGGCAAGCCTGATGTTAACAGGTCCTCGTCATACATAAGCATTCCGGAATGGCCAAGCAGCATTCTCAATTCTGACAGCAGAGAGAGCATATTAGGATTGTTACCGAAGTATCCGATGTGAGAATTTAGCGGCAGGTTGACGATACTTTCGGCCAGATATGGAAACACATGAAAATTATCATAATAGAGTCCCGTATCAAATCCGTCTACGGTAGTCTGACCTGCTATGGGTACACTCATGCCCGGTATTATCTGCATAAGTGCTGTTGACAGTCTGGTTGTGTGTTTTTTATCCAACGCGATTTCTTCAATATTTTCGTCAGGCAATCCCCAACTGAGCTTCTGTTCAGGTAAATCAGGTGACGTTACATTGACAAAGAAATCAGCAAAACTGTTTTCCGTCGAGGTACCGGCCATATGGTAGACCGACTGGATACGGGTATGATCGCAGTGAAAGGCATGCAACTGATCGAGCACTGATTTCGTTTCTCCGTTCAGCAGCCACATCCGTTTACACAGGTTACTGTCCACATGCCAACCAAGAACCATCTGTTCATTCAAGCCATGCATCTGGAACAACTGACTTCTTAGACAGAGCTGGAAATCTCCCGGACCGTCAAAAAGGGTTTCCTTGCTAGCGGTGATAATTTCACTGATATGCAACCGCAATCCCCACTGTTTGAAGGATGCGATCGTTGATTCGGGATTCAAACGATCAGTCGACTCCCAGAGAGACTCTGGAACCTCAAATCGGGGCAACTCGTAGAAACCATCAGGGAGATCGCGGAAGATCGAAGAGAGTGATTGGTTGCAAATCTCCGGAGCGAACACCATATCGGTGTTGGTATTCAGTATCCAGCGATTATGGGGGTTACTTCTCCGAAGAGCAACATTACGGCAGAGCGGTTCCAGCACTTTGAATTTACAGCTGTTTTTACCGCGCTCGTACTGATCAGGCCGTATGCGAAGTACACGAAGCAGGCGCCTGGCGGCAGCGGTCAAGGTGTCAGCGATGGATTCGGGGAACGTCGGGATGTCGTTCGGAGTATTGCAGTCCACAAAAATGATCTCATCATCGGGATCATCCAGTAGATGTGCAATACAATTGAGACTGATAGCGGCGCGTTTCGGCAGGTTATAGCCGTAAGAGTCGTTGCGACCGTATACGATCACTGAAATCATACTACCCAGCCTCTATTGACAGATAGTTTACGGTACCAGTTATAGATGAGCACACATCACCCGGCATAAAACGATCTAAAGTACTCTCTAATCTTTGGATTCGAACTGATAATTGCTGCATATCCATGCAACCCATTTTTCAATAACGCACGAGCTTTCTTCGCAAAATCAAGTTGTTCCTGTGAATGCTGAAATAACAATACAGCGTCTTCTTTGAGCATGTATCCTTCCGGTGACACCTTGAAACCCTTGCCATAAAGTGTAACAAAGTCATACCTGAATGTACCACTGCGGAGCTCTTCGCACGAGAGTGGATCCCGTTTTCGTAACAAATCGAACCGCTGCAGCTCATCAAAATAAGCTCGAACCGAGTGAGTAAAAATACCTGATTTTAATAACATATCGCTTGCAATGTGATATGCGTGTTCTATCAAGACATCCATATGCTCAAAAATGGCCAGGGACTTGTAAGCAAGTTGCTCATTCCGCCCCAGCTCTCCAATCGAATAACGTTCAAGAATACCTGGTTTGACAAGAAAAGATGTCAGTTCATCCCTGGTTTCCCACAACTCGGCGGTGTCATCCAGAAATCCATCATACAGCTTCTTGAGTACAGGGTGCTCATACACTTGTTTGTGTACGCGACATATGAACTCGGAGATGGCAAATCCCTTATGTTTCAGAAATGAATTCAACTCCAGCAGTATGCCGTTATTATAGAAAATCTCTACCGTCAAATCAAAAAGTCGACACTCCAGATAGTCCTGAAAAGTAAGTGTCGAGCTTGCAACGCAGATTTCATCTATTTCTGGAGCGGTAAAAGTATTGCCGAACAGCAATACGGACCCGGCAGTATTGTGCATTACTCTAAAGCGTGTTTGTAAGCCAAACTGTTTACGGTATTCCGGCTTGGAAATTTCGGAACCTGGCAACATAATCAGCTGGTGGGAGCGTACAACATGGATACCTGCATCAATCAACTCGCAAATTGAATTGATATGTGCCTGCCTGGTATCTCCCGGGAGACCGAGAATGACCTCAGAAAAGCTGTGTGTCTCACTCAATTCCTGCTCAGAGACCATTTGAATCATCTCGACTAATGAAACATTTTGCCGTTTGACATTTTGCAACACAAGCGGGTCAGAAGATTGTATTGCAGCGCTGAGCATGGCTCCCTTTATAAGAGTTGCAGCCTCAAGTGCCCGCTTTTTATTATTTTTCGCGCCAATTCCGACAAAATAGGTCGGCCAGTTCAGCTTTTTTTGAATAATGGAAAGTTCGCGAGCAATTTCTATATCCTCATCGTACATTCCAAAGTTTGAATCAGCTACCTGCAGCGTTTTTACTACGGAACGCCGGGCGAGATACCATAATTCTTGTAAGACTCTTTCGACACTATAGCGCTTGATGGGGTTGAAATAGTCGTTTCCTTCCTGACAAAAGGAGCAGTGAAACGGGCATCCGCGGGTTATCTGGATGACTGGGGTATAACCCTGTTCAAGAAATTGGTCGCAGAGGCCGGTCAGATAGGGAGACGGAATCTCGTCCAGTGATTCAATCCGGGGTGGCAGGCCGCCGTCAACGAGCGTGCCACTGTGAATATAAAGACACCCCGGCAGATCCGTGCCCTGATTGCGTAGTGTATCAGCGTTAAATTTATGCTGCTTGAGCGCCTGGTAGAGTGTGAAGAAGGCGGCTTCTCCCTCACGATACACAAAGAAATCAATTTCAGGATGGTCATGAAGCAACTTTTCCTGTTCGACGCGGTTGAGTGGAAAATTCGGGCCTCCAAAAACAATGATGCAGAACGGATAGCGTTCTTTGATCCGTGATGCGAAAGCACGTGAAATTTCCGTGTTCCAAATGTACGTTGAAAAACAGACCATATCCGGTACCGTCAAGTCCAGGTGGCGAGCTAGCTCTGTCGGGCTTTTTACGAGAGTTACGGCAATTTCCGAGCCGAGCTTTTCAAGCGCGTAGGCCGCTACCAGGGCGATACCATATGGGACGGCATTGCAGGCATGGCCCAGATGAGTCAGATCCGCAAAAACAATATTTACTTTCATCTCAACAGGACTTTTAATTCGAGACTGATTCAGGGTGTCGGCGGTCATGACGGATCCTTTCCGCTTCTCTGGACAACCGGAACATACCGAGATGAATCTCTGGTGTCATAGGCGTCAAAGACGGCACAGACATGACGGACAAACAGTTCAGCTCCAGGTACTATGTTGATGGCATGATCCGAAACAGCAACGATACCATCAACGATTAATGGCTGTAGCAGATCCAGCTCCCGAGCGAAGTATGTGGAGAAGCTTATTCTGAAGACAGACTCAATCTTCTTGATATCCACAGAAAAATAACAAAACAGTTCATTGATGACCTCTCTTCTGAAAATGTCGTCATCACTAAGTCTATAGCCACGTAAGAGCGGAAAAACGCCCTTGTTCAGGCAGCCGGCATAGTCGTCAGTCGAATATACGTTTTGCGTATAATAATGGGTGAATCCTCCCAGACTTGAAGGTCCCAACCCTATAACCGATGGAGCTCTGCCCGCGGTATAGCCCATGAAATGTCTGCATAGACTTCGATTTCTTTTCGCAATAGAGAGTTCTTCTGTCATTTTTGCAAAATGATCAATGCCGATCGAGTCATAGCCGTGTTTATTGAGGAGCTCAGACGCCTCAATAAATATCATATATTTTTCCGTGTATTCAGGTAAGTCGGCCTTATTAATGGATGATTGATGCGGGTATATTTCCGGCAAGTGGAAATAATTGTAAATGGCAAGCCTGTCAGGCTGCAGTTGAATGGTTTCTTCAATCGTAGCGCGGAAGGTAGCACGTGTCTGGAGTGGCAGTCCGTACATGAGGTCGAAATTGACACTTTTAAATTGTACGCGAATATCAGGTGTCAATAATCCGGCTATGAGTTCCGGTGACTGAATGCGCCCTATTGCCATTTGCACATCAGGGTCAAAATCCTGAATTCCTAAAGATATCCGGTTGACACCGGATTCGGCAAAAAAATTGAGTTTGTCTCTGGTAACGGTAATGGCATCAATTTCCATCGTGAATTCAGCCAGTTTTTTTACATCAATCAGCGGCTTCAGTATCCGGATCAGAGATGTGAACTCCTCAGGCTCCATGAAAGACGGTGAACCGCCTCCCAAATGGAGTTCCTGGATATTGGGAGCCATGGAACAGGCCTTCAAGAGCTGTTGGAAAAGGGCTATTTCTTTTTGCAGCATTGTAAAAAAGGAGCTGATCTGGGTTCTATCGTGAGTAACTGTCGTGTAGCAGAAGCAGAATCTGCAGCGTCTGGTGCAAAAAGGGAAATGGATATAAAGAGAAATCGGCGGATTTTGGTCTAACAGTTCAACCAGCGTTTTTCGGTAGTCCTTTTCCGTAAAATTTTCCGACCAGGTTTTGCCGGTTGGATAACTGGTGTAGTAGGGGCCTATTGCTGAATATTTTATAAAAAGTTTTTTGAGGCGAGTCTCGTCAAATCTGCTCATAATACTCTTTCTGGGATTATTTATTCACACATCCCATTGAGATGGAAAAACTCGCGTACCATTTTCGTGGAGTTCAAAAAATGGCGGAACGCCTCGTACTTCAAAATGATTCTTGAGAAAATCAACATGATTTCCATGAGAAGGACGCACATCTATGATCCGGAATTTACGTCCTAGCAGCTGCAGAGGTATTTCCGATGCTCCAAATGTATATTTAAAATAGTCAACCCAGTTATATTTCAGTTCAATTTCTTCGCAAAAGGGGCCGTCGGGATGGGCAATGACAGCTTTCTGGAAAAGAAAGAGGTCCGCAAGCACGAGTCTGTTAAAACTGATTTCCCGTTCTTCAAGATAACCACACATAATACTGAAAAATTCTGCATAAAATGGAGTCCTCTCCAACAGCAGCTCAAGAAAAATCCCGTCCGGTGGATCAAAGGGAATACCACCGTACGGGACCGGTTCAATCAGATGCGATTCGCCCTTTTCCTGTACTGACAGGGCGCATTGTGCAAGTCGCCGGAACGATCTCATGACCGTTGGATACTCTGTGGAGTTGGAGACGCTCCGAGCGTATTCTATCAGCTCCGTAATGACAATACCGAACATCTTATTAAGAAAACGAAGTATGAAAAATGCCAACCGGTCGTCATGAAGCGTCAGAGCATAGTAGCCGGTTACGAATGCATTAATCCACTGCTGTTTCGGCATGGTCGATGTACTGACCACAATTTCCACATACTCCTGGACGGTAACGATTTCTCTGCTTTTTGTGTAGCGGTTGGGAATAACCTTTGTTTGAAACTCATATTGATCACGGCTTTCTTTGGTTGCCATGCCGGTGTTTGGAAACAGAAACAAAGGGTAGACGTACAACTGTTCAAAAACCGATGGACTTAATGACAACTCAATGCCCTGCAAGTACGACCGATACGTTTCCAAGGGAAGCCCTAATATAAGTTCCGTGTACGAATAGAATCCGTTGTGACGATATTCGTTCTTGATCTGTCTGAATTCGTCGTTATCATAGTTTGATCGCTTAACGGCTTTAACAACATCGCCGTTAAGGCTCTGCAGTGAAAGGGTGACCCGAAATCCTATGCCGGCGGCTTTCAAAATACGGCCGATCTCAATTACCCTGCTGGAGGCATGTTTCGCCCAACTCACGCCGATAAACAGGGGGAATCCGTGCCTCTTTCTGCAATCGGCGAGCATCCGGCTGATTTCAATATCCCGGGGCATAATACCGAAGTTCGAGTCAGCCATGGCTATGTAGCGAATTTTATGCCTGCCTATCCACTCAATTTCTCCTCGAACCTGTTCCATCGGCTTCAAGCGCATTTGATGTGAAGGAAGATTCCCCCATGTACAGTAGGTGCACTCGTATGGACACCCGCGGTTCGTTTCCCAACAGATACCAGAAAATTCAGAATAGTGCAGATCATAAAAAACGTCAAAGGTACCGTCAAGAAAGGGCGACATGAGGTGTTCCAGACAGGGGTTCACTTCCGGGGCGGTCACTCTCACGCAACCCGTCGCTCTTTCCTTATAGATAATGCCGGGAATATGGTCAAATGATTCATGTCGCAGTAATGCTGTGCAAATTTGTACAAATACTTCTTCCCCTTCACCGGTACAAATCATATCAAAGGCAGGATTGCTTGTTAAAAAATCGAGCGGCGAAGTCCCGGTTTTGGGAATTGCGGGGCCACCAGCGACAATAAGTGCCTGCGGAAAGCGTGCCCGGATCGCACTGGCTGCCTGCCGGGTAATGTTAAGATTCCACAAAAAACAGGAGAAGCCAATAACTGCGACATGTTCGAGTCGTAACGCCAGTTCTTCCGGATTTTCTCTTTTGAAAATAATCTCACATAGATTAAAATTATTGTATAATTCCTGTTTGCATCGTACGCTCGAATAAAGCTGACCCGCAGCCAGTGGCAGAAGGTTAATATTTGATCCGGTCCCGAATTGAGCTATGTAGATGTTTTTTTTCATCCCCGTTACTTCCGTTGCTTCGCGTTTTTTGGTTATTATCGTTTTTCCGGGCTTGACAACAGCGTTCAGTCTAACACATCATTGCAATACCACCCGCTATTGTCTGAGGGGCCTCCAATTTGTCATTATTGTGCCGTATCTCAGACGAGACCACCCAACTGAATTTGAGGCGATTACACTCGTTATCTCCAATTTCCTGTGAAAGTTTTTGTAGAAAACCCTGGGAATTATTCGAAATCAACTGATAATATCGCACACCGAGTTCGATCTCCCTGCTTAAATCTTCCCGGCCGGCTTCATGCAGTATTTCAAGCATTACCTGATAGGCACAGAGTCCATTTATGGGCTTAGCAATTTCATCCATTGTAGATTTTCTGATAAAGTTATACCTTATTGAGGAGGATTGGTCAGATCCAGAACTGCTGTTGATATCCAGACACACTCCGGATTTTTTTTCGAATTTATCAATAAACAGTTCAAATATTCCCACCCTGCTGTGAAAAAGATTTGACTTGAACTCTGCTTCATCTCCTGTGGCAAAATCATTTGAAATAATCGCTTCCTCAATAACTGTTTCAACGTAGTTCCTCGTCATCTCAAAGATGGTCTCCCGAATAGCCCGGAAGTACATGATCATGATAACACCTAATACGAACCTTCTGGTTTTACGCATATCTTCAGCGGAGTAAGTTTTGTTCCGGTGTACAAGAAAGGGTGGCTCTTGCTCGTACACAAACCCGTGTTTTTCCTTCTCCAACCAGAAAGTAGAACCTGGCAACAACACCAGCGGCGACATATTCAGCTTGATAGGAGAAAGACTTAAAGCAAAATCGACTGTCTTTCTGAAGATATAAAATGTATCGCCCGGCAATCCGTAAATCAGATCGAGACTCAATTCAAGATTAGGGACAATTCCTCGCATCATTTCTATGCGTTTCCGGAACAATTGCGGCCCAACCTTTCGATTCATAAGCCGCATCGTTTCCAAATTCACACTCTGCATTCCAAAATGATACTTGTGCTGCGAAAGCTCGAGTTGCTTTACAGATAGCACAGCGGACTCATCCATAAAGGCAATATCCAGTGTCAATGTCGTAGGGATTTTATATTTGCACTTCGCGATTGTGTCCGTAATCGCTTTGGCTCTCTCTTTTGTGTAAAAAATACAGGCATCAATAAAATAGACTGCCGCAACGTTAGGATTGTTGTAGATGATTTCCAGGTCACTAAGTACCTGCTCAATGGGAAACAGGTTAAGTTTTCTATCCATGTTTTCGCCCATCCACATACAATAGCCGCATTTAAATATACATCCCCGGTAAGTTTCAATAAAGACACAATGACGTTTGCCATCGTTCAGGTTAATCACTCCGGTTTGAAAGGGCGACGGAATTACAGAAAGATCTTCGGGTATAAGTGGATCTGGGTGGTGGCCTGCTATGATATTTCCATTGTTATCTCTATAGGTAACCCGTGAAACACGTGGTTCAACATCAGGCCTTAAACCATTCTTCAAAAGAGCTTTCAGTCTTTTCTCCCCGCTCCCACAGACAACAAAATCGAATGCCCTATTCTTATTCATAAATTCGACAGGCATATAGGTAACTTCAGGGCCACCGACAAAAATCTTTATCGCAGGGCACGTCGCACGGAGAGTCCTGGCGCTCTTTCGCACAAGTTCTATATTCCATACATGGGCTGAAAAACCGACCGCCACTGGTGCATGCGCTGTTATTAGTTCGACCACCGCTTCATTCTGAAGCGAGGCTGGCACATTCAAAATAATTATTTCATATCGCTGAATTATATCCGGATCACTGTCTGCGCTTGCTTTGAGTAGAGCCGGAGCCAATAAATTCGGTTCAACCGACATATCGCCAGGCGGGTAAATACCCTCCATGTAAATCCCCACCAGGAGAACCCTTTCTTTTATTATTAAATCATGGTTTATCATAAGCACCTTTTCGGACACCGATTAATCTTCTGAATTTCATACTGCATAAACGGAATGATGGACGCCGCTTGCGGTAAACGGTAGCATCAATCATGCGTGTGATACCCTGTCTGTATAGTTGCCAGAACACTGTAGACATCGTCCCGGTGCCCCGGAAAATTCCGCACCAGATCCGACAGTTGAAACGCCTCAAAACGATACCGCCAGGAATCTGAATGCTCCAGCATGGCAACACACTGTGCATGGTCCGCGCAACCCTGTTCATGTTTCCCCGCAACAACCTGCCCGAGCCCGGCAAACAGTGCCATGTAAGGATTATCAGGATATGAGACGCGCAGGGCGTTGACCCACCTGACGAATTTAACAGCGTCGCCACCAGGGGCAAGGTTCTTGTTCCCGATATAATTTCCGGCCATGTTGAAGGTCAACCAGATGTTCTTGATCAAATCCCGCGATGGAATCGTATCGCCGGGAATGGAAAACAGATTCGGCCCCAGCGGCAGAGAACGGTCCTCCCGCAATTCACGGTTAGCAGAGCTTTTGGTTGGTATGAAGTCAATGGCATCACCGCTGCTGCTCTTTGTTTTGTCCGAAGAGGTTGCCTTACTGGTTGCCTGGTACAGAGAAAATGATGACCAATCCAGATTCAATTCAATTGAAAGCCGATAGGTTTGCATCATCTGGGCAAAGGTTTCTTGGCCAAATAACCCGATAATATAATTTCCGCCTACGAAAAATTCGGGATATCCCTCCAGGAGTGAGGCAATTCTCCTGAATGTCGCAGGTGTACCCGGTTTTTTCATCCTTCGCAGCATCTGAGCGCTTCCCGCCTCAATGCCTATTTTGAAACCTATACAGCCGGAGGCCTTCATCACATCCAGCAGTTCTTTTGTCAGTGAATTGGTGATCAGTCCATTATTGGCTGACCAGGTAATACCATGGCTCAGGCGCAGTGGAATCAACCCCTCCAAAAACTGTATGGTTACTGCCGGTGCCGCCAACAGATCATCATCCAGCGCCTCAAAGTGCCTAACTCCGCGTTTCTCAACCAGATAACACACCTCGGCAAGAGCAGACTCAACCCGATGACTGCGCACCCCTTTCCCCATGAATGTCCGCACTCCGCAGAAAGCACAATCACAGCGACAGCCTCGATTTAGTTGAAAAACACTATAGACCGTATCCTGTCCCATCATCCGCGAATAGGGATTAAGGCACCCGGCCTGACAGTACGCTTCCACTGCTACCTGACGGTAGCTCTCGATTAAATTCCCGCGAATCTCAACCGGTGCAGGATCTCCAGCCGACTCCCGGACACTGCCTGCGTGATGGAAAAAGATGCCGGGCACTTCCGGATGACTACTCTTGTCCGCCAGCAGAAGATCCATCAGGTAGTTGATCTTGTATTCACCCTCACCATCAATGACAAAATGACACAGATTACGCTGCAGATATCCTTCGATTTCATTGCTGGATGTGGGGCCGCCGGCTATGACAAGGTATCGTACCTTGCTCATCAGGTGAGTGAGGAGATCGGTCAGGGGGTGCGGTTTATTGAAAAGGTCGGTGTAGACCGTAAGGCAGGAGACAGCAATGATCGATGGCTGGATGTGCTCAAGCACCTCGTCTAGCATTTCCAGCCAGACATGGAAATCATAGTCGGGATCAGCGATCAGGCGCTGCAAGAGCTGCAGGTTGAGATCATGCACATCAATCCGGATATCCCGGCCGGAAAGCGAGGTAACCAGCCATTGCAGACCCGTGGGGGGGTAGGCATAATAACCGCGGTTCCGGATAACATCGACGTTGATGGCATCGAATAGAAACTGTGGCGCCTGCAGCAGAAGCAGCTTTCTCTGTGGATGAAAGCGTTCTTTGAGAAGTTCCGCATAGTCCCGGAGCGGCTGTGATGGCGCTGGTTGCTTCACGTGTATGTCCCGCAGGTTGCTATCAGTAGTATTTACCTTCACCAGCGTCAATCGGCACCATGCAACCTGCCATCATGGATGCGGCAGCGGAGCAGAGAAACGTCAAGAGCGGGACAAGCTCATCAGCCTGTGCCAGATGCCCGCGCGGTAGTCGCTGTTTAATAAACTGCCCGACAACGTCCGGTTTATCTGCAGACAGACGCTCCCATGAATTGCCGGGAGCAAGAAACCCACCGGGCTGAATGCCGGTCACTACCAGTGAAGATCGTGCCAGTTCATTGCCCAACGAGCGGACATATGCCGAAAGAGCCGTTTTTGCGGTATTATAACCGACCGAAGCAACCGCTTCCCTCCCTGCGATGGAACCGACATGAACAAGATTCCCCTGTGATCGTTTCAGCATGTCCGGAACAACAAGGCGGTTTATTTCGGCAGCGGCAACAACATTCAGGGTTAATAGCTTCACCAGATCAGCAGCTTCCAGCAGTGGTTCACGTAACCCGAGACCTCCTCCTGCAACATGCAACACCACATCAATCTGCCCCAGAAAAGTGGTCACTTCGTTAACAGAACCCGCTATCGCCTGTGTATCAAGGAGATCAACGGCAACAACCATGTGTCTGTCTGATTGCTCACAAGAGTGGGCAACCGTCTCCAGTAGTTCTTTAGAACGGGCAAACAATGCCAGTTCTGCACCCATGCCGGAGAAAGCCCTCGCGCATACAGCACCCAACCCACGGGAGGCACCGGTAATCAGTATCTTCTTCCCTTCGATACGGCTCATCAAACAAACACCAGATGGTCTCGATCAAGATTGATGTACTCGAGGATCATTTTATTTTTTTCATTTACTACACAATGATGATTACAATGACACGGCGGCCTGATTTTAAGAAACTGCCGTTTATCAGCAAACCACCCCTCTTTGAAGCTGCGGTCAAGAATGGAGAACAGCAGGCCCTCGTCAAGATTGTAGGCTTTGTCATGACAGGAATAGACATTCATGTCTGCTCCGACCACCGGATTAATCTGGATATACGGGCACCAGTCATAGCTTTTGTGAAAGGTGCAAAGCTGCTCATAGTAGGAATCGAAAATTTCGAACGAAACGGATTGAAACTCGCTGATAGCCAGCTCTATCTGCTCCTTGACCTGATTGAAATGGGGAGCGTGGTAGCGGTTATTTTCATCGGCATCGTTACTGATAAAGCACGGGGCAACTTTCACGCTGTGCAGACCCATGTCGTGAAATTTGTGCACAAGATCGTAGACATGGGAATAATTTGTATTATCTACGATAACAACCACGCCGAGAAGACATTTGGCACTTTTCTTTCTGAATTCAGTCAAGTTTTTGATAACACGTTCAAACTCAGTTTCTGAAACGCCACGATAGTTGGCATAACTACGACCGTCCCATCCGTCCATGGATACCCTGATCCAACTGCCATTTGATGCAAATAGTTCTGCAATCTCACCGGACAGAAGCGCACCATTTGTCAGGGCGGCAATTTTAATACCGGCACCCGCAAGGCGTAGAACGGTTTTCATAAGATACGGGTAACAGAGCGGATCGCCGCCGCCACTAAATGTAACCGCCTTGACCCCCATGTCGATAAAATCATCCACCAGCTCAATCATCTTGGACTCGGGGATATGATCGCGCACTGACATGTCTTTGCCTAGCTGGATGGTATCCCGGCGATACGCGCAGTACCAACAGTCATGGTTGCAGACATTGGTCGGTTTTACACGGACATGCAGCGGGGCAAGGATCTGTGGGTTATCCGCAGCCAGGGAATCAAGCTTGTCCTTAAAATGAAACAGCTTCAATTTAGAATACAGAATCCCCATGCCTGCTCCCAATCCTGAAAATCAGGATCGCACAAGATGTAACGTCGAGGCTGTCGTGAAATAATAATCACCGGTATAGCTACAATGCCTGAACACTTCAAGCCAGTCATCAACATGCAGAACTGTTGTTCCAAGAACAGTCCAGTCGTGAAAAAGGTCGCGTTCTTCTGCCGTGCGATATGCTCCCACCGATATGTAGCTTTTCCCTTTGCCAACCCGTTGGATTTCGCGAATGGCGTTCATTACGTCCTTCAGGTTGAGCATGTAGATCGATGCAAACGCCATAACAAAATCAAAAGAGTGGTCTAGAAACGGCAGGTCTTGGTAAGATGCCAGTTCAACATCCGCCCTGACCGACTCCATGCTGTTTTCCAGAGGGTAGGGATGATTTTCGATCCCGCGAACGGTGATGCCGGGGAGCAATTCCTTGAGGTCATGTAGAAAAAACCCCTTCTTGCAGCCAACGTCAAGAATCCGGGAGGAAGATGTCAGGCCATAACGTTGCACAAGAAGCGGAATCATCTTTTTCCAACGGCCGTCGTAACGATATCCGCCATAACCGTTTTCCCGGGTGCCGTCATAATATTCCCGCCCCAGTTCAAAAGCGGTAATTCGATTCCGGATCGTGCGGAAACCCACTGGAACGGTCCGTTGCACCTGGCCATGCGGGTAGCCGATATCAAATTCGTGCATACTGTTACCCACTTGTATGTTGTTTCATAGAGACAATTTCCCTGCCGTCCAAATCTGGAACTGGCGTTGTTTCATTCTCTCGGTTGCGGTCTTCTCTCCTGAAGCAACCCGGACGCAATATGTTAGCAACTCATCGGCAAGGCATTCCAGAGAATTTTCGGCAAGCAATCTTCCGGCGTCAAAATCAATATCATCCGGCAAGGCGTTGCATGTTTCTGTCGTTGAGGATATTTTAATCACAGGGCAGATGGCACTACCCGTTATCGCCCCGTATCCGGTTGAAAAACAGATCAGATTTGCCCCGGAGGACACTAATCCGGTAACCGATTCCAAATCGCCGCCCGGTCCCTGCATTATGCTCAATCCGGCAGGTGCAGCCGGCTCCCCGTAACCAACTACGTCTTCAATCGGGGTTGTGCCACCCTTCAGGACAGCTCCGAGGCTTTTCAGGTAACTGTTAATTAGGCCGCCCTCAATATTTTTCGGTACGACGTTGTCACTGATGTTCAGACCAAGTTTGCCGGCAATCATAAGATACCAGTTCAGCGCATCCTGAAATTTCTCTGCAACTTCAAGGCTGCGGAATCTTGAAAACAGCATATTGAAGGTTCCCAGCATCTCGGGAATTTCTGACAGGATCGCGGCGCCACCTCCCTGGATTACCCGGTCAGCAACGGCACCGATCAGCGGATTTGCCGTAATTCCGGAGAATGAGTCGGAGGCACCGCACTCCGTTCCCAGCACAAGAGAACTCAAAGGGCAGCTCTCACGGGCAGCGGGCTGAATGGAGAGCAGCCGCTGTTGTATCAGTTCAACAGCAGAAGCGACTGTTGACCGTGTACCGCCGGATTTTTGAATCGTCATCCAGTCCACCGATTTGCCACTGTCTTCAATGGTAGTGTGCAATGCCGCATGAACCCTGGTATAATCGGTCTGTTCGCACCCCAGATCCAGTATCAGGCACCCGGACACATTGGCGTGTCCGACAAACCCGGCCAGGACTTTTAGTACACGATCTATCTGCCCGGTAGAGGCGCATCCGCACCCTTCCGTATGAGGTATGGCAACAATTCCATCGAGAGCAGGAGCATATTTCTTAACGCAGGGTTCCAGTATCGCTGCAATCTGTCGGGCTGTTTCAGCAGCACACATGGACGTCGGCACCACCAGATAATAGTTTCGGGTTCCCACACTTCCGTTTGGTCGCCGGTATCCCTGAAAAGTCATGGCGGCATATTCAGGTTTTAGCTCGGTCAAAGGAGGAGGGGCAAATGCTGCCGGGTTACTCTCCGGTATATCCGGCAGTGTGTTCCCTTCGGTCAGCAGTTCACCCTGTGTGATTCCCTTTGAGCGCGCAAAGGGATAACCAAACTGAGTGATATATTCTCCATCCGGAACATCACGCAATGCAAAGCGGTGCCCCCGCCGGACCGGTGTGGTGGTGACCAGTCTCCGCCCCTCAATTTCCAGTTGAGTACCGGCAGGAATCTCTTTTTTCGCAATTGCAACAGGATCATTTCCAAACCGTATGTAGAGGTCGCAGTGTTCCATACTCATGCCATTGTTTCAATCGGGGCGACAATCATGTTGGCGTAAAACTCGTCCCTATCAAGAAACGGGTACAAATCTTCCAATGGCTTGGAAACAATTGAACCATCAGGTTTTTTCAGGGAGGATACCCGGGGAATCAGTGGTTGATCCTCCGGCATCATAATTTCGCAGATAAAAGGTCCGGTCTGATTGAGAACCGACTCCAGCTGATCATCTAGTTCCCTTTGATTGTTGATGCGCAGCGAGGGAATACCGTAAGCTGTTGCAACCTTGATAATGTCCGGACAGATTACACCGCTACCCCGGTCTGAACCGACATGACGGCCAAAATGATTCTGCTGCATCAGTTTGATAGTCAAGTAGCCGCCATTGTTGAGGATAAAAAGGATTACCGGCAGTTGATAGGTCACCAGAGTCTGCAACTCCTGGATGTTCATCTGCAGACCGCCGTCACCGCTTATGCAGATCGTTTTACGACGACCACTGCCAAAGCATGCTCCGATCGCCCCCGGGAGACCGAATCCCATGGAGGCATGCCCGCTCGAAGTAAACAGCCTTTGGCCGGCTTTGGTTCGGAAGGTCTGCATGGTACAGGTAAAACTGGTTCCCATATCGGTGACAACGACAGCATCGTTCCCAAGCTTCTGCGCCAACTGATCTACAAAATAGAATGAATTCACACCCACCGTGTTGGTGCGGTATTCAGGAAGCATCACCGGGTATTTAGTTTTCCATTCGCGGCAACGGGTGAGCCATTCAGGAGATGCAGGAGTCTTGTCATCCGGGAGAAGATGAAGCAGTTCACGTATAAATTCCCCGACATCGGCCAGCACCGGCACATCAGCCCTGATGGAAGGTTTATCGAGCTCTTTCTGGTCTATATCAACCACTATCCGTTTCGCCCCGCGGGCGAATGCCCTGAAGTTATAACCAATCTGCGGAACAGACATACGGGAACCAAGTATCAACAGAAGATCGGCGTTCTGAACGGTGAAATTTCCAGCCCGATCCCCCATTATACCGCTTCTGCCGATATACTGTTTATGATCGGTCGGTATCAGATCGCTGCTGGTCCATGATGACACGACCGGAATGCCAAGCTTTTGAACAAGTGTGATAATCTCACGTTCTGCTCTGGCCAGTCGTATTCCGTAACCGGTAATAAGAACCGGACGCTCAGCCTGCTGTATCAAACGTATGCACAGCTCAACCTGCTTTGAAAACGCAGAGCGCTTACCCGGTGCGCACGACACCTCCGGGACATAACGTACCAATTTGTCATATTCTATCACCCGGCTCTGGATATCAAGCGGTATATCGATCCATACAGGGCCTGGTCGCCCCGTTATTGCCAGATAATATGCCTTCTGCAAATGATATTTTATCGTGAGTGGATCAGTAACAGTGACGGCATATTTCGTGATCGGTTTGACCAGTTCAACAATGTTACTTTCCTGAACACCGAATTGCCGAAGGCCGGTATCAGCAATCAGGGTATCAGACGTGACCTGGCCGGAGATGAAGATCGTCGGGATAGAATCAATCCAGGCGCCGCATACTCCCGTGGTTGCATTGGTGCCGCCGGGGCCGGAGGTGACCAGAGCGACACCCGGCTTGCCGGTAATCCGCGCATATCCTTCTGCCGCCATGGCCGCAGCCTGTTCGTGATGAGTGGCGACGTAGCGTAACCTCTCTTCAGACGCAACGGCATCCACAAGATGCATTGCTCCGCCTCCGCTTACGGCAAAGACTTCACGAACACCGATGTCGGCAATAAATGAGAATATATACTCGCTGAGTTTAATCATGTTTTCTGCACTCTCTAATTGCATGAAAAAATCATGCCTGCCGGTTCATGTACAAAATGATCGCCTTCATAAAATCGCCGTTGTTTCTGTAATGCGGCGAAGAAATCAGGTTGCCGTCAACAACCACATCCTGTTCGAGGTATTCTGCACCGGCATTTTTCAGATCATCAGCTATTGCAATGAATCCGGTTATTTTCCGACCACGGACGATCTGAGCCGAAATACAGACCCACGGCCCGTGACAAATCGCTGCGACAAGCTTTCCCTGTTCAAACATTTCCCGGACAAAGGTCAGTACCTCCTTGCGAATCCGGAGTCGGTCGGGAGCTTCAAAACCACCGGGAATGATTACCAGATCAAAGTTATCGGCTTTCAGATCAATGGTGTCGATCGTTGGACGGGACGGGACACCGTATTTCCCGGTAACATTTTCCTTACCGGGGGTTGCCACGTCCACCAGATATCCTTCTTCGAGCATACGGTAATAGGGATAGGTAAATTCCTCATCCTGAAAATTTGCTGCTGTAATTATGACAGCACGTTTCATACCGGCCTCCTGTAGTTTCGAGATACATTAGGTTCACCTCAATTGCATTGCAACAACCGAGCAGCCGCATCCTCAATCTGTCCGAGATCCATCCGGGACATACAATGCAACCCGGATTCGCAACGATTTGCAAGGCAGGGGCGAAGCGGGCAATCCGATGGTGAGAGGATTAATTGACTATTGCCATAGCAATAAACTTCATCCGCACCCGTAGGACCGAAAAGTCCAATTACTTTTTTATTCAGCGCAAACGCCACATGCATACCCAAACTATCATTAGAGATAAGCAGTCTGCATGAGTTGATCCAATCCATATACTCATGCATATTCGCTTTACCTTCCTGCCAGGAAACTGAAAAACCCATCTCATTGAAATGTTTTTCCAGCATCTGCCACAATTCCATCGGCATTCCTTTGACCGGCCACTTCGATCCGACCTCATAGTTAAGGCCGATATCGTAAAGTTCCGTTGTTTTGGGCTTGTAGCCGATCATATACGGTTGGCCCTTCCAGGTGTCGCCCATCATTTCAATGAGCACCTGCTGCCAATATCCCTTTATCAAATCGCTCTTCTTATTAGCGATATAACTCATGAAGTCCAGTCCTTTTTCGTAACCGTGATACAAACCGCTCACCGACTCGAAACGGAATCCGTATTTTGTCCATGCATCGATCATATCCGCCAGGGCACACACCCCGCCGATTTTTTCCAGGTTTATCAGAATGTCAAATTTTTCCCGCATCAACTGAAACGGTACAAACTCATCCCAGACCAACACCCGGTCAATCAGGTGATTTCCTTGTAGAAGCAGTTCAGCATTTGCGGTAATCAGCCAGGTAATATGGGCATCCGGATATTTCTCCTTGACCGCCCACAAAATCGGCGTGGTACGCAAGACATCCCCCAGACTGGGAACTTTACCGATCTCCGGGTCGAGAGTTTCGGAATAGCCAAGTTTTATAATAAGAATTTTTATTGACATTACTTCTCCTGCATCAAATGAAGTTCACATGATCCGGTATGCTGTTCAAAAATGATAGAAATTCGTTTATGCGTGCCATCCGGCAGTTGACCCTGCATTCATGGCATATTTCAAGTTCATGCTCAGCAAATGCAATGGATCTTTTTCGTCTTTCGCCCAAAAAAATGGTTTTCATTGATTCGTCGTATATATTTCCCACCTTGAAACGTTCGTCATCCAGGAAAACGCTGCAGGTATAAAAATCACCTCGAGATGACAGGTAGCCCCAGAAAGGTAACGCACAGCAGGATGAAAAACGTTGCATTCCCGTATGATAGGCTTCTGCTGAGCGTTTACGGTAAATCACGACGGTCCCGGCGGTGCTGGTGCTGGCAAACGCCAGAACCGTTTTATCAATTACATCGATCAGTTCAGCACTATACGTAAAACCGCTTTTATTACGCATTTGCGGGTGCTCCGAAAACGGCTTGAAACTCAGGTAATCAGCACCGATATCGGAGTAAAGCGTAAGAGCTCCCTCAATATCTATCATATTCTGTTGAATCATCAGAAACTGCACACCAATCGTTACCGGAAGATTGCGTTTCTGTTTAATCCTGACCGCCTCTTTCAGGCTGGTGATGGTTCGCTCAAAAGCAGACGGCATGACACCATGCACGGTTGCATATGTTTCCGGAGTGGCGGCGTCAACACTGAACCGGATCCAGGTCAGTGAAGGAAGCAGGTTTTCCCACAACACCGCGTCCCCGATCATGCCATTGGTTGTTATGGAGACATTTATCCCGCATTTTTTGGCGTGAGCTGCAATTTCTACCATGCGCAGATGCAGGAGCGGTTCGCCTTCGCCGGCAAACATGATGCTTTTTACCCCCAGCTGCCCCATTTCAGTAATGCGCGTCATCAGGACATCGGCATCAAGCACAACCTGCTCATCGTGAGCAAAGTCGAGCCCGCAGAAGAGACAGTGATGGTTACAATAAGAGACAGGACTTATCTCCAGATAAATCGGTGCAATCAAGCGATTTTTCTGCCAGTCAGCAACCCGGTCCAAATGCCAGTAGAGTTTATGGCCGTCGATGGCAAAGCGGTCCTGATTCATCTGCTATTCACCGATATTCCTGATTTCAACACTGGTATGCCCGAAGATCTGAAAACGGTCCGTCTTCAGTTTTACATCACAGGGATTGCAGTTTCCGTAACAAGAGCAGGGTCTGAATTCGTCAATGCAGTCTTCATTGAAATCAGCATCAAGGATATGGGTGATCGGTTTTCTTCCGTTGTACAGATCAGCATGGCATTTGTACACATTTCCTGCCGGATCAACAATGATTTCAGTTGTCCGGCACTCGCACTTTTTTATGTTTTTGGCAGCTATGCTCTCATCATATTTGAATGTGCCATATATGACACCATCATGCTCACCCAGAAATTCTTTCAACCGGAAATCAAGTCCCAGAGCACGACACCGCGCCTGAGCTGCCAGGATATGAGCACGGCATTGTGCATCCGGATGCTCGATACCATAGAGTCCGACCCTAAACCCAGCCTGTTGCAGCTGTAATGTTTTTGTAATCAGGTCGTCGAGATTGTTCTGCCCGGGATGATAACTGGCGCGGATAGCCGCATAGGGAGCTTCGCGCGTGAATCTCCAGACAGGGACGTTGAGAATGAAGGCATCGACGTCAAACATCAGATTCGTCATGAGATCCATCTGTATATCCGGCTTGACCTCATTCACAAACCGGTAAAAGCCGCTATAGAGGGTCGGCTCACCGCCTTGCAGTGTAAGCGGCAGGTCGGGTCGTAAAACAAGCCGGTTTGCAGCAGCAATCCAGGCTTCCGTCGACATTTGACTTCTTACCGCCGGGGACTTGACCGCATTGTGACGATTAATGCAATAAGTACACGCCAGATTACAAGCAAGGGTCAGAAAGTAGGCCACATAATTATGATGTTCTTTCGGAACTATGGCATTCATAATGTTCGTCACCAGTGATACTGTGCGCATCTCCGCAGTACTCCGAATAAGCTCATTCCGAGTCCCACATCATTCTGCGAGGTGCCAACTCATAGATCGGTTTATTACCCCAGGGGATGTCCATCTCCAGCAGACACTCCACCAAATCAGGAGTCAAATCTGTCAGCAGCATGGCATCATAGTTCACCTCTTCCAGTTCTGCTAGGTGATAGAGCGGTAACCAATAAAAATGGCCTCTTCCGGTGAATTTGGATTAGTGGTCGATTAAAAACAGGAGCACTGCTCCC
>JBAXVE010000040.1:0-29399 GCA_037129245.1 Desulfuromonadales bacterium
CTCCTGACTCCTGACTCCTGACTCCTGACTCCTGACTCCTGACTCCTGACTCCTGACTCCTGCTCTTACAGTACCACCGTCTCAGTGTGCTTCCCGAATACCCCCCTGAAGACATCAGCTATTTCGCCCAGTGTGGCATAGGTCTTGACCGCTGCCAGGATATGCGGCATCAGGTTGTCGGTTCCTTTTGCGACTGTTTCCAGATTCGCCAGCGCCGCCTTCACTGCTGCTTCTTCGCGTGTGCCTTTCATCGCTGCCAGGGAAGCCTTCTGAGAAATCTCCACCTCTTCCTTGACCCTCAGCAGTTCCGGCGGCAGCTCCCCGGTGACAGTGAACTTGTTGACACCCACGATGATCAGCTCATCCTTTTCGATGGCCTTCTGGTAGGCGTAGGCCGAATCCTGGATCTCCTTCTGCTGGAAGCCGCGGGAAATGGCTTCGACGGCGCCACCCAGTTTGTCGATCTTCTCGATGTATTCGAGAGAAGCCTTCTCAATCTGGTCGGTGAGCGACTCCACCAGAAACGAGCCGGCCAGCGGATCGATGGAGTCGGCGGCGCCTGATTCGTAGGCGATCACCTGCTGGGTACGCAGGGCAATACGGACCGAATCCTCGGTCGGCAGGGCCAGCGCCTCGTCGCGGGAGTTGGTGTGCAGCGACTGGGTGCCGCCCAG
The DNA here is from genome assembly GCA_037129245.1 of Desulfuromonadales bacterium. Classification (GTDB taxonomy): domain Bacteria; phylum Desulfobacterota; class Desulfuromonadia; order Geobacterales; family Pseudopelobacteraceae; genus JACRCG01. Next base: position 675 of record JBAXVE010000040.1, read on the forward strand.
TACCGCCGCCAGGGCCTGGATGGTGACGCGCATGATGTTGTTGTCCGGCTGCTGGGCGGTCAGGGTACAGCCGGCGGTCTGGGTGTGGAAACGCAGCATCTGCGACTTGGGGTCTTTTGCCCCGAAGCGTTCTTTCATGATTTTGGCCCAGATGCGGCGGGCGGCGCGGAACTTGGCCACCTCCTCGAACAGATTGTTGTGGGCGTTGAAGAAGAAGGCCAGGCGCGGCGCGAACTCATCCACCTCCAAGCCGGCCTTGATAGCTGCATCCACATAGGCGATTCCGTCGGCCAGGGTGAAGGCGACTTCCTGAACGGCGCTGGAACCGGCCTCGCGGATGTGGTAACCGGAGATGGAGATTGTATTCCACTTTGGCACATGGTCTTTGCAGTAGGCGAAGATGTCGGTGATGATGCGCATCGACTCTTTGGGCGGGTAGATGTAGGTACCGCGGGCCATGTACTCCTTGAGTATGTCGTTCTGGATGGTGCCGGAGATTTTATCAGCCGAAACCCCCTGCTTCTCAGCCACGGCAATGTACATACAGAGCAGGATGGCGGCGGTGGAATTGATGGTCATGGAGGTGGAGACCTTGTCCAGCGGGATGCCATCGAAGAGGATTTCCATGTCGGCCAGCGAGTCGATGGCCACACCAACCTTGCCGACTTCGCCGAGACTCATGCCGGCGTCAGAGTCATAGCCCATCTGGGTCGGCAGGTCGAAGGCGATGGAAAGGCCGGTCTGCCCGGCTGCCAGCAGGTATTTGTAGCGCTCGTTGGATTCTTTGGCGGTACCGAAACCGGCGTACTGGCGCATGGTCCAGAAGCGGCCGCGGTACATGGTCGGCTGCACGCCACGGGTGTAGGGGTATTCACCCGGCAAACCAAGCTGTTCTTCGTAGCCGGGATAGTCAAAACCTGGCGTGAAGCAGCGTTCATACTCGATGTTGGATGTCGTCAGGAACGGATCCATCCGCTCGGGTGACTTGGCAATATTCTTTGCGACCATCCCGTCTGTCCACTTCTGTTTCTTTTCCGAGATTCCCATCGTTCCACCCCCTGAATTTAGCTGTTTTTCTTTCAGAATGTCGGTCTACGTTACTCCGCAGCAAATTTTATTCATACTTTAAAAATCTGGTTCAACTGTGGGTAAAAATTCCCCGCAACCCGCTTGTTTAAACCTTTACAAAAATGGGCGAAAAATATAACATATTGTTTTAAAAAGAACTTTTAGAAAATAATGGTTGCCAAATAGTCTTATTTCTTTTACACTTACGTTAAATGAGGTTGATTGGCAAATTCAGCAGCACCGTAACGAAAGGAGCAGTACCATGCAATGCCCAGTCTGTAAAAGTTATGAACATTCCGATATCCACTTTCGCGCAGGCCAGTTCAACGAGGACCTGATCAAATGCCCGACCTGCGACAGCAGCTGGTCGGTTAACCACGGATTGACCGAAATCGTAAAGGACACCCAGGAAAGATCGTTTCTCTCCGCCACCAGCGAGTGTGTCGAAGGGTACGATTACGCACTTGCTGCTTGATCACTTCTGATCAAGTCAGGCACAAAGGGCTCCACTCTGACGAGGGAGCCCTTTTGTTATCAACTGCCGGGTTGACCGGCCTTAGAGCACGGCCTTCAGGTATTCACCGGTCCGTTCACGCCTCTCTTTTTCCAGCGCCTTTGGATCGACCTCGACAAACTTCTCGTCCGGAGTGATCTTGAAGAGCGTCTGCCCCTTCTGGACAATGCTGCCGTCGGCACCCTGCATGACGATCTTGTCGATGGTGCCGGAGAAGGTGGCGCGCACCGTATTGAACATCTTCATGACCTCGATGATGTAGAGTGCCTGACCTTTCTCGAAGTGCATCCCTTCAAAGGCGAACTGTGGCAGACCTGGCGCTTCCTGACCGTAGTACATGCCGCCGCAGATCGCGACGATCTCGTCGGCTTTGGTGGCCGGCGGGGGAACAAGCACTTTCTTCATGCGGTTTTGCAGTTCGGTGTCGTGCAGATAGGTCGGGATGGTCACTTCCAGGTCAGCTTCAACCTTGAAATCCCAGAATTTAACGCTCTGGGCCACGAAAAACAACATGCCGAAGAGCTCAAGCCCGGCTTCAAAGCCGACATGGGCCGACTGGATCTGCCCCCACTCATCGGCGCTGAAACCGCCCTGTGGCTTGGACTTGGCCAGAATTGCCGACAGCTTGTCAAAATCGCGCAGGTCAAGCTTGAACTTGTCAGCAAGGGTCGTGTAGAAGCGGACCCCCTTCTGCAGCAGTTCGTTATCATGCTCCCAGATGACCTCGGCAGCAGGAAGTGTCTGATCCCACGACATATTCAGGTATTCGTAGGTGTCGGCCAGGATGACGAACGGATTGCCGTGCCAGACAACCTTCCCCTTCTCGATGGTAAACGTGTTCCGGTTGAGAGAAAGCCAGCCGGAAAGCAGGTGCGGATCCTCCAGCAGTCTTTCCATCGGCCGCGTGATCAATGTTCCTTTGCGGTCGAGAATGGCCGACATATCTTTGCCGGCTTTCGGATCATCGGGGAACTGCTCGGCCATTTTCTTGGCGTAGGCCTTCTTCATCTGCAGGAAGGCATAGACCGTGTCGAGCTTCTGGGACTCTTCCTTCAACTGGCCGATCAGGGTCAGATAGGGCACAACGAAACGGGTCGTCGGCTTGGCCATGACGTTCTGGCCGATGAACCAGTTGACCAGGCCATAGTGGAATTCAAGGTTGGTGGCCAGGTCAGAGCCGCGCAGGGTGGTTTTGCCGAGCACCTTCGAGAGGTGCAGATAGCTGGCGAGACGGTCATCACCCTTGGTCAGCAGCAGGGCGATGTTGGAATCGTAGGCACCGGCAACCTTGTAGCGCATGAACATGCCGGTGTCCGGGTTGACCATGCAGATGCCCTGATCATCACGGATCTCCCCTTCGATCGGCTTGGACCAGAAGCGGATCATACCGCCGGCGTGGGGTGAAAGCGAACAGTCGGTGGCGTTGAGACGGGCTTCGGCGCCGGCCCCGAAACGGGGGATGCGCTCCGGCTTGGGAAGGCGCTTCTTGTGGCGTGCCAGCAGCGCCATTGCTTCGACCAGCGACTCGACGATAAAGAAATCATTCTTGTTCTTCGGATTGGTGAACTTGAGGCTGTAGCAGAGCTCTGATACGCGATGCTCAACCTGAATACGGGTGTTGACCTCCATGAAGTAGTAGCGACCGCGGTCGACGATGCACTCGAAAGTCGAGGCCGAGTCGAGGCCGACGGCCACGCCGAATTTGGTAGAGTCGTCCTCCATCCGCTTGAGGACATTCAAATCGCTCTCAAGGGCTTTGACTTCGGCTTTTCTGCCCGCTTTTTTGGCCGTCTCAATGGCCAGCGCCAGACTTTCCTGGGTAACTGAAATTTCAAGCAGCTTCTGTTCATGCATCTGCAGCGAGCAGTCGCGGCCACCCAGGGAAACGCACCATTCGCCGTTGCCCAGCAGCTGAATCTCGTTATGGCGGGTCTGCTCGATATTCAGCTCGATCAGGACGTTCTTGTTGTCGCCGACACCGTTGGCCTTAACTTCGTTGAGTACTTCGCGCACCAGGGTGGGGGTTTCAACGGCGGCTTCCTTGATCTGCTTCTCGGTCGGATTCTTGAGGGTCAGCAGAGAGGCGCCGAGGATGCGCTGCCCCTTGCCGCCGCCGCCGCCGATGGCCTTGATGCGGATACGGCTGGCCGGGTACTCCTTGAACATGTTGACGACTTCCACCTGCACCTGGGCACAGAGTTCCTCAATTGAGTAGAGGTCTAACCCCTTTTCGTAGGAGGCGTAAAGGATCTCATCGGCAAGGTCTTCCAGCAAGACTTTCTTGTCGTTGATTATCTTGGCATCCACCGTCAAACCGTGGGTTTTCACCAGTCCGACCAGCTTGTCGCGGGTACCGTGTTTCTTGACCAGGGTGCGTGCTGTGACGTTGTTAATGCCGGGAGTGACGCTGACGCCGACCGACAGGGCGGTGCGCTTGGCCTCGTCCTTCTTGCCGGCATCGGCCTGGGTGCGGGAGTTGGGGCCGATAAACTTGAGGCCGGCGTTCTCGATGGCCGCGACGAACTCTTCATCTTCGGCCATGAAGCCATAGCCGGCGAAAATCGAGTCATAGTTGTTGTCCTTGGCGATCTGGATGATCTGGCCGATGCGCTCGACACGCTCTTCCTTGCTGGCGCCGGTGTAGTCGGGCACGCGGTGGACGCGGGTGGAGTCGGTCAGCTGGCGCAGCTCCGGAGCCAGGGCGTTGGCATAGACAATGGAGTCCTTCTCGGAGAGCAGGATGCCGTAGTGGGTCATCCCCATCTCTTCAAAAACATCCATGGCTTCCTTGCGGATCGGGCCGCGGCAGACGATCAGCGGTTTCAGGTCTTCGCTGGCGAATGAGCGCACCCATTCGGAACTGGACTTCCCGAGGCGGCGGTCACGGTGAATCAGGGGGTTGTTCATGTAGAGGTCGTTCATTGGTCTCTATCTCCCAAAAATAGAATTCAGTAGTCAGAAGTCAGAAATCAGGAGTAAGGCATCTGGAGAGAATCAGTTTCACTCTGACTCCTGAATGCTGACTCCTGGATTCTTGATTTAATGGAACTCGCGCTGCGGACCAGTCATCGGTCCCGGTTGGTAGTGCCGCATCAGGAAGTTCATGTTCTCACCCAGCACCTGGCGCAGGTCGGTCGGCATGACGATCGAGGAGATCGAACCCAGGGCCAGACCTTCCTTCGGGTTCATCAGCTCCTTCTCGTAGCGGGAGTTGAGTGCCGCTTCCTGCAGTCTAAGCCACTCGGCAGCTTCCTTCTCGGCGTCCTTCTTGGCGTTGGCGCCTTCCATCCCGGCCTTGACGCGTTCCTCGGTGCCTTTCTTGACCATTTCGGCAGCCGTGCCGCGTACCTTGCGCAGTTCATCCTTGTAGACAAACTCCTTGCCGGCCGGTCCCATGACCGCCAAGCGGGTGGTGGGAAGCGCCAGAACCAGGTCGGCTCCGGTCGGGTAGTTGTTGTAGGAGGCGTAGGCGCCGCCATAGGCGTTGCGCAGGATCAGCAGGATGCGCGGGGTGCGGACGTCGACGATTGAGTCCAGCATGGAGCGGCCGGCCTGGACGATGCCGCGGGCCTCCTGCTCACGTCCCGGCAGGAAGCCGGTGGTGTCTTCCATGAAGATCAGCGGAATATTGTAGATGTTACAGAAGCGGACGAAACGGGCGATTTTGACTGCCGAGTCGCAGTCGATCTGACCGGATGAAACCGCCGAATTGTTGGCAACGAAGCCGACTACCTGGCCGCCGAGGCGCCCGAAGGCGGTTACGACCTCTTTGGCACGCTCCGGCTGCAGCTCGAAGTAGTCGCCATGGTCGCAGATCTGCTGGATGATGATCGACACGTCGAACGGTGTGTTGAAGCCGGTCGGCGAGTTGAAGGCTTTTTTCAGCAGAGTATTGATCTCCCAGGTTTTGCGGTCGAGCGGGTCGCTGGTCTCCTGGAAAGGCGCCAGTGAAAAGTTGTTGCCCGGAATATAGGAGAGCAGCCGCACGGCTGTGCGCAGCGCCGCAACTTCATCGGTGACGGTAATGTCGGCCACGCCGGATTTGCCGTGTACTTTGGGTCCGCCCAGCTCTTCCGGGGTCACGTCTTCGCCGAGCACCGACTTGACGACGCCCGGGCCGGTCAGGCCGAAGAAGGTGTCGTTGGGCTGGATGACGAAACTTCCCTGGCGCGGCAGGTAGGAGCCGCCGCCGGCGTTGAAGCCGAACATGCACATGATCGAAGGAACCACGCCGCTCATCTTGCGCAGGGCGGTAAAGGCCTCGGCATAGCCGTCCAGACCGCCGACACCGGCAGGAACAAAGGCCCCGGCCGAGTCATTCATGCCGATGACCGGAATCCCCTTGTCGGCAGCCATGTTGAACAGCCTGGCCAGTTTGTTGCCGTTGGTGGCGTCGATGGAGCCGGCACGCACGGTGAAATCGTGTCCGTAGACAGCAACGTCGCGGCCGCCGATGTTCAGGATGGCGGTTACCAGCGAGGCGCCGTCCAGATTCTTGCCCCAGTTCTGATAGAGCACGTTGGGCGCCTTGTCGGAAAGAACGTTTAGCCGTTCCCAGACGGTCATACGCTTTTTGAAGTGCTGCTTTTCAATCTGGTCGATCTTGACCGACCGGATCGGCCGCTGAATGAGCTCGTAGCCCTCCTTCATCGCCTCTTCATAGCCCCCAGTCGTGCGGGAGATCTCGCCCGGAATTGTGAATTCCACTTTCTCGGGCGGGTCAAAGGGGTTCTTCAACTGTGGTTTGATCGCATTTTCGGACATCTTCGCCATCCTTCCAGTGTGATGTAATGCAACTCATAGAATGTTCTGCAGTTGCGTGAGTCGAGGTGGAACATGGATCAGCAGACAGAACTTCAGCGGGTGACAACCGCCAGAACCTTGACTTCAGAGCCGTCCCTCGACAACAGCCGGTGCTTGAGCGCCGAGTCAAAATAGACGCAATCACCCTCGTCGAGAACGATCCGCTTTTCATCGAGCAGCAGCTCCGCCGTACCCCTCATGACGAAAAGGAACTCCTCGCCGTCATGACTGTAGGTGTTCTCTTCGGGCGGCTTCTCAATAATGGTGAGCAGAAACGGTTCCATTTTCTTGTTCTGTTTGTGGAATGAAAGTGACTCATATGAGTAGCCCTGGCTGGTGCCCGCCTTGGAGATAACTCGCGGCATGGCTTTGCGCTCATGGGCCCGGACGACTTCAAAACGGCATTCCTCTTCGTCTTCAGCGAAGAACAGACCAATCTTGACGTCGAAGAATTTGGCAATTCTGGAAAGGGTGGCAATGGGGGGGGATACGTTATTATTTTCAATCTGGGAAATCAAGGCAGGGGAGAACCCGGTCTCACGGGCAACCGCCTGGAGCGTCAACTTTTTTGAAAGCCGGAGTTTTTTGATTTTCGCGCCGATATTATATTCGCTCATCGAAACCCCTGACCATAAATAAAACCCAGTTTTCGCGCGAGTTTGTATACAATTTGCCTTACATTGTCAATAAAAAACCTTTACCGCAAGCAAATAATATCAGTTTTGATAAAAAAATTTATCTAAAGTAAAAATCAGTATTATTTCCTGATACAACGGGCCAGCAACTGCAGTGTGTGCAGCACTTCGATGGTGGATTCGTGCTGTTTCAGCCCGTCGGAAAGCTGCATCATGCAACCGGGGCAACCGGTGGCGACGGCCTGAGCGCCGCTGGCGATGATGGCCTGACTTTTGACTTCATTGATGGCCATCGACGAGTCGTAGTGATAAACGTTGAAGGTGCCCCCCAGACCGCAGCAGGTATCGGCGCCCGCCATCTCGGTCAGCTCAACCCCGGGGGTTTCCCTGAGCAGCTCGCGGGGCTGTCTGGTTATCCCGCGCGTACGCAGATGGCAGGGGTCGTGATAGGTAATACGAATCGCTTCGCCATCCCCGGTCTCGGCAGGGTTGAGTCCCAGCTGGCGCAGCAATTGGGCAGCATCAACGGTTTTTTTGGCGAGGGCGTCCAGCCGTTCGCGCAGCTCCGGATTCCGCTTGCCGACCACCAGCGGGTAGAGCCGGTGCAATGCACCGCCGCAGGTGGCGCAGGCGCTCATGACATAATCCGCATCGTACTTCTCAAACTCCGCCAGATTTTTTTCCGCCAGCTCGCGGACGGTTTCGATATCTCCCCCCGACATGCCCGGCAGACCGCAGCACTGCTGACCTTTGGGGATGATAACCGTGCAGCCGAGATGCCTGAACAGTGCCAGTGCCGCCTCACCGACGTCGGTGTAGACGAAGTTGGTCATGCAGCCCACAAAAAAGGCGATGCGCGGTTTTCCGGCATCCCCCTCGATCACTTCCGGGTATCGGTCGATAAAGGAACTGGATGCGACTTCGGGAACAAAACGCTGATTTCCCACGAAGGGCATCGGGAAGCGGAGACGGAGGCCGGATGTCGCCGGAACTTTTTTGAAAAACAGCGGGCCGAGAAAGGAGGCCATCTTCGCACCCATCTTCATGCGGGAGCGGTTGCTGATCACCTGGCCAACCGCCTTGTGAAAGGTCGTCAGCCCCCGTTTTTGAGCCAGCGATTCACGGGCCGCGATGACGATTTCATCGGTGGGAACGTTGTTGGGACACTTATCGACGCAGCTGCCGCAGAGCAGGCATTTCGACATGGCCAGGTAGGTCTGGTCATCCAGTTCGATGTCATCCTTCAGAACGTGCTGGGCCAGAGCCACCTTGCCGCGGGCCACCGCCGGTTCACGCTGAAAGGCCGTGAAGGCAGGACAGTTCTGGCGGCAGGCGCCGCACTTGACGCATTTTTTGAGCTGATCTTCAACCCGTTTCAGGGGATCTTGAATGTTGTCCTGCATGGAAAACCTTTCTTACTGAATAACACGGAGCTACGGAGTAACGGAGAAAGTCAATAAACAAAAAATTGTTTACCCCAACAGGATATTTTGAAGAATAGGCCAAACAAACCAATAAAAACAAGCTATTTGTCTTCTCCGTTGCTCCGTTACTCCGTGTTATTAAGGCTTTTAAGCCACTCATCAAGAGTTCCAAGAGCCCGCTCGGCCAGTTTCTGCCGCCGTTCCTTCTTCTTTACTTTTTCCGTAAATCCTGGAAACAGGCCGTAATTGACATTCATCGGTTGGAAATGTTTGACGTCGGCATTGGTGATGTGGTGCATCAGGGCACCCAGAGCGGTCTCCGGCGGCGGGAGCGGAAGCGTTTGTCCCAGCGCAAAGCAGGCAGCAGCGCTTCCGGCCAGAAAACCGCTGGCGGCCGACTCAACATATCCTTCTACCCCGGTTATCTGTCCGGCAAAAAATATTCGCGGATCATTTTTGAGCTGTTGGGTCGTTTCAAGCAGTGCGGGGGAGTTGATAAAGGTGTTGCGGTGCATCGAACCGAGCCGTACGAATTCAGCCTGCTCCAGGCCGGGGATCGTCCGGAAAATTCTCCGCTGCTCTCCGTAGGTCAACTTGGTCTGGAAGCCGACCAGGTTGTACATGCTCTTTTCACGGTTTTCGGCGCGGAGCTGAATCACGGCATGTGCTTCGTATCCAGTATGGGGGTCAATCAAGCCGACCGGCTTCATCGGCCCGAAACGCAGGGTCTCGTCGCCCCGTTCCGCCAGGGTCTCCACCGGCATGCACTCTTCAAAGTGGATGATTTTCTCAAAATCACGGCTGGGCACCTTTTCGGCCCGTTTCAGTTCGTCCACAAACTGAAGGTACTCCGCTTCATCGAACGGGCAGTTGAGGTAGTCATCCCCGTCACCCTTGCCATAGCGGGAAGCGGCAAAGATTTTGCTCCTGTCGATTGAATCGGCGCTGACAATCGGGGCGATTGCGTCGTAGAAATAGAGCCGGTCGCCGGTCAGTTCCGCCAGGGAGGCCGCCAGAGCATCGCTGGTCAGCGGGCCGGTGGCGATGATGACGATGCCGTCGCCGGGAATCGATGATACTTCACCATGCTCAACCCTGATCAACGGATGGGATGTGATTTGTGCGGTGATGTAATCGGAAAAGAGCTGCCGGTCGACCGCCAACGCGCCTCCCGCCGGAACAGAGGTCGCTTCGGCAGCCTCAATTGTCAGGGAGCCGCAACGCCGCAACTCCTCCTTGAGGAGGCCCACGGCGTTATCAAGCGAGATGCCGCGCAGTGAGTTGGAACAGACCAGTTCGGCCAGCCCGGGCAGATGGTGGGCAGGGGAGAATTGCTCCGGCTTCATTTCGTGAAGGACTACGGAAACACCGCGCTGCGCCGCCTGCCAGGCCGCTTCGCAGCCAGCCAGTCCGCCGCCGATGATGGTGATGGTGTGATTTTGTGGGACACAATTATTTAACAAATTATTCACCAGTGTTGCAGAAATAACCACTCAAAGTTCCGCGATCTATTTGAGTTTCCGTGTGTTTTGGTGCGTCAACTCCGTAAAGTTTTTGCTGCTCACTACCGGGGTTCCACTCTGCCGTTCAATGTCTTTCCGCGTCCTGCCGGCAACTGCCCCGCCGTCTTGAGCATCCTTTTTCAGAGGTTCGAGCCCTTGTGAATCACGGTCCCGATGCAACTTGGTGGTAGTCGCCTCGGCCAGCATGGTCAAAATCAACTCCATATCCGTCATGTGGTCGCGCAGGTTTTCCCACTCCAGCCCTTTTACATCCTTGTATTCGTCGACCTTCAGCTCAAAAGCGCCCTGCATAATTTCGTTGGTCAGAATAGCGTATTCAAGGTTGTTCGTCGCACCTCGGTTCTGCCATTCTTCAGTCAGATCCTGGCGGACGGCAATTCCTCGCAAGCGTTTGTCTATCCACTCCTTGGGATAGCCTTTCTGCTCATAAAGCTGTTTCATCCGCTCTTGGGCCAGTTCCGGGTTTTCAATTTCCTGAATGCGCTCATGGCCTACTTTTGCCAACCATCGCTTGAACGGCTCGGCCTTGGGCGAGGGAATTGACTGGATGATGCGAAACAGACCTTCGGTGTTGGAACACAGCATTCGTTGCGCACCGCCGACGGTTTCAATCAAAAGGGTATGTACAATTTGTACCCACCCTTTGCCAAGTTCCGGATCCCTCCGTTTCATGCGCTGGATATACTGTTTTGGATCCTTTGAGTCGATCAGCACAAGAACAACATCCTCGACAACAAACCACCATTCCCCTTCATGGAGTGTTTTCCGGATATGTTTCCCTTCAAAAACGGCGAGCTTTGCAGTTTCGCTGTCTGGCATGTTCAGTGCTCCCAGGTTTTGGTGATGTGTGGCAATAGACAGAGCAGAGTATCGCCACTATTTTTCATTTGAATGCTACAAATCATCCATAAAATTCGGTTTCACTTCCCGCAACTTTTCTTGAACTTCTTGCCGCTGCAGCTCGTAATGGAACGTTGCGCCCTACTTTGGTTGAAGCTCCGAACATAGTGAGGCTGATTGCCGGATCAACGGGTCATGGGTATCTATGCGGCTAAAAGGTATGCCCGCCAATGATGCAGCGTCGTTCATAATGTTCTCCATTGAAAAGACCCCGCAGGTTTCCCACGGGGTCGAATGTACAGCGTTCGCTATCGCATCACAGAAAACGCAACTGCAGAAAATCCATCACTCGCTGACCCAGTCACACCCTTCCTTCGGGCATTTCATAAATTCGCCTTTGCGTTTGTAGACCTTCTTCACCAGCAGCGGAAAGCCGCATTTCGGGCAGGGTTGCTCCACCGGCAGATCCCAGAGAGCGAATTTACACTGCGGATATTTGTTGCAGGAATAGAAAAGCTTGCCGAAGCGGGATTTTTTCTCGGTCAACTCCCCTTCCTTGCACTCCGGGCATACCACGCCGGTACTGACCGGTTTGACCAGCGGCTGGATATTCTTGCAGGCGGGGTACCCGGAACAGGCCAGATATTTTCCGAAGCGGCCATCCTTGATCAGCATCGGCTGGCCGCACTTTTCGCATTTTTCCTCAGAAAGCACCGATTCGGCGACTTCAACACCCTCCTGCTCGACGTTGCGGGTGTATTTACACCCTTCCTGAAAACCGGAACAGGCGATAAATTTACCCCGCTTGCCGAGCTTTACCACCAGCGGCTTGCCGCATTCAGGGCAGGCTTCGTCAGTCGTCTCAGTGGTCAAGTCCGATTTGCTGACTTCTTTCTCCTTCACTTTCAGCAGGGCAATGAACGGCTCCCAGAATTCTTTAAGCAGCGGCTGCCATTCTTTCTCGCCTCGGGAAACCTGATCCAGTTCCTCTTCAAGTCCGGCAGTAAAATTATAATCAACGTACTTTTCAAAGTGAGCGGAGAGCAGATCGCTGACCACCATGCCGACGTCTTCAGGGAAGAAACGTTTCTTGTCGAGGCGGGTGTATTTGCGTTCCACCAGAGTATTCATGATTGAAGCGAAGGTTGAAGGGCGGCCGATGCCATACTCTTCCAGCGTCTTGACGAGCGTTGCCTCAGTATAGCGAGGCGGCGGCTGGGTGAAATGCTGTTCGGGAAGAATCTCGTGTAGTTTGAGCGCGGCGCCTTCCGTCATGGCAGGCAGTAGTCCTTCTTTTTCCTCGTCCTGATCATCGAGTCCTTCGATATACAGCTTCATAAAGCCGGGAAAACGTATTACGGTACCGGCGGCGCGCAGGCCGGCATGTTTTGATCCGGCAAACTGGCCTGCAGTCAGTGGTGCGGCAAGATCAGCCGTGATATCAACCGATGTCTGATCGAGCAGTGCTTCGGCCATCTGGCAGGCAACGGTACGTTTCCAGATGAGCTCATACAGTTTATACAGGTCCGGCGTGAGGAATTTACGCAACTCAACGGGGGATTTAGCAATATACGTTGGCCGGATCGCTTCATGAGCTTCCTGGGCATTTTTTGATTTTGTCTTGAATATACGAGGTTTTGTGAGGGCATACTCCTTGCCGTAGGCGGCAGAAATAACATCATGGGCATCTTTCTGCGCCAGGGTCGAAAGATTGACGCTGTCGGTACGCATATAGGTAATCAGACCGACCGTACCCTCTACACCGATGTCAATCCCCTCATACAGCTTCTGGGCAGTGGACATGGTCTTCCGTGCCGAAAAGCCGAGCTTGCGCGATGCCTCCTGTTGCAGTGTTGAAGTGGTGAATGGTGGTGAAGGGAAGCGTTTTTTCTCTGTTTTGGTGATTTTTGCAACAGTGTAGCTGCCTGTCTGCAGAGTGCTCTTCAGCGTAGCGGCGACTTCTTTGCCCGGAATGTCAAACTTGCCCAGTTTTTTGCCGCCAACATCAACAAGGCCGGCTTTGAATTCCTGACCTGCTGCAACTCCAAGACGCGCAGCAATCGTCCAGTATTCCTGCTCTTTGAAAGCCAGAATTTCCTTCTCCCGTTCGCAGACCAGCCGGAGTGCTACCGACTGGACACGCCCGGCAGAAAGTCCATAGCGTATTTTTTTCCAGAGAAACGGTGAAAGGTTGAAACCGACCAGATAGTCCAGAATCGAACGGGCCTGCTGGGCGTTTACCAGATCAAGGGCAATGTTACGGGGATTTTTAACGGCATGTAAAATAGCATCTTTGGTGATTTCGTGGAACTCGACCCGTTTGATTGTGAGGCCGGGGGGGGTTTTATCAAGTCCGAGAGCGGCGAGCAGATGCCAGGAGATAGCTTCTCCCTCCCGGTCGGGGTCAGTTGCCAGAAGCAACGTATCAGCCCCTTTGAGCGCCGCTTTAATTGCGTCAAGATGTTTCTTGCTCTCCGGCAGCACATGGTACTTCGGTTCAAACCCGTTGGGAATATCGACAGAGCCCTGTTTACTCGGAAGAGCGCGCACATGACCAAACGAAGCTAGGACTTTAAAATCGGGGCCGAGGAATTTTTCAATGGTTTTCCCCTTGGCAGGGGATTCGACGATAACGAGGTTTTTCGACATGGTGTGATGAGTCCTTATCAGGTAACGGCGTAGTGTGTTCCAGGCAGTGCGGTAACCGCCCCCTTGAGTTCAAGGTGCAGTAACATAGAGGAAACCTCCCCGGCTGTCAATTCAGTTCGGGCGATGATATCGTCAATGTGGAGCGGTGAGCGGGCCAGCAGTTCGTAAATGGCGGCCTCCTTCGGTGTCAGGGCGAAAGAGCGCGGTGGTGGTTGAAACAGCGGGGCGTCGGCAGCCGTGGAGGAATACCCTTCCAGTTCTTCAAGAATATCCTCGACACAGTCAACCAGCTTGGCCCCCTGCTTGATCAGGCGGTTGCAGCCGCGGCTGGTGGCGAAGGAGATATTGCCCGGAACTGCGAAAACGTCGCGTCCCTGCTCCAGGGCATACTGAGCTGTGATCAGCGATCCGCTTTTTTCGGCTGCCTCAACAACAAGTACTCCGCTGGAGAGCCCGCTGATAATCCGGTTGCGGCGGGGGAAATTTTCGGCCAGTGGCATGGTCCCGAGGGGGAACTCGGAGATCAGGCACCCCTTTTCGGCCATTCGTTCAAAGAGCGGGCGATTTTCCGGCGGGTAGATCGTGTCAACACCGCACCCTAAAACGCCAATGCTTCGTCCGCCAGCCTGCAGCGCCCCTTTATGGGCTGCCGTATCGACACCTCGAGCCATGCCGGAGACGACGCAGATGCCGTGGCTGGCGAGAGCCTCGGCCAGTTTCCCGGTTGTCAGAATGCCGTAGGAGGTCGCCCTGCGCGACCCGACGATGGCAATGGAGGGCCCGGCGGAGCGGAGTTCGCCTTTGACATAGAGATAGGGAGGCGGGTCGGGAATTTCAAACAGGGATTTGGGGTAGTCCCCTGAAACAAACGTAACGAGTCGAGCGCCGCTCGATGCGAGTCTCTGCCGTTCCGCTTCGGCGAAGGCCTGCCACTCACCGCTCCTGATGCAACTGAGCACCGCCGGTGTCACACCCCTGACGCCGGCAAGGTCGGTCGGAGAGGCATTCAAAGCTGCGGCGGGAGTATCAAAGCGCTCCAGCAGCCGTCGGAATGTGACGTTACCAATGCCGGCAACAGCTTTAAGGCCTATCCAGTAGTATTCTTCCATTTCAGGGGATCCGGGTTGAAGGCGCAAAAAGACCGGCCCGAAGCCGGTCTTTTTTGGTGTGATGGTCGAGAGTCAGTTCGACGGGCTGATTATCCGGTCGCCCTTGTAAATAGCGTCGATACTTTTTACTACGATGGCGGTTGCAGTCTTCCCGCCGGTTTTGACGATTACCAACTGACCCAGCAGTTCCTGCGGCAGGCGGTCGTTACGCCCTTCCGTGTAACGCGGGTCGAGCTTTACATCGCGAACGATATAGAGCATGTTGCCGACTTCGGCTCCCTTATCGCTGCCGATATCTATGTAGACCACATCACCGGCTGCGACAATGCCGGTGCCGTTGAAACTCTCTACGATATACCCCTTCAGGTCCCGGTCGTTCTTTTTCAGGGTCACTTCATAGCGCTTGTTCTGGTGGTACTCCATCAGGAAAGAGCCGGGGCTGATTTCGCGGTTGGTTTTGGTGATGATGGCGCGGGAGGCTTTCCGTTCAATATCGGTCAGCTGCAGACTGCCGAGCGGGATGATCTTGGTGCCGACAACTTCGCTCGTCACCGGATGGATGACCTTGACGTCCTTGCGGAAAATAGAGTATTTCTCGCCACCTTTGGCACCCTGAGCGGAACCGATATCGGTGTAGACGCTGTCGTCATCGCCCGCCAGGATTCGGTCATTATGGATACCGATGATCGTGCCGAGCGGCTTGATCTCGCCTTCCAGCAGATACCCCTCGGTGCCGTAGACGGTATAGGTTTTCTCGGCAGCAACCTCGGGAAGCGGCTCGACGGGTGCCTGCTTGGCCGGTTGCTCTTTCTGTACGATTTCCAGACGATCAGGAAACACCCGGATTTTCTGGCCGGGATAGATCAGGTGCGGATTGGTTACCTGACTGTTTTTCGACCACATGTTGGGCCAGTAGAAGGGATCTTTGATGAAACGTTCCGAAAGTCCCCACAGGGTGTCACCACGTTTGATGACGTAGATGGTCGGCTCCTCCTGCTCGGCCGCAAGTGCGAAGCAGGTCGGTGCCAGACAGAGAGTCAACAGCAGCAAAACAAACTTTTTCATGTCTCATTACCTCGTCTGCACATTTCGGGTAAATTCAGCTGAACATTCTCATTTTGCACTCAGGCGTTCCCGTGCCTTGACGGCGGCGGGGCTGCTTGGATAGAGCGTAATCAAGTTTTCAAAGGCTTCAAGCGCCCTCTCTTTTTCATTCATCGATTCCAGGGTGTAACCGAGCTTCAGCTGTGCATCGGCGGCTTTGGGACTGGAGGGATAGCTGCCGACCAGCCGCGAGAAAGCTTCTTTCGCCTTTTGAAAGGCAGACTGAGCCACATGGCACTCCCCGACCCAGAACAAGGCATTGGCAGCGTATTCACTCCCCGGATTGGCGGTGATGAATTCCTCGAACGACAGAACGGCAGCCGCACAATTGTTGGCGCTGTAGAGACCGAAGGCCTTCAGGTAATCGGCCGGTGGACCGCTCTCCCGACCCGGTTTTGCGGTAGAGACGGGGTTTACCACCTCAATTTTGGGTGTCACCGCAGATGCCCCCCGGGCTTTTGCCGAATCTTGTTGGATCTGCAGCTCGCGAACGCTCTCCTGAAGCTGTTTGACCTGGAGCTGCATCGCCTGGGCCTGCTCATCACGGGCCTGAAGCTGTGCGGCAAATTCGTTCTGACGCTGTTCGCGCTTGGCCGAACCCTGGATAAGATGCTCAATCTTGGCTTCCGCTTCAGCCTGTCGCTTGGCCACCAGATCGTTTGCGGCACAACCGTTGAGGGCAAGAGCCAGCAAAAGAAGCAGAACCCATGGAACTCCGTACGGCATAATTCCCCCATTTAACGGAAGTTTTTCATAATTAATGCGATATACTCCCCTTTGTCAAGCGAAAGCTGCCTTTTCAGTTTTATTGGCAGACTGATTATGCTAGCATCGACTCCCCGCGAGTTGTCAAACGCTGACGCATCTGAATACTGGAACCCCCATGCTGAAACCCGAATTGCTGGCTCCGGCCGGTAACATGGAAAAGCTTGAAATAGCCGTTCATTACGGCGCCGACGCTGTATATCTCGGTGGTCAGTCCTTCGGTCTGCGCAACATGGCAGACAATTTTTCAGTTGCTGAAATGGGGGCGGCACTCGACTTCTGTCATGCCCGGGGCGTTAAAGCGTACCTGACGATCAACAGCTATCCGCGCAACGAGATGCTTGCGGAGCTGGATGACTATCTGCGGCAGATTGCGCCGCTCCCGTTCGACGCCTACATAGTGGCCGATCCCGGCGTCATTGAAGCCGTGCGCCAGGTTTCACCTGACCGGGAACTGCACCTTTCGACCCAGGCCAATACGATCAACTGGCGCTCAGCCCGCTTCTGGCAGCAACAGGGGATCCGCCGTATCAACCTGGCCCGTGAGATGACCCTCGATAATCTCCGCGAAACGGTAACCAACGTGCCGGAAATGGAATTTGAGGCATTCGTGCATGGCGCCCTCTGCATCTCCTATTCCGGCCGCTGCCTGATTTCCAGCATGCTGACCGGCCGCGATGCCAATCAGGGGGAGTGTACCCACCCCTGCCGCTGGAGCTACCATCTGGTGGAAGAGTCGCGCCCCGGTGAATACTTTCCGGTGATCGAGGACGATGACGGCACCTTCATCTTCAATTCCCGCGATCTCTGTCTGCTGGAGCATATCCCGGCACTGGTTGCCAGCGGCGTGCAGGCACTCAAGATCGAAGGACGCATGAAAGGGATCAACTACGTCGCCTCGGTGCTGCGGGTCTATCGCCAGGCGCTTGACGAATACGCCGCTGATCCCGCCGGATGGCGCTGCCGACCCGAATGGCTGGCTGAGCTGACCAAGCTGAGCCATCGCGGCTACACCACCGGGTTTCTCTTCGGGCAGCCGCAAAATGTCGGACAGGAATACGATTCGGCCTATATCCGCAGCCACGATTTTGTCGGTGTGGTGGATGAGGTACGAAATGACGGTGAGTTGCTTGTCAGCGTGCGCAACCGGCTCAAGTCCGGCGACCAGGTGGAATTCATCGGGCCGGGGATGCGGGCGGACTCCCTGCTGTTGCACCGGTTCACGCTCATACCGGATGTCGGAGCGCCGCGTGCGGTGGAGGTCGCCAATCCCAATTCACGCATACTTCTGAAGGTGCCGTTTGCCGTGCAGGCCGGGGATTTACTGCGACGGGAAAAGGTTTGAAAACGGCCTGATTTGCCTTTTTAGCTGAGTGAAGACATTCAGCTGAGCCACAAAACTCAGGCAGCTTTTTTGTATGACTCAAGCACCGACAATGCTGTCGGGTCATGATCGAGTAACACCAGAGCAGTGCTTATCGCTCGACTGGGCAACACGTCGCCGCTTTCGTATTTCTGGAAAGCCCTCGGGCCGCCGCCGATCAATAAACCTGCTTGCTCTTGGGAAAGATGAAGTTTCTTGCGGATGCTGCGAATTTCTCCCGGCTCCAGCACTCCTTCGTACCTGGCCTTAAGGAGATTCAGCTTCCGATCGGAAATTTTCATATCCTCACCGGTATGGATACTCTCATCTAATTGGTCACAGTACCAACCGGGCATGTCGAAAGTAAGGCTCTCGCCTTTATAGGTGAGAGTCATGGGGCGCACCCCGCGATACATAGGTGCTCCTGTTTCCGGACAGACGGGATTAGTCATTGTCTTTCTCCTTGAACGACAGCAGCAGGAATTCGGTTATGGTGTCGGCCGTGAATTTAACGTACAGCATGCCCACCGGTGATGGGACGTGATACACATCCTGCCACCATCTGGAATCGGCATAGGCCGTCATGGATTTATAAAAATGACTCCGCTGCATTGTCTGAATTGTGCCCACAATCTCGGCGCGACCATATCCAAGCGAGGCTGCACTACGAATCGCTGACCCAGTGACGACGAGCCTTTCAACGGTAGCAAAAGCTGCTTTAAACGCATCAAGATCGTATGTGGGTTTTCGTTTTTCGGTCATGAGGAACTTTTACACCATAATGGTGTAATTGACAAGACGAATGTTCAACCAGGCTTACAGACTGGGGGGAAAGGACGTGCCGGTTTAAAGGGACGTAAAAAAGGCACCAATAAGTACCTGTCCCCTTATTACACCCGCTGCGCTACGCACCCCATAAACTTGAACAAAGGAACAGGAAGTACCGCCAGACTTGGAGTAACTGTGATACTTTCAAATGTCGAGCCTACTCTTTTTAAAAGACCAGATGAATCAACGGGCTGAACACCTAATTTTCAATAAGTCTTTAAGTGGACACCGACCGGGCTCAAAAACTGACCTGGATGGGTCAACGAACCAGCGCCATCCGGGACAGGCTGATTATTGAAGGACTATCAATGTGATCATCGCAAGCGAACCGTAACAGTGGCTCCAATATTTACAAGGAATCTATGAATATGAATGATCCCAAACTGCCCCCCCAGAACCTCGATGCAGAAATGTCGATCCTGGGCGGAATCCTGATCGATAACGACGCCATCAACCGGGTACTTGAGAACATCGTCCCGGAGGATTTCTACCGCGAGGTGCACCGGAAAATATTCCTGGCAATGATGCTGCTTTCCGACAAGCGGGAACCGTGCGATCTGGTGACGCTGACCGAGACGTTGAAAAAAAAGGGGGATCTGGAGGAGATCGGCGGAGCGGCGTATCTGCTGATGCTGGTTGATTACGTCCCGACGGCCGCCAACATTTCCCACTATTGCAGGATCGTCAAGGAAAAGTCGGTCAATCGAAGACTGATCACCATTGCTACCGGAATCGTCACCCGCAGCTATGAAGACCAGGCGGACGTGAACGAACTGCTGGATCAGGCTCAGAAAGATCTGTACGAGATTGGCGAGAACAAGCTGAGGCCGCAGTATGTGCCGATCCAGCCGATCATCAAGGACGCCTTCAAAATCCTCAAGGATCTGCACAGCCGCAAAGAGCATATTACCGGCATACCCAGCGGCTATGTGGATCTTGATAAAATGACGGCTGGCTTTCAGCCGGGTGACCTGGTCATCATCGCCGCCCGCCCCTCCATGGGGAAAACCACCCTGGCACTGAACATCGCTGAATATGCCAGTGCCGATCCTCACAACAAGAAAAAGGTCTCCTCGGTGATCTTCTCGCTGGAAATGGGGAAGGAACAGCTGGTGATGCGTTTTCTGGCCTCAATTGCCAGGGTTGACTTCGGACGGATGCGCACCGGACATTTCCAGGATGCCGACTGGCCGCGCCTGACCAGGGCAGCCGGCATTCTGCACGACGCGAAGATATTTATCGACGATACTCCGGCCATCAGCGTGCTGGAACTGAGATCCAAGGCGCGGCGCCTGAAAAGCGAACATGACATCGGGCTGATCATCGTCGATTATCTGCAGCTGATGAAGTCGGGGAGCAGGCCGGAATCACGCCAGCAGGAAATATCCGAGATTTCCCAGGCCCTCAAGGCACTTGCCAAGGAGCTGCAGGTGCCGGTGGTGGCCCTGTCGCAGCTCAACCGCGAACTTGAAAAGCGTGGAGACAAGCGCCCGATGATGAGCGACCTGCGCGAATCGGGGGCCATCGAGCAGGATGCCGACGTGATTATGTTCGTCTACCGCGAGTCGGTGTACTGCGATCACTGTCGTAAACGGGACGGCTCCTGCACCCAGGGGCACGAACGGAGCGCTGAACTGATTATCGGCAAACAGCGTAACGGCGCCATTGGTGCGGTTGAGCTGGCCTTTTTCGGGGAACACACCCGCTTTGAAAATCTGAGTAACCGCGACGACTGATTCCCGGCGTTCAGCTGCGTCACTTAACGGAGGATTTTATCATGACCACCAAAGCAGGAAAGGGCTCTTTAGGCGATATTCTCCTCGCCTCGCAGATTATCTCGGCCGAGAACATCGCTGCGGCCCTGGATGAGCAGAAAAGGAGCGGCAGGCGTTTCGGCGAGTCGCTCGTCGAACTGGGGATCGTGACCCAGGAGGATATCGACTGGGCACTTTCCAACCAGCTCGACATTCCCTACATCCGCCTCAAGAAAGAGATGATCGACCCCGATGCCGTGCGGCTCGTCCCAGCTGACGAGGCCCGGAAATACAACCTGATCCCGCTGATCAAAGCGGGAAACGAGCTCAACATCGCCATTGCCGATCCACTCAACCTGCCGGCAATTGAGGCGATGGAGCTTCAGACCGGCTGCTCAATCAACGTCTCGGTCGCTTTGATCCGCGAGATCCGCGAGATGATCGATGAGTTTTACGGCAGCGACGTTCAGGAACACCTGGGTTTTGAGTCTACCGCTTTTTCGGAGAAAGCTCTCGGTGTGATCAATGCCGACGTGAGCGGTGCCAAGTTGATGGACTACCTGCTGGTTTTTGCCCTGCAGAACCGCCTTTCATCGCTCTCGCTGCAGCCTTTGGGGGACCAGGTGGCCATAAACGGGCGGCGCAGCGGCGTATCCCGTCCGATCGGCACCCTGGCCAGCAATTATTACCCCGACATCTCACTGAGAATCCGCAAAGGTGCCGGTATTGGGCAGGGTTCAGAACAGGTGAGCAGCGGCCTGTTTACGTTCACCTTCCGTTCTCATCCGATAATTTTTCAGGCGGCATTTCTGGCCGGTTACGGGGGTGACTACATCACCGTGCGTCCCCATGTTGCCGCCACCGTCCCCGAACGCCTCTCCGACCTCCATCTCCCGGTACAGCAGGAAAGCCGTTTTGTCCAGCTGTCGCAGGCTCGGCGCGGTATTACCTTTTTTGCATCACGCAACACTCAGGAGCGGGACCGCTTCATTGATTTGATGCTGGAGGAAATTGATACCGGCGGCAAGAACGTGATAATTCTCGGTGAGGGGCCGGGAAGAATGAACAAGCGCTTTCCCCGCGTCCGTCTGCCGCAAGGCGAAGTTGAACGGGCCAAAGTTATTATGGATGCCCTCGACCATGCCCCCGACATCCTCGTGATCGAGAACGCCACCGAGGCGGTGCCGTTTGCCGCTGCCTGCCGGGCCGCGATGCGGGGCAAACTGGTACTGGCCGGCCTTGAAATCCGCGGGACTGCCAACGTGCTGCGCCATCTGCTGCTGTATCAGCAGAAAAACATCTTTCTGCCGGTGTTTGTCAACGGTCTGGTTTCCTTCAAGGGAATCCAGATTCTCTGCCCGGAGTGCCGCGACAGCTACTCCCCGCCGGCGGAAGAGCTTGCCGCCATGGCGCTGGTACAGCCGCCGGAAACCTTTTATCGCACCTCCGGTTGTGATGCCTGCGGCCATAGTGGCTTCAGTACCCGCAGATTCCTGCTCGATGTACTGACCTTCGACCACGATTTTCTGAAGATATTTGAACGGGCACGGGATGTTTCCTCACTTGAAAGCTATCTTAACAGCACCGGATACCGGGGAATAGCGGGGGAAGGCCTTCAACTGCTGATGGCGGGGGAAGTTTCACCGGAAGAGTACATCGCTTCCGTCATTCTGTAGTATCACTCAATTATCAGGAGTTCAGCATGGCACGCATAGACGCACTATTCAACATGATGAAAGAACAGGGAGCATCGGACCTGCACCTTTCAAGCGGCAATCCGCCCATTTTCCGGCAACGCGGCGAAATGGTTCGACTCAACTTCAAAACCCTGGGGCATGATGAAATCAAAGCCATTCTGTTCGAAATTTTGAGCGAAAAGCAGAGGGCCCACTTTGAAGAGACAAAGGATCTTGATTTTGCCTATGAAGTTCCAGGGGTTGCCCGTTTCCGTGGCAACATCATGATGCAGTACCGCGGGATAGCCGCCGTGTTCCGCATCATCCCCACCAAGATACTTTCCGCCGATGAACTGGGGCTCCCTGAAGGTGTGCGCAGGATGACCGCCTTCAAGAAGGGTCTGGTACTGGTTACCGGGCCGACCGGTTCTGGAAAATCGACTACCCTGGCCGGCATGATCGACCTGATCAACTCCACCCGTCAGGAGCATATCCTGACCTTCGAAGATCCGCTGGAGTTTATTCACGAGAACAAGTTGTCGCTGATGAATCAGCGACAGATCGGCGAGCACACTGAGAGCTTCGCGTCGGCTCTGAAAGCGGCTCTGCGTGAGGATCCGGATGTTATCCTGGTCGGCGAGATGCGTGATCTTACCACCATCCAGCTGGCCATGAGCGCCGCCGAAACCGGGCACCTGGTCTTCGGCACCCTGCATACCAGCACGGCAGCTAAAACCGTGGACCGCATCATCGACGTATTCCCGACCGATCAGCAGGAGCAGGTGCGTGCCATGCTGTCAGAATCGCTGAAGGGGGTCGTCTGCCAGCAGCTCCTCAAGACTGCCGACGGCAAAGGGCGGGTGGCGGCCCTCGAAATCATGCTCGGCAATCCGGCCGTCGCTAACCTGATCCGCGAGGGAAAAACTTTTCAGATTCCCTCCATCATGCAGACCGCCAAGAAGGACGGTATGCAGCTGATGGACCAGCATCTGCTCGATCTGCTCAAAACCAAGAAGATCAATCCGGAGGAGGCCTATCGCTGTTCCGTTGACAAGAAACAGTTTGAGCAGTATCTGACGCCGGCCTGACGGGGGGAATTATGATGGCAGACTTCAATCACTTTGATGAACGCGGCCATGCGATTATGGTCGATGTGAGCGCCAAGCAGCCGACCATGCGGACTGCCATCGCAGCCGCCTCGGTCACTCTTTCGCCCGAGCTGCTGGCCGCTGTTATGAAGGGGGGAATGAAGAAGGGCGACGTCCTGGGTGTCGCCCGACTGGCCGGTATAATGGCGGCCAAGCGGACACCCGAGCTGATTCCCCTTTCCCACCCGCTGGCCATCCACAACGTCACCGTTGATTTTGACACGGACGAGGCGGAAGGGGAAATCACGGCCCGCTGCACCGTACGCGCATTCGAGCGAACCGGTGTTGAGATGGAAGCCATGACCGGTGCCGCACTGGCGGCCCTGACGATTTATGACATGTGCAAGGGGAGCGACAAATCGATTGCCATCGGCGGGATCAGGCTGATGTTCAAGGAAGGCGGCAAAAGCGGCACCTTCCGGCGCGGGGAGGGAGTATGAACCGGATACGGGCGGCAATCCTGACCTTGTCAGACAAGGGTTCGCGCGGCGAGCGGGTTGACGAGAGCGGCCCCGCCCTAGCTTCCTGGCTGGCGGAACGGGACGTTCACACGGCCCAGTCCCTGGTTATAGCTGACGAGTTTGAGCGGATCGCAGAAGTCTTGATCGAGTGGGCGGATTCAAAAGCGTTTGACCTGATTCTGACCACCGGCGGCACCGGAGTCTCTCCGCGGGATGTGACCCCGGAGGCGACGTTGATGATCGTTGAGCGTGTGGTTCCGGGTATTGGCGAACTGATGCGGCTCAGGAGCCTTGACAAGACCCCCATGGCATCTCTCTCCCGATCTGTGGCCGGCATTCGCGGAAGAGCCCTGATCATCAACCTCCCTGGCAGCCCGAAGGGGGCGCTGGAAAATCTGGAGGCGGTCTGGCCGGTGCTCGGTCATGCCATTGAGAAGATTCGCGGCGGGGAAGATGATTGCGGCGGCCGGTTTTCCACCGGCGCGAAGTGAGCGGGCTAAATTCTACCGTGCCAGCTCCGCAGCCATTCTGATTGCCGCCAGCAGGCTTTTTTCCGATGCCTGTCCGGTCCCGGCCAGATTGTAAGCCGTTCCATGATCGACCGACGTGCGGATGATCGGCAACCCCAGGGTAACGTTCACGGCGTCATCAAAATGCAGCATCTTGAGCGGAATCAACCCCTGATCGTGGTACATGGCCACCACCCCGTCATAAGCTCCCTGCTGTGCAAAATGAAAGAGAGTGTCCGCTGACAGCGGCCCTTCGACGTTAATACCGGTCTGTCGGGCCGCCTGTATGGCCGGCTCGATAACGTTCCGTTCCTCGTCACCGAATTTCCCCGCTTCACCACAGTGCGGATTGAGCGCCAGTACCGCCAGTTTCGGTGCAGGATTGCCGGTCAGTCGCGCCACCCCGTCCGCCGTGATGCAGATGGTCTTCAGCACCTTTTCAAACGTCACCAGACGTGGAACATCGTGCAGCGCCTCGTGGATTGTCACCAGGCTGACCCGCAGCACATTTCCCGCCAGCATCATCACAAAATCATCCGTACCGCACAGCTCGGCCAGCAGTTCAGTATGGCCGGGATAGTCGTGCCCGGCCCGGTGCATGGCCTCCTTGCTGATCGGGGCGGTCGCCATTGCCGCTGCCCTGCCGTCTCGGCAGAGCAGAGACGCATTACAGATGTAGCGGTAGACGGCATCACCAGCTGCCGGTGACGGAGCGCCGTAGCGCATGTCTGCTTCGGTCAGGCGGGAAAGCGCCAGTAACGGGATTGTGTCCTGCGGCAGATCCCCTCCGTCTTCGGCTGACACAACTTCTTGGATGGTCACGCCTGAGTTGCAGACCGAAACAGCCCGCTCCATTGCCAGGCGGTCGCCGATGACCACTGGCCTGCAGATTCGGTCTGTATCGGGTGTCTGCAGCGCCTTTACGATTATTTCAGGGCCGATGCCGCAGGGGTCTCCCATGGTGATGAGTATCAGGGGCAGATCATGGTTGGACATGGTTTTCCTTAAGAAAATATCTGTGTCAGTAACAAGACAATCTCTGCCGTCAGTAATGCGGAGGCGGTTCCTCCTGACCAGGGTCGCAGGTTAACGACGGAGAGATCTGTCTGTACTGCTCTCTGAGCAGTGCGACTTCCCGCATGAGCGTATCAACAACCCTCCCCATCCGGAAGACGGTCTCGTTGAGTTCCTGTACGGTTCTTTCCTGATGCATATAGCGAAGCTCCAAGTCCGTGATCCGCTGTTCCATGCCGTCCTCCTCTCGGTTTGCCGTTCCAGGCCGTTAACCGGCATCTTCACCATTGATGGTGAAGCGGAATCCGCCGACATAGACATCCTGTATGCGGCCGCTTTGGATGATACGTTCAATGAGACCACCTTTCCCCGTGCAACTGGCCCCACCGGGCTCAATCACCTGGAAATCTGCCCGTTTGCCCACTTCAAGCGAGCCCAGATCCTCCGCCCGTCCGATGGCCGCCGCTCCTCCCGTGGTGGCCATCTGCAGCAGCTCTGCAGGGGAGAGCACGGCAGGGAACGCGTCCAGTGCGTAGCGCAGTTCGTCCCAGAGAGAAAGCGAATCGTTACTGGCCAGCGAGTCGGTGCCGATTGCCAGCGGAATGCCGAGTTTTTTGAAAAGCGCGACCGGCGCACGTCCCACATCGAGCCGCTCGTTGCTGCGGGGGCAGATGGCAATGCTGGCTCTCCGCTCTTTGATGATGCGGGCGTCAGCCAGGGTCAGATGCACGCAGTGCACAGCCAGCGTCCGCCGACTCAACAGGCCGTGACGGTCGAACAGCTCCGTCGAGCTGCAGCGGCGGGGAGCTGACAAAAACTTCTCCCATCCGACGTACGGGTAAAACTCTTCCGCCAGCGGGCCGCTGGAATCGAAGACGAAAGCGGATTCGTCGGGCGATTCGGAGAGGTGGAGCGATAGCGGCAAAGTGCGTGCATCGGCATCGGCAGCAATAGTCCGCAGATGTTTCTCAGCAATGGTGTAGGGGGCATGGGGCGATAAACCTGCCTGCAGAGGGCCGGCTGGTAATGATTCGACAGCTTCAAGCGCCGCAGCACGCTTCCCCCCGAAGACCCCATCATCCTGCCCGAGCAGCTCGAAGTAGAGCCGCCCGGCGAGAGGAAGAGTGCGGTAGAGTGGCATCAGTGCCGGGTTGCTGACAATCTCGCCGATGGCGGTGGTGCCCGATTCGAGGCACATCCTTCCTCCTTCAAGCAGCGAGGCGGGAGAAGCATCTGCTGTGAGTCCGCGCTTAATCTTGATCAGCTGGATGATCCAGTCGGTAAAGCGGTGCGGGTGATAGTCGATCCCGCTGTGCAGCCGCCAGGCCGGATAATGGGTCAATTCAAGGTGTGTATGGGCGTTGACGAAACCGGGGAGAAGAGCGCAGCCGGGGTATTCGACGACCGGAGCCGACCAGGTGCTTCGCAGTTCGCTGACAGTTCCCACCGCAGCTATAATGCCGTCGCGGACCAGCAGCGCTCCGCCGGGAAGCGGTTCGGCGTCAGGATTAATCAACCAGGACGCGGCGTAAATGGTGGCTTCTGTCATGCCCATGCTCCGGGGTGGTGAAAGTACCTGTCGTTGAATGTAGCGTAATTCGTTGAGAATTGCGAGTCCTGACAGAGAAGATGGTCGGTATCGAGGAAAATCTGGCGGCGTGATTTCCGGAATACAATTCAATACACTGGTTTTTGGAAGACATTTCTGCTATGAGAGAACATTCCACGAATCGTGATTTTTCCGGGAGTGGTTATGGCACACCATGATGACGAAACACGCAGGGAAATCTGGATTCTCGGCACTCAGCCGGAAAGCGGCCGGGCCGGTATCATATCGTCATTTCTCGAATCCGGCGGTTACAGCTGTCGGCAGGAGATATATGAAAACATCGGGAACGGTCGCCCGCTGGGTATCGTTCTGGACATTTCCCCCTTCTCCGACGACGGCTGGGGGACGCTGCTCAAGATAAAGGGTTTGCCTGCCACCCGCAATATCCCGGTGCTGCCGGTGTATCTGGGGGAAAAGGGCGCGGTTGGGGGCGTATTTCCGGTGGCAGGATTTTTCATGCTGCCGATAGATGAGCAGTATCTGCAGGATCGACTGGCGGTCTACGGTCTGACCGAAGAAGCTGAAACATGGGATCTTCAGGCGCTGGTGGCTTCGCGCAGCGGCGAAGAGAAGCTGTCAAAAGGGCTGATGTCGCTGGGGTTCGATACCATCAAGGCTTATACCGGTATGGAGGCGCTGGCACTGGCATCGATCCATCCGGTGTATATGGTGTTCTGCAACCAGATGCTGCCGGACATGTCGGCATTTGAGCTGCTGGAGCGTTTCCGGCTCTACCCATACAGTAGCAATACACCGCTGTTCGTGCTGCTTAAAGACGAGATGAAGGTGGGGGAAAAACTGGCGCTGAGCCGTGAAATTGCCCACCTGGTCAGAAAAAAACAGCTTAGCCGTGATGAGTTCCTGATGAACCTGCGGCGACGGGAATAGACCCGATAACGCATTGAAACAGAGAAGAGCCGGACGGTCTTACGTTTGAGAGTTGCCAGCTGATAGGGAGGTCAACCATGTTTGAATCCGCCGAACTGGGTCACAAAATCAGCAAAAGTGTCTGGAAAAAAGAAGTGCCCGAACTGCGCGAGGCGCTGCTGGATGCCCAGCTCGACCTGCTGCAGGGAAAAAGTTTTCCAGTTGTGGTGCTGGTGGCCGGTGTTGACTGCGCCGGCAAAGGGGAGACCGTCAACATTCTCAATGAATGGATGGACCCGCGCCACATCGAGACCCACGCCCTGCGCGATCTGACCGATGAGGAACTGGAGCGCCCGCAGATGTACCGCTACTGGCGGGTGCTTCCTCCCAAGGGGAAGATCGGCATCTTCATCGGTACCTGGTACTCGGCGCCGCTGGTGGAAAACGTCTACGGTGACATTAAAAATGCCGAACTGGATCAGCGGATGGAGCGGATCATCCGTTTTGAAAAGATGCTCTGCAACGAAGGGGCACTGGTGCTCAAATTCTGGCTGCATCTTTCCAAAGACGAGCAGAAGAAGCGTTTGAAGAAGCTGGAAGATGACCCGAAAACCCGCTGGCGCGTGACCGAAAGAGACTGGAGGAATTACAAGAACTACGCCAAGTTCCGCAAGGTCTCCGAGAGGATGCTCCGCTCCACCAGCAGCGCCGAATCCCCCTGGACCATTGTCGAAGGGACCGACCCTCGCTACCGCTACCTGACCATCGGCAAGGCACTGCTTAACGCCCTGCGTCAGCGGCTGGACGCCCCTGAAATACCTCACCACGAAGAGCCGATCCCTCCGATGGTGCCGTCCATTGACGACCTGCTGATTCTGCGCACCCTTGATTTGAAGAAAAAACTGAAGAAAGAGTCGTACGAAAATGAGCTGGAAAAGTATCAGGGCAAGCTCAACCTGCTGACCCGCCATGACGATTTCCGGAAGCTTTCGGTGATTGTAGCCTTCGAGGGGAACGACGCTGCCGGCAAAGGGGGTGCCATCCGCCGCATCACCCAGGCGC
>JBAXVE010000041.1:0-28097 GCA_037129245.1 Desulfuromonadales bacterium
TTCATCAACATCTACAGTGAACCTGGAATGGGGACAACCTTTACAATCCATCTCCAACGGTTGGAGGAGAAAAGTCAAAAAACTCTGACTGAAGCAAAGACCCCACCATTACCAAAAGGTCAGGAGACAATCCTGTTGGTAGAAGACGAACCGGCTATATTGCAAATCACCTCGCAACTGCTCGGAAAGCAGGGCTATACCCTGCTGACTGCAGGAACACCTGACGATGCTATACGCCTGGCACACGATCACGTTGGAGAGATCAAACTGCTCATAACTGACGTGATCATGCCTGAGATGAATGGCAAGGAGTTGGCTAACAAACTTACGTCCTTAAACCCACAACTCAAGTGTCTCTATATGTCTGGATACACTGCCGACGTCATCGCCCAGCACGGAGTACTTGACGACGGGGTACATTTCATCCAGAAGCCGTTTTCGCTACCAGTATTGGCAGCCAAGGTGCGGGAAGTATTGGATGGGAAAACAAATCTGTCGTAACTGAGTCGGATATTCCTTTTCGTCATTTTAAAGCTATGATTGATAGAGTATAGCACCGGCAATACATGTTAGGGGGGCATACAAGATACCTCTTCAAAAACTGTGCACTGAAAAATTTACATTATCTGATTTGTCTGCTAATTCTGGCTTCGTTGTACACGGCTTAAGGAGTTATGCGATGCCCAGAATATTCGGATTGCGAAACAAATTATCCATCTGCTTCAGTCTGTTTCTTACGATAGTTTTCGGGCTCAGTCTCTGGTTTATCGTCACGAGAGTGACCTGGCTTACTACTGAAAATATCGAAAAGCAGCAGTTTGCCATGACATCTATCATTGCCCGAAGCATTGACGACAGGCTTGGACTGTGCCTCTCATCACTCATAGAAGTGTCTCAGATAGTTCCGACCAATGTTTTTGATTCAACCGTTGCGGCAGATATTTTCCTTGATAATCGCCGAGGCATTAAGGTTTTTTTCAGCGGAGGTCTCTCAATTATTGATAAATCATTCAGCGTCATATCTGAAAGCCCTCGTGATACTTCTTTCAAAACCTACCGTATAAACGAATTAAAACCTTTTTTTGAGCATACAATAAAAAATGATATGCCCGATATTTCCCGGCCTTTCGTGTCGCCGCATTCCGGAGAACCTTCCATTCTGATGGTGGTGCCCATAAGCGACGATAACGGTAATTTCAAAGGCTTTCTGGCAGGCAGCATAATTTTATCGAGGGACTATTTCAACGAAGAGATCATGAACTTCAAGGTCGGAAAAAAAGGTTATCTTTACATGATGACCGAAGACCGGCTCATGGTCCTGCATCCGGATAAAACCCGCATGATGAAGCGTGATGTTCCGCTTGGTGCAAACAAACTTCTGGATCAAGCTCTCACAGGATTCGAAGGCAGCGGCAAAACCATTAACTCAAAGGGACAGCGCCACATAGCGTCTTTCAAACATTTGAAGATGGTTGATTGGGTGCTTGCTTCCGCCTATCCCCAGGAAGAGGCATTTCAGCCAATCGCGGTTTTCCGAAACTATATCATCTTTGCTGCAATAAGTATTACGGTAGGTTCCATAATTCTTATCTGGATATTGACCGGTCGCCTGACCGCAAGCCTTTCTAGTTTTACGGGTCAGCTTCGCATAATACGAGACTCTCCGAACATAAAACATACTGTTACCATTGACAGTAACGATGAAATTAAACAGCTTGCAGATTCATTCAATGAAATGCTTACGAGCATTGAAAACAAGGAATCATTGTTACGCGAGGCAGAGGATCGCTTTGACTGCGCTCTGCAAGGGAGTAATGAAGGGATCTGGGACTGGAATACCAAATCAGCTAGCATGTTCTATTCAGACCACTTTATAGAGTTGCTTGGATACTCACGGCAGGAATTCAAGCCCTTCATCGACTCCTGGATCACCCTTATTTACCCAGATGAAGCGGATAGCGTTTGGGAAGACTTTCGTCATCATTTAAACGGAACAACTCCTTTTTTCATCAGTGAACACCAAATCTACTGCAAGGATGGACAATACCGTTGGTTTCTCGCTCATGGTAAGGCGTGGGCTGATGCTAAAGGCGAGATAGTACGGATGGCCGGCTCATTGTCTGATATCAGTCTACGCAAAAAAACTGAAGAAGATTTGATTGAAGCCAAAAATACCGCCGAGAGTTCAAGTCGCGCAAAAAGCGAGTTCCTGGCCAACATGAGCCATGAAATTCGTACTCCGATGAATGGGATTATCGGCATGACGGACCTGTTGCTTGAAACAGAGCTGAATATGGACCAGGCAACCTATCTTCGCTCTATCAAAATATCCGGTGATAATCTTCTCGTTATTATTAATGATATTCTGGATTTTTCAAAAATTGAAGTCGGCAAGATTGATCTGTACGAAACCCCCTTTCAGTTGAGGAGTATGATCGGCCAGACTCTTAGAACCCTTTCTGCACCTGCTATTCAGAAAAATATGGAGATCGTTTTCAACATTGATCCCGACGTTCCTGAGACACTGATCGGCGACCCGGGACGACTTCGCCAAATTCTGATCAACCTCGTCGGGAATGCTGTTAAATTTTCAGATAAAGGAGATGTCAGTGTTGTTATTACTGCAGCCCGTATCAACACAGATGGAACGATAATGCTCCGTTTTTGTGTGACTGATCAGGGAATAGGCATTTCTCCAGACCAACAGCAGCGGATATTTGAAGCTTTTGAACAGGGCGACGCCTCAACGACTAAGCAGTTTGGAGGTACCGGACTTGGTTTGGCAATATCCAAGCGCCTTGTTAATATCATGAATGGAGAAATCAGTGTAACAAGCGTTCCTGGTCAGGGAAGCAGTTTCATATTCACCGCCTGCCTGCGTGTTGATGAAACTCCCGTCGTTGAATTGCCGGGGACCGTCAGTCTTGATGGGGTTAGCACACTTGTTGTGGACGATAATTCCATTAACCGGCAGATGCTATGCGGGTTTCTTACCAACTGGAAAATGAGCGTACATGACGCTCAAAATTCTGAAAGTGCTTTGGAATTATTGAATAATATGTTCGATGCCGGCACACTTCCTCGTCTTTTGTTGACCGATATCAATATGCCCGGAATGGATGGCTGGGAGCTTGTACAGAGAATTCGGAGTGAACCGAAGTATGATGCCGTTCAGATCATGATAATGCCAAGCTCTGGCATGAGAGGTGATGCTCTGCGGTGCAAAGAGCTTCACGTTGGTGGGTATCTAACCAAACCGGTAGTCATGGATGAACTTCACGCCGCTCTCGTGGCTGTCGTTGAAGGTCGGGAGGTCAACGCAACCGAACTGGTAACACGCCACACGGTTCGTGAATCACAGTTACATCACTCCGTTCTGGTGGTCGATGATGTGGAAATTAATCGCGAACTGTTGAAAATTACCCTCGAAAAACAGGGGCACCGTATCACCATGGCTGAAAACGGTCAGGATGCACTCACGCTGTTTTTAAGTGAAAAATTTGACATCATCTTTATGGACGTTCAAATGCCGGTCATGGATGGGTATGAAGCGGTTCGTCAGATTCGAATAATAGAAAATGATAGGAAATCAGCAAGGGTTCCTATCGTCGCCATGACTGCTTACGCCTTGCAGGGTGATCGGGATAAATGTATTGCTGCCGGAATGGACACCTATCTTTCTAAACCGGTACGGCCGTCCGAAGTGATTGCAGTCATCAAACAATTGTCAGTACATATTGATGACCTGACGCCACATAGAGTTGTAACAACTGGCAACCATAATATCGAAATTGATGATTCCAGCATTGATGCACCTCTGTCAATATTCGACAGACAGGCGCTTCTGGACCGTCTGGGCGGACGTGAAGAAAAAGTGGTTACTTTCTTAAAGATGTTTTTCAATAATATCGACAAGTACTTTAAAGCGTTGGAGCATGCATCATGTAATCGCAATGCGGAACAAATCCGCATTCAGGCGCATGCGATAAAGGGTTCTGCTGCAAATATTGCTGCCAGTAAAATATGCCAAACTTCTACCTCAATTGAAAACCACGCACTTAACGGTGAAGTTGAAGAGGCAATTGCTTTGATACCATTGCTACGGTCCAATATTGAGGAATTCAATGTGATGTATACGTCCTTTTCTGGACATTGACGCTCTCCGTTCCAGTGAAGCTCTCGGCAGGTTTCGCATTGGAGATTAAGATGTCCCCTGCAACTGTAGCCAGAGCAAGGTTTGTTTCTACAATCAGCTTGGTCGTATGTAATCCGGCACTACTTTACTAGACCGCAACAGCCGGACATAATGCTACTCTTGATGTTATAATATTTTACAGATGAGAGCCAGCATGTTAGGTTGCAGAGAATCACGGTTGTATAAAACTGTAACTTATTATTGTTGCAGGAAAGCGATAGCCAGAATCATTTGGGGGTATCTTTAGGGGTATTTCATAAAAACGATCTTTATATAGTCTAGCATATTAGGCATGTTACCGCTATATTTCGATTCCCATGTGCCCAAAGCCACAAAGCCCCTTGATATAAGGGGCTTTGTGGCTTACAGTTTCACAAACCATGCAACTAAGCTATTTATTTGACAGTCGTAGCCAAATGTTGTATTTGTGGCATTCATTTTTCAAAAAGTTAGGCCGGTTTATCCGGATATTTTGCGCGGAGGATGTACTAATATGAATGTTTATTATGATCGAGATTGTGATCTCAAATTGATCAAGAAGAAAAAAGTAACCATCGTTGGCTACGGTTCTCAGGGCCATGCCCACGCCTGCAACCTCAAGGATTCAGGTGTTGATGTTACTGTTGCACTGAGAAAAGGATCAACATCCGCCATCAAGGCCAAAAATGCCGGTCTCAAAGTGGCATCCGTTGCCGAAGCAGTTGCCAGCGCTGATTTAGTGATGATACTGACACCTGATGAGTTTCAATCGATCCTGTATCGCGACGAGATTGCGCCAAAACTCAAAAAAGGGGCAACCCTTGCATTTGCCCACGGTTTTGCCATTCACTACAATCAGGTTGTGCCGCGCGCCGACCTCGACGTCATCATGATCGCCCCCAAGGCGCCCGGACACACTGTTCGATCTGAATTCGTGAAGGGTGGCGGGATTCCTGACCTGATTGCGATTTTTCAGAATGCGTCGGGCAAAGCCCGTGAAGTGGCTCTTTCCTACGCAAGCGCTATTGGCGGCGGACGAACCGGTATTATTGAAACCACTTTCAAGGACGAGACAGAGACAGATCTTTTCGGCGAGCAGGCCGTTCTCTGCGGTGGGGCGGTTGAATTGGTTAAAGCCGGCTTTGAGACCCTGGTAGATGCCGGCTACGCCCCGGAAATGGCCTATTTCGAGTGCCTGCACGAACTCAAGCTGATTGTCGACCTGATGTATGAAGGCGGCATTGCCAATATGAACTACTCCATCTCCAACAATGCCGAGTACGGTGAATATGTTACCGGGCCACGGGTTATCAACGAACAAAGCCGGGCTGCCATGAAGGAGTGCCTGGCTAACATTCAAAATGGTAATTACGCCAAGCAGTTCATTCTTGAAGGGATGTCAAACTATCCGGAGATGACAGCACGTCGTCGGCTTAATGCTGCTCACCCGATCGAGCAGACCGGTGAAAGATTGCGGAGCATGATGCCCTGGATCAAGAAAATTGTTGATAAAACCAAAAACTAGTCATTAATGATGTTATCCAGACAGACACCCCTTTTCTACACACGGAAGAGGGGTGTCTGTGCTTAAGGCATTTTACGTTTTCCGATAGGCAGGTTTATGAATAATTCTGCTCCCTTCGCAAAAGAAGGATATCTGTTCATAGGGTTTTCAATCGGGCTATCTCTTTTGCTGATTCTTTCGGCTTGGAAGCTATCCTCTGCCGTTCTAGCACTTCCTGCAGCAGTATCTTTTCTGCTCACACTCTTTGTTCTCTATTTTTTCCGAAATCCGGAACGTCAGCCCCCTTCAGATCCTCATGCTGTTGTTGCGCCTGCTGATGGAACCGTGATTGTTGTTCAGCCGGTTGATGATTCCCCACTGGGATGCGGCGCTCTCAAAATCAGTATTTTTATGTCTGTGTTCAGCGTTCACGTCAACCGGGCTCCTTCTGATGGTAAAGTTATTAACATCTCTTACAACAGCGGAAAATTTTATGATGCCCGTGATGGTCGTGCGTCTCTGGAAAATGAGCGCAACGGAGTGGTGCTTGAAACAACACAAGGAGTACGGATAGCATTTGTTCAGATTGCCGGCCTGATAGCACGCAGGATTATCTGTTATCCCAAAATCGGGGATCTGTTAAAAAAGGGGGAGCGGTACGGATTGATCCGTTTTGGTTCACGGGTTGATATCTATCTGCCTTTAGAAATTTCGCCGCTTGTAAAGCTGGGCGATTCAACTGTAGCCGGTGAGACTATTCTGTGCAGGATTGAGTAGGCTGACATGGAAACTGATGTAAAAAATACAGCCGCCAGCAGGCGCGAAAGTATGAAACGGGGCATCTACATTCTTCCCAACCTGGTTACTGCGGGAAGTCTGTTTGCAGGCTTTTACAGCATGGTATCGACCTTGAACGGTAATTACAGCAGCGCAGCAATATGGATATTTATTTCCGCTGTCTGTGATGGTCTTGATGGCAAGGTAGCGCGCATGACCGGGACCACCAGTAAATTCGGCGTAGAGTTTGATTCGCTGGCAGACCTGGTGGCGTTCGGTGTCACACCAGGCCTTTTGATGTACGCCTGGGCCCTCAAGCCGTTTGGCAGAGTCGGCTGGCTGGCTGCGTTTCTGTTTCTTGTCTGCGGTGCCTTGCGACTTGCCCGTTTTAACGTACAGGTTGATACAGTTGAGAGTAAACGTTTTGTCGGGCTTCCCATACCTGCCGCGGCCAGTATGGTGGCTTCAACGGTTTTACTGTTCCATCATCTGGGCTGGCCAAGTTCCTATAAAAAACTGGCCATCATAGTTCTGATTTATCTGTTGGCATTTCTGATGGTATCAAGTTTCCGCTACTACTCATTCAAAGATCCTGCTCTCATAAAACGGCAGCCGTTCGGCTTTCTGCTTCTAGCTGTGGCCATTATGATTGTAGTTGCAGCGGAGCCGGTAGTAATGACGTTCAGCATACTACTGATATACGTTTTGTCAGGTCCGGTTGATTTTCTGATTACATGGCCTCGTCGAAGAAGACTTGAAAAAGCTGTGCACAAGGGACATGCGGCGACATCCCGTGATGGCGACGATCATTCAAAATTACAGAGTTGAGCTGAAATATCGCCAGGAGTTACCATCATGATGGCAAAGCTGCAAGAAAGATGGGAAGCAGTGGCAAGTGTGCCGGGATTCAACATGAGGAGGCCGGGCAGCGTGAGAGCAATGGGGAGGTGACTATGACCAAAGAGTACGGCATCAGCACTTGTTTCCCTGGCACGCATTTCAAGTGTAAGCAATCCGTTTTTAACACCGTAGAGATCGCCGTGAGTTAACAGAATTTTTTTATTTTCACACGCCCACAGCAGTTCACGGGGAGTGTTGCACCCCAGATCACAGTTGCCGGCAACGTTGACTACCGGGATATCAAGAGAATTGCGCAACTGTTCGGCATCTGCACATCCATCTCCGAGATGGACAACCACGTCAACCGGCCATGCTCTGCGGAGTGCCTCGCGAGCACGATCCGTATTGCCGTGGGTATCAGAAATCACCAGAATATTCATTATAAGCAGCGAGTCTTATGTGGTGCGTCATCGCCTGCGAAGTAGCCGTTCGTGGGCGTTGAGCAGAATTTTTTCGGTCGTGCTCCAGTCGATGCAGGCATCTGTGATTGAAACCCCGTGTTTCAGCTGGGCCAGATCGGCAGGAATTTTCTGGTTGCCGGCTTCAAGGTTGCTCTCGATCATGACCCCCGAAATACTCGTGTTACCGTCAAGCAGTTGATCGACTACACACTCGAGAACTTCCGGCTGTTTCTGGAAATCTTTGTTTGAATTACCGTGGCTGCAGTCAACCATGATAGTCGGGAACAGACCGTTTTTTTTCAGAGACTCTTCGGTATGGACAATATCCTCTTTGTGGTAGTTGACTTTTTTTGAGCCACCCCTCAAGACAATATGCACATCCGGATTTCCGCTGGTTTCGATAATGGAGGTACGACCCTCGCGGTTGATACCGAGAAAATTGTGAGGGTGCTGGGCGGCTCTCATGGCATCCATGGCAATCTGCAGATTGCCGTCTGTCCCGTTTTTGAATCCGACCGGAAACGAAAGTCCGCTTGACATTTCCCGATGGGTTTGTGACTCGGTGGTTCGTGCACCGATTGCCCCCCAACTGATCAGGTCAGCGACATACTCAGGAGTGATCGGGTCAAGCATTTCGTTTGCCACCGGCACTTCGAGTGATGTCATTCGGCAGAGCAGCCCGCGGGCAATTCCGAGCCCCTTTGAGATCAGATGGGTGCCGTTCATGTCAGGGTCGTTGATCAGCCCTTTCCAACCAATAGTCGTGCGCGGCTTTTCAAAATAAACCCGCATGACAAGAAACAGCTGGTCCCCGACCATTTTGGAGAGTGCCGAAAGTCGCCGTGCGTACTCAATGGCGGCATCAGTATCATGGATCGAACAGGGGCCGACTACGACCATCAGACGCCGGTCCGTGCGCCAGATAATCTCCTTGATACGTTCCCGACTGCTGCTGACGAAACTACGGTCCTTTTCAGAAAGCGGATACACTTGGCGCAAATCGGCCGGTGCAATGATAGGAGTAATGCCGGTAATTTTCAGGTTATTGGTTTTGATCACGGTGTCGTTTCTCCCTTAGTGACGATGGCTGCTTCTTATAGTTGCAATCAGGTGAGCTTGTCAATGCTTCTCTGGTAAGAGCCCTTTCGTCGCAGTATTGGACTGTTTATCCAAACAGATTCACCGCGGAGCATTCCATGAAACGAGCTGTATTTCTTGACAGAGACGGCACAATTAATGTTGAGAAGGACTATCTATACCGAAGCATCGATTGCGAATTCATCCCCGGCTCGATCGATGCGATACGCAGGTTTAACAACGCCGGTTTTCTGGTTGTTGTAGTAACCAATCAGTCTGGAGTTGCTCGGGGATTTTATACGGAAGAGGATGTTGAGACTCTTCACAGCTACATGGCTGCCGAACTCTCCAGGCACAGGGCGCATGTCGATGCATGGCTGTATTGCCCTCACCATCCCTCGGGACGCGGCAGCTATTCGCTCCCCTGCACGTGCCGCAAACCGCTCCCCGGCATGTTGCTGGAGGCGGCACGGCGATTTGATATTGATCTCGCTGCTTCTTTTATGATTGGCGATAAGTTGGCTGACATTGATGCCGGTCGGGCAGCAGGCTGTAAAACTCTTCTTGTTCGCACTGGATACGGCACGGAGAATGAAACAGATTGTGATCCAATAGTCCAGGTTTTTAATGATTTATTGGCAGCAGCAGATTCATTCTGCTGAGCTTTGAAAGTAAAATTCAGTAACGTATCAGAGGAGATTGTGATGGGTTCTGGAATAACCAAAGGAATTATTCTTGCCGGAGGTGCAGGCAGCCGCCTCTACCCGCTGACACTTGTGGCCAGTAAGCAACTGCAGCCGGTCTATGATAAGCCGATGATTTATTATCCGCTGGCCACTCTTATGACAGCAGGCATTCGTGATATTTTGCTGATTTCAACACCCCATGATATTCCACGCTTTAAAGCACTGCTTGGCGATGGTTCCCGCTGGGGCATCTCAATAACGTACGAGATTCAGGCTGAACCGAAAGGAATCGCTCAGGCCTTTTTGATCGGTGAGAAATTCATTGATGACAAGCCGGTATGCCTGATTCTGGGCGATAACATTTTCTATGGGAAAATGAACCTCGACCGGATCATTTCAGATTTCCACGGGGGCGCGCGTGTTTTTGGCTACCAGGTTAACGATCCGGAACGGTACGGAGTCGTTGAGTTTGATTCAAATGGCGCGGTATTGAGTATTGAGGAAAAACCACAGCGACCGAAATCACATTTTGCCGTGCCAGGATTATACCTCTATGACAAAGAAGTTGTCAGCATTGCCAAATCAATGAAGCCATCTCCGCGCGGTGAGCTCGAGATTACCGATGTGAACCTTGAATATCTCCGCCGCGGTTTTTTGATGGTCGAACGTCTCGGCCGTGGAATCGCCTGGCTTGACACCGGCACTCACAAAAGCCTGCTCGAAGCCAGCAATTTCATTGAGACAATCGAATCACGTCAGGGGCTCAAAATAGCTTGCCTTGAAGAAATAGCGCTGCGGCGCGGTTTTATTGACTGTTCACGGATGCTTCAGGTTATCGAAGAGACCCCTCGATCTTCATACAGGGATTATCTTCAGCGTGTTTATAATGAAAACGATCTGTGCGGCTTGAATTAGGATGGTAACGTAGCCTGCTATGAATTTTATACGGAAACACTTATATCTGCTGCTTCTCAGTGCCGGCATTCTGGTCTCATTGGTGTTTTTTTCCCTGAATGTCCCCCGCAACCGCGAAGCAAACAGCATTGAACGACTTGCAATGAACATTGCGGCGCCACTGCTGAAGCCAGTATATACTGTCTGTACATCGGCGGAGGATATGTGGGACGGATATGTTCGCCTGGTGGATACGCACCGTGAAAATATCCGTTTGCGTGATGACGTGAGGAAGCTGAATGAACGGGCACATGAAGATGAAGAGGTCCGTTTGCAGAACCAACGGCTTGAGCGTCTGCTCGACATGAAAAAGGCGGTCAAACTGCCGATGGTAAGTGCATCCGTCATCGGTGAAGATGCAACCCCCTGGTTCAGGACTCTGGTGATCAACCGGGGAACCGATAGCGGCCTTCGTGAAGGTATGGCCGTACTTGCTGCAGACGGTGCTGTCGGACAGGTTGTTAAAATAGCCTCTTCTACAGCACGAGTCATTCTGCTTACCGACAGCGCCAGCGGAATATCGGCAACTATTCAACGCTCCCGCGCCCGTGGCGTCGTAAAGGGAAAGGGGGAGATGCTTTGTTCCCTTGAGTTTACGACCCGCGACGAAGATGTCAAAGTCGGCGATCTGGTGGTAACGTCAGGCATTGGCGGCGTTTTCCCAAAAGGGCTTCCAATTGGCGAAGTGACGATGGTAAAACGTGGTGAGTACGGTATTTTCCAGACAGTCATGATCAGGCCGGCTGTCAATCTTGCCCATGTGGAAGAAGTTTTGATCGTAATGCGGAACGGTCATGAGTAGGAAAACAACAATACTCCTCATTTTGGGGATTATAGCGGCGGCGGCAGTTCAGATTTCGATACTACCTGTCTTTGTGCGACCCTCGTTCAAGCCGGACCTGCTACTCATCGTTATGGTTCTGCTTGCTCTGCGCGGTCCTTTTGTTACGGGAGCCCTGCTTTCATGGCTTCTCGGTATGTTCGAAGATGTTTTTGGCGGAGTCTACCTCGGTCTGAGCGCCACATCATTTCTTTTTACCTTCATTGTTATAAAAAGCGTTTCAGACCGTCTGTACGCTGACAGCTCACTGTTGTTTATTCTGACCGTTGCCAGCGCAACTGCGGCCGGCTTTGCATTGAATCTACTGTTCATGGTACTCTTCACAGCAACACCTGGGGTTGCCTATTCAATGCTGTCGGACATGATCCCACGCCTTCTGGTCAATGCTTTTGCCGCCTCCGTTATATCCCTGTTTCCCGGCTTTGAACGCAAGGCAGAAGCTTCATGAAAGAACGCCGCTTTGTTCGCGAGATCATGGAATCAAAGGAAAGGGCTATTTTTCTCTCCTTCATTGTTTCAGCGCTTTTCCTGATACTAATTCTCAGATTGTGGCATCTGCAGATATTGAGTGGCGACGATTACAAATCGATGTCGGAAAATAATCGCCTTCGTTTCGTGCCTGTCGCTGCTTCCCGCGGTGCCATACTCGACCGTAATGGCACCGTTCTGGTCAGCAACCGCCCGTCGTTCAGCCTGGCAGTTATTCCCCAGGAGGTGAAAGACCGAGAAGCGCTGCTGACGCAACTTTCCGAGCTGTTAAAACTTGACAGGGACGAAATGGCTGGTCGCTGGAAGATTCAGCAGGGGCGCGCCCGTTACTACCCGATAGTATTAGCGGCAAATATCAGCCGTGACCAGGTTGAAATCGTCGAAGAAAACCGCCTGAGAATGCCGGGGGTTGAAATCGAAATGAAGCCGGTTCGAGAATATGCCCATGGGGTTCTTGCGTCGCATCTGCTCGGTTACATCGGCGAAATATCGGATAAGGAGCTGACTCAAAAAGGATTTGAGGAATATGGCCCTGGGGACTACGTAGGCAAAAACGGCATCGAACGGGCGCTGGAAAATGAACTGCATGGCGGAGATGGAGGACGCCAACTTGAAGTTGATGCCCGCGGAAGGATTCTGAGAACGATTTCGGAAAGTTATCCCACCGTTGGAAACAGTGTCGTCCTGACCATCGATGCTGCACTGCAGAAACAGACCGAGCGTGCTTTTGGAGAGCAGGCAGGTGCAGCAGTTGCCATGGACGTCAACAGCGGAGAAATATTGGCGTTCGCCAGCAATCCCGGTTTTGATCCGTCACTGTTCAGCGGAAAGCTCCCGGCAGACGTGTGGCGGCGATATCTGGACGACATCCGAAGACCACTTGAAAACAAGGCGTTAAGCGGTCAGTATCCTCCAGGATCAACATTCAAGATCATTTCTGCACTTGCAGGTTTAAAGAACAGCGAAATTGATAATTCAACGTCGGTAACCTGCACCGGTTCCTACGATCTTGGCTCTTCAACCTTCAAGTGCTGGAACAAACGGGGCCATGGGGTTACATCACTCAAGAAATCTCTGCGTGAATCGTGTGATGTTTACTATTACAAGCTTGGCGAAAAGCTGGGAGTAGATAAAATTGCCTCAGCTGCTCGAGAGTTCAAGCTGGGAGAAGCAATGGGGGTGGAGCTGAACAATGAAAAAACGGGTCTGATTCCCACCAGTGAATGGAAGCTCAAGCGTCTCGGCAAGCGCTGGTTTCACGGTGAAACGCTTCCGGTAGCCATAGGCCAGGGTTACGTACTTATGACACCAATCCAACTGGCATCAATGATTTCAACGGTAGCCAACGATGGTACCATTTACCGGCCGCATCTGATCAAACGGATAGTCGATGCTGACGGCAAAACAATTCGCGATACAAAGCAGGCGGTCATCGGAACCACCACCTTCTCGAAAGAGGCCTATCGGTTGGTAAAGCAGGGTTTACTTGCTGTAGTAAATGAAGCGGGCGGCACCGGAGCCATGGCCAGACTGTATGATGTAAAGGTTGCCGGGAAAACAGGCTCGTCACAGGTTGTTAAAATGCGCGACAGTAAAGCGGGAACACCCTATAAATTCCGTGACCACGCTCTTTTTGTCGCATTTGCCCCGTTTGAAAAGCCTGAAATTGCGGTTGCAGTGATTGTTGAGCATGGCGAACATGGCGGCTCCGCTGCCGCGCCGATAGCCGGGAGAATACTGAGAACTTACTTTGACATAAAAAAAGGACCCCGCTCATCCACGTCAAAATCCTCTCCGGAAGATGACGACAATGATGAATCCACCATAGTAGCGCCTGAAGTCACACGACAGTCAATTGGAGTGACACCGTGATTGACCGCCGGCTCCTTACCAATATCGACTGGGTGCTTGCAGGGCTGGTCGCCACCGTCTGCCTGCTGGGTATACTTAACATTTACAGCGCA
Source organism: Desulfuromonadales bacterium (assembly GCA_037129245.1). Classification (GTDB taxonomy): domain Bacteria; phylum Desulfobacterota; class Desulfuromonadia; order Geobacterales; family Pseudopelobacteraceae; genus JACRCG01. The sequence goes on from JBAXVE010000041.1 coordinate 13,768, forward strand.
ACGACACCTTACAAAATTATTGGTTCGCCTTACTACCTGAAGCAGATCTACTGGATGATTGCCGGCATGACCATCGCGCTGATGGCGTGCAGCGTTGATTATCACATTCTGGAAGATTTTTCATACTGGTTTTACGGCGTTCTTGTGTTGCTACTGCTGGCAGTTTTGTTGGTCGGCAGGCGTTCGATGGGCGCCACCCGCTGGCTTAACCTGGGTCTGTTTAACGTACAGCCGTCGGAATTGATGAAAATAGTCATCATAATGACGTTCGCCAGGCACTTTAATAATTTTCACCCTGTCGGGGGGCTGTCAATACGGGATATGCTCTTTCCGCTCGGTGTACTGGCGTTACCGACACTATTGATCATGAAACAGCCTGATTTGGGAACTGCAATTCTGGTGCTGCTGATTGCTGTTTCCATAACGATATTCGTCGGGTTGCGATGGACTACCATTGTTGGTTTCATCTGTGTGACGATTCCGGTTATGTGGCTCGGATGGGCTAAGTTTCTAAGGCCCTATCAAAAAAACCGGATACTGGATTTCCTGAATCCGGAGCGCTCGCGACTGGGGAGCGGATACCATATCATCCAGAGTAAAATCGCTGTCGGTTCCGGCGGAATGGCAGGTAAAGGATTTATTAAGGGAACCCAGTCGCAGCTCCGTTTTTTGCCGGAGCAGCACACCGACTTTGCATTCTCGGTTTTTGCAGAGGAATGGGGATTTCTCGGATGCCTGCTACTGATAATTATTTATCTATCGCTGGTGCTGTGGGGGTTGAACATCGCCCGCAAGTGCAACGACAGATTCGGCGCTCTGTTGGCGGTGGGTGTGACGGCGATGCTTTTCTGGCACATCGTAATTAATATCGGTATGGTGATCGGTATGTTTCCGGTTGTCGGTGTTCCTCTTCCCTTTTTTTCCTACGGAGGAACTTCCATGATAACTTCAATGGTTGGCATCGGTATCCTGCAGAACATCAGCATGCGAAGATTCATGTTTTAATCCCGATTTCGTGCCTTCAAGACCTGAGACATTTCCCGCTGACTGTCCTTTTTTTTCATATCTTCACGTTTATCGTATTGTTTCTTCCCCTTGGCCAACCCTATCTCCACCTTGACCACTCCATTTTTAAAATAGAGGCGTAACGGAATTATTGAATAGCCCTGTTCTCTGATCCTGCCGTACAGACGGTCAATCTGTCTGCGGTGCAACAAAAGCTTACGCTGACGATCCGGATTATGGTTCTGGCGGTTTCCGAACTCGTAGTGGGGAATATTCAGATTGTGAAGAAACGCTTCGTTATCTCGCACCAGCATAAAAGAATCGCCCATATTTGCCTTGCCAGAACGCAGGGATTTGACTTCGGTGCCCTGCAACACCAGGCCGGCCTCAAGTTTTTCCTCTATGAAATAATCATGGTATGCTTTTTTGTTTGTACAGATCAGTTTCTCGCCCATGCCGCCACCATAGCAGAGATTCGTCAATAATGGAAAGGTAGAAAGGCTGTATATCCATATCAGAGTTCCATTTTTATTCAATTAATGATATATGCTGTCAATATTCGTATTTTCGGGAGGAGTTACTCTTTATGAGCACAGTTCTGATCATCGGTGCCGGGGGTGTCGGCCAGGTCGTTGCCCATAAATGCGCCCAGCGCCGTGATATTTTTAGTGATATCACCCTAGCCTCGCGCACCAAATCAAAATGTGACACCATAGCTGCTCAGCTTGGTAACAGCATCAGAACCGCTCAAGTTGATGCAGACAATGTTCCTGAACTGGTGGCCCTGATCAGGCAGGTCCAGCCAAAACTGGTAATCAACGTGGCGCTCCCCTACCAGGACCTGCATATCATGGATGCCTGCCTTGAGACCGGTGTCAATTACCTGGACACCGCCAACTATGAGCCTCTCGATACCGCAAAGTTTGAATACTCCTGGCAGTGGGCCTACCATGACTGTTTCAAACAGGCCGGCATCATGGCACTGCTCGGTTCCGGCTTCGATCCGGGAGTCACCAACGTTTACACTGCCCTTGCCGCCAAGAAATACCTGGACGTGGTGGAAGAGATCGACATTATAGACGCCAACGCCGGATCACACGGTCAGCCATTTGCCACCAATTTCAACCCTGAGATCAACATCCGCGAGGTGACCGCCATCTGCCGACATTGGGAAAACGGGCAGTTCGTGGAAAGCCCGCCGCTGTCCACCAAACGGGTCTTTGACTTCCCTGAGGGAATCGGGCCGATGAACTGCTATCGCCTCTATCACGAGGAGATGGAATCGATTGTCAGGCACATCCCCACAATCAGAAAAGCCCAGTTCTGGATGACATTCTCGGACAACTATCTCAAACACCTGGAAGTGCTCCAGAACGTGGGCATGACACGCATCGACGAGGTTGAGTTCAACGGCCGGAAGATCGTGCCGATCCAGTTTTTGAAGGCTCTGCTCCCTGATCCGGGATCTCTGGGACCACTGACCAAGGGAAAAACCTGCATCGGCGTCATCGCCCGGGGCCACAAGGATGGGAAAAAGAAGCAGGTTTATATCTACAACATCTGTGACCACGAGGCCTGCTACAGAGAAGTACAATCACAGGCCATCAGCTATACAACCGGCGTACCGGCGGTGGTTGGCGCGATCATGATGTTGACCGGTACCTGGCATGAAGCGGGAGTATGGAACATGGAACAGTTCGATCCGGAGGCGTTCCTGGATGTGCTGGGGCCAATGGGATTGCCAACCGTAGTAATTGATGGCGGCGAGTGGCCGGAACTATAAAGCAAATGAAATACTTCCCCCGCAGAAACCGGCGGGGGAAGTATTTCATCATCGAAGTACAGACGGAGACAAGTACAACTTGCCTGATCATGGCTCCTGAATCTTAAGCACGATCTTTCCGAAATGTTTGTCCTCTTCCATCATGCGGTGGGCGTCCGCAACCTGTTCTACGCTGAATACTTTTTCAATAATCGGAACGATGCTTCGATCAGCAAACTTTGGCAGTGCACGACGGGTGAATTCGGCAACAATCTCCCCTTTTTCCGCTACCGGTCGTGATCTGAGAACACTTCCGATTATCTGCTGACGCTTGACCATCATCAGGGCCAGGTTAAGCTCAGCCTTGATACCGCTGACAACGCCGATTATAACCAGCTTTCCCCTGTAGCCAAGTGAATTCATGTTGGGAGACAGATACTTAGCACCAACATGATCAAGTATGAGATCAACCCCTTTCTTATTAGTGAATTCCTTGACTACTTCGGTGAAGTCAGGGGTTTCGCGGAAATTAATCAGAAAGTTGGTCCCCAAAGCTCTGACCCGCTCCATTTTTTCCGGTGAAGTGGTTACAATCAGCGAACTGGCAGGCGTCAATGCTCGGCAGAGTTGGATTGCAGCAGTGTTAACCCCCCCTCCCCCACCATGGAGAATAGCTGTCTGGGAATCTTTGAATTCACCGATCATGAATACATTCAAAAACGCGGTAATATAAGATTCGCAGACACAAGCCGCCTCTTCGAAACTCATACTTTCCGGAATGCGCATCAGATGACTGGCGTACGCAACGGCATATTCGGCATATCCTCCGCCACCAACCAGCGTCATGACCCGGTCTCCTACCTGCCACCCGCTGACTCCCGCTCCAAGCTCTTCGACAAAACCGGCCACTTCGAGCCCGAGGATATCTGAATCACCCGCGGGAGGCGGGTATTTCCCCTCCCGTTGAACCAGATCGGGACGGTTAATGGACGTCGCAATAACCCGAATAAGAACCTGAGCTTCAGCGGGAGATGGTTTGTCAACTTCACCTACTTTTAGTACATCCACTCCGCCGAAAGCATCCATAAGAACAGCCTTCATACTGTGTTACCTCCCGATTAGTTTCCTTATGATCACTGAAATAACAACGATTCTGGGGGACGAATGTAGCGATTAGAAGCTGTTTTGTAAACACAAAATGCTGTGGAAAGATAGCATTGCAAGTGTGTTCTTGCCGTATGAGAGCAAAGTATTGTATACGTGGTCACAGGTACACCGGCAACGCGTGTGATGAGCCACAAAACCTCAGGGAGAAATCATGTCGAAAGAATTGATTACAAGTTACGCCCTGGCAGCGACCGCCGTACTGTTCGTCCTGTATTTTCACCTGCTGCCGGCAGTATTTGCCGGGCTTGCCGTTTACGTGCTGACTCTGAAACTCGCCCGCCATCTTCCTCAGAACATGAACAGGATTGCCCGTCAGGTCGCCCTGGCGGTCGTGGTTATTTGTGTTATCACCTGTCTGACCGGCGCATGCGCCGCAATATGGTCCTTCATCGGCAGCAGCCACGGCATCGGAGCGTTACTTTCGACGGTTGACAGCACCCTCGGAAGCCTGCGCAAAACGCTGCCACAGTCAGTTGCTGATGCACTTCCGACCACCATCGAAGGGCTAAGGTCCCAGATTACCGAAATTGCAAGCGAGCACGTCCAGAAGATTTCCGTGGTGGGACTGGAGAGCCTCAAGGTTTTTGCTCACATTCTGCTCGGCATGGTAGTCGGGGGAATGTCAGCCGTTCACCATTTTATCGACCATCGGCAATCCCCTCCGCTCACGTCTGCCCTGCGCTCACGACTGCGCATCCTGGTTACGGCGTTCGATAAGGTTGTATTTGCCCAGGTAAAAATATCTGCGCTCAATACAGCACTCACTGCGGTCTATCTGCTGGTGGTACTTCCTTTGCTCGGAATTCACCTGCCGATGGCTTCACTTCTTGTGCTGCTGACATTTGCGGTGGGAATGCTGCCGGTGGTGGGAAATCTGGTTTCAAACACACTCATTGTGGTGATAAGTCTCGGAGTCTCACCGGCTGTCGGAGTTGCTTCTCTGGCGTTTCTGATTGTTATACACAAAGCGGAATACTTTATGAACGCCCGCATCGTAGGCCACGAAGTACAGGCAACGGCATGGGAACTGCTGAGCGCAATGCTGCTCCTGGAAGCCGCATTCGGCGTCCCAGGACTGGTAGCTGCACCAGTTGCCTATGCGTGGCTAAAGGCGGAGATTAAAGAACGGGGATTGATCTGATTACCACTGCATCCGACTGATCTCACGTTACCGGAAACAAACATATCAGAACAGTATGCGTGCCGTTTTGTCTGTGCCCTGTTCCCGAAACCAGACAAGCGTTTTTCTTGACCGCAGGCACCAGTCGCGAACATCACTTTCAAACGTCGGGCAATCGGCAACCACTTCGAGTTCGTCCCCCGCTTTCAGTTTGATAGACATGACGGTGAGTTTGAGTGTCGGTTGCGGGCATTTCAGGCCGCGGGCATCAAGTTGTGATACAGCCATCTGACTCTCCTTGTATCGAATGCTGCGGTAACCAGGATATTAGATATTACCTATTTTGTAGCGAACTGCTCTACTTCCTTCTGCAGCGAATCGATCTGATGAGAAAGTTTCAGCAGCACTTCATCCATGATCATCGTCGATGAAATATGGGCATCGGCAGATCCCTCAAAACTCTGCAGACACCCATGTATCTGCTCGGCACAGCTTGCCTGAAGTATCGAGGCCTCGCAAATATCGACAACCGTACTGTTGATCTTGTCATTGGAACCGATGACCGTTTCCGCCGAATGACGGTGGCTGGAAATCGACTGCATAACCTCGTGGGTAATATTCCTCATCTGCCCAACTGCAAAAGTAATCAGTTCATTGCCGTGACTCTGCTCACGGGTTGCATGGGCAATCTGCTCAACCATTTCGGCAACTCGTCCCATGGCATGCTGCATGGCGGCACTCGCCTCCATCTGACCAAGTGCCGTCTTATTGATCTCTTCCATCTGACTACTGGCAGACTGGATGCCGTTCACTATTTTGAGCAGGGCTTCGCCCGATTGCCGAGAAAGAATGTTCCCTTCTGAAATCCGCTTTTCAGAAAGTGTAATGGCCTTGACCGCCCGTTCGGTCTCTTCTCTAACCCCCAGAATGATCTCCGATATTTCTCTGGTGTGGTTACCCGTCCGTTTCGCAAGTTCTTTGATTTCACCGGCTACGACCGAAAATCCCTTGCCCCGCTCACCCGCCTGCGCGGCAATGATCGAGGCGTTCAGCGCCAGTAGATTCGTCTGCTCTGCAACCTCATCAATGACCGAAAGAATTTTCCCAATGTTGGCAACCCGTTTTGAAAGGTTCTCAATTGCGTCAAAGGTAACCGCAGAGGACGACTTGATTTCATTCATGCCGGCAATAGTAGCATCAACGGCCTTCCAACCTTGTTCAGCATCAGATTTAACCATTTCAGCAATCCGCGAGGTATCAGCCGCCTGGGTTCCAATATGCTTGATTGCGCTGTCCATCTCGCTGACCAGGTGCGCTGTTTTACCGGTGTCATTAGCCAGTATGGCGGCATTTTCACGAATATGCCCTACGGCGGAAGCCATTTCAATAACCGAAGAGCTGACCTCCTCCACTGAAGAAACCAGCGACTCAAGATGAGTCGTCGTAGTTACGAGACTTGATGACATTTCGGTCATTGATGACGAGTTACTTGAAGACATGGTGACAAGGTTGACCACCGACTCCGATACGTTCGAGATTGAAACGTCAATCTCCCTGATGGCCGCTGCGGTCTGTTTGAGATATCCGGACTGGGATTCTGCCGACGAAACACCTTTTTCAGAAAGAGTGCCAATCGTGACGCTGATATTCTTGAGTTCCGCAACCGATGAATGAAACTTGTTGATGGCTCCAGACAACTTCTCCATCATGGAGTTAAAATTATCGGCAAGCAACGACATCTCCGTCTCGCCTTCAAAAGCAACCCGCTCACCCAACTCACCTTCGGCAGCCTTATTCATAACCTCCGTTATCTGCCTGATGCGGGTTGCCAGGTTACGCGCGATCAGCAGTCGGATTACGGCCAACATGGCTAACATGTTGAGCAGAAACAGAGCTCCAAGCAGTAATCTGTTCGGCGCATCCTGAACAAGCGTACAGAGCAGGCCAGCCAACGACATGAACACGCCGATGATAAGAAATACCCTGATGATATTGGTACCTGTTCGCAATCTTTTCACGCCTGATTACCCCTGCAGCGCCTTTTATTACGTGTCGTGTCAGGGAAACACCCTGCAGCGACACAAGTTCGTGATGATGGTGAGATTTATTCTGCAACTCTACTGATTTTGAGATGATACACAAGAAAAAAATTTCTTGGAGAAAAATAGCGCTTCTTACTACCCATTCACTGTGTTTGAGTCAGTATCTGAATGTGCAAAAACAGACAATCACGCGCATAGGGCTTGAAAAAATGCATATCGATTGAATACTGCGTAGTTGATGTGATATTTAGTGGGAACATATTGACAGATGTTGAACGAGCTACCTGATAAGGAGTATATCAAGTGAATATTTTGGTTACCAACGACGATGGTATCCACGCCTCCGGCATCCGGGCGCTTGCTGAGGCAATGGAGAGTCTTGGGAAGGTCATAGTTGTGGCTCCCGACCGAGAGCGCAGTGCCGCCGGTCACTCACTGACACTGCACTCCCCTTTACGGGTATTTGAACTTCACGAAGGTTGGTACGCCGTTGACGGGACCCCGACTGACTGCGTGAACATGGGGATCCATAGCCTTCTTCCGGTCAAGCCCGACCTGGTAATTTCAGGAATTAATCATGGCTCAAACCTTGGGGATGATGTTACCTATTCAGGAACGGTGGCGGCAGCCATGGAGGCTAACCTGATGGGAATTCCCGCCATTGCGGTCTCCCTGGCAACTTTTGACCAGGGAAAGAGTTTCAATCATGCAGCCGGAATCGCTCTGCGGGTTGCCCGGCAGGTAATAGAACACGGCCTCCCGGCTGACACGTTTCTGAACGTCAATGTTCCTGACTGCGCAATTAATGAAATGCAGCTCCCCCTGATAACCCGCCAGGGCCGGCGCTCTTTTGTCGGCAGCATCGTCCACAAGACCGACCCGCGCGGCAGGAAATATTTCTGGATCGGCAGTGAAGAACCCAGCTTCAATGACGAACCGGGAACCGACTTTCACGCAATTAATCGCCGCCACGTTTCAATAACTCCACTCCATCTTGATCTGACAAACCACGATTCACTGAACACATTAAAAGGATGGAAAATTTGACTCGGCTGGACTTTCTTCGGCACTCCTGCTATGATTCAACATTTTCGAGGATCGGTAAATGAAGTATGAGATCGCCAGAAACAGGATGGTTCAGGATCAGATCGTCTCTCCATCCGGTGACCGTAAACCGGTGTGCGACCGTCGGGTGATCGACGCGATGCTGAAAATTCCTCGACATATTTTTGTTCAGGAAGCATTCGCTCTCCAGGCCTATAACGATTCGCCGCTTCCAATCGGAGAGAAACAGACCATTTCTCAGCCCTACATGGTGGCGCTGATGACCGAGATGCTGGCCCTGACCGGCAGTGAGAAGGTACTCGAAATCGGTACCGGTTCCGGTTATCAGACCGCCATCCTGGCGACCCTGTCCAACCGTGTCTGCACTGCCGAGCGGATCCGCCCTCTGGCACTGCGGGCCCGCAAATGTCTTGATTCCCTTGGCCTGTTCAACGTCATGCTCAGAATCAACGACAGTGATGACAGCCCCATCGGCTGGGATGAAGAGGCCCCCTTCGACGCCATTCTGGTAACCGCAGGCGCTCCGGAAATCCCGGAAGTTCTTCTGGAACAGCTGGCGCCTGGCGGACGGTTCGTGATCCCGGTTGGGAGCGATACTGAACAGCAGCTGGTAAGAATTGTCCGTCATCTCGATGGAGAATTTGAACGCACAATAACTGTCGGTTGCCGCTTCGTTCCCCTTATCGGCAGGCAGGGGTGGCAGAGTTGATAGCAGGAGTCCTGAGTGAATTTGAATAAAGGTTTATTATCGACTGATTTCCCTTCAGACCCTTTTTCTGACGATGGCGCTAAAGTGCCTGTTGAAGAGCTTGGCCCATCTATTCTGACTCCAGATGGATGCGGTGAAGAAGAGCTGCAGCTTGCGGAATTTGAATCACATGGCGATGCCATAAAAATATACCTGCGTGACATCCAGCGCAATCCACTACTAAACGCCGAATCAGAAAAGGAGCTGGCGCGGAAAGTTGAAGCGGGCGACCAGGCTGCCCGCAATAAAATGATTGAGTCAAACCTGCGGTTGGTCGTTATGATCGCCAAACGCTACGCAAACCGTGGCATGCCGCTTCTCGACCTGATCGAAGAAGGAAATCTGGGGCTGATTAAGGCTGTTGAACGGTTCGATCTGACGAAAGAGTGCCGTTTTTCAACCTACGCAACCTGGTGGATCCGTCAAGCCATTGAGCGGGCACTGATCAACCAGTCACGCACGATCCGACTTCCGGTCCACGTTTCAGACGACATAAGCCGCATCGTCAAGACGGCCAGAGGACTCCTGCAGGTGCTTGATCGCGAGCCTACCACGCAGGAAATTGCCGATGCTCTGAAAGTTGATACGTACCATGTCCAGCGAATGTTGAACCTGCTGCGACGCACATGTTCGTTGGATATTCCGTATGGCAACGGGAACGACAGCTCCATGCTTGACTTTGTCGAAGATGGGGCAACCATCCCATCGGCAGTACTGCTCGAAAATATTGACAACTTCAATCTGATTTCAGATTGTTTTCAAGACCTGAGCGAGCAGGAGCAGCATGTCCTGAAGCTCCGCTACGGACTCGACGATGGCGAACCGCAAACACTTGACATGATCGGACAACATTACGGCGTCACACGCGAACGGATCCGGCAGATTGAAGTTAAAAGTATTGAAAAACTCCGCAGCAAAGTTGATCTGCGGCCTTAACATCATACCAAAAGGGGTGCAGGACGATGGAATCTCTGAAAAAAATTATTCGCGACGTTCCCGATTTTCCCAAAAAAGGCATCATTTTCAAAGACATTACAACCCTCCTGCAGGACGCTCAGTCGTATCAGAAAATGATCGATCTGATAGCTCATCGCTACATCGGCAAACGGATTGACAAGGTTGTCGGCGTTGAAGCCCGCGGCTTCATCATCGGTTCGGCCCTCGCCTACAAACTCTGCGCGGGCGTTGTGCTTGTGCGCAAACCGGGGAAACTCCCGTCTGAAACCTTCAGCAAAACCTACGATCTCGAATATGGCAGCGACACCCTTGAAATCCACAAAGATGCTATAAAGCCCGGCGAGCGGATTCTTATCGCCGACGACCTGCTGGCTACCGGCGGCACCATGTCGGCAGTTGTTGACATGGTGCAGAGCATGGGTGGTGAAATTGTGGAATGCTGCTTTATGGCCGAACTGGATTTTCTGGACGGTCGCAAGAAACTACCCGTAGACAAAGTTTTTTCTCTGCTGAATTTTTGAAAATGGAAACTACTAATACCTGAGGAGGAATGCTATGAAACTAAGATTCATAGGCTTAACCGCTCTTATTATCACCGTCTCTGTACTTCCGGCTTTTTCAGCAGATGTTGTACGGCTCGGCAATCTGAAATTCGCCCACTACGGAGCTGTTTCATACATGAAAGAACTGTGCGGCAAGTATAATCTCAAAGTTGAAGAGCGGGTTTTTCCCAAAGGAATTGATATAATTCCGGCAATTATGGCCGGTGAAATTGACATCGCCGCTTCTGCAGCTGATGCTGCAATTGCCGGACGTGCCAGCGGGGCACCGGTTTATGTTGTGGCCGGATTTGCCAAAGGCGGGGCACGGATAGTTGCCCAGGCAGGCTCCTCGATAAAAACCCTCAAAGATCTTAAGGGGAAAAAAGTCGGCGTCGCCCGTGGTGGCGCCCAGGAACTGTTACTGCTTGCTGAACTGGAGAAAGCCGGCCTGAGTTGGTCCGATAAACCGGGCAAGGATGTCCAGATCGTTTACATGGCCTTCGCCGACCTGAATCAGGCCCTGGCTGCCAAGCATATCGACGCCATGTGCCAGTCAGAGCCACAGTCGTCCCAGGCGATCAACAAAAAATTCGGCGTCGAAATTCTCAAACCCTACGACACCCCCATGGGTGAGCCGATACGGGCACTGGTAATGACCGAGAAGATGTACAAGGAAAAGCGTGATATTGCCGAAAGGACCATGTTGTGTTTTGTAGAGGCGACGGCTCTCTTCCGCAAAGATATGAAACTAGCTGAAAAATACGTTCGTGAGAACATGTTCAAAGGGCAGATCAGCTCTGACGACTTTCGGGATGCGCTTGACAATGCCGAGTTCACCTACGACATCAGCGTGGAGCATATTGATATCACCACCAGCCTGATGCAGAAATACGGCGTCGGCAGGATGACTAAACCCCCAAAGGCCGCTGACTGGGTCAAGCTTGACCTGTTGCAGAAAGCCAAAACAACTCTCAAGGTAAAATAGGAGTGACACCAATATTAAAGTCACTGCTGAGAGGAGTGGCCATGCCGCTCCTTCTGCTGATTATCTGGGAAATTTCCTGCCGGGCCGGCCTGGTTTCTCCGATCATGCTCCCGTCACCGAGCGCAATCGTCATTAAATGGATTGAATGGCTCCGATCGGGTGAGCTTCTGATTGATACGCTGGGAAGTCTTGGCCGCGTGGCAGGAGGTTTTATTCTCGGAGCCGGACTGGCCCTTCCGTTAGGCCTGTTCATGGGAGCCTCGCCCCGTATCTACGAGTATTTCAACCCCATAATTCAGGTACTGCGCCCGATACCTCCGATTGCCTGGATTCCGATGTCGATCCTCTGGTTTGGCCTTGGCAACCCGCCGGCAATTTTTCTGATCTCTCTGGGGGCTTTTTTCCCGGTACTGATGAACACCATCGCCGGTGTACAAAATGTAGATGGAATTTATTTACGTGCTGCCCGCAACCTCGGTGCAGACAAAGGTTATATATTCCGGAGGGTAATCCTGCCTGCAGCAACCCCCTATATACTCACCGGTGTCAGGATAGGCATCGGTACGGCGTTCATCGTAGTCATCGTCTCCGAAATGATCGCTGTCAACAACGGTCTTGGTTACCGCATTCTCGAAGCGCGTGAATTCATGTGGTCAGACAAGATCATTGCCGGCATGATCACGATTGGGTTGTTGGGGCTGGCCATTGACCAGTTGATGAACCTCTTAAATAACTACCTGCTGCGCTGGCACCGTGGCCTGGATGGGTAGCATGGATTACGTTTCGATCGCCAATCTCTATAAATCGTTTGAAGGAGCCGAACACAGCGTACCGGCGCTACAGGACATTAATCTGAAGCTGTCGCAGGGCGAATTTGTCTGCCTGCTGGGTCCATCGGGCTGCGGCAAGTCAACTCTGCTGAATTCCATCGCCGGATTTATAACTCCCACTTCTGGCGAGATCATAGTTGACGGTCATCCGATTAAGGAACCGGGGCCAGACCGGGGCGTCGTATTCCAGGAATACGCCATTTTCCCTTGGATGACGGTGGCCCGGAACATTGCATTCGGCCTGGAAATTAAGGGAGTCTCGCTGAAGGAAATTCAGGAACGTGTCGACTCATTGCTGGATACTTTTGGACTACGGGAGTTTCGTGACCGTTTCCCCAAGGATCTATCAGGCGGTATGCGCCAAAGGGTCGCCATTGCCAGACTGCTGGCTATTGATTCTCCGTTCATGCTTATGGATGAGCCGTTTGGAGCTCTGGATGCCTTGACCCGTAGAACACTCCAGGATGAACTGCTTCGCATCTGGAGCAAATCAGGAAAAACAATTCTCTTCGTCACTCACAGCATCGAAGAGTCACTTTACCTGGCGAACAGAATCATAGTTATGACCTATCGCCCCGGCACCATCAAACGCAATCAGATTGTAACCATGCCCTACCCTCGTGATCCGGCGGGAAGAGAGTTCAACGAGATGAAACGGGAATTGGGACTCATGGTAATGGAAGAGCAAGAGCGTCATACACACGATGAAATAGGTAGTAAGTGATCATGTAACGGCATGCTAAGGTTGCTTTTTATCGGTCAGCAGGGTATAAGGGCCTCATGTCCCCGTAGCTCAGTTGGATAGAGCACTTCCCTCCTAAGGAGGTCGCTTGATACTTGGGCATAAATAATAACTTCAATAAAACAAGTGGCTTACAGAGATTTTCCTGTAAGCCATTTTTGTATAAATCACAGATAGGGTCAATATAGGGTCAATGATAAAAAGAAAAGGACAGAAAATTTGAGAACCTTTTTCACTGCAATTATCTTCAAAAGGATAGTGTGAAATGGGAACTGTCAGTGCTGGTGTGTTTCCATTGGTAAGCTGGTTTTGTTTCTAGGCAACCGAACACGGGCATTTTTGAAAAAGTCATCAGTCAACTCAGGTATGTCTGATGTATCAATTTCTTCATCAGCCATGCTCATGACCCGCTGCCAGTCAGTTTCGGACTGTATGTTCGGACTTTTCTTTTTCATGTCGTTTTTAATAATCAACGCCGGAACTCTTAATTGATGCTGGTCTGTTCGGGCAGGTTCTCAAAGTCCTGGGCAGTGTGGAATACTCGCAGTATGAAAATTATGTCTCCATGTACCGAGTAAATGACGATGTAGGGGATCTCTGGGAAGATCAGTTCTCTTGTACCACTGATTCGCCCTGGTTTACCACTGGCGGGATGCTTGGAGAGTTGGGCAAAAGTTCTCCTTACGATCTTGACGACAGTTTTAGCGGCAGCGGCAGGGTTATCCTGGGCAATGTAGGCTTCAATGGAATCAAGGTTTCTCTCAGCACCTTTTGACCATTCTACTCGCAAGCCTTCGCCTCCCATTTTGCCAGGACTGTTTCATGGGGGGTGGTCTGCCCTGCTTTAACCTCTTTTAGGCCCTCCAGAATGCTCTCTACCTGCCATTCATTTAGGTTAAGATAGTTGGTGATGGCCTCTTCTATCACAAACGTTTTGGAACGTCTGGTAGCCTGGGCCAGATGTTCAATTCTTTGCTTGGTACCCGCTGGAAGTCTGAGAGAGATCGTATCTCTCACCGTTGCTTTTTGCATGGTACATCTCCTTGAGGGTCGTTCTGTGTTAACTGCTATCTGGTGTTGCATTGCAATTAACTGCAATACAGTGTAATACATTGAACCACACCAGGATGATTATGTCAAAAACTTCTTCGACTAACCTTCAAATCAGCGAGATATAGTTGTGATACTGATTGCAAACTGAACTCTAGGCATGTTCAGGAACAAATCTTATCTCAAGATGACAGCCAACAGCCTGGGCGTACTTTTTAAGTGTCGTCACTAAAGGTGCATGTTTAGAAAGAAAGTAGCAGCAAAAATATTGATTCTTTCGTAAATTAGTTGCAACTGGTTGAAACCTAAGCCCAA
>JBAXVE010000042.1:0-28019 GCA_037129245.1 Desulfuromonadales bacterium
TTGACTTCAAACAGCATCATGCTGCACTTTTTGCACTTGGAACTTGAAACCGCCTCGGATATAAAGGGTCAAATCAGGCAGGATTCCTTCATTCAACAGAAGTCTTCCTTACGATACGCGCCACATTCTCAACATGAACAGTCTGGGGAAACATATCGACAGGCTGTATCTCACCGCATTCGTAACCCAACCCCTTCAGCACGGCAAGATCGCGCATCAGACTGGCAGGCGAACACGAAACGTAGATCAATGAGCGGGGTGAGAGCGTTGCCACTTTTTCGAGAACTTTCTGATCACACCCCTTGCGAGGGGGATTCAAAACCACCAGATCAATCGTATCAGCTTCAAGAGCAAGTTCGTCCAACAGCTCGGATACATCACCCGCTTCAAAGCTACTGTTCCGTATAGCATTAATTTTGGCATTCATGCGGGCGTCTGCCACCGCATCTTCGACCACCTCGACACCGAAAACCCTGTCCGCCTGTGAAGCCAGAAAAAGTGCTATGCCACCAATACCACAGTACAAATCAAGTACCGATTCGGCACCGGATAGCCCGGCCCACTCACGTACCTGGTCATAAATGAGACGGGCACCGCTGTTATTGACCTGAAAAAATGAGCGGGGAGAGATCCTGAATGAAATGTCACCGATCTGCTCGGTGAGATAATGTTTTGTTGTCAAAAAATGATCGCTCGCTCCAAAAATCACGTTCCCCTCAGAGGAATTCACGTTCTGCACGACGACTTCAATTTCCGGCACCTGTTCCTGCACGAAGCGCCCGAGATGGTGGATCTCGTTGTACGAACGCTTTGCGGTTACAAAAATCACCATCGCTTTCTTCTCATACGCAGATACGCGCACCACCAGGTAGCGGAGCAGACCCATCCTGCTCTGCGGGTTGTAGACAGGAACCTTTCCCTTCTTAATCCCGCGCCGCACCGCCTCCACAACTTTATTGATCAGCGGATGATGCAGCGGGCAGTGCTCAAGGTCAAAGACGTCATGACTTGCACGACGGTAGATACCGATGAACGGCTCGGAGAATTTCCCGGCAACGGTCAATTTAGCAGTTGTCCGGTAATGAATAAGGTTATCGGGCGATTTCAGCGGATGGACTGTTACATTGTTCAGTTCAGGATATTTGGCCAGTTCAGCCAGAATCATGCCACGCTTCCACTGTTTTTGTTCTGAATATTTCATGGAGATCAGCGGACAACCCAGGCAGTCAGCGCTTTCACCGCAAGGAGGATTCTTACTACGCAACCGGGACGCTTCGACAATTTTCTGGGCATGACAATAGGCGGTACCGCCTGCCAGATGGTCAATCGAAGCCATCACAAGATCTCCCGGCACTGCGCCGCTCACTCGCAGGGTCAACCCGTCTTCGGTGCGCGCAGTGCCGTAGCCATCTTCGTCGAGGGAGGAGATTCGGGTTTCAAGTACACTGTTTTTAAGTGGACGCTTGAAGTTCTTCTCATTCAGGGTAGATAGATGTTTTTGTTCAGGTAACGTACCACGTGATGATTGACCGCCACTGCGTTGATGTGTAGAATTTTTTTTCAATGGATACTTTCCTTTTCATCAGTGCGAAAGCACTGTTTGCTTATATCGAGTCCAGAAAATCCCGGAATTGCCGGAACGCCTGTCCGCGATGGCTGACAGCATTTTTTTCATTAATGTTTAATTCTGCCATCGTCCGTTCATAACCATCTACCAGAAAAAGCGGGTCATAGCCGAAACCATCACTTCCCTGGGGACACTCAAGAATACGCCCCCCTACCCTGCCCCAAAAGGTTCTCTCAGCACCATCCGGGGTTACAAAGGCCAGAGCACAGATAAAGGCTGCCTGGCGTTTTCCGGCCGGGACGCCTGATAATTCACGAAGCAGCAGCGCGTTATTGGCGTCATCCCCAGCCCCTTCACCGGCAAAACGCGCCGAATAGACCCCCGGGTTCCCATTCAAGGCATCGACAACCAGGCCAGAATCGTCGGCCAGTGCAGGGAAACCACTGAACATAGCAGCTTCACGAGCCTTTTTAAGCGCATTCTCGGCAAATGTGCTGCCGTCCTCAACTGTTTCGGGGAAACCGGCCAGATCTGCCGCACAGAGCAGCTCATCAACCACACCCGATAGCAGCTGCTGCAGTTCCCTGATCTTTCCCTGATTACGGGTGGCAACAATCAGGCGTTTCATAGACCCAGGGCCTCCCGCTGAGCAGTAAAGAGCTGCCGAATACCAACGGTCGCCAGTTCGCGCATGGCATCCATCTGGGCAACGGTAAACGGCTCAGCCTCTGCGGTGCCCTGAACTTCCACGAAACGGTCACTGGAGGTCATCACAAAATTCATGTCCACTTCGGCGGTTGAATCTTCAAGATAATTGAGATCAAGGTATGCTTCGCCGTTTATGATACCGACACTGACGGCTGCGACAGCCTCGCGCAACGGCAACGCAGCAAATACTCCCTTCGCCTGCAGAGTTGTCAGAGCATCCACCAGGGCTACGTAGGCCCCGGTTATTGAGGCGGTGCGGGTGCCGCCATCAGCCTGTATAACATCGCAGTCAATCGTTATGCTCCGTTCCCCCAGAGCAGCAAGATCAGTCACCGCGCGAAGTGAGCGGCCAATCAACCGCTGAATTTCAAGCGTTCGGCCACTCTGTTTTCCCTTGGCTGCTTCACGTGGAGAACGGGTATGAGTCGCGCGGGGAAGCATCGCATATTCCGCAGTAACCCAGCCAGTGCCTTTGCCCCGCATGAAGGGAGGAACCGTTTCTTCCACCGATGCAGTACACAGGACTTTTGTGTCGCCGAATTCGATCAGGACTGAACCCTCGGCATGTTTAGTATACTTACGGGTAATCGTTATGGGACGAAGGCCATTACTGGTTCGTCCGTCATTTCTTGGCATAATAAACCTCTCTCGCACTTGATAGTTTTCTGATTATTGGATAGACATTTTCATACCCCTTGAGCCGACAGCCTGTCAAACAAAAAGGGGAACCTGTAAACAGGCTCCCCTTAATTATTCCGCTGAACAGCACAACAGATCAGTTAATCCGGTTTGCTTCGTTACCGCTCCTGGCACGGTTGGCAATGATCACCGAATCCAGCAGTTCTCCGCAGCATGAACATTTCCAGGCCTCGAACGATCGGACAAAATCGTAGAACTTTTCTGAATACATACGACCTTTGCAGCGTGGACAATGCATGGCGTGCCTCCCGATCCGGATGTCTAAACTATCTATGTCCGCGGGTCAGTACATCATGCGTGCCAACTATTTCCAGCGTATCAGTGGCATTACAACTTTCCTGTAATTCAAGGAAGTTGGAACATATTATACAACCTGCCATATATCTTTTCTCCGATGCCATCCACCTTCTTCAAGTCACTGACGCGCATCTTTCCGCCATTATTTTGACGGTATTCGACGATCCGCCTGGCCATTACCGGACCGATCCCCGGTAAAGCATCAAAATCCGACTCGCTCATCACATTGATATCCAGAGGAATACCCAGCAGCATCCTTTGCCGCGCGGAAAGCGTACTGTAAGAAATAAATGCGGTGCCGTCGCTCCCCAACCTTACCCGCAGGTCGTCGCCATTCTGCAGTCTGCGAGTCATAATCGCTTCAGATTGATAACGGTTTATCACTCTCCCCGGTAACGCCATATTTATGACGCTATGCGGCATTTCGTTGGCGACTATCCGGTAGATGCCAGCATGCCGTACATCTCCACTTACCCGCACAACAGAAGATGACGTCATAACGGAAAAAGCCGCCGAAACAGGTTCGATCCCGTTCGAGCGGCTTTTAACAATAACCGGTACTGCCACCAGCAGAGCGAAGAATAGCAGAACGATTCGCTGCAGTGTCACGTCAGCGCCCTACTCCTCCGACTTGTGCAGTTTATAGTCGATGCTGTCGATCAGCGCCTGATAGGAGGCGTCGATAATATTATCAGATACGCCGACTGTTCCCCAGCGGGCATGTTTATCCCCCGATTCGATCAGCACACGGGTCGATGAGGCGGTCCCCTGCCCTGCCGGGAGTACGCGCACTTTGTAATCCAGCAGTTTTACTTCTTTCAACTTTGGATAGAACTTCTCCAAAGCCTTGCGGATTGCGTTATCAAGGGCGTTGACCGGGCCGTTTCCTTCGGCAGCGGTATGCTCGACCTTCCCGCCAACTTTGACCATTATGGTCGCTTCAGCAACCGGCCGCTGATCTTCTCCCCGTTTTTCGTCTATGACCCTGAATCCAAGTACGGTAAAAAATTTCTTGTGTGAGCCCAGCGCCTTTTTCATCAGTAGCTCAAATGACGCCTCGGCGCCTTCAAACTGATATCCCCGATTCTCCATTTCCTTGATGTTGTCAAGTATTTCAAGAGTTACCGGGTCTTTGCTGTCCAAGTTGATATTGAATTCTTCAGCCTTGGCCAGAATGTTGGAGCGGCCGGAAAGATCAGAAATCAGTACGCGGGTACAGTTGCCGACCAATTCGGGACGCATATGTTCGTAGGTCTCGGGATGACGCTGAATAGCGCTGACGTGCACTCCACCCTTGTGGGCGAAGGCTGAATTGCCAACGTATGCCTGGTGCTTGTTGGGGGAGAGGTTGGCCAGTTCGTAGACGTAGCGCGATATTTCACGCAGGTGTCGCATCTGCTCGTCGCTGATGCACTGTTTCTTCATCTTGGCTTTCAGTGCCGGGATTATGGAGCAGAGGTTGGCATTGCCACAGCGCTCGCCGAAACCGTTGATGGTCCCCTGCACCTGAACGATGCCCAGGTCAACGGCGTGGAGGGTGTTGGCAACGGCACATTCGCCGTCATTGTGGGTGTGAATGCCGAGCGGTGTCTTGATCTGTTTTTTAACTGCCTTGATAATTTCGGCAACTTCAAACGGCATGGTGCCACCGTTGGTGTCACACAGGATGATGCAATCTGACTTGGCTTGTTCAGCAGCCTTAAGGGTTTTGATGGCGTAGTCAGGATTGGCCTTATAGCCGTCAAAGAAGTGTTCAGCATCGTAAAACACTTCAGGAGCGTGTTTTTTGAGGTACTCCAGAGAATCAAAAATTAATTCCAGATTCTCTTCCAGCGAGATGCGCAACGCCTCGCGAACATGAAAATCCCAGGTTTTGCCGAAGATGGTTATGGCATCAGGTTCGGCCTTTATCAGAGTAATAATATTGCTGTCTTTGTCGGGCGTGATTTTTGCGCGACGTGTGGAACCAAATGCAGCGATCCTGGCCTGATGAAGTTTTTCTTTTTTGATGTCCTTGAAGAAAGCCACATCCTTGGGATTACTTCCCGGCCACCCTCCTTCGATATAGTGGATACCGAGCTCGTCTAGTTTGTGAGCGATACGGATTTTGTCCTCGACCAGAAAAGAGATGTCTTCAGCCTGGGTGCCATCACGCAGGGTCGTGTCATACAACTTGATCAGACTCATTCAGTACCTCCATAGAGTATGAAAACCGATTGGTAAAAACCGATTTTAGAATTGTGTTCCTTTTTATCCGTTTTTTATTTTTATTTCAACATAAACGGCAAACACTCTACAGTTTAGCTGGGGTAAACCACGCCACACCTGATTTCTTTACACCGGACGGGCTCTCATGTATCATCCGCAGCTATGAAGCGCATCCTCAACCTCTACATAATTCGCGAAATATCATCCCTTTTTCTATTGAGCATCACAATATTCACCCTGATTCTACTGATGGGGCGCATGCTGAAACTGATCGAACTGATTGTTTCCCGTGGAGTGCCGCTGACGGACGTATGCAGGATGATTATCTACCTGATGCCTTCATTTCTGGTTTTCACCATCCCGATGGCTTTTCTGCTGGCTGTCCTCCTGGCGTTCGGTCGACTCTCCGCTGATAATGAAATCATCGTTCTCAAGGCAAGCGGTATCAGTCTGATACAGATTGTACCGCCGGTTGCCGCGTGCGGGATGTTCGCCGCCGGATTGTCACTGGCAGCCAGCCTGTTCGGTGTACCGTGGGGAAACAGCGCTTTCAAAGATCTCAGTTTCAAAGTAATGAAACAGTACGCAGGCGCTACTATCCGCGAAAAAGTATTCTGGGACGATATCCCGGGAATCGTCATGTACACCGAGCAGTATGACGAGCGCAAACAGGCACTACAGGGGGTCATCATCCACGATGGCCGCAACAAGGAACGCCTGCTGACCATTTTTGCCCGCAGGGGGGCTGTCTCCAGTGGTGCTGACCGGGAAGGACTCCGCTTGACCCTGAACAACGGAATCATCCATTCGCCGGGGAAAAAAGATGAATACCGTCTTGTCCACTTTGAAGAGTACGTCATGTCCGTTACGCCTGACTCACCTTCAACCGGATCGGGGCGAAATGAGCAGGATATGGGCATCACAGAACTGCTCACCCAGAGCCGAATAACGGCTAACGACCTCTCTCAGCAGCTTAAAATAAGAACCGAATTGCACAGTCGCTTCTCTTTCCCCTTCGCTTCAGTTGTGTTCGCCTTTGTCGCCGTACCACTCGGTATCCAGAATCGTCGTTCGGGAAAGTCTTCCGGGTTTACCCTCAGCCTCGGCATCATATTTTCCTATTATCTGCTGCTTTCGTTTGTTAGAACTCTTGCTGAACGAGGCTCTCTCTCTCCACTCATCGCCTTGTGGCTGCCAAATGTACTTTTTCTTGTTCTTGGCATCATCTTACTTAAAATGGCATCCCAGGAGCGCAACCTGACATTACCTGGTCTCAATTCCATCGTTGACCGGTTCAGGAAAAGCAGATAATGACCACTCTCGACCGTTATATAGCCGTCGCATGGCTTCGGATGCTGACGCTTTGCATGGGCGGTTTCGTCTCACTGTATCTGGCCATCGACCTTGTTGAAAAAATTCCGAGATTTCTTCGTGCCGGCGGTTTAAGTGGTGACATAGCACTGTATTTCCTTTTCAAACTCCCGGAAATGTTCAGTCGTACCGCTTCTTTCTCGGTGTTGATGGCAACGCTACTGACCATCGGTACACTCTCCCGTGATAGCGAGATCGTCGCCATGCGCAGCTGCGGCATCAGCCTGCTGCGTATTTTCCGTCCAATGGCAGCACTCGGCCTTCTGGTAAGTTTTCTGCTGCTGTTCAACGCGGAGTTTCTGTTGCCCTACAGCTATGAACAAACAGAGTACATAGAACGCATCAGCATAAAAAAGGGGACAGGGCGCGCGTACTTCAAACGCAACAATATCTGGTTCCGTTCATCGTCGATGATCCTTCAGGCACAGCTGTTTGAACCCCAGACCAGCACTTTGAAAGGAATCATAATCTGGACACTAGGAGACACAATGACGCCGGTCGGACGCATCGATGCCGACACTGCTCTTTTCAATAAAGGGCGCTGGACGCTGCAGAAAGCGGTGATCAAAGACTTTAGCGGCGGTCGCGGCTATACGGAGAAGAGCGTTTCTGAACTGGATGTCCCTCTGACCCTCATGATTGATGATCTGCGGGTGCTGGATAACGATGCTGACAACATGAGTTTCAAAAAGCTGAAACAGTACGCGGACAACCTCAAAAGCGGCGGATATCCGGCCTACCGCTATCTGACTATGATGCACTCCAAACTGGCGGCGCCGTTTTCAACGCTCGTCATGGTAATACTTGTAATCCCTTTTGCTGCAAGAAACAATCGTTCCGGCGGCGTGGCTATGGGCGTCGGAGCCAGTGTCGCAATAGGCTTTATTTATTTCGTCAGTAACGCAATCATTATCTCCTACGGAAGAAGCGGCGTTCTGACGCCCGTCGTAGCTGCCTGGGGAGCAAACATCCTTTTCATGTCCGTCGGTATCGCTATCTCACTGAAAAAAGGCGATTGATCAGCCTGTAACCGAGAGGATTCACTCGATTCATCACGTTGGCGGAGAAATTATCATGAAACATGCCGTATCACTGATTTGTCTTCTACTTGTCTGCTATTTCACTGTTCCCGACACTTTAAGCGCCGAACAACCATTACGGACGACATCGCCACCCGCCGCTCCGCCACCCGGCCCATCGATCCTCAGTATCATTCCCGCCCAGGCCGAACCGGGTGCAAAAGTAGTTTTGTTTGGCGCCGCTTTCGGCGACTCAGCCACTGTTTTCCTGGGAAGTGTGGAAGTTCAGTCAAGTCTGGCTGACGGCAAGCGCGCCGAATTCAGGATTCCACTACAACTGGAGCCGGGTATCTACGCTCTCTACATCAGAAGGTCCGACGGCGCCATCGGCAGGCCGTACAATTTCACCGTCATGCCACTGCGACCGGTTCTCTCTGCATTAAGTCCCGACCGGGTAAGTTCCTGTGCCCAGGGTCGCGAGCGGGACGTGATCGCACAGGGACAGAATTTTACGAACACTTCCCGGCTTTTTTTCGATGGCGCTGCAATCCGCAGTGAATTTGTTTCTTCGGAGGCAATCACCTTCAACGTTCCGCAGGTGTCAGGCGGACTTCGCCAGATACAGATCAGAAACGGACCCGATAACAGTTCCGTTCCCGTAGCATTAGCCCTGGAGACCAAACCTGAAGTTCGGCAGGTGATCAGAGGGAACGAATCGGTCAATTACTATGAACTCGTTATCCAGGGAAACAACTTTGATGTTCATTCATCACTCATGGTAGACGGGCTGCAGATAGGTGGCAAATGGCAGAATCCGGCCGAACGTGAAAAGCTTATATACCTCGATTGCACAAAACTGATCTATCAGCGCCACCCCTATTCACCGGTGAACAAGGATTTCCGTCTCCAAGTTATCAACCCTGGAGGAGAGGGAAGTCAGGTGGTGACCGTGACAGCACCGTAGTCTGAGCTTTTATGATCGTAAGATTGGCTCCTGTTTTGCATCAGAATTCGTCTATCCGGCATTAAGGAACAATATCTCATAATTTAACATGGGGGAGTTTCAATGAAAGTCATCACCATCCTGCTGGTATGCTTCGTATGTGCCATAAACGCCTACACCGCAGACCCTCCGAAAATTCTTACGTTTAAAAACGGAGTCAAATTTGACCACGATGGTCATAAAGGTGAATGTGTTTCCTGTCATGAAGGGGAGAAAGGAGCACAGAAAATCCAGGATTTCGGCAAGGAATGGGCTCACAGGGTCTGCATAGGATGTCATGCATCAATGGGAGCAGGTCCGTCAGAATGCAAGAACTGCCATCTCAAATAACGTTCGCATGAAATTGACACGTTACATTATTGCCGCACTGCTCATCGCATTTCCACTCACCTCACGTGCAGCGAATTTCTACAAATATATCGACCGTGACGGACTGGTGTTCTGGCTCGAAAACCCGGATCCATCTCCCCGCCCCCCCCCGCAGTTTTACAAGTATGTTGACAAGAACGGCTTCACGTTCTGGGTTGACGATGTGAGTAAAATGCCGGCTGAATACAGAACGGGGAGATATGCCATCCCTGAAGACAAGGGACACGGAAGTGTACAGTATTCGATTCCCATTACCATCAGAGACAACAGAGTCATCGTCCCGGTAACCATTAAAAACAATGGACGCAGCGTCAAGGCGAACATGATTCTTGATACCTCGACGCCTGTAACAACTCTTTACTCGGCTCTTGCATCAGAACTCACCCCGAAGATTCAGCAGCGTCACAAGAAGAAGCAGAAGAAAACCAAAAAAATGAAGACCATTGTCAAGCGCGGCGAAAGCCCGTTGACGCATGTGGACTTCATCGAGATGGACAACAAAATGATCGCCGCTTCTGATGTGGTTGTGGTTCCCCATACCAATTTTGATGGCGATGGTGTGCTGGGCAATTCATTCTTGAGATTTTTGAACTATACTGTGGACTACGATAACCAACTTCTCAAGTGGCACTAAAAACCGTTGCCGATTCAGAGCCACAGATTGACGCACAAACGCCCCGCTTCGAGAAGAAGCGGGGCGTTTGTGTAATCAGCATGTCATTCTACTAAAACGCGTAGCTCGTCTTGAACCAGAAGTTATTACCCTCCGGTCTGTTGCTGCTGTCGACATCCATAATATATTTGAGGGTGAAACTCATATTTTTGTAGTCATACTTAAGCTGCGGTCCAATAGCAACGGCACTCCCCTTTGAATTGCTGATCGTAGCACCATGCTGCTTATCGTTGGTTACCTGCTGATACAGATACCCGCCGGCTCCAACAGTAAGAGCGTCGAATTTCTTACCGACTGAAAAATCCATGTGAAATTCGTTGCCGGAGGTATAGTCAGTTGCAGTATTGATCGTGTTGATGTCGTACATCAGCTTAAGTGAAAGGTCGATACCATTATCCGACAGGTAGGTTACTCCGACAACCGGCTCGAAAGTCCAGTAATTCCGGCCGACATTGGCCATGCGGGTTGAGTTGTAGGCGCCGGTAGGAATGAAAACGTCAACTCCCGCAGCGACATGCAGGTTTTTCGAATGCCAGGCGAGAATTATCGGATCAATGATTATGTCTCCAAACCCGAGCTTATCGTTATTCCCGGCAGGCGTTGTCACGTCAACGTTGATTATCGGAACAAAGGCATGCATCGCCCAGCTGGCACCAAGCAAGGTCTTGTTGGTGACGTGAATCATGCGCATGACATTCCCGGTGACATTCAGTTTGAATCCGGGAACCGAGCTGTCACCGCTTTTGTCATTGAGACGGTCAGCAGAATAGTAGGTAAAATAATTAACCAGATAGGTTCCCGGTGGCGGCACGGCCCCGGCCATGAAGTCCTCCGCACCATTGGGATAGGCACCGCCACCCCCTTCGGTCGCCAGGCCGGGCTGAACATAACAAATCTGTAGCAGACAGAACACTATAAAGCCGAAAAACAACTTACACACCACACCGATTTTACTCATTAGCCACCTCCATAACAAATTATGATACAGAAACCCGTCCCAAATATTCAAACTTGCACACGCTGCTTTGCTGAATTCATCACGCGGCACTTTTTAGTGCTATTGCAACAAGAAACCATTCATCGTCACAGGTAAACCTGACAGCGCAGCGTTCCAGTGAATTACCCAGGTTTATTTCGTACTTTTTTCCAAACACAACCGAGGGGGTGGAAAGATAGGTACCGTGCCCCCTCCTGGTAAGCAGTTGTTTGAATGAACCAGCTATCATGTTGGCGATTTCACCGATGGCATCATTAACGTCTCCATCATTTTCATTAACATCTATACCGAGCATACGACCTGTCACCTGAACTGCAAAAGTACTTGGCATGTGGAGCGTGACCACCCCGTTGTAAACGCCCGCCAATCCAACCAGAGAACTGATGCTGTTTTCAAGATGAACAACCTGTTCTATCGGGACGCATACATGCTGCATACCGGTGAGGCCAACCATAGTGCTGAATATTTCCGTGACATCACCGGCTAACTGTCGAACAAGCGATTCATCCCCGACCACGGCACACCCGGTAATCATACCTGAAATTGCCATCTTTCGCCCCCACCACAGGCCATCGTATCTTGAAACCCGTATCTGCAGCTGTTAGAGAACATCAGTGCTGAATACTAAACCATATCATCACCGCTTCATGGCCTCATCCATCACCTTGTACGCACAAAACTCACCGCACATGGTGCATGCCCCGTGATCCGATACCGGCGAATTCGAGCGAAGCTCCCGTGCTCTCTCCGGATCCAGTGCCAGCGCAAACTGCCCTTCCCAGTCAAGTTTCTTGCGGCAGCGCGCCATGGCCCGATCTTTATCCAGTGCACCTTTGACGCCTTTTGCGATGTCTCCGGCGTGGGCTGCAATACGTGAGGCTATCACACCGTCGCGCACATCCTGCACATCGGGAAGTCGCAGGTGTTCCGAAGGGGTGACGTAGCACAGGAAATCTGCACCGGCAGCAGCAGCAATAGCTCCACCGATGGCACTGGTTATATGGTCATAGCCGGGAGCGATATCGGTCACCAGCGGCCCAAGAACATAGAACGGTGCTCCATGACAAAGCCGTTTCTGCAGCTGAATATTTGTCTGAATCTGGTTGATCGGAACATGCCCAGGCCCTTCAATCATTACTTGAACACCGGCATCTTGAGCCCTCTGGGTTAGTTCGCCCAGCAGAATCAGTTCGTGTATCTGGGCACGGTCGGTCGCATCGGCCAAGCATCCTGGCCTGAAACCATCACCCAGCGAGAGGGTCATGTCATATTCTTTGGTGATTTCCAGAAGCTTGTCAAAATGTTCGTAGAGTGGATTCTCTTTATTGTTATAGTTCATCCATTCGATGGTAAAGGCACCGCCACGAGACACCACGTCCATCAGACGCCCTTCGTTTTTCATCCGCTCGACGGTACTGCGCGTCACGCCGCAGTGTACCGTGATGAAGTCAACACCATCTTCGGCATGCTTGACTATTCCGGCAAAAATATCGTCAACTGTCATATCAACGATTGCCTTGTTCTTATGGCGGACAGCATCCAGCGCAGCCTGATAAAGCGGAACACTGCCGATGCATGCTGTGGTTTCTGCTATGATGGCTTTTCTGATTTCGTCAACCGGACCTCCGGTGGATAGATCCATAAGGGCGTCAGCGCCGTATTTCACGGCAGCTCTGGCTTTCTCAAGCTCTTTCTCCATATCGGTATCATCCGATGATGAACCAATATTGGCATTGACCTTGGTGCGCAAACCGGCCCCGACCGGCAGTGGAACACCGTTGGCGTGTTTGACATTGTGACAGATCACGATGGTGCCGGCAGCTATGCCGTCACGGACAAACTCTGGACTGACACCTTCTGCTGTAGCCGCCTGTTGCATTTTTTCTGTGATCAGCCCTCTGCGGGCGTATTCAAGTTGCGTCATCTGCAATCCTCATGGATGTGGTGTGATGTATGACTGCACAGTTCCCGTGCCGCCAGATAATGATTGACCGGACCATGCCCTTTGCCCAGCGGGCGGGCAAGACGGATGGCTTCGGATATGAATGTTTTTGCCTTTTCTACTGCAGTCGGAAGTGGCTCACCCTGAGCGAGAAACGTTGCAATTGCAGAGGCATAGCTGCAACCGGTACCGTGAGTATTGCTGCTGAAATATCTTTCAGATTTGTAAAAATGAACCTTTCTGCCATCAAACAACACATCCGTAGAATACTGGCCATTCAAATGTCCACCCTTCACCAGGACATTGGCCGCTCCAAGAGCGTGAAGATCTCGGGCCGCCTGCTCCATCTCCTGCTCGTTAGCGATTGTTCTGCCCAGAATACGTTCTGTTTCAGGGATATTAGGCGTCAGCAGATACGCCAGCGGCACTAACCGGTCGCAAAATACGGCAACGGCATCGCGTTCAAGCAGCGAAGCGCCACCTTTTGCCACCATGACCGGATCTACCACCATTGGTATCATGACGGCATTCTCAAGCAATCGATCGGCAAGAGCCGCAATGATAGCCGGGGTATGCAACATCCCTGTCTTGATGACATCAACCGGTATATCCGTCAATACCGCTTCAAGCTGATCAATCACAAACGACGGTGGCAGGCCGTGTATGCCGGAGACGCCACGGGTGTTCTGGGCTGTCAGTGCAGTCACGACACTGGATGCATAACTGCCCAGCAGAGTGATCGTCTTGATGTCACCCTGAATTCCTGCACCCCCTCCGGAATCACTCCCGGCAACAGTCACTACACCGCCGCGAGGAAAGGGGCGGCTGCGGTTAAACAGCAGGGACAGCTCCGCTGCGGAGATATCCGGACGCGGACTTGCCAGCACTGATGATATGACCGCTACGGCATCAGCCCCGGCATCGATCACCCGACAGGCATTAGCGGTGGTAATGCCTCCAATGGCCACAACCGGCAGGCGGATCTGCTTGCGTACCGCTGCCAGTCCAGCTGCGCCCGGCATCTGTGTAACAACTTTGCTGCCGGTTGGGTACATGGCACCAAAACCAATATAATCGGCACCCTCGTCCTCGGCACGCATTGCCTCTTCCAGAGAGTGGGTCGACCGGCCGACTATTTTTCCGGACCCCAGATACGACCTGGCTTCAGCAACGGTGCCATCTTCCTGACCCAGATGGACGCCGTCGGCATCAAGCTCCCTGGCAAGGTGTACGTCATCATTAATAATGAACGGTACCTTGTACCCTGCACACAGACGCTTCACGTGCTCCCCTTCGGCACGTCGCTCGTCCCACTCTCTCTCTTTTGCACGATACTGCACGGCTCTGACTCCGCCGCATAACGCCGCTCGCACCCGCTCCACAAGATTGTCCCCCTGATCGGTAATCAGGTAAACGCCCGATATAGCAGTAGTCTGGGCGGTCTTATTGACAACGAGCCGGAACGACCTGGTGGTGTTCATGAAAGGGAAGCCTCCAAAAACCCGGTACAACAGAAATGAAGCTACTATATCGATTCCGTAAAACAGTAAATGATGTTTATATACTTTTGCCGGTAAACTTCAACGTAAAAAATATAAACTGTCGTGAATTTAAGGAATTGGACAAGCTATCTCTTCCTGTTACATTTGCTTACACAATTTATGACAATATAATTCAGAGACAGTACAGATTTAAGATGTTGCCAATTCGAGGTTGCTTACCTATAATCCAACGCTCATAAAAAAACAGGAGTCGGAAACCGCGTGGGTTATTTCATTACGTTCGAAGGGGTAGAGGGATGCGGCAAGACCACCCAGGTCAGTCTGCTTGCTGAGCGGCTGACCGCACACGGTTTCAGCGTTATTCAGACGCGGGAGCCCGGGGGCTGCGCCATTGCCGACAAGATACGGACCATCCTGCTGGATGCCGGGAACAATGACATGTCATCCATGTCCGAACTGCTACTGTATTCGGCTGCCCGCGCCCAACACGTTTCTGAAGTCATTCTACCGGCTCTGTCGTCAGAAAAAGTCGTCATCTGTGACCGATTCAGTGATGCAACCATCGCCTACCAGGGCTATGGGCGAGGCATCAAACGGAGCATCATAGATTCACTCAACTCCCATGCCTGCCAGGGCATTACTGCAGATCTGACCCTGTTGATCGACTGTAACCCTGAAATTGGCCTGCAACGTGCTCGACAGCGGATAGAAGCATCAAGCGGCCCCCGTGAAGAGCGTTTCGAGCTGGAAGAGCTGAAATTCCATCGGCTGGTTCGCACCGGCTACCTGCAACTGGCTGCTGCCGAAGCTCGCCGCATCGCTGTTATTGACGGCAACGACTCAATCGAGGAAATATCGTCTGCTATTGCGGTCCAGGTATTGGCACGGATTCCGGAGGTTCTGCGTGCCGTTTGCTGATATCTGCGGTCACAACCGGATTATCGAGGTGCTCCGAAGGTCGTTGCGTACGCATAAAACAGCCCACTCATATCTCTTCGAAGGGGTTTCCGGCTGTGGCCGAAAAAAAACGGCTCTTGCCCTGATACAGGCCATCTTCTGCAGCGTCAAAAACGATGACGCTTGCGGTGTCTGCCCGTCGTGCCGCAAAGTTGCCGGAGGAAGCCACCCTGACATCCATCTGCTTGAGCCGTTAAAGGATAAGCGTGATATTAGCATCGAACAGGTGCGACAGCTTCAACGAGAGCTGTCGCTGCGCCCGTACGAAGCTCCACGAAAGACGTGTATAATCGACCCGGCGGAACGAATGAATGCAAATTCTGCCAATTCTCTGCTTAAAACTCTGGAGGAACCGCCTGGCCACGCCCTGATCATACTGCTGACTGAAAACGCCGGGATGCTGCTCCCGACGATCCGTTCCCGTTGTCAGCTGATCAGATTTGCTCCACTATCCCCCGAACATCTAGCTGGACTGCTTCAGCAGGGAGGAAGAGACGAAAATACGGCTGCGCTGCTGGCACAGATGGCCTGCGGCAGTATGCAACGGGCCGTTGAGCTTGATAACGAAGTCCTCGTGGCGCGCCGCGATGAGGTGCTTTCACATCTGAGCAGGCTTACTACCGGTCAGATTGCAACAGTTTTTAATGCGGCTGAGGAGTTATCCGGAGATCGGGAGACGACCCTCGAACTTCTTGACATGCTGATCTCTTTTTATCGTGATGCGGTTCACTTAAACAGCGGTGTCAACGACATCATAAATGTCGGCATCAGGAGCGCTATCGAAAAAATCGCTACCCGTCAACCGCTCCCGAAGACTCTTGAGCTTCTGGAAAAAATATGCGACGTCAGGAAAGATGTGGCGCGTAATGCCAATTCAAAGCTGGCTCTCGATCATCTGTTCATGACACTTGGATCGTCACACTATTTAACCGTCCCTTGAAAGATAGCAGGAGGTTTTTTTGTCACACTTAGCAACGGTACAATTTGGGAAAGCCGGTAAACTGTACGATTTTGACCCCGGCAACAATGAACTCACCCCCGGTGACCGGGTTGTAGTGGAAACCGAGCGCGGTCTCAGTATCGCTCAGGTAGTACGCATCAGTAACGTTGAAGAAGCTCCCGCAGCGGGCAAACTGTCCGCCGTTATCCGAAAAGCCGATGAGAACGACATGGCAACCCTTGTGCATCTCGCAGCACGGGAGAAGGAGTCTTTTCAGTTCTGCGTCAAACGGATCATAGAACGCAATCTGCCGATGAAACTGGTACGGGTTGAATACCAGTTTGATGGAAGCAAAGCGGTATTTTTCTTCACTTCTGACGGCAGAGTCGATTTCCGCGATCTTGTTAAAGATCTGGCCCACTACTTTCACACCCGCATTGAAATGCGCCAGATCGGGGTTCGGGATGAATCGAAAATGATTGGTGGCATCGGCATCTGTGGCCGGGAGCTCTGCTGCTGTTCATTTTTGCGCGATTTCCAGCCGGTTTCGGTAAAGATGGCCAAGGAGCAGAACCTGGCACTCAACCCGACTAAAATCTCCGGACAGTGCGGCCGCCTGCTCTGCTGCCTCGATTATGAATACGAGACCTACTGCTGTCTGCGCAAGAATTACCCGAAGGCCGGTAAACGTGTGAGTATAGCCAACACCAGCGGGATTGTTGACAAGGTCAATATTCTTACCGGTAACATCACATTAAAGCTTGACGACAACAAGACCATCGTTATCAGGCGTGAAGAGATTCTGGCTGACGGCACAGCCACTCAACCTGGACACCAGGTTGCACCGGTGATCGTCGAAAAGGGCGATTCCCCATCACCGTCGCACGCTCCCCGTAAAACGCGGGAGCGGAGCTTTGAGCAGCGTCGCAAACAGGATAAGCCAGCCATCAAGACAATCGCGCCATCATCAGAAGTGGAACAGGCCGCCGAAACTGTCACTGAGCATACGGTAGATTCCTCCGTCGGGGAACCGGATACCGCCAGGAACGCTCCGGCACGCAAGAAGAACCGTTCCCGCAAACATGGACAGCGAAGCCGCAAGCAGAATGCACCCTCCGACGGGTCAACGCCGTCACCACCTTCAGGAGTCTGATATGAAACCAACGTTCTATGTGACGACACCTATTTACTACGTGAACGATGTTCCCCACATCGGACATGCCTACACCACCGTCGCCGGTGATGTTCTCGCACGATATAAACGGCTGATGGGCTACGACGTCTATTTTCTGACCGGAAGCGACGAGCATGGCCAGAAAGTAGAAAAGGCGGCAACCACTGCCGGTGAGACCTCGCTGGAACTTGCTGACCGTGTAGTCAAACGCTTCCAGGCATTGTGGGAGCGCCTCGGCATCTCCCATAACGATTTCATCCGCACAACCCAGGAGCGCCATAAAAAAGGGGTCAGTCATATTTTCAAAGATATTCTCGACAAGGGCGACATCTACCTGGGGGAATATGAAGACTGGTACTGCACCCCCTGCGAAACCTTCTGGACGGAACTGCAGCTCATTGAAGGGCGCTGCCCTGACTGCAATCGGCCGGTGGAAAAGTTGAAAGAAGAATCATATTTTTTCCGCATGAGCAAGTATCAGCAGCAACTGCTTGACCATATCGATGCAAACCCTGACTTCATTCAGCCGAAAAGCAAGCGTAACGAAATCGTCTCTTTTGTGAAAGAAGGGTTGCGTGACCTTTCCGTATCCCGGACCACCTTTTCATGGGGCATTCCCGTGCCAGGCAATGAGCGGCACATAATCTATGTCTGGTTCGATGCATTGACCAACTACATAACTGCCCTCGGTTATCCCGATCTGAACTGCAATTACGGCCGCTACTGGCCCGTGAACGTACATCTGATCGGCAAGGACATTCTGAGGTTCCACGCCGTTTATTGGCCAACGTTCCTGATGGCGGCCGGACTGCCGTTACCGGAGAAGGTGTTTGCCCACGGCTGGTGGACGGTCGAGGGACAGAAGATGAGCAAAAGCCTGCAGAACGTAGTCGAACCGAACATGCTGATCGACAAGTATGGGGTGGATGTGGTTCGCTACTTCCTGATGCGTGAGGTTCCCTTCGGGCTTGACGGCGATTTTTCACACAGCGCGCTGGTCAACCGCCTCAACTCGGATCTGGCGAACGACGTCGGCAATCTTCTCTCTCGATCTACTGCCATGGCTGTCAAATATTTTGAGGGAATTCTACCGGCTGTTGCCGTTATGGCTGACCCGGATATTACGCTGCGTGACAAGACACTTGAAATGGTTGCGGCGGTAGATCGGCAGATTGATGAACTGGCCTTCAGCCGGGCATTGCAGTCAATCTGGGATCTCATCTCAGCCTGCAATAAATACATAGATGATACCGCACCCTGGGCCCTGGCGAAAGACCCCGCCAGCAGAGAACGACTGGCGACCGTCATGTACTGTCTGCTTGAATCACAGCGGATCATTCACTGTCTGTTGTCTGCATTTCTACCATCAACGGCCTCGAAAGCTCTGGCTTCGTTGGGTTGGAAGGAAATACCTGATAAATCCGGGTTGGCTTGGGGTGGGTTACAAGAAGGGACAGCAATAACCAAAGTTGAAGCACTGTTCCCGCGGATGGACGCTTGATTCGCGCATAACTATCATTTCAATAAAAATTCAAAACAGGGGCACGGGAATCAAATCCGTGCCCCTGTTTTTTGATGCAGTTGTGAATAAACTCAGCAGTTGACCCGATCCTTAAGATCCTTGCCGGTTTTAAAAAACGGCGTCTTTTTTGACGGTATGCGCACGACCTCACCGCTCTTCGGATTACGTGCTTCACGCCCGAGACGTTCCCTGATAGTGAAACTGCCAAATCCGCGAATTTCGACCTTATCCCCTGCCTTAAGCGCCTCTTCTATCGAGTCAAAAACAGTGTTGACGATAATTTCAGAGGCCTTTGCATTCAGCATTCCGTGCGATTGCAGAACTTTTTCAATTAGTTCACTCTTGGTCACAACATCCTCCTGCCATTTCTGATAAAATTAATTGGTACGGTTATTCTGATTTTGTTTAAGCAGGTCGCCGAGAGTTGACGTTGCTTCGCCCTGGGAGCCCATGTACTGCTCAAATTCAGCTTTCTCTACAGCGACATGCATCGATTTGATCGAAAGCGAAATCCTCCGCTCCTTAGGATCGCAACTGAGAACAACGGCTTCGAGCGATGAACCAACCGACGTGAATTCCTTCGCAGAGGCAACCTTCTCACGGGATAGCTCGGAGACGTGCACCAGTCCTTCAACGCCCTCTTCAAGTTCTACAAACACACCAAAATCAGTTATTGAGGTAACCTTGCCGGTAACCACGGTTCCTGCACGATATTTGCCAGGTGCAAGGCTCCAGGGATCCGGCTCAAGTTGCTTGATACCAAGTGATAGCCGCTCATTCTCAAGATCCACCTTAAGTACGACCGCCTGCACCAGCTGACCTTTTTCATACACGTCACCGGGGTGCTTGATCCGTTTTGTCCATGACATATCGGAAACATGTACGAGACCGTCAATGCCATCCTCAATACCAATGAACATGCCGAAATCGGTCATGTTTTTGATCTGTCCTTCGAGCCTGGTCCCGGCAGGATATTTTTCAGAAATCGTATTCCACGGGTTATCGGTGGTCTGCTTAAGCCCCAGCGATATCTTGCGATTGCCCATGTCAACCCCGAGAACAACAGTCTCTACCGTTTCTCCGATGTTCAGTACGTCAGCCGCACGTCGAACCCGCTTGGTCCATGACATCTCAGAGACATGGATCAGCCCTTCAATACCGGCCTCAAGCTCCACAAATGCTCCGTATTCCATCAGGCTGACGACACGACCGCTTACACGCTCTCCGACTGGAAATTTATTCGGAGCATCCAGCCAGGGATCAGCCAGCGTCTGCTTGACACCGAGAGAAATTTTCCCTTTTGTGCGATCAAATTTAAGAATTTTTGCGGTAATAAGTTGTCCCGGTTTCAGGACGTCAGAAGGTTTTCCAACCCTGCCCCAGGAAAGATCGGAAACATGCAGCAGACCGTCAACCCCCCCTAAATCAACAAAGGCACCGTAATCCGTGACATTTTTTACCGTTCCCTCGACAATCTGGCCTTCTTCAAGTTTTTCCAGAGTTACATCGCGTGCTGAAGCACGCTCTTCCTCAAGAACCACACGGCGCGAGAGAACAATATTGTCACGGCGCTGGTTGATTTTGATGACTTTAAAACGCCCCTTGAGACCGATATAACTGTCGCTGTCTCCCGATGGGCGAATATCCACCTGCGAAGAGGGCAAAAAGGCCTGAACACCAATATCAACGGTATATCCTCCATTTACTTTGCCGGAGATGACACCTTCAACAATCCCACCCTCTTGACCGGCAGCGCCGATTTTGTCCCACGCTGCAAGGTAATCAGCTTTTCTCTTGGAAAGAACATAGCCTTTTTTGCCATCTTCGCGGGTCATCAGCACACGGATTTTATCACCAATCTGAACCGAAACAGCGCCATCGGCATCTCGAAACTCACCGGCCGGCACGTGCCCTTCCGATTTCAACCCTATGTCAACCAGAACCGTGTCCTGATCGACGCGTACAACAGTTCCTTCTATGATTTTATCCCTTTCAGGACGATCTTTAAGACTTTCAGTATACAGAGCCGCAAATTCGCTGCTCTGGTGATCACTATCGAGGTCCTCCTGTTCTTCCTCGACAGAATCAAGCCGTTTGAAATCAACCATTACACCATACCCCCTGGACGTTATATCGTGTTTATCAGTTTCGTTAAGTGCGACAATGTAGCAACAAGATGACAGAAATTCAATCGCTTTTATTCAGTTCATCAATTTTGTTCATGACTTCATCAATGATCCACTTTGGCGTCGAAGCACCGGCGGTCACTCCAACACGGTCTACACCATCAAACCAGGCAACATTTATTTCAGCCGCCGTTTCGATATGGTGAGTTTTAGGCTGCAGTTCAGCGCAGACCTCGGCCAGGCGACGCGTATTGGCACTGTTAAAACCACCCACTACCAGCATGCAGTCAACCTGCCCCGCCAGTTCCTTGGCCTCCTCCTGTCTGACGGCAGTAGCATCACAGATGGTATTGAACACCCGAATTTCACCACCCCGCTGAAGGCATTCCACAACAACATTTTTAAGGTTCTCGAACGATTGGGTTGTCTGGGCGACCACACCTATTTTACTCATCTTGGGAAGTTTTTTTACTTCATCACCGGAACCGACCACGAAAACATTGCTCCCCCCGTAGGAAACGATTCCCTGCACCTCCGGATGGTCGGCATCACCAACCACCACGACGCTGTAGCCGGCCTCGGAAAGTCCCTTTACATGTTCCTGAGCTTTTTTTACAAATGGGCAGGTAGCATCAACGATAACCAGGCGCCTGTTAACGGCTTCATCGATTTCTTCCGAGGCTACGCCATGGGAACGGATAATTATCGTACCAGACTTCATATTATTAAGATCTTTAAGTGCTTTAACTCCCATTTCTTCCAGCTTGTTTACAACTTGCGGAGAATGGATTATCGGACCCAGAGTGTAGGTTTTCTGATCCTTGCCAGCCGCTTCAAATGCCATCTGCGTTGCCCGCTTAACCCCGAAACAGAAGCCGGCCCGCTTAGCGAGTGTGACCTTCATAATGGTTTTCCCCTAGTCACGGTTCTTTTGTT
Organism: Desulfuromonadales bacterium; assembly: GCA_037129245.1. GTDB lineage: Bacteria > Desulfobacterota > Desulfuromonadia > Geobacterales > Pseudopelobacteraceae > JACRCG01. Next base: position 22,011 of record JBAXVE010000042.1, read on the forward strand.
AATGTGTTCCATCATTGTGGCAAGTACGTCCTCAATACCCATACCGGAGGAGTCAATCGATACAGCGTCATCCGCCTTCCTGAGCGGTGCCAGTTCACGCACCGAATCCTGACGGTCGCGCCTGATAACATCGGCAACCGTATCCTCAAGGGTTACCGGCTCACCTTTTGAAGTCAGTTCCTCAAATCGCCTCCGCCCCCGCTCTTCAGGCGAAGCGGAAAGAAAAAACTTGAGCTCTGCATCAGGAAATACAACCGTACCTATATCGCGCCCTTCAAGAACAACCCCCCCCCTGATCCCCATCAAGCGCTGGGATTCCATCAGCGCCTCCCGAACCGGTCCGAATGCGGAAATTCTGGAGGTCAAAAGAGACATTTCCGGAGTGCGGATGCTGTCGGTTACATCACTGCCATTGGCAATGACTACCTGCTTTCCTAGAGCTGACTCCAGCCGGATTGATATTCCACCGCAGAAGCGCTCCAGTTCACCCTCGTCACCGAGGTCAATACCGGCCCGGTCGATCAAGAGCGCAGCAGCACGGTACATAGCCCCGGTGTCAATCTGCAGATAACCGAGCCGCTCTGCAAGCAGACGTGCCAGAGTACTCTTTCCGGCCCCTGAAGGTCCGTCTATGGCGATAACAATGCCGTCGGGACGTGTGCTCATGTCAATCAGCGAGATGCAACCTGGTCAAGCAGGCGGTAAAAGGTCGGAAAGGAGGTAGCTACGCAATCAGTGTCCCTGACGGTAATTTCCTCAGAAGCACGTAAGGCGGCAATGGCCAGGGACATGGCAATGCGGTGGTCACCACAGCTCTCCACAGTCCCCCCACCAAAACGTTCGCAGCCGGTAATGTCCATCCCGTCCTCGGTTTCAGTTATGCTCACGCCCAGCTGTGACAGACTCCGGGCCATGGCAGTGATGCGGTCGGTTTCCTTGACCCGCAACTCTTTGGCATCCCTGACAGTCGTCAGGCCTTCAGCACAGGCGGCGGCTATACAGATCACCGGAAACTCATCGATAGCCCGTGGTACCACGCTGCCGAAAATTGCGATCCCTTTCAGATTTGAAGAACGCACAAGAATATCGGCCACCGTTTCGCCGGAAAGTTCACGCTGGTCGAGCAGCTGTATATCCCCACCCATTGCCTTGAGGATATCGATGACCCCGGTGCGGGTCGGGTTTACCCCTACATTGCGGATAAGCAGTTCCGAGCCGCGTGTGATCAGTGCTGCCACCATAAAAAACGCAGCCGACGAGATGTCTCCCGGAACCGAAACTTCCTGGGCGTTCAGGCTGAAGCCACCTCGTACCTTCACGCCGTTGCTGATGCTTTCAACCGAAGCACCGAACAGTTTGAACATCCGCTCGGAATGATCCCGCGAAAGTGAAGGTTCCCGGACTGAAGTTTCCCCATCGGCATAGAGTGCGGCCAGCATGATCGATGACTTGATCTGGGCACTTGAAACAGGTGATTCGTAGCCTATCGCGTTCAACGATCCGCCCTGGATGGCCAGGGGCGCCAGACTTCCCTGCTTGCGTCCCTGAATACGGGCGCCCATGCTCGAAAGCGGATCAACAATCCGTTTCATGGGACGTTTGCGCAGATACTGATCGCCGGTGACCACTGAGAAAAAAGACTGCCCTGCCAGCAGTCCGGTGATCAGCCGGATGGTGGTTCCGGAGTTGCCACAATCCAGCACATCACCCGGTTCCTGAAGTCCATGAAGGCCGCAGCCGGTTATCCTGATGACCTCACCGTCGTCATCTATGACCACACCCATGGTACGGAACGCGTTCATAGTGGAAAAATTGTCTTCGCCGCGAAGGAAACCGTGGACGGTTGTAACTCCAGTGGCAATCGCGCCGAGCATGATCGAACGGTGCGAAATCGACTTGTCTCCCGGAACGCGTATATCGCCATTAACGGCTGATGCAGGTTTAATAGTAGTTGAGTTCACAGTGTATCCTCCGGAGACCGTTCAGCCTCAAATAATTCCGTCACGAAACTGCTTCGCAATTGTGAAAAACGCCGTCAACCCATCACGATCGCCGGAAGCGATTCGTTGACGCAGTTCATTCAGGCTCGTAGAAAATCCATCAAGGCTGGCCAATAGTGCATCACGGTTCATCAGGGAAATGTCGCGCCACATCACGGGGTCTGACGAGGCGATCCGGGTAAAATCCCTGAAACCGCCAGCCGTGTAGGAAAGCACATTTTCTCCTTCCACATCGGCTATTCCCACGGCATGAACAAGCGCGTACGCCACAGCGTGCGGCAGATGAGAAATTTCGGCAAAAATGCGGTCGTGATGGCCCGCCTCCATGCAGCTTACCACCGCACCCGTCGCACGCCATAACTTTGATACAGTTTCAAGCGCCTGCAGATCGCTGGTTGGTGAAGGCGTCAAAATACAGCGTTTGCCACGATAGAGTGCTGCAAATGCAGCGTCCGCACCCGAGTGTTCAGTGCCGGCTATCGGGTGACCGCCGATAAACGAACGCCCGGGGGGGATAAGCGACTCACATTCCCGCACCAGGGCCGCCTTGACACTTCCGCCGTCGGTTATTATGCAGCCATGCGGCACGGCTGAGGCGATCTCCCTGACACACTCCACAATCGAGCAGACCGGTACCGCAATGAAAACTGCGTCTGCTCTGGCAACTCCATCACCAGGGGAGAAAGCCATTTCATCAATGATTCCCAAAGCACGCGCACGTTCGAGATTGGCACGATCCGCATCGACACCGATAACGTGGTCTACCGCACCGGCCTCACGAAGAGCGAGCGCAAATGATCCGCCAATCAACCCGGTTCCAATAACTGTTAATCGCTGGATAACGGCCGCCATGAATGTTACATTGACCGGGGATAGGAGCCGAGAATCTTGATGAACTGACAGCAGAGACGGAGCTCTGTAAGCGCCTCTTCCACATCCGGATCGGAAACGTGTCCGAACAGATCAAGGAAAAAAATGTACTCCCAGGCCTTCTTCTTGAACGGCCGTGATTCGATCTTGCTCAGGTTAATGCCCCGCTTGGCGAAGGGCTCCAGCATGCGACAGAGGATGCCCGGTTCATCTTTGACCGAGAACATCACCGACGTTTTGTCATTGCCGGAAGCGTCGCACCCCTTGCGGGAGATAACCAGAAAACGGGTGAAATTATTAACCTGATCCTCGATGCGGCTGCGCACCACCTTCAGATCGTACAGTGAAGCGGCCAGTTCGCTGGCAATTGCCGCTGAGGTGTAATCGTCGCTGGCAATCTGCGCAGCCACTGCGGTCGAGGCAACATCGACAGTCGAAACTGTTGACAGATTGTCGTCGAGCCACTGCCTGCATTGGGCTATCGGCTGGGGGTGGGAGTAGATTTTCTTGATATCTTCAATGCGGCCGGTTCGAGACAGAAGGTCGTGATGCACCTCCAGCAGAATCTCGGCGGTAATTTTCAGTTCACTCTCAACGAACATGTCCAAGGTGTGCGAGACAACCCCTTCAGTCGAGTTCTCCACCGGTACCACACCGTAGAGCGATTTCCCTTTTTCAACCTCTTCAAACACCGCCGGAATTGACTTCATAGGTACCAGTTCGGCTGACAGGCCAAACTGCTGCAAAGTCGCCAGGTGACTGAAAGTCGCCTTGGGGCCCAGAAATGACACTTTCATGGGAGATTCCAGCGCCAGGCAGGCTGATATTATTTCGCGATAGATACTTTTGAGTGCATCGTTGGGAAACGGCCCGACATTTTTTCCAAGCAGACGTTCAAAAATCTGCCGCTCGCGACCCGGAACATGGAAATCGAGGTTGCTACCCGTTTTAAGTCTGCCGACCTCCAGAACGATGCGTGCGCGTTCGTTGAGAAGATCAAGTACCGTATCATCGATACTATCTATCCGGGAGCGTAAATCCTGTAGTGTGGACGTAGAATCCTGCACGAAAACCGCCTGGAGGAATGAAATGGTGGCGGATAGTAATAAATCATGAGCGGATAAATTGCAACCGCTTTAAACTCGGTGCTCATGGGTCACAATAATGCTATTTGCGAAAAATGTAGTAAAATTTGACATCCGTCAATTCTGAAAACAGATTCTCCGGCATAATGCCGTATAATTCATGGATACTGATTGACCACTACAAAAATCTTGTAGCTCATTACGAAAGGAGATGCACCATGCTGAAGAAAAAACTGGCTCTGACGGCTGCAGCTATCGGTATCACCGGTTCACTGCTCGTCCTCCCTGCACTGACATCGGCAGTCAACAAGCCGGCCACAAAACTGGCTAATGACGGACGCGCCACATGCTACGAATGCCATGACGAAGTCAAGGCATTGAAGGAGGGTTCCAAGCACGCCAAACTGGCCTGCACGGTCTGTCATGACAAACTGGATGCACATAGCAAGGATCCTGAAAAAAACAAGCCGGTCACCATCATTGATCAGGCGTTGTGCGGAAAATGCCACAAAAACCAGCTGGAAAGTTTTTACAATGTTAACCGTGATGGCGGCGCCCGTAAAGAAAAAGGGGTCCCGACCGGTCGCTCACCCATGCAAGACAAGTTGCTTGCCCCTTACGGTTTTACCTTTGAGCATAACGAACCGCGCGGTCATGCGTTTATGGTTATCGACCAGTTTGCCGTGGATCGCTTCCAGGGTGGCCGCTTCCAGTTCAAGGATGGTTGGAAAGGGATTGATAAAACAGGGAAGACCTGGGACGTGCTAACCGACAAGGGCGCGGACTACAAGCTGAAAGAAACAGCTATGGCTGGCAATCCGACCTGTATCCAGTGCAAAACATCCGACCATATTCTGAAGTGGAAGTTTATGGGTGACAAAGATCCAAAAGCAAAATGGGATCGCACGTCCAATATTGTTGATGTTGCCAAAGACACTAATAACCCGGTTGGCTGTATTCACTGTCACGACCCGCACGGTACACAGCCTCGCGTTGTACGTGACGGCCTGATCCAGGCCATCGAGCGCGACACCAAGGATAATATCTTCTCCAAAGGTGGTAAAACCGATCTTAAAATCATCTCGTTCCGCGACGGTTTCCGTAAAATCGGCGTCATGAGCAAAACCGATTCCCGTATGATGTGTGCACAATGCCACGTAGAATACAACTGCGGCGCCGGTACTCAGTGGAGCGACGGTAAACCGGTTAAATATGATGACCAGCGCACCAACCATTTCCCGCTCAAAAATGCCCTGTCACTGCTGAAGCACTACAAGACACTCGATTTCTTTGACTTTAAACATGCCGTGACCGGAGCCCGTCTGATCAAGTTCCAGCACCCGGAAGCTGAAACATATGCCGGCAGCGTCCACGACAAAGCCGGTGTCCAGTGCCATCAGTGCCACATGCCCAAACAGAAGGGCAAGGACGGCAAAATGTTTTCAAATCACGGAGTCGTCAAGCCGAAGCTGGCTGTCAAAGCATCATGTCTCGGCTGTCATCCGGACAGCACCGTTGAGAAAAAGCAGTATGAGATGGATTCGATCATCAATTACACCAAGGGCAAAATGCGTAAGGCCGAATACTGGCTTGGTCAGTTGATCGACGCCTACGTAGCGGCTCAACGGATGGGAGTTACGGAAAGTGTACTGGCGCAGGCCCGCGAAAAACATGAAGAAGCCCATGTATTGTGGGAGTACTGGACGGCAGAAAATTCGGATGGTTTCCATAATCCGGATCTTGCCAGAGAAAGTCTGACCGGCTCGATTTCGGCGTCTAAAGCCGGCGTCAAGATCCTGAACGACGCAATGGCAGTGGTAAAAAAGGATGTTAATGCGAAGTAAATTGCATGAAATCTCATCAATGAATTGAATACGAAATGAGGCCGCAACCCGTAGTATCAGGGTGGCGGCCTGATTTCTTAGAACCTGATTCGACCTGTTCCGAAATAGCTTCGGCATAAAATCCGGTTACAGGCTTATCTTCACCAGCTGCCACACCCTACCCCACATCGGCAAATTCCCTCACCCGGAACTCAGCCCCCAGCGACTCCG
>JBAXVE010000043.1:0-27497 GCA_037129245.1 Desulfuromonadales bacterium
TGGAGGCGGCGAGCGGATTTGAACCGCTGAATAAAGGTTTTGCAGACCTCTGCCTTACCACTTGGCTACGCCGCCATAAATTTGAGAATGCTCCTTATACCGAATTACTCTATTCCCTGTCAATCCCTATTTGAACTTGATGGCGACCCCGCTGGCCCGATATTCGGTTGACGGGATCAACCCGTAGACGGTTGTGCCGCCCGTCACCTCCAAAAGCATGACGGCGTCAGCCCCCATTTTTTCTGCTTGCTGCCGCACAGCCGTGAAACCCCATTGTCGTATGTCAGGCGGCAGCGAATAGTCCGAGCCGTATGTTTCCCGGGTGACCTGTATTCTGCCAAGCCTCTCGTAGGGGCGGATAAGTTCGTCCTGGGACAGTACCGGCGGCAGGTCGATGCTCGAAGACCTCGAAATCATGCTGCACCCACCGAAGAGGAGCGAAATCAGCGTCAGCGCCATCATTATCGATGTCGTTACAACGGAGCGCATTGCAGACAGGGGCGATTGCATTTCAATTTACTCCATCAAATGTATTTCCTTCTGGACAGCAAAACGCCTGCATGGTAGTATTTGTCCCTTTTTAAGGCAACCGAAATCTAGTGCAGCGACAAAATTTTACAAAGGAGCCGGGGAGATGTCGGGTCATAATAAATGGAGCACCATCAAGCACAAAAAGGGTGCGGCCGATGCCAAACGAGGTAAGGTATTCACCAAACTGATCAAGGAAATTTCGGTAGCAGCCAAACTGGGGGGCGGCGACCCCGCAGCAAATCCCCGTCTGCGGACTGCCGTCGATAAGGCAAAAGCCGAGAATATGCCCAAAGACAACATCGAGCGGGCAATAAAGAAGGGTGCTGGCGGCCTGGAAGGTGTCAACTACGAGGAGATCGTCTATGAGGGGTATGGCCCCGGCGGCGCAGCGGTCCTGGTAGAAGTGCTGACTGACAACCGCAACCGTACCGTTTCTGAAATCCGCAGTATCTTCACAAAATGCAACGGCAACATGGGTGAAGCCGGCTGCGTTGCCTGGATGTTCAGCAAGGTCGGCCTGATCGTGTATGACAAGTCGGTCGGTTTCGATCAACTTTTTGAGGCCGCCATCGAGGCGGGTGCCGAGGACGTGGCCGAGCAGGACGAGCAATTTGAAGTCACAACCGAAATCGGAACGTTCATCGAAGTCCGGGAAGCCCTTGAATCAAAGGGTTTCAAACATCTTAACGCCGAGATCACCATGGTTCCTCAGACCCAGGTGCAGTTGGACGGTAAGCAGGCCGAAAGTATGCTCAAGCTGATGGACAGGCTGGAAGACAACGATGATGTGCAGAATGTGTATGCCAACTTCGACATCTCGGAAGAAGAGATGGAAAAGATGATGTAGTTGATTACAAGGGCTCCACGGAGCCCTTGTCTGTTTTTGGAGGGGGCAGACCGATGATCGAACAGGCTACGTTTGCAGCTGGCTGTTTTTGGGGGGTCGAAGAGACCTTCATGTCGGTGCCGGGGGTTGAGGCGACCCGGGTGGGATACACCGACGGACACCTTGAGCATCCGACCTACAAGGATGTCTGCAGCCATGACAGCGGCCATGCCGAAGCGGTCGAGGTGACCTATAATTCTGCGCTCGTTTCCTACGAAGAGCTATTGGATGTGTTCTGGGGGTGCCACGATCCGACCCAGCTTAACCGTCAGGGGCCGGATATCGGCAGCCAGTATCGCTCGGCGATTTTCTACCACTCCGAAGAGCAGCGCTACGCCGCCGAGGAATCGCTTGAGCAGCTTGAATTCACGGGTCGTTACAGTCGCCGTATCGCCACCGTAATCGTACCGGCCACCAGATTCTGGGAAGCCGAGGCCTTTCACCAGAAATACCACCAGAAATTCGGCGGCGGTTGCGGGTTCTGAGGCTTACCGGTAGAGAGGGCAGGTGAAACATGGACAGCCATTTTACTCCGCGTAATGTGTATATTGCCGCTTCGTGGATGGCGCCGGTAGGACGCTATGACGGCAAAGACAAGGAGAAACTCTCTTTTCTTGAACTGGCTGAACGGAGTAGCGAAGTTTTCAATGGCAGCCCTGTCCGGCGCCGGGATGTAGAGGCGGTCATCGTCGGCAGCCAGAATCCGGCAGCATTCTCAGGGGTCGATAATACGGCAGCCAAAATCGCCGGAATCCTCGGGATTTCCGGTGCCCGATCGGTACTGATCGACACCGCCTCATCCTCGGGAGCGTCGGCCTTTGAAAGCGCCTACCTTGAGATCGCCTCCGGCAGGTATGATCATGTCCTGGCGATCGGCATTCAGAAGATGAGCGATGCCAACACGCTCGACTCAACCCGCATCATTGCCGGAGTTATCGACCGGGACGAATCCGAATTTGGATTGACCATGCCGGCCTGCGGCGCACTGGTGGCGCGGGCGCTTCAGGAACGGCTGGAGTTATCGGATGAGGAGTGGACCGCCTTTTCGGCCTTACTGACCCAGCGCAGCCAGCGGTTTGCAGCCCGCAACCCCGATGCCCATCTCAATCAGCAGATCGAGCTTCAGGACTACTACCGCCAGATATCTGATGGAAAAAATTACCGTTACTGGCACCCGCTCCGCTACCATGATTTCTGCCCCATGTCGGACGGGGTCGCAGCGATTCTGCTTACTTCCCGCCCACAGGACGTCGTAGTCAGCGGTGTCGGCAGCGCCACCGACATCCCAACCATCGCCGACCGCAACTATTTCCATTCATTCCCCGCAACAGTAATCGCCGCTGCCTGCACCTACGGCATGGCCGGGATCAAGGATATCCGCTCATTGGCCGGGAAGCTTCATGTCAATATGCACGACCCCTTCAACGGATTCGGGCCGATCAACATGGTGGATCTCGGGATTGTAAACAGCAGGCATCTGCTGGACGCGCTGCTTGACGATAGCCTGACAGGAGAGCAGGGTGCTTTCCCCACCAATGTGACCGGCGGCCTGAAGGGGCGCGGACACCCGCTCGGGGCCACCGGCATGATCCAGATTGTGGAAAATCACCATCTGATCCGCGAACGCGGCTTTTCGGCCGGGCTGTCCCACTCCATCGGAGGGCCGATCAACAATAATGTTGTCACGCTGATTGAGCGGTGCGACCACTACCTGCACCGGGCGCATGAGCGCTACAAGCCGTGGGGGATGCCGTCGCTGGGGAAACAGAAACCCAAAGGAATCACCATCGAGTCCCTGCTGTCGGCCGGCGGTACGGTCGAAGGCTCCTTTGTGACATCAACCGCCCGCTTCAATTACAAGTCGGGGCAACCGGAGGTGGTCATCGTGATTGTTGCCTGCCACCATACGGAAGGTACTCATCGTTTTCTGTTCGGTGTGGGTGGAGAGCACTACGAGGAGATAGCCGGCCATAAAAGCGGTGACCGGGTGGTTATCGAACGTTTGCCTGACGGCTCGATCATGGTCAACAGCATGGCAGTTAAGAAGTTCTACAACCGCACCATCAACGGGCTGGTGGAACTGGCCGGACAGAGCTGGAAAAAACTGACCGGCAAGGGATAAAAAAACGGCCGGAAGCGAAAATGCTTTAGCTTATTGCTGCGTTTTTGAAATTCCGTCACATCCGCAAATCGTCCAAAAACTCAGACGGTACATCTCCGCTCGTCACCAGCAGATGATCACGTGCACGGGTACAGGCCACATACAACAAATGTCGTTCGGTATCGTACACTTCCTGTAAATCCGCATCATCTGTTACCGTTTCAATCCGCTCCTGAAGCGGAATGACTTCATCGTCACATGCCATCACGGCTACTGCCCGGAACTCCAGACCCTTGGCGAGATGCATCGTACTGATCGATACCTGACCAATTGTAGTTTCTACTTTTTCGTCAAGTACCTTGTATGCTATTCCCGCCTTTTCGACTGCAGTGCATGCTCTGTCCAGTTCTGCTGCTGACCTAACAAATATGCCGATTTCATGAGGCTTGATGCCTTCAGCGGATCGATCAGAAAGCCATTTGCCAACAGCTTTCATTTCGTCTTCCGGAGTGGTCATGGCTGCAATGGTTGGCATTGGACCGTTAAAAACCGATGTTGTTCCAAGCCTGTTTTCAGAATTGCCGTCAACATCCGAAATTTCAGGGCCTAACAGGCGGTCTGCTTGCATTCTGATTTGATGGGATGTGCGGTAATTGATCTTCAGCGTTTTTGATCGTCCGCGTAATTCAACACCGAGAGATTTCCATGAGAACGGCTGCTGAAAAATCCTTTGACCAAGGTCTCCAGCGAAGAACAAGCTGTTTGGCCGTCCTTTGCCAAGTGCAGCCAGAAAGCGTAACTGGGCAACATTGATGTCCTGGGCCTCATCGACAATACAGAAATCAAATGGATGCTGCTTACTTTCAGTCAGGTGGCTTGCCAATCTGTTGAACATACCGGCACTCGTAATCATTTTCTGCGACTGAAGAGTTGATTGAACCTGTTCGAAGATGGACCAGAGAAGCTTGCGTTGTTGCTCAGTCAGTCGGGTCTTTCGTCCCAACCTTGTTACATCGCGATACGACTCCCAACTGTCCAATTGCCACGCGTCAACTACTTGCTCCCATTCAGTCCACAAAAAGTGCTGACTGAACTTGTTACCTTCGACTGTTGCCGCTACTTTTGAAATAAGCTGACCAGCTACTTCACGGGTTGCCACCTGCGCCCGGCCAAAGTTCATTTCGTAGAGACGCAATCCGATTGTATTCATGGAGTGAACGTCAAGCCGCTCACCAAGACGAGGTTCACTGCCGATCAACCGTTTCAACTTCGTTCTCAATGCGCTTGCAAGGGTATCGGAGAAGGTTGTCAGCAGCACTCGTGCATCAGCGTTGCTACGGGTCAAATAGACAGCACGGTGCAGGGCGACAATGGTCTTGCCCGTACCTGCTGAACCAGATACGCGTGCTGGGCCGCTATAATCTTTCTCTACTAGTTGCCGTTGTGCCGGGTGGAGAAATACGGTCCATTTCTCCCACGGGTAATTGAGAGCATTTTCCAGCTCTTCCACATTATTCATCACGCGGAAACGGCGTTGGGCATCGGGATGATCAAACGGATTCGTACCTGCCGCCACTGGTTGTGGTTGTTGCGGCGTCCCGCCTGTCGCCAGTTCCAGAAGCGCTTCGGCTGCCTCGGCTGGGAGATGGTCGGCTAGTTCAAGGATGGTGTCTTCATTGGCGGTACGTACATCGTCCAGCCATTCCTTCGGTATACCGTAGCCAAGCAGGGCATCTGCCGCGATATGTTCAAATAGGGGCAGCTTGGGTTGAACAAGTTGCGGTGCTTCCACATACCTGGGAATGGTTATTTCCTGCACTGTCTCCCGAATCTCCACCAACTGCGCTGCGCCAGTCTTGGGGTGGATCTCCAGCTTGCGCCGCTCTCCCCATTGGTAAGCAGGATCGTGGTGGTCCACATAACAGAGAAGCAGGCTATCAGAAGACTTGTGAACTATTATTCGCAGATCACTACCGGCCCTTACCGACCAGAAGTTCTTGTCCCTGGCTTTTTCAAGTTTATGGAAGCTCATGCTCGGATTGGCTGGGTTCAGTTGCAGGTCAAATGCCGTGGTTTTGACAAACTTCTGTTCATCGCCGGTCAGTTTGGCAAGGCTATCGGTGAATGTATCAGCTATGCGGAATTCCATTAATCAGCACCAGTCATAGAAACGAGTTTACCGATGAAATGATGTACATCATCATGAATTTCATCAGCAGTCATGTTCATTGCAACCTGCTCTCGAAGGAGTTGCAAGGGCGGGGAGCCATTTCGAAGTTGGTGGAAGAGAGAATCATTGTTCTCAAATAAAATACGTTTTCCGTCTAAAACACTAAAAATGTTTGCCGTTACATTTCGCCAGTTCTTTCCCGGAGGCAAGGTAAGGTTTTGACCGATAAAGAACTCGTCTATGGCCGTTATAACCGGCTGAGCAAATAGATTGTCATCACCATATTCCAACAACCGAAATATTGCCCGTTTCCAGACGTCGGGAACCAGCAGATAGTTTTCGATATTCTTGCGCTTCCACTCGGCCAGCGTAGGATTGTCATGCTGTGGATGAAATGCATTGTCATTGCTGTCATAATCAAAAAGCATCAGCCTTGATACCTCAGGAATTATCTGTTGTAGCGCACCAAAATGCTCGTCTGCCGCCTTCTTCATATTATCTTTACCACCGCCACCCATAGCCTTGAAGCACACTTTATCCATTGCAGTCTGTGCGCCGCATTGATCGGCCCAAGCACGTAGAATACGTTCGTCACTTTCTCCTTCAACATATAGGATGTAAGGCGAAGCAATAAGTCGCGTAATCTCTTCATTCGACACGTCTGCCATTGCCCGCAGCACTTCCGGCGTGGACTGGATGCGTTTGGGACCTTGGCTTAACAAGGAAATAATCTGGGTAACGTCCACTCCACGCGCAAACTCTTCAGCGTGTGTTGCAATCAGAAACTGAGTATTTCTTTCTAAAGACTTTTTCTTGAAGTAATCGAGAATTTCACGTTGCAAATTAACGTGCAAATGAGCGTCTGGTTCATCTAGCAGAATCGTAGTCGGTTGATAGCCGTACAGGAAGGCAAGCAGGGTCAATGTCTGGTGAAAACCGCTCCCGCCGGAAATAATATCGTAGTCTTTACCATTCTGACGGTACTCAACGGTGATGTAAACGTCTCTGGCAGAGTCATACTTGGGTTCACGGATCTTTACTGAAAACCAGCGTTCGATAATAGTCGCCAGTTCTTGCCAATCTTTGGGATGTGAAACTTTGAGGGTACGACCATCCGAGCCTCTGCTGGGAACGGGACATACACGCAGCAGCAAGTTGCGTAACACACTGCCTGGCTGGCCTTTGCCGACCTGCTGGCGGATCGGAGAAACATCAAGCCATTTCTCTGTTGGCTCCAAGCCGGAAAACGGTGGGACATAGGCAATTTTGGGTAAAGCATCTTGTTGTTCACATGTACGGAATTTTGCCCAGCCACCAATAGGGATTGCATAAATGGTCTGCGGGGAGTGATAACGCAGTTCAATGCCAAACTCTTCAATGCTCCCAGAAGCACTCTGCCATTCCACCAAAATTTCGATTAAAATAAATTCCTGTTTTTTCTTGCCATCAATTACCGGATAGGCGCGATCCGTCCGGTCTTTCCAGAGAAGGTTAAATTCCGGCACCGGCAATGCAGTGAAGTTGGGGAGCACCACTTGAATACCAACGGAACCACTTCGTTTTGAACGATGGAATTCGTCAACGCAGTACTGCCAGATTGCCAGAGCCTGTAGCATTGTGCTCTTGCCGCAGTTGTTTCGTCCAATTAGTAGATCGAAACGCGTAAAGTCGTAGGTTTGTTCTCCCACGCTTTTGAAATTGCGTAAGGTTAGTCGAGTAATCATTTTGAGGTGCTCCTTATCGCAAAATCTATATCATTTTTACACATAATCACACCCGAAACACCTTCATAACCTCATCCCCCAGGTGGTTGATCACCTTAACTGCAATCCGCCCGGTTTTCGGTTTGTCGAATGGCCGTGAAGTGTCGCTGTTCAGTGATGCCCAAGCGTCTTCATTGATCTCAGCCTTGAGGGTGGTTTTTAGTGATTTGTACGGATCGTTTGCGCCAAGGAAATAAGCATGACGGACGAAGAAACTTTCTTCGTTGTAGTCGGTGTCGATGAACCAGCAGGCAATGCCTTCAGCGCCGTCACTGCGGACTTCGCCGGTGTTGGGGTGGAATACGTCAACACCATTGACTTTGACTTTTACCTGGCCATCAGCGACGTCTATGATATCTATATCCGGTTCGCCGAAGATAACAAACAGGTTGCCTTTACCAGTGTTCTTGAGGTCATCAGCCATGTGCAAATCTGCATTCATACGTGCCTTGAGAACGGGAATGCGGCCAAGTTTGTCGAATTCCGATGAGTGGGCATCGTAGTTAAAGGCACATGCAATCAGTACATCAAAACCAGCATCACCAGCTTCACGTGCGGCAGATACCAAGTCGGGACGTGATACAGTTCCGAATTCAGGACCAATGAAGATGGCAGCACGCTTTTCTGCACCTGATTCTTCATAACATCCTTCAGCGCAAATCAGATATCCCGGCCACGCAGTGAGTGCAGTAAAGGCTATTTTATCGACTTTGTGAGCCTGCTGAACTCCAGCGGTCTTAAGGTTTTCCAGTATCATCTGGACGAAGTCACGCTCCACACCATAGCCTTCCTTGGATTCAGCGGCAGTTTCGATTAGTTCATCATCTACACCAACTGCCAGTGTTCGATGTGGTGATAGGCTCTCCACTGTGAATGGACCTGCAACGCGAACTTTCTTTTTATCTTCGTATGGTTTGTCGTAGAGGTATTCAGAATCTGCCTTAGAAGCAATTGAGGCATCAATCTCTTTCTGGCGGGAAATACGCTGCTCCCACCATTGGGCATGAAGCTGCTTGGCTGCATCCGTCCACTTATTATCTTCATCGCGTGGGATTTCCCATTCATGCCACGTTTTGCTGACGTCCTCATTGAATTGCTGACGTAACGGTTCCATTTTCTCATGGAACTTCTCCCAGATAACGTCAATTTCGGAGTTACTTGCGATAGAGCTGAGCATGATGTGCGGTACTCGTTCATAGACAAAGCCTTGCCGAATATTACCACGCGTTGGGTGGCTTGACGGAATAGAACGGGTTACTTCGGCTTCCTTCAATTGACCATCTTTGGAGTCTGCAAGCAGGTAGTAGGGATAGCGAGCGCCCATAATTCGTGCTCTCGCTAAGGCAAGTGCAACTCTGGAAGTGTCGATGGTGATCCAGCGGCGTCCCCATTGTTCGGCGGCATAGGCCGTGGTACCGGAACCACAAGTAGGGTCAAGGATAAGGTCGCCTGGGTCTGTGGTCATTAAAACACAGCGTTGAACAGCTTCTGTAGCAGTCTGTACGACATATATTTTTGGATCAGTTCGGCTTTGAACACCACCAATGTCGAGCCAGATGTTAGTTCTTGGATTGGCAGCAAAATCATCAAGGCAGCGCACATATCGGACTGAAGCACCTTCCTGCATTACGCGCTCTGCTTTTGCTGCACGTACCAAGCCTTCAACTGTAGTTTTCCAATGAAGACCCTTAGGCGCTGTCCATTCACGGCCAACAAAAGAAAATCGCTGTTCCGAACTGGACTCGCCTTGCGACGTCAGATCAGCTGACGTCGCAAGGCGAGTCCGTTCATGTGCAGAGTTTCTTAGCGCTTGAATCGACGATATCTCTCTATATTTCGTTGCACCTGCCTCACCAGCTTGCTTAGCGGTAAAGAGATCGCGATACTTAAGCAAATTCTTTTTCTTCGCAAACCAAACCATGTAATCTGCGATGTTGGAAAGCGTATCACCGGAGAACCCAGTTGTTTTTGCGTACGCAATCGTTGAAACGAAATTATCCTCGCCAAAGACTTCATCCATCAAAGCCCGCACACGATGAACATTCTCATCACCAATCTGCACAAAGATTGATCCGGAGTCAGTCAACAAATCCCGCGCAACGGTCAGCCGATCCCGCAAATAGGTCATATATGAGTGAATTCCATCGCGCCAAGTATCCCTGAAAGCCTTAACTTGCTCCGGTTCGCGGGTGATGTGGTCGGTATTGCCGTCTTTCACATCTTTGCTGGTAGTTGACCACTGGAAATTGGAATTAAACTTGATCCCATAAGGTGGGTCAAAATAGATGCACTGCACCTTGCCACGCAACCCCTCACGTTCGGCCAGTGACGCCATGACTTGCAGGCTATCTCCCAGGATCATCCGGTTGGCCCAATGGGAATCATGCTGGTAGAATTCGGTCTTGGCATTCTCGCTTGGCAAACCGTTGAAATCGGCAAACAGGTCAAACTGTGCCTCTGTCTCTTTCACATCAGCTTTGGTTTGGCGCAGCAGATCGTCGATCAGCACCTTGGGGTGGACTTTCTCCTGAATATAGAGCGGCGGGGCCTGTACTACCAAATCGGACCAATCCTGCTCATCCTTGCCACGCCATACAAGCTGAGGATCAAGATCACGGTTGCGCCGTTCATACGCAATGCGTACGGAATTTTTATCCGCATCATACATAAGCGACTGATGCTCGGCGGTGGGTATGTTCTTGCGTGTCGCCTCATCGTGGTTGAGGGTTTCGACGGTTATTTTGGTTGGTGCTTTGGCCATTTATATCTCCGTGAGGCATTTTAGGCAATTATGAGGCATTTGAAATGTCCCTATTGTCCCCTTTATGTCCCCATTAATGTCTTGTTTGTCCAGTTTATGTCCTGTTACCATTTAGCCATTTGAGCCATTTATGAGCCAATTAATGTCTCAAACAAGCCTCTTGTAAAAGTCTAAAATTCTGTCATTCCAGCAGGTTTTTAGCCGGAATCCAGTTTGTAAATGCCTGAAAAGCTGGATCCCCGATAGAAGCATTCGGGGAAGACAATCTTTTTGCAATAGCCTCATACGTCTCATAAATAATTCATTCCATGAATGCCCTTCAGTTAAAGGTTTGCCGGGTTTACAAAGATTCCTGTGAGCCCATTATGAGCCCATTAATGGCACAATTGGCAGGATTGTGTCACGATTCCGCCGCTTGGCCCCTTTGGCCCCTTTGGCCCCTTAACGGCCCCTTTCGTAATCATGGCCCCTTTGGCCCCTTTGTGGCCCCTTTAGCCAAATGATAATAGACACCCTTACCGGTAGTTCCAACCTTCACGATGATTCCCTTTTCCATCAGCTCATCCAGATCGCGAGAGGCTGTACGTTTCGAAGCAGAGAATTCCGTCTGGAAATTTGTGTTAGTAATCGTCTGATAAATTTTCAGGTAATCAATCGCCTTCAACTGCCGCTCATTCAAATTGTACCCGGCAAGCACCTCCGGTGTCAGCCAGTCACGCCAGACCGTGGTGGTGAACTCCCCTCCACGCATAATAAAATCCGGTTCCGGCAGGTCATGATCCAGGCTCTCGCGGATCATCATGAGGGTTCCTGTGCCATATTTTTCGATATAACCGGCAAGAAAGAGAGCCTCGCAGGTGCGAGGGTTGCGGGCAATTGAGCCATGCGGATGGCGCAGACCTTCCGGGGTGAGAGGCGGAGTCAATATGCCGGGATTCCATACTTCTACCCGGTCGGCAAAGACGGAAACTTGAACAGCTCCGGCGGAGGTATAGTCCCGATGAGCAATGGCGTTGACGATAGCTTCCCGTATCACGTCCGGTGGAATCTCATAGCGGACCGGTGCCTGACTGCTTTCGGCGCGGGTGCCGACACTGCGGTTGAGCTTTGAGAGCACAAAGTCCACAGCCATATCCACCTGTTCGAAAAGGGTCCCCTTGAAAATGCGGTAGAACGGTACCGGACGCTGGATTTCGGTACCATGAAAATGCATGCAGCGTATCTCGGCAGCAGGAAGAAAACGCTGGGGGTCACGACCGAAGAGGAGTAAGGCGGCATTAGTTGGCTGTTCACCAGAGAGCAGATGCAGATGCGCAAGCAGATCGGTTACAGGAGTATTGTCTGGTAGTGGAAATTGACGTTCCATACGGGCCAGACGTAGAAAATTCGTAACAGAATGAAGATCGATGTCTTCAAGTGTGGCGTCAGGGCAAGGCCGCTCTTCAAAAGGGCGGGACTGAATAGCGCCACACCCTTCAAGATGATCCACAAGACTGGAATAGAGAGCGGCAGTCAATTCCGGGATATCAGCAAACCGCCGCCGTATAAGCTGTTGCCCTGCCTTACGGATGAGAGACAGCATCTTCGGCTTCCGGTTTTGGTCATCCGCACCCTTCACAAAAATCAGCCGGGGTATACCAGTTTCGGTGGCCTGATCGAACTCACGCTCAGTTGGGGAAACACCCTCAGCATCTTCAAATCCATATTCGTAGCCGAAAATGCCCAGATAAACGGCACTCCGATCAACCTCGGCGATATAGACGGCATCTGTCCGGCGATCACTGGCAGGAATATCTTCGAAAAGAAATGCCGTGAAGAAACGCCGCAGAAGCGGGTCGCTCTCAATGAACGTTTTTACCGCCCGCCGTTCTTCCGCTAGTTCATTCTGTACGCTGCTGATGAAGATTTTCATGTCACTATCTTTTCTATCATCTTATTGAATTCCGATTCTACCTTGGCTTCAAAGTCAGATTCGATTTGATAGACTTCGGTAAACTCGGCAAAGGCCCAACGGCCATAGCTCTTCAGATTGTTTACTCCCGGCACCCAGTACACATCCATAGTGCTTTTCTTCTCTTTGGCATCCTCACGGCGATAGCCTTTTATTTCGACGATCAGGTTGAGCAGGTCATCTTCACCTTTACCGTCATCCACCTTAACAATGAAGTCGGGAAGATATTTGCGTGTCTCGGAACCGTAACGGTAGGGTACTTCCAGCCCCAGGTTATGATTCTTGACGTATGCCACAACCTTTGGATGTGCTTCTGCTACACGGCAGAATTCTGCTTCCCAGTCGCTATCCAGAATGACCCAGTTGACGTGGCAGCGGCGAGCATCGGTTTCCCAACGACTTGTTTTGGATGTGTTGAAGCTTACATGATTAGTTGAGCCTATCGGATTGTAAGGATCGAGTACTGCTTTTATGGGACAAGTGCCAATATGAGCACTTGTAATACCTCTCATAATCCTTTCACAGGCAATATCTGCCAACATCTTATATTTGAGTTGTGCTGGGTATGTACCCCCCTTACAGACGAGATGATTATCTATCCATTGTTTGGCAATGCGCTTGAGCTGACCAAAAAGATGTAAAAGTGGTTCATCATTCTTATCACGCCATTTGCTCAATAAAAGATGAGATGTCAGTTCGTAAACAACCTGTGAGGGGCGGATATCACCTGTATGTTTCAAGTTGAGATCAACCGGAGCACCTATAATACCGGAGTTTCTCGTCTCGGTTGCCCCTACCAACTCTGGAGTCAGTATTAAGGTCGAATCCTCATTGAACTGGGCTGATAACCTCTCTTCCGGGAGTTCAACTCTATACCCTCCAACACGAGGAAACTGGATTTCGAGTGGGTCACGATTGGGCCGGTCAGCCTTGACATGAATGGTTTCTCGGGGTGGTTGTGGCGGTGCAATAACCGGCTTTGCAGTGAAGTCGAACGGAATGCCAAGGACATCGGCATATTCCACATTGAACAGCCCGTCCTCATTCAGCTCGTATGACTGGCGGCGCAATGCTCTACCAATAACTTGCTCGCACAATAGCTGTGTACCAAACGCCCGCACCCCGAGTACATGAGTGACGGTGTTGGTATCCCAACCCTCAGTAAGCATGGAAACCGATACGACGCAGCGTATTGATTCGCCCAGTCTGCCTGTTTTACCAACGGTGTTCATTACCTCACGCAACAACTCCTGATCTGAAAGGTTTTCCGCCTGACGAATGTCTCCAGTTCTTTCAATAATCTCACGACGGAATCGCTCTATCTCGGGAATTGCCATTTTACGGAAGTTTTCGTCAAGAGCATCGCCAGACTCAAGCTGCTCACTATCGATCAACAAGGTGCGCGGCCTGCCAAGCTGGTTACCGTGTTGATCATAATTGGAGAACAGAGAAAATTTGCCAAGAAATGGTGGTGGGATCACCCCATCGGCTTTTGGAGGGTATTCAAAGCCGGAGATATAGTCATAGACCAACTTTGAAGTTGAAGTGTTGTTACAGACAACTATAAAGCAGGGTGGCACTTTGATGCTGTGCTTCTGCCAAAGGTTATAAGTCTTCTCGTAATGACCATAAAGTGCTTCAAGGGCAGTTTGCAGTTGCGGCGGTAAATCCAAAGGATTCAATCCTTCTGACTTGCCACGTCCCTTTTTGGGCATTTTTTTCCCAATATGCTCCCATAAATTGCGGAACATCGGCATTTCCTGGCCGGGGATATTATCAGCCACAGGAACACGGGGCAACTTTACAATGCCGCATTCAATTGCATCCATCAGCGAGAAGTCGCTCATGGTCCAGGGGAAGAGCGTACCCTCGGCATAACCAGATCCGCTCAGGAAGAACGGTGTCGCCGATAGATCAATAACCCTATTGAGTCCCAGCTTGCGATTGACGATTTCCAGACCCGTGATCCAGAGCCGTGCGGCCTCGTTGTTCTTCTCTGCTTCCTTCTTGTCATCGCCAGTCAGGTCATCATCTTCATCGTCATGATTGGGCTTCTCACGATAGCAATGGTGTGCTTCATCGTTCAGGACCATGACGTTTTTCAATCCCATCAGATCAGGCATTACCCGCTGAAGCATCTGGCCTTCGGTTTCCAGCGTATTCAACTCCTCACCACCGCGACCTTGCAGCAACAGGCGACCACCTTTGGACAGTTCCATCCGTTCTCGCAGCTTGAAGGCATGGTAGTTGGTGATAACGATCTTAGCCTTTTTTACATCATCGAGCATGTCGCTAGGGACGATCTCACGACTTTGGTAATAGCTGTCAGGATCGTTGGGTTGCAATACACGTAAACGATCACGAATCGTCAATCCAGGGGCAACGATCAGAAATCCTTTTGTGAACCGCTTGCTGGAAGAACGTCGAACTGAATTGATGGTCTGCCAGGCAATCAGCATGGCCATGACTGTGGTCTTGCCCGCACCGGTAGCCAGTTTCAGAGCCAATCGCATTAATTCGGGATTGGCGTCATTATTCGCATTGGCCAGGTGTTCGATGAATTTCTTGCCGTCCTTCACATTGGGAGCAACTTCAGTCAGCCAGATAGCTGTCTCGATAGCCTCCACCTGACAGAAGAATGGTTTTACACCATTAAATTGATGGTGCCGCCAGTGTTGCAATAATCGCTCTGTCTCAGGAGTGACTTGCCAGTGTTTGGGATTACTGATTGTACGCCACTGATCAACATGGCGACGAAGTTCATTGATTATCGAGGTGGGGTCATACTGTTGTTCTTTGGTTGAAAGGCCTTTACCCTCATCAAACACAAACCCTTGCTGGTCTGCCGATGCTGCCCTACGTTTTTTTGGTTTGGGTATCGGCGTGATGAATTCTGCACGGCGACGCTTATCGAGAATCTGCTGAGTCGGTTGACCTGATGGGTCTAGCTCCCAGTGGCGAGCGGGGTATTCGTATGGGGAATTGAGGATTGGCTGCTCAAAGAAACGGTTATTCATGAGTTCTCCTCTACCACCATCACTAACACATTAATATATGGTAGTAGTTCATATCAGAGAAGTACATTATTTGCCAATGGAAACCGTCGTTCTTTAATAAACAGGGGCCGGAAAAAAATCCCGGCCCCCGTTTATATAAAACTAATCAAACGATAAATACCTACCGTTACGCTGCCTCTTCGAGCACCTCTTCAACCGCCTGCTCGGCAATCTGGGCACCATCGACCTGAGGTGTTTCATCCTTGCTGACGGCTGCTTCGGTCTGCAGACGCAGACCGCGATAGCGGGCAATGCCGGTACCGGCCGGTATCAGGCGACCCATGATGACATTTTCCTTGAGTCCTCGCAGATAATCCACCTTCCCTTCGATGGCAGCCTGGGTCAGCACCTTGGTCGTCTCCTGGAACGAAGCGGCCGAAATAAATGACTCAGTTGAGAGTGATGCCTTGGTGATGCCCAACAGCAGTGGCTCGGCTACTGCCGGGCGTTTATCTGCCGCAAATGCAGCATCATTCTCCTGCTCGAACAGCCAGCGCTCCACCTGATCATCGACCAGCAGCGAAGTGTCGCCGGTGTCTTTGATGCGAACCCGACGCAGCATCTGACGCACGATGACCTCGATATGCTTGTCGTTGATCTTGACCCCCTGCAGACGGTAGACCTCTTGCACTTCGTCAACCAGATACTTGGCAAGTTCCTTGACACCCAATACCCGTAGAATATCATGGGGGTTGGACGAACCGTCCATCAGCGGCTCACCGGCACGGACATGATCTCCTTCATGGACGCTGATATGCTTCCCTTTCGGAATCAGGTACTCCTTGGGTTCGCCCAGGTCAGGAGTGACAATCACCTTGCGCTTCCCTTTGGCATCCTTGCCGAAGGAAACTCGGCCGTCGATTTCGGTAATCACGGCAAAGTCTTTCGGCTTGCGGGCTTCAAACAGTTCGGCAACACGCGGCAGACCACCGGTAATATCTTTTGTTTTGGTTGTCTCACGTGGGATTTTCGCAATGATATCACCGGCACTGATGATCGTATCATCAATAACCGAGATGTTCGCGCCGGCTGGAAGGAAGTAGCGACCAATCGTGCCGCCACCCTCGCCACGGGCATCCTTGATGGCAATGCGCGGTCGTTTATCCGGATCCTTGGTTTCGATGATAACCTTACGGGAAAGACCGGTAACGTCGTCAAGTTGCTCTTCCATGGTGACACCTTCAAGGATGTCGGCAAACTTGATCCGACCTGAGACCTCCGTAAGAATCGGCATGGAGAACGGATCCCATTCGGCCAGAGTTACTCCCTGCTTTACCGCACCACCTTCGGCAATCTTTATTTTTGCACCGTAGACAACTGTATATTTTTCGCGCTCGCGACCGGTATCATCAATAACGGCAATTTCACCGTTACGATTCATGACAATGTGATGCCCTTCATTGTTCATAACCGTATTGAGATTGATATACTTAAGAACACCTTCAGCTCGCGCTTCCAGTGATGTCTGCTCGGCGTGACGCGAAGCAGTACCACCGATGTGGAACGTACGCATGGTCAGCTGGGTGCCTGGTTCACCGATGGATTGGGCGGCAATAACGCCGACCGCTTCACCCATGTTGACACTGTGACCGCGCGCCAGGTCGCGGCCATAACACTTGGCGCAAATACCCCGTTTACTCTGGCAGGTGAGCACGGAACGGATCTTGATTTTTTCAAGTCCGGCATCCTCAATCCGCTTGACCAGGGTCTCGTCAATTTCCTGGTTGGCTTCGGCCAGAATCTCGTCAGTCAGCGGGTCATGAACATCTTCCAAAGCCACACGCCCAAGGATACGGTCACCGATATGCTCGATGATTTCGCCACCCTCGGTGAGTGACGCAACTACCAGGCCGTCCAGCGTGCCGCAGTCAGCTTCCGTGATAATCGCATCCTGGGCAACGTCCACCAGGCGACGGGTCAGGTAACCGGAGTTGGCAGTCTTGAGCGCCGTATCCGCCAGACCTTTACGGGCACCGTGAGTTGAAATGAAGTACTGCAGAACCGTCAAACCTTCACGGAAGTTGGCAGTAATAGGAGTTTCAATAATTTCACCGGACGGTTTGGCCATCAGACCGCGCATACCGGCCAGCTGACGAATCTGCTGGGCGGAACCACGGGCGCCGGAGTCGGCCATCATGTGGATGGCGTTGAACGACGGCGTCTCCACGCTGGCGCCGTGACGGTCCGTAACGTATTCCTTCGAAAGGTTGTCAAGCATCTCGTTGGCTATTTCTTCCGTCGCCTTGGCCCAGATATCGATAACCTTGTTGTAACGTTCGCCGTCGGTGATCAGACCTTCGGTGTACTGGTTCTGGATCTCGGTCACTTCTTCATTGGCCTTCTCGATAATGGCCGGTTTCCCTTCTGGAATGACCATGTCGTCGAGACAGATGGAGATGCCGGCCAGGTTGGCGTACTTGAAACCGATCTCCTTGAGCCGGTCTGCCAGCAGAACGGTCTCTTTACTGTCCGACAGACGATAACAGGTATCCACCAGGTTGGAGAGTTCCTTCTTGGTCATGACTTTGTTGACAGCTGAAAACGGCACGGTCGGCGGCAGAACGTCACGAAGCAGGATTCTGCCGACGGTGGTGTCGATCATTTGTGGTTTTTCATCACTCTGCAGGTTTTTCATGCGCACCCTGACAGCAGCCTGCATAGCGACTTCACCGGCATCAAAGGCAATACGCACCTCTTCGGGTGACGAGAAACAGCCCGAAACCGTTACGCCAGCTTCAAGCTCCTTCTCCGTCGGACGATAATACTCGCCCTTGGCATTCACCCGGCTGCGGGTCATGTAGTAGGCACCCAGAACCATATCCTGGGACGGGACAATAATCGGCTTTCCGTTGGCCGGTGACAGGATGTTGTTGGTAGACATCATCAGAACGCGGGCTTCAACCTGGCTTTCGATGGAGAGCGGCAGGTGGACGGCCATCTGGTCACCGTCGAAGTCGGCGTTGAATGCGGTACAGACCAGCGGATGCAGCTGAATCGCCTTGCCTTCAATCAGAACCGGCTCAAAAGCCTGGATGCCCAGTCGATGAAGCGTCGGGGCGCGGTTGAGCATAACCGGGTGCTCTTTGATTACCTCTTCGAGCACGTCCCACACCTCGGGACGCTCCTTCTCAACCATCTTCTTGGCACTCTTGATGGTGGTGACGTAACCACGTTCTTCCAGCTTGTTGTAAATAAAGGGTTTGAACAGCTCCAGGGCCATTTTCTTCGGCAGACCGCACTGATGAAGCTTCAGCTCAGGACCGACAACGATAACCGAACGGCCGGAGTAATCGACGCGCTTACCGAGCAGGTTCTGACGGAACCGCCCCGATTTACCTTTGAGCATGTCTGAGAGCGATTTGAGCGGGCGCTTGTTGGGACCGGCAATGGCGCGGCCGCGTCTGCCGTTGTCAAACAGGGCGTCAACAGCTTCCTGCAGCATCCGCTTTTCGTTGCGGATGATGACCTCAGGGGCCTGCAGCTCGCACAAACGCTTGAGGCGATTGTTGCGGTTGATCACCCGGCGGTACAGGTCATTCAGGTCGGACGTGGCAAAGCGGCCGCCGTCGAGCGGCACCAGAGGTCGGAGTTCCGGCGGCAGCACCGGGATACACTCCAGAATCATCCACTCAGGCTTGTTGCCCGAATGACGGAAGGCTTCGACGACTTTGAGACGCTTGGCGGTTTTTTTCCGCTTTGCCTCGCTGGTTGATTCTACCATATCGACACGCAGTGAAACGGCAAGCTCTTCGAGATTGAGCGATCTCAGGCACTCCCGGATTGCTTCAGCTCCCATTCCTCCGCTGAAAGACTCAGCACCGTACTCCTGCTGGGCTTTGAGGAACTTTTCTTCTGACATCACCTCGCAAAACTGCAGCGGGGAATTTTTGGGGTCGCTGATGACGAACCCTTCAAAATAAAGGACTTTTTCCAAATCCTTGAGCGTGATGTCCAGCAGGTTGCCTATCCGCGACGGCAATGACTTGAGAAACCAGATATGGGCGACCGGCGTTGCCAGATCAATATGCCCCAAGCGCTCACGGCGGACTTTCGACGGAATGACTTCGACACCGCATTTCTCGCAGATAATGCCACGATGCTTCATTCGCTTGTATTTACCGCAGTTGCACTCATAATCCTTGGTCGGGCCGAAGATCTTGGCGCAGAACAGACCATCCCGTTCCGGCTTGAATGTGCGGTAGTTGATGGTTTCCGGTTTTTTGACCTCTCCGTGGGAACGCTCCCGGATCTTATCCGGGGAAGAAATCGAAATGCGGATGGCTGAAAAGTGGAGTGGATCTTTAGGTTTATCAAAAAAGCTGAAATAATCTTCCACGATGCTCTCCTTCATAGTCGTAACGCCGCACGGCCGTACAATTTCAGACGCCGGCAAAGAGATTATTGATGTTCTTCTTCGCCCTCAAGCAGGTCCACATCAAGGCAGAGCGACTGCAGTTCCTTGATCAGAACATTGAAGGATTCTGGCAGACCCGGCTCCAGCGTATGCTTTCCTTTGACAATCGCCTCGTACATCCGTGTCCGGCCGGAAACATCATCCGACTTGACCGTCAGGAACTCCTGCAGAGCATGAGCCGCGCCATAAGCTTCCATGGCCCAGACCTCCATCTCCCCAAGTCGCTGTCCGCCGAACTGGGCCTTGCCCCCCAGCGGTTGCTGGGTCACAAGACTGTAGGGACCGATAGAGCGGGCATGAATCTTGTCATCAACCAGGTGATGGAGTTTCAGCACGTACATGACGCCGACGGTGACCTTGTTGTCGAACGGTTCACCGGTGCGGCCGTCAAACAGGGTGACCTGGCCGGAAGAGTGCAGGTTCGCCTTTGCAAGCATCCCCTTGATCTGGGCCTCGGTCGCCCCTTCAAAAACCGGTGACGCCATTGCCACTCCGCGTTGCAGGCGGCGGGCCACCATCAGGAGTTCTTCGCGGTCAAGACCGTCGATAAAGGTCCCGACCTCACTGTCACCATACACATCTTTAAGATATTTTTTCAGATTATCCTCAGATGTCTGCTTTTCAAGCATCTCCTCAATTTTCCAACCGATACCTTTGGCAGCCCAGCCGAGATGGGTTTCGAGAATCTGCCCGACGTTCATACGGGAAGGAACCCCCAGCGGGTTGAGTACGATCTCAACCGGACGACCGTCTTCCATGTACGGCATATCCTCTTCGGGCAGTATGCGCGAAACGACACCCTTGTTACCGTGGCGTCCGGCCATTTTATCACCGACCTGCAGCTTTCTCTTGATGGCGATGTAAATTTTAACCATCTTGATAACGCCGGGAGGGAGGTCGTCCCCACGCTTCAGCTTCTGTATCTTGTCTTCAAATACGCTGTGGATCAGATCGATCTGGCGATTGAGCGTATCGAGAATCTGATGAACCTTTTCGTCGGTCTCACCGTCGTCGCTCACCGAGATACTGCCCCAGACAGTGCTGGCCAGGCCGCTCAGCGACTCTTCGGTTATCTGTTTTCCTTTGGCAAGCACAAGGTTCCCCTTGCTGTCTTCCAACTTGACCGCCAGAGTTTTTCCAATCAAGAGCCGCTTCAGCTTGCCGATGGCCGAATCCCTGATGATGCGGATCTCGTCCTGCTCGTCTTTACGCAGCTTGTCCTCTTCCGCCTTTTCGATCAACTCAGTGCGTGAATCCTTATCATTCCCCTTGCGCGAGAAGATCTTGGCACCGATGACCGTACCCTCGACACCGGGAGGAACCGTCAGCGACGTATCCCGCACATCACCGGCCTTCTCGCCGAAAATGGCGCGCAGCAGTTTCTCTTCCGGAGAGAGCTGTGTCTCCCCTTTGGGAGTGATCTTTCCAACCAGGATATCGCCGGGACGGACTTCCGCACCGATACGGATGATGCCTGATTCGTCGAGATCGCTGAGTGTTTCTTCACCCAGGTTGGGAATATCAGCCGTAATCTCTTCCTTGCCGAGCTTTGTATCGCGGGCGACGCACTCGAACTCTTCAATGTGAATCGAGGTGTAACGATCATCCTTGATCAGCTTCTCGGAGATAAGGATTGAGTCTTCGTAGTTGTAACCGCCCCAGGGCATGAAGGCAACGACGATATTCTGTCCCAGCGCCAGTTCACCCATGTCGGTAGAAGGCCCGTCAGCGATTACCGATCCCCGTTTGACCTTGTCTCCGACCTTGACGACCGGCTTGTTGTTGATACAGGTGTTCTGGTTGGAACGGGCAAATTTGATCAGGTTGTAAATGTCAACGCCGGTTCCGTTTTCATCGATCTCATTCTCATCGATCTTGACGACGATTCTGCCGGCATCCACCGATTCGACTTCACCATCGTGGCGAGCGATGACCGAAACACCTGAATCGCGGGCTACTATCCGCTCCATACCGGTGCCGACAAGCGGTGAGTCGGCACGCAGCAGCGGAACCGCCTGGCGTTGCATGTTTGATCCCATCAGGGCCCGGTTGGCGTCGTCGTTCTCCAGGAAAGGAATCAGCGCCGCAGCTACCGAGACCAGCTGAATCGGGGCCACATCCATCAGGGCAATTTCGTCGCGATGGACAAGGATAAACTCGCCGCTTTTGCGCGCCGAAACGTAATCGTTGACGAACCTGCCATTCTTGTCCACCTCGGCATTGGCCTGGGCAATAGCGTGCCCCTCCTCCTCAAGTGCCGAGAAGAAACGCACCTCGTTGGTCAGGCGCCCTTCCTGGACGACACGGTAGGGGGTTTCCACGAAGCCGTGCTCATTGATGCGGGCATAGGTGGAAAGTGATGCGATCAGACCGATATTGGGACCTTCCGGGGTCTCAATCGGGCAGACACGGCCATAGTGAGTAGGATGAACGTCGCGGACCTCAAAGCCGGCACGTTCGCGCGTCAGACCACCTGGTCCCAGAGCCGAAAGGCGGCGCTTGTGCGTAACCTCCGACAGCGGGTTGGTCTGATCCATAAACTGTGAAAGCTGCGACGAACCGAAGAACTCCTTAACCACCGCCGAAACCGGCTTGGAGTTGATCAGATCATGTGGCATGAGGTTTTCAACTTCCTGCAGGCTCATACGCTCCTTGATGGCACGTTCCATACGTACCAGACCGATGCGGTACTGGTTCTCCAGCAGCTCACCGACAGCACGCACACGACGGTTACCGAGATGATCGATATCGTCGATACTACCGCGACCGTTTTTGAGCTCGATCAGGTAACGGACGATCTCAAGGATGTCATTCTTGACAGCAGGACGGATGATGTCACGATAAAGATCCTCGAATATCATCCGGTTGCGACGCAGCATTTCAATGAAGCGGCGGTTTTCATCAAATCCGCCCTGATCAATGACATCACTGAGTTTGGCCGTCTCTTTCGTCAGGCCGAGCGAAGCGAAAACGTCCTTCTGGAAAAAGTCGACGTCACGGATCAAATTGTTCAATTCATGCAGCAGCTGATCGCGCAGCTTGTCAGGAGCAGACTGACTCGCATCAACTTTCTTCAAAGACTTGGTGAGGTCGGCTGGAAGCCGGGACATCAGGTGGCGTGAAAATTGATCCGTCCCCTCTTTCAGGCGGGTTACCAGAGTTTCGACGCTTGTGATATCTTCGACGCTCAGCATACTGGGAGCGTTAAGTACCATGCAGTCAGGCCAGATCTTAAGACCGAGCTTGTAGTTAAGTTTGAGCCGTCCGACAGCCGAAAGATCATAGCGTTCCGGGTTAAAAAACAGGTTGTCGAACAGTGCCAGCGAGCTCTTGAGCGTCGGGGGATCGCCCGGACGCAGGCGACGATAAATCTCGATAAGCCCCTCATCACTGGTGCTGATCTTATCAATCAGCAGCGTGTCGCGAAATGACGACGTGATATGCAGATTGTCGATATAGAGCAGCTTGAAGCTGGTCACACCACGGGCTTTGATCTCATCGAAGCGGTCAGCCGTGAGCTCATCGTTGCACTCGACCAGTATTTCTCCGGTTGTCGGATCAACGATATCGGACGAGGCATAGCGGCCAAGAATGTCTTCAAGGCTGGCCGGGACGGCCTTGATGCTGTGCTCCTGCATCTTCTTGATGGAGGATTTGGTGTACTTGCGATTGGCTTTGACAAGCACTTCGCCGGTGGTCGGGGCAGCCACGTCAACAATCGCTTTCTGCAACGTCAGAAGTTCAGGATCGATACTCTTGGTAATGCTGTCAGCACCGATGTAGATCTCTTCGCTTTTGTAATAGTAGTTGAGCAGTTGTTCAGCAGAGTACCCCAGAGCCTTCAGCAGAACGGTCGCCGGCATTTTTCTGCGCCGGTCTATGCGGACGAAGAGGATGTCCTTGTGATCGAATTCGAAGTCGAGCCACGAACCGCGGTAGGGAATTACCCGTGCCGAGTAGAGCACCTTGCCGCTGGAGTGCGTTTTACCTTTGTCATGATCGAAAAACACACCGGGCGAACGGTGAAGCTGGCTCACGATAACACGTTCGGTACCATTGATAATGAACGTGCCGTTATCGGTCATCAACGGAATTTCACCGAAGTAGACCTCCTGCTCCTTGATATCCTTGATCGCCTTGACGCCGGAATCCTTGCCCGAATCCCAAATGACCAGACGCACCTTCACCTTCATCGGTGCAGCATAGGTCATGCCGCGCTGATGGCACTCGTCAACATCGTATTTCGGCTTATTCAGCGAGTAAGAGACATACTCCAGCGAGGCGCTCTCGCTGAAATCCTTGATCGGAAACACGCTCCTGAATACCGCTTCAAGACCCGAATTCTGGCGTGACTCCGGCGAAATCTCCTGCTGCAGGAAGCGCCGGTACGAATTTTTCTGAATATCGATCAGGTTGGGGATTTCAATGATGTTTTTAATCTTGGCAAAGTTCTTACGCAAGAGATGATTATTGGCAATAGAATAAGCCATGGCTTCTCCTTTGGCGGATATCGTAACGGGGCCCGGCACTGATGCAGCCAGGCGTGGAGCCTGCCGGCTGCGAGTAAATCACGGCAGACGAGCGTGCCGAAACAGCACAAGCCAAGGCCGCTCAGGGCGACCTTGGCTCTTGTGAAAGCAACAGATTGGGCTGCTATTTGATAGCTGCTTCAGCGCCGGCTTCAACGAGCTGCTTCAGGGCATCATCTGCCTCCTGCTTGGAAACGCCGGTCTTGACTGTGCTAGGTGCGCCGTCAACAAGATCTTTAGCTTCCTTGAGGCCGAGGCTGGTAAGCGCGCGGACGACCTTGATTACGTTGATCTTGTTGGCACCAGCAGCCTTGAGGATAACATCAAATTCAGTCTGCTCTTCAGCTGCTTCTGCAGCCGCCGCAGGACCGGCAACAGCTGCAACAGCCACAGGAGCTGCAGCGGAAACACCGAATTTCTCTTCCAGTTCCTTGACCAGTTCAGCAAGGTCAAGAACGGTCATCTTCTCAATGAAACTGACTACATCTGCTTTGGTGATAGACATTGGTAAATCCTCCGATGTGAAATAGTGATAATGGGTTTAGTTTTAATTAGCTGATTTCTGGACGCGGATTGCATCGAGCACGCGTACGAGCGAACCGGGCAGAGCTGCCAGCACGCCGACAAAGTTGGTGGCCGGAGCCTGCATTGATCCGAGCATCTTGGCAATCAGCACCTCGCGCGAGGGCAGATCGGCTAGTGCCTGAATCTGTTTGGCGTCCAGCAGCTTGCCGCTGAGCACGCCTGCTTTGAGTACGAACTTCCCCTGCGGATCTTTGGCAAACTTGTACAGCACTTTGGCTGCACCAGCCGGATCGTCGTAGCTGATTGCCACGGCGGTGGGGCCGGTGAGGTGCGGACTGATACACTCGATGTCCGTTCCTTTGGCCGCCAGGTCAAACAGGGTGTTCTTGAAGACCTTGTACTCTACCGATGCCGCGCGGAGTTCATTGCGAAGCGTGGTCGCCTGCCCCACATTCATGCCGCGAAAATCAGCGAGAAATACCGCCTTGGCACGTGTGAGCCGCTCATGCATCTCGGTGACGAGTTCCTGCTTACTGTTCTTGTTCAAGCGACTTCCTCCTTTCTTTTGGTATCTGGGGCAGTGCCCCGGCCAAAGTCAGGAAGCGCAAGCAAACTTGCGAAACCCAAGTCTCGGCAGGCCCGTAAAAACGGATTAAGCACAAACAATGCGCCTGCTGTCTTTGACTTTGGCAATAAACGGTATCTTAAATCTGGGAACTAACGTCGCTGATATCAAGATTAATCCCGGCTCCCATTGTTGAGGAGAGGGATATTTTTTTGATATAGGTACCCTTGGCGGCTGATGGCTTGGCTTTCACCAGCGCTTCGACCAGTGCCAGAACGTTGCCCTTAAGCATCTCTGCATCGAACGAAACCTTACCAACCGGAGCATGGATGATACCGGCCTTCTCGACACGGAACTCTACCTTGCCGGCCTTGGACTCTTTCACGGCCCTGCTGACTTCAAAGGTGACCGTCCCAACTTTGGGGTTGGGCATCAGTCCGCGCGGTCCGAGGAGCTTGCCGATTTTACCGACGACACCCATCATGTCGGGGGTGGCGATTGCAGTATCAAAATCGAACCACCCTTCCTGGATTTTGGCAACCAGATCATCTGAGCCGACATAATCGGCACCGGCATCAAGGGCTTCCTTCTCCTTCTCGCCTTTTGCAAAGACGAGGACACGGACATTTTTACCAAGCCCGTTCGGGAGAACAACTGCTCCGCGAACCATCTGGTCAGCGTGACGCGGGTCTACACCCAGCTTAACGGCCACGTCCACCGTCTCATCAAATTTCGCGTACGCGGCCTGTTTAACAACGTCAAGCGCAGATCCCAGCGGATATACCTTGGTCCTGTCGATTTTGGACATTGCTTCAGAATGCTTCTTAGCGCTTTTCGCCATAATACAAACCTCTCTTATGTGATTCTCGTGAATAGTGATGAATCGGTTACGCGATATCGACACCCATTGAACGGGCGGTACCCTCAACGGTCCTCATGGCTGCTTCCAGGGAGGCGGCATTGAGATCCGGCATCTTCTTTTTGGCAATCTCTTCAACCTGGGCCTTGGTCAGCTTGCCGACCTTGGTCTTATTGGGGACAGGCGATCCGCTCTTCAGGTCAAGCGCCTTCTTGATAAGCACCGGAACCGGCGGGGTTTTGGTGATGAACGTGAAGGAACGGTCGGCATATACCGTGATCACGACCGGAGTGATCGTCCCCTCATCGGCCTGAGTCTTGGCGTTAAATGCCTTGCAGAATTCCATGATGTTAACACCGTGCTGGCCGAGGGCCGGTCCGATGGGTGGTGATGGATTCGCCTTGCCTGCCGGAACCTGAAGTTTGATGTAACCGGTAATTTTCTTTGCCATGGTGGTGCTCCTTTTATAAAGCCTTATACCTGCCGCCTCAACGGAGTGCGACACGGTCAGATCAGTTTTTTTCTACCTGCATGAATTCAAGTTCTACAGGCGTCGCCCGCCCGAAAATCGTAACCGTGACCCGCAGCTTCCCTTTGTCCGGCTTCACATCTTCAACAACACCGGAGAAATTAAGAAACGGTCCATCCACGACACGAACTGTTTCACCGACTTCGAACAGCACTTTCGGCCGCGGCTTCTCCGCTCCCTCTTCCATCCGACGGGTAATTTTCTGCACCTCTTCGTCAGCAATCGGAAAGGGAGTGTTTCCGCCCACAAAGCCTGTCACCTTGGCGGTCTCTTTCACCAAGTGCCATGCCTCGTCGGTAAGCTCCATCTTGACCAGAATGTAGCCGGGAAAAAACTTGCGCGAAGATGTCTTTTTTTCACCTTTTTTTAGCTCGACAACGGTTTCGCACGGGATAAGGATTTCTTCGAAAAGTTCCTCCATCCCCTCATTTTTGATACGCTCGATAAGATTCAATCTGACTTTGTTTTCAAAGCTTGAATACGTATGAACTCCGTACCACTTCATCGACATAGTGAATCCTTTATCCCAGTATCAGACGCATCAGTTTGGCAAGAACAAGATCACAGGCGCCGAGGAAAAACGAAATCAGCACGACAATAGCCACAACAACACCGGTGGTGGCAATTGTCTCCTTGCGTGTCGGCCAGGTTACTTTGTTGAGCTCAAGCTTAACCGATTCAAAAAAAAGCGTAATTTTTTGCACTATCTGACTCCTGCAGTCTGTTCAAACCGGCGCACATTCAGCTGGTAAGCTTTGAAGCCGATACACAGTAATCCAAACTTATCAGTTAGCTTGAATTGTGGCAGGCCAGGAGGGATTCGAACCCCCAACATCCGGTTTTGGAGACCGGCGCTC
>JBAXVE010000044.1:0-26935 GCA_037129245.1 Desulfuromonadales bacterium
AAAAACCAAGCAACGCCGCAAGCGGCGGGGAATTTACCCGAAGGGATTAAATTGAATTTCACTTGTACCGGCTGGTCACCCTCGATGTCAACCAGTGTCGCAATCAGCGGAACAAATACGGCAAACGGCCAACCCTTGGCAGCAAGTGTGAACCTGCCGGTGTCAGGCAAGGTAAAACAGTAACGTCGTTCAGCTGAAAACTAATCTCCACGTAAAAGCCCCGTCACTTCTTGTGACGGGGCTTTTACGTGAGTTTGCAAAAAGGTTTTGACCGAAAAAGCCTACTCGTACCCAAGCTCCCGCAGTTTTGACGGACGCTCGCTCCAGTTTTCCTCGACTTTAACAAACAGCTCAAGAAATATCCGTGTGCCGAGCAGCCGCTCGATATCCTGACGCGCCTGGCTACCGATCTTCTTGAGCATTTCCCCTCTTCTGCCGATGATGATACCTTTCTGGGTCTCCCGTTCAATCATGATGGCCGCAGCAATCGCAATGACGCCGTTCTCACGTTCGACGAAACTCTCGACAACCACCGCCGTCGAATACGGCACCTCGTCATGTGTCAGGCGGAATACCTTTTCGCGGATCATCTCCGCCACGATGAACTTTTCCGGCATATCGGTAAGGATATCGTCGGGAAACATGGCCTGTCCGGTAGGGAGGTAACTGCTGATAACCGAAACCAGATAGTCAACGCCGTCATTGCGGCCGGCCGAGATCGGCACAATTTCCCTGAAGGGGTAGAGCGCTGACCAGTCGGCTATTTTTTTCAGCATCTGGCTCTTGTCCGACAGAAGGTCAATTTTGTTGATAACCAGGACAACCGGGATGGAGACCTTTTTCAGGACATCGGCCACGAACTCGGCATCAGCCGCCGTGGTGGCCTCCACAACCAGCAGCAGCAGGTCAACTCCGCTGATGGCGGAGCGGGCCACATCCACCATGCTTTTGTTCAGCCGTGAGCGCCCGGTGTGAATGCCGGGGGTATCGATAAACACGAACTGGCCGCCGGGAACATTGTGAATCGCCTGGATGCGGTTGCGCGTAGTCTGGGGCTTGTCCGAGGTGATGACTATCTTTTCACCGATGATCGCGTTAAGCAGCGTCGACTTGCCGACGTTCGGCCGGCCGATGATTGATATGAAACCGGACTTGAAGGGACTGTTTTTCATTTTCAATGGTTCCCGCTCTTTCTCATTCATTTGGTTGCCCACACATCCCGCAGGGTCACGATCCGGTTGTACACCGGAGTGGATGGAGTCGAATCCTTCGGATCCTGGCGGAAGTACCCCTGGCGCTCGAACTGGAAACGGGTCTCACTGTCAGCGGTGGCCAGACTCGCCTCGAGCTTGCAGTTACACAGGGTTTCGACCGAAGCGGAATTGAGGAACTGCTTGTAGTCGGCACCGCCGCGATCAGGATTGGGATCGCTGAACAGCCGGTCGAAAAGGCGAACCTCTGCGTTGACGGCATGTGCGGCCGACACCCAATGGATCACCCCCTTGACCTTGCGGCCATCGGCAGTGTGGATCCCCTCTTTGGACGCGGGATCGTAGCTGCCGTGCAGTTCTACCACCCTCCCCTGTTCGTCTTTCACCACCCCGCTGCAGGTAACGATGTAGCCTCCGCGCAGCTTGACCTCGCCGCCGTGGACCAGACGATGGAAACCCTTGGGGGGCGACTCCATGAAGTCGTCGCGGTCGATCCAGATCTCACGGGAAAAATGGATCGTGCGGCTGCCCATCTCTGGCTTCTGCGGATGGTTGGGCGCTTCAAACTCCTCGCTCACCCCTTCCGGATAGTTGTCGATGACCAGCTTGAGCGGTCGCAGAACCGCCATCGCCCGCGGGGCAGAGTTGTTCAGGTCTCCGCGGACGCACTCCTCCAGGATGGACATGTCAATCCACGAATCGCTGCGGCCGACGCCGATTATGTCGCAGAAAGCCCGCACCGCCGCAGGTGTGTAGCCGCGGCGCTTCATCCCCATCAAGGTCGGCATGCGCGGGTCGTCCCAGCCGCTGACGATACCGAGCTGAACCAGTTCCTGCAGCTTGCGCTTACTCATGACGCTGTAAGTCAGGTTCAGGCGGGCGAATTCATACTGGCGGGGGCGTACCGGTACCGGCAGATTGTCGAGAAACCAGTCATAGAGCGGCCGGTGGTCTTCGAATTCCAAAGTGCAGATGGAATGGGTGATCCCCTCGATCGCATCCGACTGGCCGTGGGCGTAATCGTACATCGGATAGATTTTCCAGGCGTCTCCCACATGCGGATGGGGAGCGTGGATGATACGGTAAAGTACCGGATCGCGCAGGTTCATGTTGGGTGAAGCCATGTCAATCTTGGCCCGCAACACCTTGGCACCATCAGGAAACTCGCCGAGCTTCATCCGCCGGAACAGGTCCAGACTCTCAGCCACCGGACGGTTGCGGCACGGGCTCTCCGTGCCTGCCACAGTCAGGGTACCTCGACAGGCACGGATTTCGTCGACCGAAAGCTCTTCAACATACGCCTTGTCGTTCTGAATTAAATGTTCGGCCCATTGGTACAGCTGTTCGAAATAATCAGAGGTGTGGTACAGGTGTCCGCCCCACTCGAAACCGAGCCAGGAGACGCTCTCCTTGATGGAGTCGATGTATTCCTGCTCCTCCTTGACCGGGTTGGTGTCATCGAAGCGAAGATGGCAGTGGCCGCCGAAATCACGGGCCAGACCGAAATTGAGGCAGATCGACTTTGCATGGCCGATGTGCAGATAACCGTTCGGCTCGGGTGGAAAACGGGTCACGATGGAGGCGTGTTTGCCCGTTTTCAGATCATCGTCGATGATGGTGCGCAGAAAATTATTGGACGTCGGGGCAGCTTGTTCGTCAGACATGAAAAACCTCTGAATAGATTCAATTAATTTAGAACTTCACCCAGCAGTGAATTCTGGTACGCCTGGATAATGCGGACATTTACAAAACTGCCGATCAGTGACCGGTCGGTAGCGAAATTGACGATACGGCCGTTATCGGCCTTCCCGGAGAGCTGGCCGGGGCGTTTCCCCTCCCCTTCAACCAGAACCTGCTGCACGCTGCCGAGATATGATCGGCCGATCTCTCGGGTGATTGTCCGCTGCCGCTCCTGAAGCAGTTCCAGTCGGCCCAGTTTTTCCGTGCGGGAGAGCGTTTCGGGAAGCTCCGCCGCCGCGGTGCCGGGGCGGGGCGAATAGACGAATGAAAAGAGGTCGATGTATCGGACATCATCCATCAACTGCAGTGAGAGCTCGAAATCCTGTTCCGTTTCACCGGGAAATCCGACGATGAAGTCGCCGGTCAGGACGATCCCGGGACGGGCGGCCTTCAGCCGGTTGACCGTATCCAGATAGGCGGCGCGGCTGTAGCCGCGCTTCATCCGTTCCAGCACCGCGTCGCTGCCGGACTGAGCAGGCAGGTGTATCTGACCGCACAGCTCAGGCACTTCCGCGAAACAGGCGATCAGATCGTCGGACATATCCTTGGGATGCGAGGTGGTAAAGCGGATACGCTCGATGCCGTCAACCCCGGCCACCATGCGGATCAGCTCGGCGAACGACGGCTCGCCCCCTCCTTTCACCCCGTAGGAGTTGACATTCTGGCCAAGCAGCACGACTTCCCTGACCCCTTCATCGGCAAGCTGGCGGACTTCTGTCAGGATGTCGGACGAGCGGCGGCTGATTTCGTACCCCCGCACGAATGGAACGATGCAGTACGAGCAGTAGTTGTCGCACCCCTGCATAACGGTCACAAAGCGGGAAAAGCGGGACTGCCCCGTGATGGCGGGGAAGAGATCCAACCGCAGGTCGTTGTCGATGAACGAGGTTTCCGAGCGGCGCTCTCCCTGCTCGGCACAGCGCACCATGTCGGAAAGCAGGTGCAGGTTGTGGGTGCCGAATACCAGATCGAGGTAGGGAAACCGGTCCAGCAGCGCATCCCCCTCCTGCTGTGCCACACAACCGCCGACGCCGATAATCTGACGCTTGCCGTCCCGTTTGTAGATGCGCAGGTTTTCAAGCCGCTTGTACACTTTCTCCTCCGCGCCGCCGCGAACGCTGCAGGTGTTCAGCAGAATCAGGTCGGCAGATGCGGCGGAAGATGTCGCAGCATAGCCGAGATCGGACAGCATCGAAACGATCCGCTCCGAATCGTTGACGTTCATCTGGCAACCGAAGGTCTCTATGTACAGGTGTTTTTCTGGCATGGCTAAACGCTACTTATACGCAACAACATGCCGTAAAGTCAATTGATTTGGGACGCTGGCTGAACTCGTAAGACTTCGTGTAGCTGCAGTTGCGCTTGACAACGCGAAAATAGTGCACGTATGGTCGGGATAGCGGCGTAATGGCCATAAAAGGAGGGAGCACAGCTAATGACACTCGACTGGAACGACGTTAACACAGTACTGCTGGACATGGACGGGACAATCCTGGACCGGCATTTCGACGACCATTTCTGGCTCGAACATGTCCCCATGAGATGGGCCGCCCTCAACCGTACGACACTTGACTATGCCCGCGAGCACCTGTACGCGCTGTTCCGCAGCCAGGAAAACACCCTCAACTGGACTGATCTGGATTACTGGTCTGACCGCCTGGGGCTTGATATCCCGCGACTGAAGCATGAGGTCGACCATCTGATTGCCGTCCACCCCCATGTCGTCGAGTTTCTCCTCTTTTTGAGGCATCACGGGAAAATTGTCTGGCTGGTGACCAACGCTCACTCGAAAACGCTTGATCTGAAAATGAAAAAGACCCGCCTGGGGCCTTATTTCGACGGCGTCATTTCAGCACATCAGGTGGGACTCCCCAAGGAGGATGATTGTTTCTGGGGTCAACTGCAGCGCTTCATAGACTACCGTCCGGAGTCGACCTTGCTCGGAGAGGACAGTGAAGCGAACCTGCATACCGCCGGAAGCTTCAAGATCCGCTACCTGATCTACATCGGCCGCTTCAGTTCTCAAATAGCGCCGCGCCGCTCCGAGCACTTTCCAACGGTTGACTACTTCAGCAGACTCATACCCGAAACAGGCATGACAAGAGTAACGATACCAGACCCCAAATCATGCTGAATAACCATCGGTCTATAATTTTGCCAGGATTGCTTTGAAGCGTTCCAGTTTGGCCGCCCCCTCCTCAATCAGCCGCAGGAGATCTTTGCGCGACCGACCGGCAACTCCCTTACTCGTATCAAGCAGCTCCTCGGTTTTCTCCCCGATGGCATCGACCATCCCATGTACGTTCGAGACGAATTCATCCGCCGCCTGATCGGCGTGCGAGCGGGCCTTCTTTGCGTAGCGAAGCAGATCCCGTCTCGTCTTGCTGCCGGTCTGGGGGGCAAAGAGCAGTGCGATCCCGGCTCCCACAACCCCTCCGGCAAAAATAAACAGTGCGGCCGCTGCAATCTTCTTGTTCCGGTTTTCCATGAATATGCCTCCCTTTTCGTCTGCTGACATGAATTCCAAGCGGCTCAGATGCTACCACTATTTGCACCGTAATTCCCATAAAATCTTTATTTATGGGTGGGGGCATGCTATATGGTCGCAGGGTAATGATTTCCTGACCCAAAAGGGAGCGTAGCTTGGTATGAGCAATCTCATCTATGACGTACTTATCATCGGCGGCGGCCCATCGGGACTTTCAGCCGCCTATCTCTGCCATAAGCACGATCTGTCCTACCTGGTGCTGGAATCGGGCAAAGCCATATTTCAGGGGATAGCCAACACTTATCCCGAAGGAAAACTGGTCTATCCTTCCAAGCCCAAGGACGCCCCCGAACCATTCATGGTCGATGAGCTGCGGCCGCCGGACAAGCCGGTCACGGTTGAAAGCTACATGCAGTACGTCCAGCATTTCGTGCAGCACGAAAATCTGCATGTCCAGACCGAGGTTGATTTTCAGGATATCAAGGATGAGCGCGACGGTCTGACGATTATCACCTCCAAAGGGAACTTCCGCTGCCGCAAAGTCATCCTCTCCTTCGGCAGCAACATCCCCCGCGAGCTTTCTGTCTACGGTGATGCAAAAATGGTCGCTAAAAACGTCGAAGACGCCAGCAAGTACATCGGCATCAAGACACTGGTTATCGGCGGCGGCAACACGGCCGCCGACGTGATCATCAACATCCTCAAAACCAAGCGCGAAGCCAACGATTCACACCCGGTCTACTGGGCTCACAAGGCCGAGATTTTCGATGTCAACAAGGAGACTGCCCAGCGCCTGGGCGAGGAAATCTTGCTCGGCGGCAACATCAGACTGCTACCGGGTGCCATGCCGCGTATCGGAGAAGTTGACGACGAGGGCGTGGATCGCCTGGTGATCCGCATCAACGAGTTCAAACAACCGGACGGCATCGATCTGTATCACGCGCTCAGCTTCCCGATGCAGAACGTCATTGCCTGTATCGGTTCCCAGGGGCCGGTGCCGATTTTCGACAAGCTGGGAGTGCAGACCATCGCCTGCTCGGCCGGCGTCTGCAAGATCGCACAAGAGGGTGACCGGCTGGTACTGCTGTCGTCAGAGTTCGAATCGACCCGCAAGGGTGTCTACATCATCGGTGGCGCCATATCTCCGTCCTACATGAAGATCAAGGAAGGGTCGATTGCCGAAGAAAAGCACCCCAACCTGATCTATACCGCCATCAATGATGCCTACCATGTCGTCGAAGCCATCCGCACCAAACTTGCAAAATAGTATGTGTCACAACGAATAACTACCAGCCTCATACAGTCGGGAAATTCATGAAACCTATCGTAGCAATCGTCGGCCGCCCCAATGTCGGCAAATCAACCTTTTTCAACCGCCTGCTGGGACATCGTCGCGCCATGGTCGCCGACACCCCCGGCGTAACCCGTGACCGGAATTACGCCACCATCACCCGTTTTGAAAAGCCGTTCATCCTGATTGACACCGGCGGTTTCGAGCCGGTCACCGAAGACCGGCTGCTGCAACAGATGCGTGAGCAATCCAGGCTGGCAATTGAAGAAGCCGATGTGATCATCTTTATGATGGATGCCAGAAGTGGCCTGACACCTGCTGATACCGAAGTTGCCGGCATGCTGAGACGGGTCGGCAAGCCGGTCTTTTACGTTGTCAACAAGGTTGACGGCGATAAACTGGAAAATGAGTCGGCAGAATTTTACTCCCTCGGAATCGATACGCTGCACACCATCTCTGCCGAGCATAATCGCGGCGTCAACGACCTGGTCGGCGAACTGCTGGAAGTGCTGCCGGATGCTGCAGTGGAGAACGATGACTCCGACATAACACGCATTGCCGTGGTGGGGCGCCCCAATGTCGGAAAGTCCTCTCTGGTAAACCGGCTGCTCGGCTTTGAGCGGGTAGTGGCCAACCCGACCGCCGGTACCACACGCGATTCTGTCGATACGCCATTTATCTGCAACCGGAAGCGATACATCCTGATCGATACGGCCGGCATCCGCCGCAAGGGGAAAACGACTGAAAAGCTGGAAAAATACAGTGTGGTTGACGCACTGCGCAGCATTGAGCGTGCTGATGTGGTACTTATGGTGATCGATGCGGTCGAGGGAGTTACCGAACAGGATGAACGGATCGCCGGTTACATTCACGAAG
The DNA here is from genome assembly GCA_037129245.1 of Desulfuromonadales bacterium. GTDB lineage: Bacteria > Desulfobacterota > Desulfuromonadia > Geobacterales > Pseudopelobacteraceae > JACRCG01. Next base: position 7,607 of record JBAXVE010000044.1, read on the forward strand.
CCGGCAAGGGATGCGTTTTCATTATCAACAAGTGGGATGCTCTGGCAAAGGATAACGCCACCCTCGGCATCTACATTGACAAGGTTAGGACCGGCTTCAAATACCTGGCATACGCTCCGATCGTCTGCGTATCGGCACAGACAGGCCAGCGCACCGGCAAAATCGTTGCAACTGTGGATGCGGTTATGGAACAGTTCTGCCGACGTGTCTCCACCTCGGATCTGGTGAGGGTTTTCCAGGAGGCTGTTGAGGCCCACCATGCCCCCCTCTCCCACGGTAAAAGGGTCAAATTTTATTTCGCTACCCAGGTTGCCACCCGCCCTCCGGCATTTGTCGTTTTCACCAATCAGCCGGACAACATTCATTTTTCCTACGAGCGCTACCTGATTAACAAGTTCCGCGAAGCCTTCGGCTTTGACGGTGTTCCTCTCCGGATCATGTTTCGGGGACGGGAAAAAAACGGCACTTCCCGACGTGCCGCGCCTGCTTCTTCGGCTCAGTAAAACTGCCCAAAAAACTTTACTTGCCGAGTTCGATGGGCTATTATCCACCAGTTTTTATCTGATCAAACACGCATGGATCTCGCCACATGAGTCTCGTCGGCAATCTCGAAGACCTCGGTCTCGGTGAAATACTGCAAATTGTGAGTCTCAGCCGTAAGACCGGAACGCTGTTCCTCAGCAGCCGGGGACGGGAGGGGTCGATCTGTTTCCGTCAGGGACAGGTGGTCAGGGCGACTTCCAGCACCTACCAGGAGAGTCTCGGCGAGGTGCTGGTACAAAAGGGGATCATCGATCTCGGCACGCTGCGCAAGGCACTGGCCGCCCAGCAGGATGGCGGCTTCCGGGACAGACTCGGTGTCGTGCTTGCCAGAGACTTCGGCATTGAGCAGGACCGGATTGAGGACGTCGTCCGGGAACAGATCGAAAACGTGGTCTATTCGCTGTTTGCCTGGGTGGAGGGAAATTTCACCTTTGAAGTGCAAAACACCGTGGATTCAGTCAACGGCACCAGAATGGACCCACTGCAGTTCATGCTCGAACAGGGGTTGAATACCCAGTTCCTGGCCATGGAAGGGACCAGGCTCATCGATGAAAAACGACACGGGCGGAGGCAGTTTGCGCCCCCCCCCCGGCACACCGATCAGGACGACGATTTCGAATTCAACCTCGCCGCGCCACTGTACGGCAGCGAACAGACCCAGCCCGCCCGCCAGCCGGTAGTCATTGTTGACGATGACGGTCCGACACTGCGGGCCATAGCCGACAGCCTGACCGAATCCGGCTTCGATGTCCACGCCATGACCCGCAGCGAGGACACTCTGATCAAGGTCGATGAACTCCACCGCAATGGAGCCCGGCCGACAGTCCTGCTGGACCTGATCATGCCCAAGATGGACGGATCTGGGGTTCTGGGGGGGCTTGAACTGCTGGAACTGCTCAGCAACAACTTCAGCGACCTGAAGCTGATAATCATGACCGATTATCACCATGCCGAAGCTGAAAAAAAGATTCACGAACTCGGTTGTTTCTTCATCGTCAAGCCGCGACGTGTCGAGATCAGCGACACGATAATTTTTGACGAATTTACCGACCGGCTCGTTCGGAACATCCACCAGAACGCTGCAGTTCAGCCGGGAGAAGGCTGGCAGGAACGCTACAACCTGGGCGACGAGCTGCGCATCGAGATGGGGGAAGAGGAGGAATCGTCCACGACCGGGGAAACAGCTCCGCAAAGCAGCGGTCTCTCCCTGCTGCGGGGTATGCTCGAAGAGCTGAATAATCCTGACTTGCAAGGGGGCGTTCTGCTTCTCGTACTCCGCTTTGCCTCCGAGTTTCTGAACCGGGCTATTGCCTTCACCATCACCGACAATATAGTTTCCGGGTCAGGACAGTTCGGCATATCCGGAGGGGCCATAAGCGGAGATGAGCGGGTGCGGTCGATCCAGTTTCCGCTCGAAGCCGATTCGATGTTTCAGGAGGCGTTCCGGACAGGGCAGGCTGTGACAAAAATCCCCGCGCCGACCCCCCTGGACCTGCATGTTTTCGAACAGCTCGCCGGGGGGACGCCGGAGGAGTATTTCATCGGGCCGCTGGTGAGCGGTTCGCGCGTCATCGGTTTCCTCTACGGTGACAATCTGCCTGACAGACGCGGGGTGGGTGATGTGGACTCACTGACTATTTTTCTCTCCCAGGCCGGACTTGCCATGGAGAGATCGATTCTGGAACGCCAATTACACGAAAGGGTCGCCACGTGAGCACCAAAACGATCATGATTGCGGACGATTCGGCTACCATGAGAGCCATGCTGATCGCCGCCATAGAGACACTCGACGACTTCCGGATCATCGAAGCGGCCAGCGGATTCGAGGCGCTGCGCCTGCTCCCCCGCGAGCACGTCGACCTTATTCTGACCGACATCAACATGCCCGATATCAACGGGCTCGAACTGATCAGCTATCTGCGCAACAACCCCAATTACCGTAACACCCCCGTGTTCATCATTTCCACGGAGGGAAGCACCAAGGATGTCGAGAAAGGGCGACAACTGGGCGCCAATGAGTACCTGATCAAGCCATTCAATCCCGAACAGCTCCAACGACTTGTAACGTCGTATCTTAAAGCCGGCAGTTGAGCGCATTCATCAAGGTTCGCGTATGAGTGACAGCAGCACAACATCGCGCAGTAAAGCCGTTGCCGATTTTCTGGCGGAAGCCGAAGAAATCGTCGAACAGCTCGGTTCTGAGCTTGCCGACCTCTCCGACATGGCCGAAAGCGGCGATCTCAACCCTGACGTTCTTAACTCGATCTTTCGCGCCGCACATTCCCTGAAGGGGCTGGCAGGCATGTTCGGGTTCAGCGATGTTGCCGAGCTTTCCCACAACATGGAGAACATCCTTGACTGGCTGCGACTCGGTAAACTTGCCGTCAGCCAGCAGCTGATGACGGTGCTGTTTGACGCCCACGAACTCCTCACATCGCTGGTGCGGGTACTTTCGAGCGGTGGAAACGTCAGCATGGCTACCGAAATAGCGGCCTGTGTCGCCCGCATCAACGCCTGTCTCGCGCCTCCCGAAAAATCGGCTGACGAGTCGCCTCTCAACTCTCTTGGTCTTTCGCCACAGATACTGGGCGCATTGACCGAGTACGAAGAGCACCGGCTGTTGGACAATCTGGCCAAGGGTAAATCCATCTTCAATGTCCACACCTCTTTCGACCTCTCCACGTTTGACCAGGAACTGTCGGACGTCACCGGGTTGCTTAAAGGGTGCGGCGAGGTAATCAGTACACTGCCGAGTGTTGGCAGCAACATGGAAACCCACATCGACTTCGATCTGCTGTTCGGCTCAAAAAGCAACCTCGATGAGATCAAAAAACTTGTTGAAGGCCCCAGCGTAAGCGTTACCAGGCTGAGCGCAGCTGCACCGCCGACTCCGGCTGCAGTTGTACCAGAACTAGCCACGCCCCCCCCTGCCGTGCCGGTTTCAAACGGTCAGACAGACAGGGCGGCGATTGTTGCCGACTCCGCTGCCGACGACAGCGCACTGAGCGCCAAGAGCATGAGCCGCACGGTTCGCGTCGATATCGGCAAGCTTGACGAACTAATGAACATCGTCGGGGAGCTGGTTCTGGCGCATTCGGCTATCAACAGGGTGAATGTCAGAATGCGGAGCGAAGGCTTCTCCCGTATGGCCATCGAACTGGGCAAAGCAGCCACAGGACTTGAGCGTAAACTCTCTGATCTCCAGAAAGGGGTCATGGACATCCGCATGATCCCGGTCGGGCAGCTATATGAGAAAATGGGGCGCATTGTACGGAAAATATCCCGCGAACAGGGGAAAAAGGTCGAGCTCAAATTCTTCGGCGCTGACACCGAACTCGACAAGCTGATTGTCGAGGACATATCCGACCCGATGATGCACATCATCCGCAACGCCATCGATCACGGCATCGAATCCCGTGAAACCCGGCTCGCTGCCGGCAAGGATGAAAAGGGAACTATCCAGATTTCATCCTACCAGAAGGGGAATCATGTCGTCATCGAGGTGGAGGATGACGGCAGCGGTATCGATGTCGAAAAGGTCAAGAAAAAAGCTCTGCAGAAAGGGCTTGTCAGTGACATTAACACCGTGTCAGACCGTGAGGCGATTGATTTCATCTTCCTCCCCGGCTTTTCCACCAACGAACTGGTCAGCGAAGTGTCGGGGCGGGGCGTCGGAATGGATGTGGTCAAGAACAACATCGCCGCAATTTCCGGCATGGTCGATATTGAGACCCGCAAAGGCGAAGGCAGTCGCTTTATCATCACGCTGCCGATTACCCTGGCGATCATCAAGGCCCTGATCATAGCCTGTGGCGGACGCACCTACGCCCTACCGATAACGTCAGTACTTGAATCGCTCCTGATGACCGACCGCGAGATCAAAACCGTCGAACGTAAAGAGGTCATTCAGCTGCGCGAGACGACCCTGCCGCTTCTGAGACTGCAGAATTATTTTGATATCACAAGCAGCGTCGCCCAGCCGCAGGAGTTCTATGTTGTCATCGTCGGCGTCGCTGAAAAGCGTCTCGGGATCGTCGTGGACGATCTGCTCGGCCAGCAGGATATCGTCATCAAACCGCTCGGAGAGTCGTTCAAGCGTTTTCGCGGCATTTCGGGTGCCGCCGACCTGGGAGACCAGCGAACGATTCTGGTTCTCGACGTCGGCGGGATTGTCAACGAAACCATGCGTACCGGGGGCTGACGGCCATGTACAAAAGCTACTTCGGCTTCAGGGAGCGGCCGTTCAGCAAAACCCCCGACCCGCGCTTTCTGTTTTTGAGCCGCAACCACGAAGAAGCGCTCGCCAGAATGGAGTTTGTGGTCACAGAACGGGAAATTGCCGTCCTGACCGGTGAGATCGGCTGCGGCAAGACCACCCTCTCGAGGGCTTTGATGGACAGGCTTGGAAGCGAATATCGCTTCTGCTACGTCATCAATCCGCGCCTGAATGCGTTTGAATTTCTCCGCACCATCGCCAGGATTCTGGACGTGGATCATCCGGCCGATGCCAAGGATGACCTGATCGATCAGATTCAGTCGGCGGTCTACGGACTCAATCAGCAGGGGATCTGTCCGGTGCTGGTGATCGACGAAGCCCAGATGATTAATGATGCCGAGGTGTTCGATGAAATCCGCCTGCTGACGAACTTCCAGCTGGATGACCGCAATCTGCTGGGGGTTGTCATCATGGGGCAGCCGGAGTTGCGGGCGCTGATCGCATCAAGCCGGTTTGAGCCGCTCCGCCAGCGTATCGCTCTGCATTATCATCTGCAGCCGCTGGCGCTCGACGAAGTCATGGAGTACCTTGATTTCAGGCTGGAGGCGGCCGGGGGGAGCGGTGGTCTGTTTACTCCCGATGCGGTGCAGCGCCTCTTCGAGCTCACCGGCGGCGTGCCGCGCAGGATCAACTCCATGGCCACCAACGCGTTACTGGTGGCTTTCGGAAGCGATGCCGCCCTGATAGATGCTGATATTATTGATGAAATAAAAGATGAATTGATGATGTAGGCGGAGTCGTAATGGATCTCGCGAAAATCAGGAAAAAATCTCTACTGACGGAGTCCCCTTCCACTTCTCCGGCGCTTCCCGTCCCTTTGCGCCAGGAATCCACTGCGGAACCCGCACCCGGTCTGCCTGCGGGAGAGCCGCCTTTTGGAGTGCAGGCATCTCAGCAGAAGACCATTCAGCAGCCGGCTCCACTACTGCCCGGCATTTCGACATCGGCTGCCGTACTGCCCGTGAGTGCCGCAGCTCCTGCTGCCAAAATTGATCACCGTACTCCGATAGAGATCATCCTTGCCGGACGACAGAGCGCCGGATGCCAGGAGTATGTTCTGCCCGAGGATGACGCGGCACCGACCCTGTCGGACGATCAGATGGAATTTCTCTGCTTTCGCGTCTCGGATGAACTGTACGGCATCAACATCATGGACATCAAGGAGATCATCAAGCCGCGGGAGGTCACCGAAGTGCCGCGGGCGCCGGCGTTTGTTTCAGGCATCCTCTCCCTGCGCGGCACCATCATCACTGTTATCGATATGCGGCTGCGCCTGGGCCTCGATCTGCAGCCAGCCAGCGGCAGGGAGCGGGTGGTGGTGGTCAGGAACGGGGATTCACTCTGCGGACTGCTGGTGGACGAGGTCACCCAGGTTGTGCGCATCGCCGCAGAGGGAATAGAAGCCGCCCCGGCCGTACTTGACGGTATCGACCGTGATTTCGTCAGCGGCATCGGCAGATCGGGCGGGAAGTTTATCATCATTCTGCATCTGGAACACATAGCCGACATACATCTCTACTGAAAAGAGGAATCATGCAAAAAAAGAAACGAATACTGATCGTCGAGGATGAAGAAAGTCTCCTCAAACTTGAGACGGTTCTTTTGACCGTCAAAGGCTTCGAGGTCGTGGCGGCCTTTACCGGAGCCATGGCGCTTGAGATTCTGGCCCGTGAGACATTTGACCTTGTTCTGCTCGACATCATGCTCCCCGATATCGACGGTTTCGAGGTCTGCCGGAAGATCAGGAGCGACCCCCGCTCCTCCCGAATTCCGATCATCATGCTGACAGCCAGAAAATCCCAGGCTGACCAGGATCAGGGCACCCTCTGCGGGGCCAACTCGTATCTGATAAAACCGTTTAAATCAGCCAGGATCATAGAAGAGATCAACAGGCTGCTGATACCGGACGGCACCTGAGATGGAACACGGGTTAAGCCAAATTCAGCTGGCCTGCTTCAGTCTGGGGGAGAAACTGTTCGCCGTCGATATCATGCGGGTGCGGGAGATCCTGATTCCGCAAAAACTCTCCAACCTCCCCAGGGCTTCCGACCTGCTGGATGGCATCATAAACCTGCGCGGCAGCGTCATTCCTGTCATGAGCGTGCGCAAGCGTTTCGGCATGCCTGTCGATCCTTCGGCAAGACAGGGCAAGCTCCTGATCGTGTCACTGGCGGGGCAGATGCTGGCCCTGCTGGTGGACGACGTCATGGAGGTCATCGATGTCCCGCTGGAAGAGATCAAACCCCCGATTCAGATGGCGCCCGGCACCGGAATGGAGTTCCTGCTGGGGGTCTGCCTCCATGAGGGAAGTGTATTCATGATACTCAATATCGACGCACTCCTGCCGCGGGTTGAAGAACTTCAGTTGATTAATGATGGTCCGGCAGAGTAGCAGCAGTCATTTTCACGTTTTTCAGGAGTAGCCGGCAATGAACGTCCAGGAAATTCAAATTGCGCTGCAGTCGCCTGAGGAAGAGATTCGCCGGTCAGCTCTGGCTGAGCTGCGAAAATTCCCTCTGCCCGAGTCATTCTCGCACATCGTTCTGGCTATGGGGGACCAAAGCTGGCGGGTCCGTAAAGAGGCCGTCGAGCTGCTCGTCGGTTCATCCCCCGATGAGCGCCGCCTTGAAGAGGTTCTCGAACTTCTCCGCAGTGATGAAAATGCCGGTTTGAGAAACTCAGCCGCCGAGGTACTGATTCGCCTCGGCTCGCTGGCGGCAATTCCGCTCATAAACCGCATAAATGATTCCGATCCTGATGTCCGCAAGGTCGTCGTCGATGTCATGGGTGCGATTGGAGATCCGCTCTTCGTGCCGCAACTGCGCAACGCGCTGAATGACCAGGACATCAACGTCGCCTCGGCTGCAGCTGAACAACTGGGTGCGGTGGGCGATCCGCGCGTCATTCCCGACCTGCTGCAGGCATTGATGACACAGGAAAACGTACTGTTCCGCTTTAGTGTGCTGGGCGCCCTCGGAGTGCTTGCCGCACCAGCCCCGGTTCCGGCGGAGCTGCTCAAGCTTGCAGAACAGGAGATGCTGCGCAAAGCGGTATTTGACTGTCTCGGAAGTATTTCCGACGCAAGCTCGTCACAACTGCTCCTTGCAGGTCTCGGTAGCCGGCAGGCCAGTAGCCGCGCCTCCGCACTCAAGGCACTTTTCAAAATCTTTCGTCGCTCGGGAGCGGAGGCACGTCAGAAAATCAACGATACCGTTGCAACCCTCAAAGGGAGCTCCCTCGCCCCGGCGCTGTTCGACCTGTTCAATAACCAGGATACCATCCTCACCGAAGCGCTCATCTGGGTCGGTTCGACAAGCGGTGACGTACGCTCGCTCCCGCTGATCATCGAAGCATCCAGTGATGAGCGTTACACCAAAGATGCCCTTGCAGCGCTCAAAAACTTCGGCCATGAAGCACTGACCGAGATGATGGCAGGATACGCTGAACTCGATGAAAACGGCAGAAGAACAATCTGTTCGCTGATCGGGGAGTGCGGATATGTGTCATATGGCACCCTGGTAACCGGCGCACTCAACGATTCTGCAGCCAGCGTCCGCAAGGCGGCAGCCATCGCAACCGGCAAGCTGGGGCTGGTTGCCTCTATCCAGAGCCTTGTGGCGTTGATCGATGACAACAGCCAGGACGTTTCAAATGCTGCAGTTACAGCACTGCGGGAACTGTCAATCATCGAACGGCACTCTCTGATTGAAGCCGCTTTCCACTTCAGTGATTCGGACGTTTCACGACACCGGCAGGTAGCCACCACGCTGCTGGCAACGCTGGGAGAGCGGGACAGGCTGATTCTGCTCGCAAAGGACGCGGATCCGCTGGTCAGAAAAAGCGCCGTTGCAGCAATCGGGGCGATTCGCCATGAATCAACGGCTGCCGTGCTCACCAGAGCTCTGGTTGACGAGGACCCGGATGTGCGTATTGCTGTTGCCGAAGCCCTCGGCGAGAGCGGAAACTGTGATGTTCTGGATCCCCTGGAATATGCCCTGGCTGATGACGACGTCTGGGTACAGTGCGCCGTGCTGCGCGCCATCGCAAAGCTATCGGTAGAACGGGTTCAGACGATAATTACCCGTGTCAGCGCAGATGCTGAAGGTCTGTTGATGATCACCTGCCTGCAGCTGCTGGAAGAAATCGGGGGGGAGGCCGCCGAAACAATCATCAGAGCGGCACTGTCCTGTAAAGACCCTGACGTTGCCCGTCAGTCAGCCCTGTCGCTGAAACGGTCCTTCGCGGGTGGCAGCAATGGGTGACGTCTTTTCTCGCATCCCATCCGGACTCCATCCACTGCGCAACCAGGTGGCGGGATCATGACATTCTCTGCTGTCAGTGAATTTCCGATGTCCGATGAGGAGTTCGGCCTCATCCGGGACTGCGTCTACAGCCACTGCGGCATCTATTTCGAAATAGAATCGAAATATATTCTGGAGAAACGCCTTTCGCGCCGCCTGACCGAACTGCACCTGTCAAGTTTCCACGATTACTACCATTATCTGAAATTCAGCCGGCACAAAGACCAGGAGATGATGGATATCATGGATGTGCTGACAACCAACGAAACCTATTTTTTCCGCGAGTCGTTCCAACTGAAAGCCTTCACCGACGAAATCATTCCTGAACTGATCCGGGTAAAATCAGCGCATGGCAGTCGCTCATTGAAAATCTGGAGCGCGGGCTGCTCTACCGGTGAGGAACCTTACACAATTGCCATGCTGGTAAGCAGTATGCCCGCCCTGCGAGGGTGGAACGTTGAAATTGTCGGCACCGACATCAGCCAGAAGGTTCTGCAGCACGCCCGACGGGCCGTCTACGGCAAATCATCCTTCCGCACGACGGACCAGGAACAACAGAGAAAATACTTCCACCTCCAGGACGACGGTTACAAGGTGAATGACTCGATCCGCGAACTGGTAACCATCAGCCACCTCAACCTGTTTGACGCAAACCGCATCATGATGCTGGGGAAGATGGATCTGATCTTCTGCCGCAACGTGATCATTTATTTTGACCAGGCGGCAAAAAAACGGGTCGTAGAATCCTTTCACGCTTCACTGTACGATGGTGGATTCCTCCTGTTGGGACATTCCGAATCACTGATGAACATCACCACTCTTTTTACCTTACGCCATTTCAAAAACGACATGATCTACCAGAAACCTGACCGTCTGGCCACGGGGGTGACACAATGAAGAAGATCAGAGTCGTGGTTGTCGATGATTCGGCCTACAGCAGACGTTCCATAACCCGTATGCTTGAAGGGATTCCGGCGGTCGAAGTCGTCGGTTACGCCATTAACGGGGAAGAGGGGATTCAGAAGGTCATCTCGCTGAAACCTGATCTGGTGACCCTCGATCTTGAAATGCCGAAAATGGATGGCTTCACCCTGCTGCGGATCCTCACCACCCGTTTTTCGCTACCGGTAATTATCATCAGCGCACTCAGCGGAGCCGACAAGGTCTTCAGGGCACTTGAACTGGGAGCCCTCGACTTTGTTGCGAAGCCGTCCGGCAGCGCTTCTGTTGATCTGCTCTCAATCAAGGGGGATCTGCATCAGAAAATCATGCAGGTCCTGGCCCTGAATCCGGGGGGGATTTCCCGGGCCCGCTCGGCGATGGCGCTGCCGCGTGAAAGCACACCCGTCCCGACTGCTGCTGAGCGGGCCGGTAATGGCATCCACCACGCCCTTGATTTTGTAGCCATCGGATCATCAACGGGAGGACCGCCGGCCCTGCAGCAGATATTCTCGTCCTTCGAACAAAAGTGCCAGCTGGCGATTGTGGTATCCCAGCACATGCCGGCCGGCTTCACGAGGGCCTTTGCCGAACGCCTTGACCGCTGCTGCGCCTTCGACGTAAAGGAGGCTGAAGATGGCGACGCGGTACTCCCCGGCAGAATTTTGATTGCACCGGGCGGGAAAAACCTGGTCTTCGAAGTGTGCGGCGGTCAGGTCACTGCCCGCATTGTACCACCTTCGGCAACAGACCGATACGTCCCGTCGGTTGATGTCATGCTGGAATCGTGTGCCGGTATCTACCGCAAGCGGATGGCTGCCATCATTCTGACCGGCATGGGCAATGACGGCAGCAAGGGGGTGCGGGCTGTCAAGGGGCATGGCGGGTATGTCATAGCCGAATCCGAGGAGAGCGCCGTCGTCTACGGAATGCCGCGTGAAGCGGTGGCAACCGGTGTCGTGGACCGTACCATTCCGCTTTCACGAATAGCACGGGAAATCATGGTACAGGGCGGATTTCTGTGATGCCCCGGCAATAGCAGTTTTTCGGCGTTAGTTGAATACGTTTTCAGGGAAAGGCACCAGGTATGAGTTTTCTGAAGTCAATGATAATTTTAATGGCGTTGATTGCCGTTCCGGTTACCCTGCGTGCAGATGATATAAATCGGACAATCTACTTCACCACCAAGAACGCAGGGAATGTCCCCTTTGAGCACGATAAGCACCTGCGCAGCCTCAACAGCAACTGCTCTGCATGCCACAATTCAATTTTTCATATCTCCCGCAAACTCAATCAAACCGCCACCATGGCTGACATGGAAAAGGGAAAGTCGTGCGGGGCATGCCACAACAAGGAAAACCCTGCAGCCACCCAGCTCTCCCGCTGCACCGCCTGCCATCCGATTGACACCGTACCAATTCAGATCCCCAACTTCGGAACCCTGGAGTTCAGTCACAGTAAGCATCTTGGTATGTACAGCTGCGGTGATTGCCATAGCGGAATTTTCAGAACCGACAAGACTAATCCGCACGTTTCCATGCTTCAGATGACACAAGGAGCCTCCTGCGGTACCTGTCACGACGGGAAAACCGGCTTTTCAGTGAAGGGTGATTGCGTCAAGTGCCACACGGTAGCTGAAATTCCTCTGGCCGGCGGCTCGGTGTTCAGCCACAAAGCCCATCTGGAGATGTCATTTTCCTGCTCCGACTGCCACAACAAAATTTTCATAGCTGGTCCCAATCGGGTCAGTTACTCCATGCTTGATATGGAAAAAGGAAAGTCGTGCGGTGCCTGCCATGACGGGAAGTCGGCCTTCTCAGTCAAGGGTGACTGCCAGAAGTGTCACAAAAGCGTAAAAGAGATCCAGTTCAAGGCTTTCAAGGCCATGTTCAGCCATGATGTGCACACCGCCATGTTCAAGTGCAATGACTGCCACAGCGCCATTTTTGTCGGAGGTCCGCGCAGTATCCGCTATACCATGCCTGAAATGGAGAAGGGAACATCCTGCGGTACCTGCCATGACGGAAAAACCGCCTTTTCGGTTAAGGGTGAATGCCAGAAATGCCACCTGGAAACTCCACCCGAAAAGGTGTTCACCATAAAAAATGCCGGCACCGTTCAATTCAGCCACCTGAAGCACAAAACAAAATTCAGCTGCGGCGACTGCCACAATGCCATCATCGCAACCGGAGTCGCCGTGAAACGCTACAGCATGGCCGAAATGGACAAGGGAGGGTCGTGCGGCGCCTGCCATGACGGAAAAACCGCCTTCAGCGTGAAAAGCTGCAGTAAATGCCACCCGATTAAAGATGTCCTGTTCTCTGACGATGCCCGTTTCAGTCACGACCGGCATATTGCGGCTTATTCCTGCAGCGACTGCCATAACCAGCTTTTCATTGCCGGCCCCGGTAACAGGCGGGTCAGCATGGCCGAAATGGAAAAGGGGGCTTCGTGCGGCGCCTGCCATGACGGTTCGACGGTATTCAGCGCCAAGGGGGACTGCAACAAATGCCATAAATCAACCGTCAACGTTGTGTTCACCCCCAAAGAGACCGGAGCGACCACGTTCCCTCACTCGAAGCATACGGCGGCCTATTCCTGCACGGATTGCCACAACTCGCTATTTATTGCCGGCAAGGGGAGCAAACGATACAACATGGCGGATATGGAAAAAGGAGCGTCGTGCGGCACCTGCCACGATGGTAAAACCGTATTCGGCGTCAAAAACGATTGTCAGAAATGTCATCTGGTCAAGCAGATAAACTTCCGCCCCGGCTCAGCCGTATTCAGTCACACCGTTCACACCGCAGCCTACAGCTGCAAGGACTGCCACCCGGGTCTCTATGCTCCCGCCCCGCGGAATAGAAATAAACATTACAGCATGACCCAGATGGAGCAGGGCTCCTCATGCGGTACCTGCCATGACGATAAGAGCGCTTTCAGCGTCAAAGGGAACTGCCAGAAATGCCACCCCGGCAATCTGCCAACCATACGCTACGAGCTGTCCGCAGCAACGGGAAACGTGGAATTTGCCCACAAAGTTCACATTGACAGGGGATACGGCTGTGGTGACTGCCACTATGGAGCTGTGCCGTCGGGCAACTCCGCCAAACGCTGGGTCATGAAAGAAATGGATCAGGGCAAGTTCTGCGGAACCTGCCATGGCTTCAGCATGGCTTTCAGTGTCAAGGATCCCGCCTCCTGCGAGCGCTGTCACCTGAAGGATCAGGACTGGCGCCCACAGCAGATGCGCTGAAGTTACACCTGCCGGAATTACCGGTACTTAGAAAGGAATAGACCGTGGAGCACAAGTACAATCCAAAAGATGTTGAACTCAAATGGCAACAGGCCTGGGAAACCGGGAAAACCTTCAAAGTATCCGAAGATAAAGGCAAACCGAAATATTACCTCCTTGAGATGTTTCCCTACCCGTCAGGGCGTATCCATATGGGCCATGTCCGTAATTATTCCATCGGAGATGTGGTCGGACGTTTCAAAAGAATGCGCGGCTTCAATGTCATGCACCCGATGGGATGGGATGCTTTCGGCATGCCGGCGGAAAATGCCGCCATCCAGAACAACAGTCATCCGGCGGTCTGGACCTACGACAACATCGCCTACATGCGCAGCCAACTCAGGAAAATGGGACTCTCCTACGACTGGGACCGGGAACTTGCGACCTGCGACGTTGAATATTACCGTTGGGAGCAGAAAATTTTTCTGGAGATGTTTTCCAAAGGTCTGGCCTACAAAAAAACCTCGTATGTCAACTGGTGTCCGAAATGCGAGACGGTGCTTGCAAACGAGCAGGTGGAGGATGGCGGCTGCTGGCGCTGTGACAGCGAGGTGAGCCTGAAAGAGCTTGATCAGTGGTTTTTCCGGATTACCGATTATGCCGAAGAGCTGCTTGATAACACCAATAAACTGCCCGGATGGCCCGAGCGCGTCCTGGTCATGCAGCGCAACTGGATCGGTAAAAGTTTCGGCTGCGAAATCGACTTCCCCCTTGAAAACGGCTCCGCCCCCCTGCGCGTGTTCACTACCCGGCAGGATACCGTCTTCGGGGCGACCTTCATGTCGCTGGCGCCCGAGCATCCCCGCGCCCTGGAATTGACCACCCCCGACCGGCGTGAGGCTGTCACCGCATTTATCGATAAAATCAGGAAAACCGACCGTATCAAACGGACAGCAGAGGATTTTGAGAAAGAAGGGGTATTCACCGGATCATACTGCCTAAATCCGCTGACCGGCGCCAGAATGCCGGTGTTCCTGGCAAATTTTGTCCTGATGGACTACGGCACCGGCGCCGTCATGGCGGTACCGACCCACGATCAGCGCGATTTCGAATTCGCCAGAAAATATGATCTGCCGCTCAGAGTGGTAATTAATCCGGTTGGGGAATCGCTCGATGCGGAAACAATGCAGCAGGCCTTCACTGATGCCGGCATCATGGTCAATTCCGGACAATTTGACGGCATGCCGAGTGAGAACGCTAAAGAAGCGATCGCCGACCACTTGCAGTCCGCGGGGCAGGGAACGAAAACGGTGAACTTCCGTCTCCGCGACTGGGGCATATCACGCCAGCGCTACTGGGGCAACCCGATCCCGGTGATCTACTGTGATGTCTGCGGTGTCGTCCCCGTCCCTGAAAAGGATCTGCCGGTTGTGCTCCCCCGCGACGTTGCCTTTACCGGTGAGGGGGGAAGCCCCCTGGCGCAGATGGAATCCTTTGTCACCTGCAGCTGTCCGATCTGCGGCATTGCCGCCCGCCGCGAAACCGATACGATGGATACATTCGTCCAGTCGTCCTGGTATTTCCTGCGCTATTGCTGCCCCGATTTCACCGACGGCATCCTCGACCGTTCACGGGTGGACTACTGGATGTCGGTGGACCAGTACATCGGCGGCATTGAACACGCAGTACTGCATCTGCTGTATGCCCGCTTCTTCACCAAGGTGCTGCGTGACCTCGGCTACATAACGGCCGACGAACCCTTTACCAACCTGCTGACCCAGGGGATGGTGATCAAAGACGGCGCCAAGATGAGTAAATCAAAAGGGAACGTTGTCGATCCCGACGCCCTGATCACAAAGTACGGCGCCGATACGGCCCGCCTGTTCTCTCTTTTCGCGGCACCACCTGAAAAGGATCTGGACTGGAATGACCAGGGGGTCGAAGGATCGTTCCGCTTTCTGAACCGGATTTGGAAACTGGTTCACGATCGACTCGACCTGATCAAGGGCGCCGGCGCAGTTGACGTTTCAGCCCTGTCTGCCGACGAACGCTCACTGCGCCGGGCCGTTCACAAAACCATCCGCAAAGTTACCGAGGACGTGGAGGACCGCTTTCACTTCAATACCGCCATAGCTGCTGTCATGGAACTGCTGAACACACTGCAGCCGGCCGAAGCGTCATCCCCCAATTTTGCAGCTGTCATGAAGGAGGCCCTGGAGAGCGTCGTTCTGCTGATGGCCCCTTTCGTCCCCCATATTACCGAGGAACTTTGGAGCCGTATGGGGCATACCGTGCCGCTGTCGGGCACCACCTGGCCGGAATACGACCGCAGTGCAACCGTGGATGAAGAGGTCGTGATGGTCGTGCAGGTCAACGGCAAACTCCGTTCAAAAATTACCGTTGCTGCCGGTACTGGCGAGGAAGAGCTTAAATCAGCAGCCCTGGCCGATGAGAAAGTACGCTCGTTTCTGGAAGGGCAGACCATTCGCAAGGTGATCTGTGTCCAGGGAAAACTCGTTAATATCGTGGCGGGTTAGGATCATGTCGCTTACGCGTATCATCTCCATCCTGTTCTGCGTCTGTGCCATCTGGTCGCTGACCGGCTGCGCCTACAGACTCAGCGGTTCATCACAGCAGAACATGACTGCCGGCCGGACGCTGTGGGTGCCGTTCATCGGCAATGAAAGCATCAGCCCCACCGCCCAAACGGTACTGCGGCGGGCGCTGTATGACGAATTCCACGCCCTGCGGGGGCTGGTGCCAGCCGAGAATGAGGCAGCGGCCGATGTAACAGTAAAAGGAAAACTTGTCTCGTATGGCAGCAGAGCCGTATCCTACAACGCCGCCGACCGGGTCAGAGCCTTCAGTCTGCAGGCAGCCGCCGAGCTTGCAATCTATCGAAAAGGTGAGACGACACCATTCTGGAAGGGTGCACTGTCGGGATCAAAGGAATTTCCGGCCAACTCGGACCTTGCCCTGCAGCGCAATGCCGAAGAACAGGCCTTTGAGGGTGCCGCCCGGATCATAGCCCGGAAACTTGCTTCAACCATGGAGCACTCCTATTGATCATGTCCCCCCAGGAATTTGAGTCGTCTATTACGGCAGGCGCGCTTCCGCCGGTCTGCTTTCTTTACGGTGAGGAATCGTTCCTGGTGGAACGAGCCGCAGGACGCCTGCTGGAACGTGCTCTCGACCCCTCGCTCAAGGACTTCAATTTTAACGTTTATTACGGCAACGAATCGAACGGCATCGACATTGCCGACACAGCCAGAACTCTGCCGATGTTTGCCGAACGGAGAGTGGTGCTGGTCAAACGGGCGGAACTGCTTAAAGCAGATTCCCTGGAAAACCTGGTGCGGTACATCGTAGAGCCGTGCGACAGCTGCTGCCTGCTGATGACCGGGGTAAAAATAGACCTGCGGAAAAAATTCTTCGCCGAACTCAAAAAACATGGAGTGCTGGTTGAGTTCAAACGGCTGTACGACGACAAGCTGCCCGGCTTCATAAAACACGAGGCCGCCGTACAGGGGAAACCGATTGACGCCGCTGCGGCAGAGCTTTTGGCAGCACTGATCGGCAACAGCCTGCAAGAGCTGGTATCGCAAATTGAGAAGCTGGTTCTGTATGCCGGCCCGGCACCCCGCATCACCGTCGAAGATGTCCGCACTGTTGCCAGCAGCAGCAAGGCATTCACGGCTTTTGAGCTGGCCAAATTCATCGGCCTGCGTGACCTGTCCGGATCACTGAAAAGCCTGGACGCCCTTTTTCTGCATGGCGAAGAAGCACCCATGCTGATCGGAGCCCTGGCGCGGCACTTCCGCCAGCTCTGGCGGGTCAGAGAACTCCTTGACCAGAAAAAAGCGGCGCCCGCCATCGGCAAGGAGCTGGGTATACACCCTTTTTTTGTCGGAGATATCCTGCAGCAGGCCCGCAATTTCACGCGAAGCGAACTGCACACAATGTTCTCAGAGCTTTATTCCTGCGATGTCGCCTCAAAATCGGGGGGGCACCCCTATACGCTGCTTCACGGACTGGTGGCGGGAATTTGTTCAGGACGACCGCAATGAGCTGAACATACTGCACGGCAGGGAGTGCCGGAATTCATGACTCGATTCGTTCACGCGCTCATCATCAGCATTCTGGTTGTCACCTTCATACGGCTGACCGAGCAGGTATGGCAGCCGGCTGAAATGCGGCTCTACGACCGTGCCGCCCGGCTTGCAGCCACCCTCCCCCGCTCAGCCCCGTCCGCTTCCGGCAACGTGGTGCTGGTCACCATCGATGAAAAGAAACAGATGAAGGACAAGCCGATTCTGGCGTATTATCCGGACATCGGGCGTTTTATCGGGATGATGGGGAACTGGAAGGCGAAAGTGATCGCCCTCGACATCATTCCGGTCCATTCGCTGGGAGACACGCTGGGCTCGGCTTTGGCACATTCAAGGCATGCAGGCATACTCACCGAAATAGGGGAGGAAGCAGACCGCTCACTGCTCTCACCCCTGATCGAAGTCTCCCGGGAAACGGCCGTGGTGCAGGGCATCAGCGGCACCATACTCCCCTTCTACTATTTCCTCATCTCCCACACCCCTGCGATCAAGCCCTCTTCGGTGCGCTTGCTCAAGGACCGCGACCAGGTGGTTCGTTCAGCCTGGCTGACGGAACCGGGACAGCAGAACCTGCCGGACCAGTCATTCGCCATGAGCGCGTACCAGCTCATGACCGGACATTCAGCGCCCCTGTCACGGGCGCTGATTGATTTCTCTCTGGCAGGCGGCATACCGCAGTACGACTTCAACGACGTACTGACCAATAAAATCCCTCCGGAAAAATTCAGCGGCAAGCTGGTCATACTCGGCTCGGCGGGTTCCCATGACGATCTTCACGCAACCCCGCTGGGCATGATCAACGGCGTCAACATCCACGCAACCATTGTCGAAAACCTGCTCGGCGGGCTGCCGATGCGCCCGGCCCCATTGTCGCTGGTTTACCTTTTGGCCCTGGTCTGCTGTTATGCAACCGCTCTCCTAGGAGAGAAGTTTACCCTCGGCAGTGGTGCCGGTGCGGCGTCACTACTGATAACGGCGGCAGCCGCTGCTCTGCTGCTGTCGTACCGGAACGGATGGTATCTGCAGTTCATCCCGGTCTGCGGCGGAATCGCCCTGACTTTTGGTTCGGTCTACAGCTATCGCTACACGGTAGTTGAACGGCAGCGCCGGGAATTGAAGCGCACCTTCGGCTATTATGTCGACACCGATGTTCTCGACGCGCTGGTGACGGCAGGACGGCTTGAGGGCGAATATCGTGAGATGAGCGTCCTGTTTCTTGACGTACGCGACTTTACACGCCTCTCGCGGACGATAACCGCGATGGAGATTGTACAGTTTCTTAACATCCTCTTTGACCGGATCACCGGTGTTGTCAAGGCGCACGGCGGTTTCGTCAACAAGTTCCTTGGCGACGGCGTGCTGGCTTTCTTCTGTACTGGTGATGACCACGCCGACCAGGCAGTGCAATCAGCCCACGGCATGCTGCAGGCCGTGGCCGAACTGAACGGGGATCAGGATTTTTCCCGGCTGATCGGTGAGTGGCAGGTGCGGGTCGGCATCGGCATTCACAGTGGAACCGTTGCAATGGGAACAATCGGCAGCAAACAGAAAATGGACTTTACCATCATCGGCGATCCTGTTAACATGGCTTCACGCATTCAGGAGCGCACCAAGGAACCGGGGGCCCCGCAGATTCTGTTCAGTCGTCAGGTGGCCGAACAGATTCAGCAGCTGGGGGATCGCGGCGTACCGCTGTTTCACGAAATCGTCCAAATCAGGGGGACTGACAATGAGACCGAACTTTACACCATGTAGCACGGCTGCGTTTTGTTTGCTGGTGATCTTCTGTCTGTCAACCGGTTATGCCGGAGCAGCGGAGCGTTTCGGGTTGATTTATGATCTTCAGGGGCAGCCTCGTCTGACCACCTCCGAGGGAAAAAAGAGCGTGCTCGCCCGTGAGCGGGATCTGCTCAGGACGGTCCACCA
>JBAXVE010000045.1:0-26878 GCA_037129245.1 Desulfuromonadales bacterium
ATAATGTTTAAGCTTTTTTGCGTAATGCTTCCGATGCCTTCTCGGCACCACTTTCCTTAAGTTCCTGAGCTTGAGAGTCACCGTCACTTGCCAACTGCTGGGCTTGTTTCGATATAGCCACCACATCCGCAGAAGGAGCCTTTTGCTGAGGCTTCGCCTGTTGCTGAGGTTTAAGCTGTGGTGGCGGTGTATAAGCTGTGGTTCCTGATACTTCTGATACTGCCATATAGGTATCCTCCAAGTACTCCGATTTCGTTCTTTACTAAGCTTATCGGTTTACTGGGGAGCACCTAAAGGACTATTATGTGACTTCTGGTAACCGCCGATTACCACCGACACCCGCAGAGAAAGACTGATAACCGTCACGTTGACTTCGGTATCCTTCAATGTTACTCTCCCTTAACCGCTGCCTCAGGAGGTTATTGTATGATTCGTGCTGATCTTGAATTACAAATAGATAAATTAAAAAATCAGTTAGCTAACGACTATTCTGCTGAGCAAATTATTTTATTTGGTTCATCTGTACGTAATTCTGCTGAGGTTAACGATGTTGATCTGCTTGTGATAAAAGATGATGTGCCTTTTACCGGCGCAGAGCGCATTCGGCAGCTTTACAGGATGATGGATACGGATTTGCCAGTAGATTACCTCGTTTACCGGCCGTCTGAGATAAAAGATCGCCTTTCCCTGGGCGATCCTTTTCTTGAAAATATATTTCGGGAAGGGATCGTCTTACATGGTTGATCCATCAATTGTCAGGGAGTGGCTGAATAAGGCGGAAGAGGATCTTCATTTTGGAGAGTCAAGCCTGCGTGATGGTAGCGAGTTTTATGCGCAAATTTGCTTTCATTTCCATCAATCAGCAGAAAAATGTCTCAAGACATTCATTATTTCAAAAGGTTTGCCGTTTAGTAAAATCCACGATCTCGTCAACCTTCTAAAAGTATGTGCCGGAGATGACCCAACACTTGCCAGTCTCAAGGAGGACTGTATCACACTGAACTCTGCGTATATTGAGACACGCTACCCGGTTCACTGGCCCACTGATTATTCCAAAGAAACAGCTGAACAATCTCTTGCAGCAGCTCAAGCACTAGCAGATGAAATCAGAAAGAGAGTAGTACTTCCGTAATGCAGGAAACCCTATAACCGCTACCTTTCCCACCCGTTTACCCACCGTCCACCGCTGAATAAATAATGCGGCAGCGACGAACGGAGAGCACGACAATGCCACACTACGTTGAACCGGTATTCCGCCCACCAAGCGAGGCCCGCAGTCTGATCTTCCAGATCACCATCGGCTGCTCACAGAACCAGTGCGCTTTTTGCGGTATGTACAAGGGAAAGCGCTTCCGCATCCGGCCGGTGGAGGAAATTCTTGCCGAGATAGCCGAAATCCCGAACCACTACCGCCCCCGCATTGAACGGGTGTTTCTGGCTGACGGTGATGCTTTGGTCTACCCACGAGAGGGGCTTGAGACGATTCTTGACGCACTTGCAGCAACGTTCCCCGCCCTGTCGCGGGTAGCCAGCTACGCCTCCCCCAACAGTCTGACCACCAAGAACCCTGACGATCTGGTGCGATTGCGGGAAAAACGGCTGCGTATCCTCTATTTCGGGCTGGAATCGGGAGACGATCCGACTCTTGAGTCCGTCCGCAAAGGATTCACAGCGGAGCGGATGGCCGATCTGGCCCTGATAGCCCGCAAGGCCGGCATGAAACTGTCGGTAACCGCCATCCTTGGTCTGGCCGGGCGCGGGCGGAGCCTGGAGCATGCCCGTACCACCGCTGCCTGGGTCAACCGGGTCAATCCGGAGTACTTCTCGCTGCTGACTCTGTTTCACCGCCACAACGAGGATTTTGTCCGCACTCTGGTGCAGTGCAGCCGTCGCGAGCTGATGTGTGAGGCGCGGGAACTGCTGCTGCATCTCAATCCTTCCCGCACGATCCTCCGTTCCAATCATGTCTCAAACTTCCTCAATCTGGCCGGTAGCTACCCGAAAGACCGGCAAAGGTTGATCGAGGATGTAGAGCGAGCCATGCGTGAGGCTGAGCGCCACCCCGGTTTTCTCGACGCCATACCTGAGTACGAAGAGGAGTACTACTGATGGAAACAGCCCTCCGCGAGGAAATCTCACGTTTTGTGACCGGCCACCTGGGCAATCACCTGCCGGAGAGCGACTCCCCTTACCTGGAACAGCCGCTGGTCGGCTTCTCTTCGGCCGATGACCCGCTCTACCGTGAGTACAAGGACATCATCGGGCAGTTCCATCTGCTGCCGGAGGAACTGCTCCCCGGCGCAGCCACGGTCATCAGCTGGATTCTGCCGGTCAGTGCCTCGGTGCGTGAAAGCAACCGCCGGCAGAACGACCTCCCTTCCCGCGAGTGGTGCCTGACCCGCACCCACGGCGAGACGGTCAACGGCGACCTGCGTCGCCATATCGTGGCATGGTTGCAGACACAGGGTCATCAGGCCGTAGCACCGCAGTATTCGCCGCAGTGGCAGGAATTCCGCGAGACGCCGGTCGGCATCGCCTCAAGCTGGTCGGAGCGCCACGCCGCATATACCGCCGGCCTCGGCACATTCAGCCTGAGCGACGGCCTGATCACTCCGGCCGGCATAGCCCACCGCTGCGGCAGCGTCATTACCGATGTCTGGTTGCCGCCAACTCCGCGTACCGCTGGTAGCCACCACAGCAACTGCCTGTACCACCGCAACGGCAGCTGCGGCGCCTGTATCGCCCGCTGTCCGGTCGGAGCGATCAGCAGCGAGGGACATGACAAGAATATCTGCCGGGAACTGGTCTATGACACGGCACCGTCAAAACTGTCGGAAAAGTACGGCACTCCCCAGACCGGCTGCGGTCTCTGCCAGACCAACGTGCCGTGCGAGAATTCAATTCCGACTGCATGCCGGGTCCCGGCTTGAAACGTTACAACGCATTTTCAGACGAACTGAAGCGGCACTTCGGCTGCAAGGTGCAGCGCATTTCGATCGACGCCGGCCTGACCTGCCCCAACCGGGATGGCACCCTCGACACCGCCGGCTGCATCTATTGCGGCGGCCACGGATCCGGCTCCCACGGCATTCTGCGCGGCCTGCCCGTTGCGGTGCAGATCGATGATGGCAAGCAGGTCATGTGGCGCAAGTATAAGGCTTCACGCTTCATCGCCTATTTTCAGGCCTATTCCAACACCTACGCGCCGGTCGAGCAGTTGAAGCAGCTGTATGAGGAAGCTCTGGCGGTGCCCGACGTGGTTGGGCTGATTATCGCCACCCGCCCCGACTGCCTGCCGGATGCAATTCTCGACCTGCTGGAGGAATTTTCGCAGCGCAGCTATCTCTGGCTTGAGCTGGGCATGCAGAGCATCCACGACAGCAGTCTGTCGCTGGCCAACCGTTGCCACGACCATGCCTGTTCCGTTGACGCAATCCTGAGGGCCCGGCAGCGGGGGCTCAATGTCTGTGCCCATATCATCCTCGGCCTGCCGGGGGAGACGCGTGAACAGATGCTGGAGACTACTGAAGAACTGAACCGGCTGGGGGTGGAGGGGGTCAAACTTCACCTGCTGCATGTCATGAAGGAGACGGCTCTGGCTACGATGTATCAACGGGGAGATGTTCCGCTGCTTGAGAAAATCGACTACGTAAGAGTGGTGTGCGACATCCTCGAACGGCTCGATCCGCAGATCCTGATCCATCGCCTGACCGGCGACGGCGGGCACGACAATCTGGTGGCGCCGTTGTGGTCGCTGAAGAAGTTCGAGGTGCTTAACGCTATCGACGCTGAATTGCGACAGCGGGGGACTTCTCAGGGGGATCTCTTCAATTCGGGAAACGTCTCCAGGAGAGCGACATCGTGATCGAGATCCGTGACCAGGATATCAAAGTTGAATTCTACCGTGCGTCAGGCCCGGGGGGACAGCATCGCAACACCACCGACTCGGCAGTTCGCATCAGGCACCTGCCGACCGGGATTGTCGCCCAGGCCTCAGAACATCGCTCCCAGTTTCAGAACCGCGAGGCGGCCATGGAACGGTTGCGGATGGTGCTTGAGCGGCGTGAACGCACGGCAAAAAAACGGATCGCCACCCGGGTGCCTAAGCGTGACAAGGAAAAACGCCTCGCTGGCAAACGCATTACAGCGGAGAAAAAACGATTCCGTACCACACTTGACTCATGATTCTGAAAAACCGTAATTAGGCACGGCCATTGCTTATAACGGTTGAGTCCTGCGGCGGAACGAACTGATGGGCATCCAGCCGCACAGGAATTACTTAATGCTTCTGCAAAAGCAGGTTGCCGATGGAACGATCAAGCAGTCACACATTGCACAACTACAAATTCGAGGTGCCGGAGATCGTTTTCGGGCGTGGCATGCTGGGGCAGGTTGGCTTGTGCGCCCGCAGGCTCGGCGGCCGGAAAATTTTTTTGGTCAGCGACAAGGGACTTTTTCATGCCGGCTGGGTTGATCAGGCGATGAAGAGCCTGCTTGAAGCGGGACTTGAGTTTGTTTATTTTGACGGTATAACCCCCAACCCGAAAGATCACGAGATAGAGAGCGGGGTCAAGGAGTACCTGCGCCACGGCGCCGATGTGATCGTCGGGCTGGGTGGCGGAAGCAGCATGGACGCCGCCAAGGCGATCGCAATTCTGGCGGCTAACGGCGGCCGGATACAGGATTTTGCCGGACCGGACCGGATTGTCCACCCACTGCCGCCGCTGGTTCTCTGCCCGACTACTTGCGGCACCGGCTCGGACGTTTCCCAGTTCGCTATCATCACCGATAGTGCCAACCGTTGCAAAATCACCGTCATGAGCCGCTGCATCGCGCCCGACATCAGCCTGACCGACCCGGACACGCTGGCTACCCTGCCGGACGAATTTGTCGGCACGACCGCCACGGATGCGCTTAGTCATGCTCTGGAAGCGTTCTTTTCGATCGCCTCGACAACGTTGACCGATGTCCACGCAATCAAGGCGCTGCGTCTATTAACCGAAAGCCTGGCTCCCGCTGTCCACGAACGGAAGCAGGAGGATCTGGAAAACCTGGCCCGGGCCAGCCTGCACGCCGGCATGGCTTTTTCAAACTCCATGCTCGGCATCGTCCACGCCCTGGCTCACCCCATCGGCGGGTTGTACGACGCCAATCATGGCAGCATTAATGCCATCCTGCTGCCGGAGGTGATTCGTTATGATATTCCGGTGGTGACCGACAAACTTCAGGAGCTTGCCTGGGGGCTCGGCCATCGTTCCAGCGGCGATATCAGCGGCGCCGGTGAAAAAATTCAAGAAACTCTTGATCTGCTGCTGGAGGCCAGCGGTGCGCCGCGCAGCCTGCGCAGCATCGGCGTGCTGCGAAAGGATCTGCCTGACCTGGCCCGTCGGGCGCTTAAGGATGTCTGCATCGTCACGTCACCGCGAGAAGCCGACGAGGATGACCTGCTGCGTATTCTGGAGAGGGCTTACTGATGCTCAAACCTGCCGTCCGAACCAGAATGGACGAGTCCTCCCTTGAAAGCCTGCTGGGGCTCAACAGCTCAAAAATCGGCTTCTATGCCGAGGTTAAACAGAAGATTCAAGAACTGGAGGCGGCCAATCTCGGCCTGCGCAGCAAGAGCAGCGAGCTGCAGGCGGTTTTCGATTCGATCAGTGACGGAATCGTGGTGTATGATCGCAAAGGAATTGTGCAGCACCGCAATCACATCTGCCCCCAGTTTTTTCCACAGGAAACTCTTCCGGGAAGTTCATGTTGCGAGCTTTTTCATCCCGGTACGGAGTCGGCTCCTCTGGATTGCCCGGTGGAACGAGCTTTAAAAGGGGAGAGGACGATACTGACCTTCACCTCGACCCGCGAGAAGGGGAAGGTCCGCTATTTCGATGTCACTGCTACACCAATCGAGGATAGCCTGGGTGAAAGCAACCGCGCCCTCGTTTTCCTGCGTGACATGACCGACAAACGGCTCCAGGAGCTGCAGCTGATGCAGGCCGAGAAACTGTCCAGCGTCGGCGTGCTGGCGGCCGGGGTGGCCCATGAAATCAACAATCCGCTTTCGTCGGTGGCGGGCTATGCCGAGGCGCTGTTGCGGCGTTTCAACGACGAGGCTTCACTGACTGACGATCCGCGCCTCGACGTGTTCCCCAAATACCTGCAGGTGATCATCCGCGAGTCGTACCGCTGCAAGGGAATCATCGACAGTCTGCTCTCGTTCAGCCGTAAGTCGGATGGTTCGGTCAGCACCGTCGATGTGAACGCCGTGCTGACCGAAGTTCTTGAACTGGTACGTCACAAATCCCGTTACGAGCGGGTGGAGGTCTGTACTGATCTGCAGAACAATCTCCCGGCCGTGACCGGCGATCCATCAGGTCTGCGTCAGGTATTCATGAATCTGCTGATGAACGCCCACCAGGCGATAGAAGGTTCTGGCACGGTTGAAATAGTTACCAGCTGTGACGACCGGGCAACAGTCCTCTGCCAGATCAGGGATACCGGCTGCGGTATCTCGCGGGATGTCATCGACCAGATCTGGGATCCGTTCTTCACGACCAAGGAGGTCGGCCAGGGTCTCGGTCTCGGACTGGCGCTCACCTACAACATCATCAAACGCCACGGTGGCGATATCAGCGTGGAGAGCCAGGTTGGAAAAGGCTCTCAATTCACCATAAGGATGCCGGCATGTCAGAAATAGTCAGAAGCGATACGAAAGTGCTCATTGTGGAGGACGACAAGTCTCTGCGGGAGCTGTTGCAGATGGAGCTGACCCGTTCCGGCTACAAAGTGACGGTCACCGCCAGCGGAGAGGAAGGTTTGGCCGCTTACCGGGAAGAGGTGTTCAACGTGGTGCTGCAGGACGTGCGCATGCCCGGTATGGACGGCGTGGAGGCGCTCAAGCTGATGCGTGCCGAATCGACCATCCCGGAAATCATCATGTTCACCGGACACGGGACGATCGAGACCGCAGTGGAATGCATCAGGCAAGGGGCTTACGACTACCTGACCAAACCGGTGAAGCTGGAAGAGCTGGAGATGTGCATCGACAAAGCCTGCGAGAAAAACCTGCTGCGGATTGAGAATATCTCTTTGAAGCACAAGATGAAACGCTTCGAGAACAAGCATATCATCGGTACCAGCCAGGCGATCCGGAAAGTGCTTTCCACGATTCAGCGCTGGGGTGCCACCGACGAACATGTGCTGATAACCGGCGAGAGCGGCACCGGCAAGGAACTGATAGCCCGGGCGGTGCATGACGCCAGTCACCGCTCGAACAAGCCGTTTGTGACGGTCAACTGCGGCAGGTTCGACGCCAACACCGCCGAGAGCGAGCTCTTCGGCCATATGCAGGGGGCCTTCACCGGCGCCAACAAGGGGAGGGCCGGACTTTTCGAGCTGGCCGATACCGGCACGCTCTTCATGGATGAAATCTCGGAGATGCCGCTGGATGTACAGGTCAAGCTGCTGCGGATTCTTGAAACCAGTACCTTCCGCCGTATGGGGGGCAATCACGACATCCGCGTCAACGTCCGCTTTGTCTTTGCCTCCAACAAGGTTCTGGCCGACTGCGTCGCACGGGGGGATTTCCGCGAGGACCTGTACCACCGCATCAACCTGCTGCCGATCCCGGTGCCGCCGCTGCGTCAGCGCATGGAGGATATAATCCCGCTGGCCTGGTTCTTCATCCGCCAGTGCAACGAGAACGACCACCGGGAGTGGGAAATAACCGACGAGGCCATGTCGTCACTCTGTACGTACCAGTGGCCCGGCAATGTCAGAGAATTGCGCAACACGATCCGGCGGGCCTGCATCCTGGCCAATGAACCGATCATATCCCCTGATCTGTTCCCGTTCACACCACCGAAAGTAACATACTCGCCTGCCGCGTCTGTGACTGTCAGCGACGGTTCCCCCTTTTCCGCCGACCCACTCTGGGTCGTGGAGCGTGAACATATCAGACGGGTTCTTGAGCTGGTCGAGCACAACAAAAGCCGGGCGGCAAAGCTGCTTGAAATCGACCGTAAAACTCTTTACACGAAACTTGAACGCTATGGTCTGGACGTCTGACAATGAATGCAGAACTTACAGACACAACCGGCAGAATCATAAATTATCTCCGACTCTCGGTCACCGACCGCTGCAATCTGCGCTGCATGTACTGCATGCCGGCCGGTGGAGTAGATAAAATAGGGCATGGCGATATTCTGCGCTACGAAGAACTGCTGCGGATTGCCCGTGCCGCGGTGGGCATCGGTATCAGAAAAATCCGCATTACCGGCGGCGAACCCCTGGTCCGTAAAGGGATCATCCCCTTTCTGCAGCAGCTTGCCGACATACAAGGACTGGATCAGCTGGTGCTGACCACCAACGGGGTGCTGCTGGAGCGGATGGCCGCCGACCTGCTCGCAGCGGGCGTTCAGCGGCTTAATATCAGCCTGGATTCTCTCGATTCGCAGACCTTCGTACGCATCTCCCGCTGCAGCGGGTTATCGCAGGTTCTGGCCGGTATTGAGGCGGCCCGGGCCTGCGGCTTTCCACTCAAGCTCAACATGGTTGTCATGCGTGGCATCAATGACAATGAGATATACGACTTTGCCGCTCTGGCGACTAGTTCAGATACGGCGGTACGCTTCATCGAGTATATGCCGGCCATCCGCGAAGAGGGGTGGCAGCGCCTGGTGGTCCCCGGTACCGAGATTCTGGCCAGGCTGGCCGAACGTTTCACGCTGATTCCGCTGGAACAGGCTCAGCTGGCCGGCCCGTCGCGAAACTTCCGCATTCCGGGTGCCCCCGGTACGGTCGGCGTGATTACCCCGCTTTCCCATCATTTCTGTTCTAACTGCAACCGGGTGAGGGTCACCGCCTCCGGCATGGCCCGGGGGTGCCTCTTCGCCGATTCTCAGATCGATCTGCGACCGGCTTTGAGCAGTACCACTGACGAGCTGCTGTTGCGTGACCTGGAAACCCTGGTAGCATGCAAGCCTGATCGCCACCAGTTGAGTTCAGACGACTGCAGCCATCAGGCGTTCAGCATGGCCTCAATCGGCGGCTAGGACGCAATCAGCGAAAGGAGTAGTTCATGTCAGCATCAGTTCTGGCGGTCTGCATCAGCCTGAAAAAAGGGGAACGGAAAACGCCTGTTCCTTCGGTGGAGCTCGTTGCGGAACACGGGATCGCCGGGGATGCCCACGCGGGGGACTGGCACCGCCAGGTCAGTCTGCTGGCCCAGGAAAGCATTGACAAGATGCGAAACATGGGACTGGATGTCAGCGCGGGAGATTTCGCCGAAAATATCACCACCAGCGGGATCGAGCTGGTTAATCTGCCGATCGGCACCCGCTTCACGCTCGGCCCCGCTCTGCTCGAAGTAACCCAGATCGGCAAGGAGTGTCACACCCGCTGCGCCATCTTCTATCAGGCCGGTGACTGCGTCATGCCAAAGGAGGGGATCTTTGCCAGGGTGCTGCAGGGGGGAGTGGTGGCAGCGGGAGATTCTCTGAATCTGGCGCCGCCTGGCGTCTCAGCAACGGCACCTGGCGCATTATTCCACACTATCGTTCGCTAACAGGCGCCGCCGATGTAGCAATAATCAGCAGTGTGGCATATATCCACATAAACTCCGGCCGTCATCCATGAATTCCCTGATAACAACCCCATCTGTTCGCCCGCCGAATACCCTGACACTGGCGATCACCGGCTTCTGCAACCTGACCTGTGCGCACTGCCTTGTCGAAGCCGGCGGCGATCGCCCTGCTCCCGATGTACCGCTTCCGTATATAATCAGCCTGCTCGACGAAAGTGCCACTCTGGGAGTTGCCGGAATCCGGATTAGCGGGGGAGAGCCGCTCTGTCATCCCGGATGTCTCGACGTCATGCGGCATGCCCGTCAGAAGGGCTTTCGCACAATCGCACTTCAGACCAACGCGATGCTGCTGAACGATTCCCATGTTACAGCGCTGCGGGAAATAGATGGTGTAGAGCTCTCCATTGAAGTCAGCCTTGATGGTTCAAGGGCCGAAACCCATGATGCCCTGCGCGGTACGGGAGCTTTTGAGGGAACCATCAAGGGGATCGGGCGGCTCATAAATGCCGGACTTGCAGAGCGCATCAGTATTCATTTTACCGAAACCGCCCTCAACCTGGAGGAACTACCTTCACTGCTCGCATTGGCAGACAATTTCGGCATCAGATCGGTAACCAGCGGGACCGTGCTCAGATCGGGGCGCGCCGCCGCTGCGAATTCTGTCTTTCCCCCTTCCCTTGTCCAATACCAGCGTCTAAGGGATCACTACGAAACAGACGAACGTTTCAGGGAGCTCTACCAGAAAATCGGTAACGTGGCCGTGCTGGAGTGGCAGGACGCAACAGAGCAGCGAGCCGAATGCTGTACTTTTGTCGAAAACCCCTATATCAGCGCACTCGGCACACTCTACCCCTGTCTGCTCTGCCACAGAGATGCCTCTTCCGTTGGTGATGTGTACACAAAAGGCTTGGCGGCTGCCCTTGCCGAGGGTGTACCACTCTGGACATCATTACTACAGCTCAGTTGCGACCGTGGAGAGCTCGCCGTGTGCCGCGACTGCCCTGGAAAGCTCATCTGTGCCGGCGGCTGCATGGGGCGGGCCTGGGGTGCCTTCGGTGACCTGCTGGCCCCGGATGACCGCTGTGAAGTCCGCCGTACCGTTTATTCTTCCCGGTAGCAGCAATCCGCCGAACCGACAGTGCTTTGTGGTAGAAATACCCACTGTGGATAAAATACCTATCCCCAAAAGTACCGTTTGACTACAAAATTATAGAAAATCGTTTCATATCACCCCCCCCACTCCGGCCCACGTTTTTTACATATTCCACAATAGCACCATAACTATTTGTAATATAAGAAATTAAAATATTGGCACTCTGTTTGCTAAAGAGAAAAGCACACAGACATTCTGACCCGTTACGAACGGTAAACAGGTTCTTTTTTGAGTGCTGAAGAGAACCCGAAAAACAAAGTTATAGGAGGTGGACGGTAAAAGTGCAGTACGCAGCATGGTTGACGGCAGCAACGATGTGAATTTTATGCAGCACCCAATTAATGCACCACACACCCTAAAGGAGGAAGTACCCATGTCACACAACAAAGACGTCAAACGCACCCTCAAGAACGAAAGACTGGAATACCCTATCAAGATGATGCACGCATATCCTTCCGTCAATGTTGGCTGGGGCGCGCATACCATGGTTGGCAATGATGCCAAGGCTCTTGGTATGACGAATGCCCTGATAGTGACCACTGGTCTTCGTGGAACCGGTATTGTTGAGACAATCCAGGGCGTGCTGAAGGCTGCCGGGGTTGCTTCCCAAGTGTTTGATAAAGTAACGCCTAACCCGAAGGATCACGAAGTTATGGCTGGTGCCAAGGTTCTGGCCTCCGGCGGATTCGACGGCCTGATCAGCCTCGGCGGCGGTAGTTCACACGATTGCTGCAAAGCCATCAAGCTTGTTCACAGCCATGACGGCCAGGATGTGCGTACCTTTGAAGGCGCTTTCAAAGCAACCAAAAAGAATACGATCCCGCAGCTCGCCATCAACACCACATCAGGAACGGGCTCCGAAGTCTCCTGTTTCTCGATCATCAACCACACCGACAAAATGTACAAAATGGCTCTCTTCGATCCGAACTGTACACCAAGCAAATCCATCAATGACCCGTTGATCCATGCTTGCATGCCGTGCGACCTGGCCGGCTACACCGGTATGGACGCACTTGCACACGGCGTTGAAGCAATCACTTCCCGTCTGGGTGTTGTATCCGCCTATGGTCCCGGTCTGAGCGCAATTTCCCTGATCTTCGGCAACCTGCGTCAGTCGGCAATGAACAGAAACAACGATAAAGCTATCGAAGCTATGGTTTGGGCTGAAATGGCAGCTGCTTACAGCTTCAACAGTGCCGGTCTTGGCCTGATTCACAGTATGGCTCACGCTCTGGGAGGCATGTACGATGCTCCTCACGGTCTCTGCAACGCCATCGGCCTCGGCCCTGTCATGACCTTCAATCTTCCTGCTTGCCCTGAGCGCTTCAAGATGATGGCACAGGCTGCCGGCATTAACGTATGCGGAATGTCCGATATGGAAGCAGGCCGTGCATTCATTCAGGCTGTGGACGAGCTGAAAAACGATCTGGGCATCACCAAGACCTTCACGGATCTTGGTCTGCTTGAAAAAGACGTCGAAGGTCTGTCACGTTTCTCCGTGAACGATATCTGTACCGAAGGCAATCCTACCGATACGAGCCTGCAGGATATGATCGGCATCTTCCATCAGTGCATGTAATTAGATATGTAATATAACGCAGTGTGTGCCGATGTTATGTTATGCCGCTGGTCCCGAAGGGAAGATGCCCCTCACCGGGCGCCAGCGGCTTTTTTATTGAGTAACTCAGCAAGGTGCTCATAAAGGCGCAAAGATTGCAAAGAGAGACAACGCCGGGAGCCTTGTCTCTCTTTTCAATCTTTACTTAAAAGTGCGCGCTTGGCGGTGTACACGAATTATTCTACTGTTGTAAGCCGCCACCGGGCAATTATCTTAACGAAACAATGCGAGGCTATAATGATTACTGAACAAGGAATCAAAGATTTTCTCCGCAGTGGCGGCTACATTGCCGATGACGCCATTGCCACCGCTGTCTTTCTTGCTCTACGAATGGAGAAACCGATCCTGATCGAAGGGCCGCCCGGTGTCGGCAAGACCGGTCTGGCCAAGGCGCTCTCTTCTGCACTGGATTTTCCGCTGGTTCGACTGCAGTGCTACGAAGGGATTGACGAAGGGAAAGCGCTCTACGACTGGGAGTATGGCAAACAACTTCTTTATACCCAATTGTTGCGTACCCAACTTGATACCTATCTCTCTGTTTCAGCTGACCTGCGCGAAGCGGTTGAGCGATTATCTGCCGAAGAGAGTCTTTTCTTCTCCAAGAACTTCCTGGTGCAACGCCCTATTCTGCGCAGTTTTCTGTCGGAAAAACGTTCCTTGCTACTGATCGATGAGATTGACCGCTCCGACGACGAATTCGAAGCACTGCTGCTGGAGTGTCTCAGCGACTTTCAGGTTTCTATTCCTGAACTGGGGGTCATCGAAGCCAAACGCAAACCGCTGACCATCCTGACCAGTAATGGAACGCGGATGATTTCCGATGCCTTGCGTCGGCGTTGCCTGTATCTCTATATCGGCTATCCGGAACTGGAGCGTGAAGTTTCGATCGTGCGGGCAAAATTCCCCGATATCTGTGAAACACTGGCCCACCAGATGGTTGATTTTTTGCGGAAAACCCGAGAACTTAATCTGCGCAAGCCGCCCAGTGTTTCCGAAACCCTTGACTGGGCTCAGGTGCTTTCAATCCTGAAAGCAAACCAGCTGACTCCGGAGATCGTCGCCAATACAGTCGGTGTAATCGCAAAGCATCAGACAGACCTGCAGAAGGTGACGGAACTGGCAGCGCAGGAACTGAGTTAACCATGGAGCGGATCATCACCGGCTTTGTAGCTGCTCTTCGCGAAAGCGGCATTCGTGTATCTCCAGGAGAAAGTCTTGACGCCGTGCAGGCGCTTGGTCTTTGTGGTATGGAAGGGCGTAAGGCAACTCGGCAACTGCTGCGGCTGACACTGGTTAAAAACGTTAACGATATTAATGTGTTCAATGAAGTCTTCAACCGCTATTTCAACCGTTTCCAATTTGTCGATCCGGAAGTAAACATTCCTGATCTTCTGAACGCCGCCATCACCGAAATGGAGGGTGAATTCACCTATCTGAACGAAGTCAAGGATGACCATGATGACGGTCAGGGTCCGCTGATAAAAATTGACAGCGAGGTCAGACCGGAAGATCTGCAAGAACTCAAAAGTCTTACCGAGATTGATCCTGACGATGTTGACGGCGTAGAAATTACCGTTCAGATGAAAGGTTATCGCGGCAAAGCCAAAAAGCCACCTCGACCGACGCGGCGCTTCACTCAGAATCCGCTGACGATTGATCTCAGCACGAGCAATAATTTCGATCTGAACCGCGTCACATTTACTCCGGAAGAACAGGCTGCCATGCAGGATGTCGTCTCCCGGATGATGCTGCGATTGCGCAAAGATATGCGCCGCATGAAAAACAATCAGCATCGCGGCAAACTGCATGTCATCAAGACGATCCAGAAAAACTACCGCCACGACATGGTCCCGTTCCAGGTGGCACTGCGTCGCAAACGTCGCGAAAAACCACGCCTGGTGGTGCTCTGTGACGTCAGTTATTCAGTCAGCCACGCTGCTCGCTTCATGTTGCTGTTACTGCATACGTTGCATAATCAGCTGCTGGATGTACGCAGTTTCATCTACAACCGGGATATTGCGGAAATTACCGAAATGCTGGCCAATATGCCGGTCAACGACCTGATGGAAACCATCGACAAGGGCGATATCGTCGATCTGGATGAGAACAGCAGCTTCGGACAGGTTTTTCTGAAATTCAAGAAAAATTTTCTGGATAATCTGCGCGGGCGGCCGGCGTTTATCATTCTGGGAGACGCTCGTAATAACTACGCTGAAGCCAACGACTGGGTCCTTGACGAGATCCGTGAAAAAGCGCGCTATATGCTCTGGTTGACCCCGGAAGAACGGGACTCCTGGAGTCGCGGCGACTGTTTGATGGACGTATATGGTTCCTACTGTGATAAGGTTGAGGTTGTGAAAACTGTTGATGACCTGAGTCTGGTCGTTGAAGATCTGTTGCGCGATATCTACGCCGACACGGCCCACCCGATTGACAGGAAATTGCTGCGGGAGGCCAAAGCGGCTGAAATTTACGATCCCAAGGACTATTACCACCGAGGAGTGAATGCCGGTACGGTACCGGTTTTTGATCCTGTCGGACGTAGTCAATGGTCTTTTCACCCGGATGGACGCAGTCTAGGGTGACGACCCGGAATTGAGAGAGAAAAGGAGTATGTATGAGTTGCGATCCTAAAAAACACCAGATGCACATGTGTGCTCTCAAGGCCCAGGGGCTGGACGACTGCATCAAAAGTTTTTCAGACAAACCTACAGTCGAATGTAGGAAATGCGGTGTAAGGGCCAACAGTTCAAAGAACCTCTGCGCTGCTCATTTAGGTGATTGGGCGCCGAATGTCGAGGGTGGTCACGGAACCGTCAGCATTATAGAGGTAGGCAAACCGCACGCGGGATAACATACACCACAAGGAGGCAGACATTCATGGAAGAGCGCAGCGGCATCATCACCTTCAAAGGAAACCCGTTCACGCTGCTTGGCCCGGAGCTTAAAGTAGGAGACAAGGCTCCTGCATTCACGCTGATCGACAACGGACTTGCGCCGGTCACACTGGCCAGTTTTTCCGGCAAGACCAAAATTATCAGCACGGTTCCGTCACTCGATACCCCGGTCTGTGATACCGAGACCCGCCGTTTCAACGAAGAAGCCGCCAGGCTGGCCGACAACGTGGTCGTCCTGACGGTCAGCCTTGATCTCCCCTTTGCCCAGAAGCGCTGGTGCGGGGCTGCCGGTATCGAGAAGGTTACGACTCTTTCCGACTACCAGGAACACGCCTTTGGTCTGGCCTACGGCGTGCTGATCAAGGAACTGCAACTGCTATCCCGCTCAATTTTTGTCGTGGATGCCGACGACATCATCCGCTACATCCAGCATGTGCCCGAAGTAACCACCGAACCGGATTACACGGCAGCACTGGCAGCGGCCCAGGAACAGCAGATAGCCATCAAGCAGGTGCCGATGGACGGCGTCTGCGGCGGATACTGATTAACATTACAGGGGGTATTATGAGCCGCATGTTACTTTCGCCGGGGCGCTATGTTCAAGGGGCGGGTGTCATCAGGGAGATAGGTGAACATCTGTCACGACTCGGGAAAACCGCCCTGATTATCGGCGGTAAAACGGCCCTCTCGTTGTGTGGTGCCGACATCCTGGCCAGTTGTGCAGCACAGGGTGTCACCTGCCATCAGGAGATTTTCCAGGGGGTTTCGTCCCAGCAGGAGATCCGGCGACTGGCCGGGCTTGCGGAAGCCAACCGGGTCGATGTGATTGTCGCCCTGGGAGGAGGGGCCTCAATCGATGCCGGCAAAGCGGTTTCTCACGAACTGAACGTATCGGTGGTGGTCGTACCGACGGTCATTTCAAGTGATGCTCCCTGCTCGGCCCTTTCGGTAATCTATACTGAAGACGGGGTATTCGAGCGCTACCTGTTCCTGCGCAAAAATCCGGATTGCGTCCTGGTTGATACGACACTGGTGGCACAATCGCCGGTCAGGTTTCTGGTAGCCGGAATGGGGGATGCGCTGGCAACCTTCTGGGAGTCCGACACCTGCTTCCGGAGTGGCAGGCCGAACCCGCTCACCGGTGGCGGATTGCCAACCCTGGCAACCAGGGCACTGGCGCGGCTCTGCTATGATACCCTGCTCGAATCCGGTCTCCCGGCAATGCTGGCGGTTGAAAAAAAGGTAGTCACCCCCGCAGTCGAGGCAATCGTCGAGGCGAATACCCTGTTAAGCGGCCTGAGTTCCGAAAATGGCGGGCATGCGGCAGCGCATTCGATTCACAACGGTCTGACAACGCTGGAATCGGCCAATAAAAAACTCCACGGTGAAAAAGTTGCCTTCGGGGTGCTGGCCCAACTGGTGCTGGAGGGGCGCCTGCAGCGGGACATCAGGGAGGTTCAGGCTTTCTGTGCTTCAGTCGGGCTGCCGCTCTGCCTGGAAGATCTGGGTGTACTCGAACCTGCCGCCACCGACATCAGAATGGTGGCTGAGGCGGCAATTGTCGAGGGGGAGACGATTCATTCGACCTGGTTCCCCGTCACTGCCGAGATGGTGGAAGCCGCCATCTGGACCGCAGATGCCCTCGGTGTTCGCTACAAACAGGCTTCGTGCAGATGAGTCCGCATACCCTGCATCCCCGCCGCACCGGCACGCCTGAAGACACTGAACAGGTGCTGCAGAGGTTCCAGCTTCGCCTGCACGAACTGGAGACACAGGTTGATGAGTTGCGGATTTCCAACTGTGAGCTGGAGGCATCGCGCGACCAGTACGCATTGTTGTACGATTCTGCTCCGGTGGGATATTTCTCCTTTGACCGCAACGGGCGCATCCGCACGGTCAACCTCACCGGCACCACGCTTCTGAGGATGGAGCGGGCATTCCTGACAGGGCAGCGCTTTGAAAATTTCGTCGCCGAAGAGGATCGCTTCGTCTTTGTCGATTTTTTGCGGATGGTCTTTCTGGGGCGTGACCGGATGACCTGCCGGGTGAAGCTCTCGCTTAAGGGGGATCAGGCTGTTTTCGTCCGCATAGAGGCGATGACGGCCGGTTCCGGCGACGAGTGTCACGCGGCAATGGTGGACATCACCGAACGGAAGCGTTTTGAGGAATTCCTGCGGGAGAGCGAATACAATCTGGCCAAGGCTCAGTCCATGTCCCATGTCGGTTCCTGGCGATCTACACCTCAGACCGGAGAGCTGCGGGTGTCGGACGAACTGCTCCGTATCATGCGTATCGGCCGCGACGAGGCGACCCAGGAGGTTCTGGCGAACCTGATACACCCGGACGACCGCGAAGCGGTGATGGGTTTGCTGCAGCAGGGGAGCGATCAGGGGAACAACTACGAGATCGAGCACCGGCTGCTGCTGAGGGACGGTACGGTCAAGTGGGTCTCTACGGTTGTTGAGCCGTCGGTCAATATCGCCCGCCAGGTGGTAAAACTCTACGGTACAACCCAGGACATCACCGAGCGTAAACAGGCAGAAGTTGAACTTCGCAACCAGAAAAATGAGCTGCAGACGATCTTCGACTCGGTCAACGATGGTGTCATCGTGTTTAACCACACCGGCCATATCCAGAATTACAATCACGCCTGTCCAGCCCTGTTTCCTCCGGAACTCCTGGCCCACGGGTCATGCAGGGACATATTCCATCCCGGTAGCGTACCGGCTCCCGATTCCTGCCCTATTGAACGGACGCTGCACGGAGAGCGGGTCGAGACGTCGCTTGTAACGGCACAGGAGGGGCATAATCCCCGCTACATCGACGTAACTGCCAGCCCCATCAAAGACGCCCTCGGAGAAAAGACCAGGGCGCTGGCGTTTTTCAAGGATGTGACACTGAAACGTCTGCAGGAAATGCAGTTGATCCAGGCAGAAAAAATGTCGAGCATCGGCGTCCTGGCAACCGGCGTTGCCCACGAGATCAACAATCCGCTCACGTCGGTGGCTGGCTATGCAGAAGCCCTGTTGCGGCGTTTCCGCGATGAGCCGGCCCTCTGCGACGACCTCCGGCTGGATGTTTTCCCGAAATATCTTGAGGTGATCGTTCGTGAGGCGTATCAGTGCAAAGGGATTATCGACAGCCTGCTCAATTTCGGCAGGAAATCGGACGGTATGATCTGCAGGGTAAATCTGAACGGGCTGCTGTTGGAAATTCTGGAGCTGTTCCGTCACCAGCCGGCTCAGAACGAGCTCAATATAGTGACCGCACTG
Organism: Desulfuromonadales bacterium; assembly: GCA_037129245.1. Lineage (GTDB taxonomy): Bacteria > Desulfobacterota > Desulfuromonadia > Geobacterales > Pseudopelobacteraceae > JACRCG01. The sequence continues at coordinate 18,518 of JBAXVE010000045.1, forward strand.
CAGCAGGAATTGCCTGAAATTTTCGGTGATCCTTCGGCGCTGCGGCAGGTCTGTATGAATTTGCTAGTCAATGCAAGCCATGCCATCAAAGACGGCGGTCAGATTGATGTTGTTACCGACTGCAGCGCCGACGGGCAGGTAGTCATCGTGCAGATCAGCGATACCGGCAGCGGCATAGCCCAGGACGTGATCGACAGAATCTGGGATCCATTTTTCACCACCAAGGAGGTCGGCAGGGGTCTCGGGCTCGGACTGGCGCTGACCTATAACACCGTTAAGCGTCACGGCGGAGAGATCAGCGTCGAAAGCGTCGTCGGCGAAGGGTCGCAGTTTACGGTGCGGTTTCCCGTCATGTACGAGCCGGAAGTCGCATAGAATTCAGCAGCTGGTGCGTATCTAGTCACAAACCCAGTGATTCAGGCTTTTTACCGGCATCCGGGAAGAACAGCGGCGCACCGAACTTCTCCACGCCGAAGCGGCCGATGATTTCCTGAGTATTCTTTGTCACCATGAAATCGGCGAAAGCCTTCCCGCCAGCGGCGTTTACCTTCGGCCATTTTACACTGTTAAGTTCGATGACGTGGTAGACATTGAGCAGCTTGCCGTCCCCTTCCACCAGTATTTCAAGCCCCAGCCCCTTTTTCAGCGACAGGTAGGTCGCCCGGTCGGTCAGGGTATAACCCTTCTTCTCGGCCGCCACGTTGAGCGTCTGTCCCATGCCGAGTCCGGTCTGCTGATACCATTTCTGCCCTTCCGGGTTTATGGCAGACACCTTCCAAAGCCCTTTCTCCTTGGAGTGCGTGCCGGAGTTATCACCGCGCGAGGCGAACACAGAGCCTGACAGGGCGATGCGCTTGAGGGCCTCGGCAGCTGTGGAACCCTTTATTTTAGCGGGGTCGGTGGCCGGACCGACGATGACGAAATCATTATGCATTACGAGTCGCCGGCTGCTGCCGAAGCCGTCGGCCATAAACTTCTTCTCGGCATCGGGAGAGTGAACCAGCAGTACATCGGCCTCCCCCTTTTCCCCCATCTTCATGGCCTGACCGGAACCGACAGAGATAGTCTTGACCTTAAAGCCGCTCTCTTTTTCGAACGCCGGAACCAGAATGTCAAGAAGCCCGGAATCCTGCGTACTGGTGGTGGTTGCCAGGATGACCGTTTTCGGGGCCGCGAAAGCTGCCGCTCCCCAGGCGAGGATTACGAGTATGGCTGCGAGGGCTGTAATACGGGTCAACGTTTTGCGTGTGATCATGGTCTGCTCCCTTGAAATGTCTTGAATATCTGATGAGTTACCTCAGGGTTTCTGCTGCACCTTCCACTCCCGGGAATCGGGGAAGAACAGCGGTGCACCGTATTTCTCCCTGCCGAAGTCGGCTACGATCTTCTGTCCTTTACCCGGCGTGACGAGCCACTTTATGAACGTGGCAGCATCTTCATGGTTGACCTGTGGGAATTTCTTCGGATTGACCGGTATCAGGGAGATGCGGTTCAGCAGCGCTTCATCCCCCTCAACCAGGATCTCCAGTTTGATTTCCTTTTGAATCGACAGGTAGGTAGCGCGATCGATCAGGGTGTAAGCGCCAGAACTGCTGGTATGGCGCAGGGTCGGCACATTCCCTTCACTTCCTTTCTCATAGACCTTGTACCACGCACCGGAAGGTTTCAGGCCGGCTTGTGTCCACAGTTCCAACTCGGCAACATGAGTGCCTGATTTGTCACCGCGCGTCACAAACGGGGCTGACTTTGCGGCCAGCTGTTTCAATGCCGCCGCAGCCGATTTCATCCCTTTGATGCCGGCCGGGTCAGCGGACGGGCCGACAATGACAAAGTCGTTATACATGAAGGGAATCCGTTCTGTTCCGAAGCCGGTTGCCACAAATTTCTCTTCCAGCGAGCGGGCGTGTACCATCACAAGGTCGAAGGTGCCTTTCTCCGACATTTTCAGCGCCTCGCCGGTGCCGGCTCCAACATGTCGCACACGGACACCGCTTTCCCTTTCAAAGCCATCTTCCAGCGCGGAAACTATTCCGGCGTCGATGGGTCCAATGGTGCTGGCCAGCAGGATGAAACCCTTTTCAGCGGTGGCATGAGTTGCCAGGATGCAGACCAGCGCCGCTGCAAGCAGTCCAGATATGGAGCAATTTTTCATGATTTCCCCCTTTTTAAAAATTAAAAACCCCTTCTCGCTAGAAAAGGGGCGCGGACAAACCAACGACGGTGGCAGGTCAGGCACAGGTTCCCCTTTTCAAAGGAGGGCGCCGCTGTTTCCGACGACACCCGCAGGTCGCAGGCCATGAGGATTTTTCCCTGGTAGGCGGTACGACTCGGAGACTGGCAAATGTGTGCGAACTATAGCGGGAACAACATGTTCTGACAAGCGGGAAATATATTTTAAATACCTCTCCCGCAACTCTTGATATTTCTGATTTTACGGTAGAGCGTGTTCCTGCCGATTCCCATACTGCGAGCGGCAGCGGCGATGTTTCCACCGGTCCGGTTAAGCGTCGAAGCGATCAGTTTTGCCTCAATGTCTGATAACCGGTGGTTGTCGCTGTTCCTGCTTTCCAGCTCTCCGCAGGTTCCACGTTCCGCGAGACACTGCTCTGCCTGCTCAAGGAAATCCTCTGGGAGTTCGTCGATAGTGATCTCCTGCCGGTCTCCGATAAGGGCGACCGCTGTCCTGAGGATGTTGTGCATCTGGCGGATGTTACCCGGCCAGGGGTGGTGCTCAAAAATCCGGAGAACTTCCTCATTTATGGTTATCTGCCGCCCGGCACCGCTCAACCGGTCGAGGATTGAGCGCGAAAGCTGCACGCGATCGTGCCGCGCCCGCAGGCTTGGCACCGTCAGCAGCATCCCGTTGAGACGGTAATACAGATCTTCGCGGAATTTTCCGGCCGCCACGGCATCCCTGACTCTGCGGTTAGTGGCGCAGATCACTGCGATTGATACCTGGTAATTTCCACTCCCCCCCAGCGGTGAGACGGTGCGATCCTGCAGCACCCGCAACAGACGGGCCTGCAGGTTGAGCGGCATTTCTCCGATTTCATCCAGAAACAGCGTGCCGCCGTCAGCCTCCCTGATTTTGCCGATGCTCCCCTTGCGCCGGGCGCCGGTGAACGCCCCCTCCTGATATCCGAACAACTCCGACTCGAACAGTCCCTCCGGAATTGACGCGCAGTTGAGCGCCACGAATGGGCCATTGTTTCGCGGCCCTGCCTGATGAAGCCCACGCGCCAGTAGCTCTTTGCCGGTGCCCGATTCTCCTTCGATCATAATCGGAATGTCGTGCCCCACAACCTTGAGCGCCTTGCTGATCAGTGCCTGCATGGCGGGGTCGCCATGTTCGAGATCTGCCAGAGTTACTGAATCGCTTGCGGAGTGGCTATGAGTCGGGGATGCGGCTTCTTTTGATGTGGTACTGACCGGCAGGAAGGTGACCGGTGAAATTTTGGAACCACACCAGACACGGCCATGCACTTCAATGCCGGAAAGCAATGGCAACTTCACTACCGGCTGCGGTACAAAACGGGACTGTTCCAGCAGCTTGGGAAAAGACATCTTGAACAGGGAGGCGAATGCCTGCCCCACCATTCTCCCCCTGTCCAGCCCGAACTGCAACAGAGCGCTCCGGTTGGCGGCAATGAAGCTGCCATCAGGAGAGAAAACCGCGATTCCTTCGTACAGCGTACCGATGAACTCAGGTTTGAGGTGGAAGCAGACAACAATGTCGCTGGGGAATTCCGGGACAAACATCTGGTTTTCGATGAGTTGTGCCGACATTCGCACCAGTGCCATCGTATGCTTCTGATGGCTTCGATAATCGCCGGAAACATCCAGCGCGCCGAGCACTGCGCCCCGTGGGTCAAAGATCGGTGTCGCCGAACAGCTCAGAAAGCGGTTTTTGTCGATGAAATGTTCGCTGCTGTGGACATGGACAGCCGTTTGTTCCTCCAGGGCGGTGCCGATGGCATTGGTGCCATTGACCGTTTCAGTCCAGATTCCCCCCGGCTTGAGATAGACCTTCTGAGCCTGGTCGACAAAATCAGGATCACCGATAGAGTGAAGGATAACCCCCTCTCTGTCCGCCAGCAACACCATGCTGGAGGTGCCACAGATCTCGTGATAGAGGTTCTCCATGACCGGCTGCGAACGGAGCAGCAGCATGTCGTTTTTATCCCTTCGGTGCATGAGGTCGTAGCGCGGCGTACAACGGGTTTCACCCCGCTCCATGCCGATGCCCCGTTCCGCTGAACGTTGCCACGACCTGATGATAGTTTCGTTCACCACCCCAACCGGAACGATGCCGTGTGTCAGGAAATCCTCGCGCGCCCTGCGAACGCAAGCAAGGTTATCAGCAGCCAGACTTCCCATATTTTTCCTCCAGATAGAACAGTGGTTTCCAGGCGCGTCACTCTATGCCATATCTGTGCCACAAAGCGGTGATGTCCTGCTCCATTCTGGAACAGTGTCAGGCGAATCCGTCACGTAATGGAACAGAAAGAGAATCATCACAGCAGGTACAAAATGCTCTTACAGCACTGGCATCTCGTTGGACATATATCCACAACAGCCTGATAAACCTTGAAATTACGCACGTTGTGGTTCGTTCACCTAGGCTATTTAAAAAATGGTTTTACTCCTTGGCACGCACACTGCTCATTATGGTGCGTCCAGGCATACAGCCACACATCAAATGGTACTGCCCTATCAAAAACAAAGGAGTACAGCGTATGACAACAGCAGCGCAGGCAATCGATCTCATGGCGGTAAAAGCGGGTAAGGCATTGGAGGAATTCAGGGGCTTCACTCAGGAGCAGGTTGACAGGATCACCGAAATGATGACGGTGGCCGGAGTCGCTAACGAGCGCTACCTGGCCGAATTCGCCGTCGAAGAAACCGGTATCGGCAACGTGGAAGACAAAGTCATCAAAAACCACTTCGGCACCCAGGTGGTCTACGACTACATGAAAAATGGCAAGTCGGTCGGCGTCATTGACGAAACGGACGGCGTTATCTCCATTGCCGAACCGTTCGGTATCGTTGCGGCCGTCACACCGACTACCAACCCCACGTCAACTACCATGTTCAAAGCCCTGATCGCCCTCAAGGGTCGTAATGTAATCATCTTCGCCTTCCACCCCCGCGCCCAGAAATGCAGCGAGGCCGCCGCCAAGATCATGCTTGATGCTGCCGTGGCAGCCGGTGCGCCGAAAAACTGTATTCAATGGGTCACAGCACCTTCGATTGACGCCACCGACGCACTGATGAAACACCCTGACATTGCTATCGTGATCGCCACCGGCGGCGGCGCCATGGTCAAGGCCGCCTACAGTTCCGGTCACCCCGCTTTGGGTGTCGGACCAGGCGGTGTACCGGTGTACATTGAAAAAAGTGCCAACCTGCATATGGCCGTGGAAGACGTTATCGCCTCCAAGACTTTTGACAATGGCACCATCTGCTCGTCTGACCAGTCGGTTATCTTCGACGACCGCAATATTGCCGAGAGAGCGCTGCTGCTTTTTGAAAGGAGCGGTGCCTACCTCTGTTCCGATGCAGAAAGGAATAAGCTGGAATCGGTAATGTTTGATAAAGAGAGGGGTGTTCCCGATATGGCCATCGTCGGCAAGAGCCCGCAGGTCATTGCCGAGCTGGCAGGTTTCAAAATCCCGGCCGACCGGAAAATGTTGATGGTGCCGCTGAGCACCACCGGTGGCGAAGACTGGATGAGCCGTGAAAAGCTCTCGCCGGTTCTGGGATGGTTCATAACAGACACCAAGGAAGAGGCGATCAACGCAGCAGCGGTACAGTTGGAGTTCGGTGGTGCCGGCCACTCGGCGGTGGTCTTTACCGAGAACGAGGATATTGCGCACGAGTTCGCCCTGAAAGTCCACGCCAACCGGGTTGTATGGAATCAGCCGTCGGTGCACGGCACCATCGGCGCCCTCTATAATTCTCTGGTACCCTCGCTGACTCTCGGATGCGGCGCTATGGGCGGCAACATCACCACCGAAAACGTCGGCTACAAGAATCTGCTCAACATCAAGCGTCTGGCACGAAGGAACGCAACTGCATAAACAGAGATCGAGATGTCTGAATGAAACAAAGGGGGGCTCATGCCCCCCTTTCTGGTATGGTATGGCGTACCATGTAGAATGTCAGTACAATAAATACTTTGCTCGGTTTCCGAGAAACCGGTCAACCCCTGCGTTCCACGCGTAGATTATCCTGTCCGGCAGTATTCCTCCGCTAACAGCTTGGCGTACAGTAGCCGTGCCGGCAAGGTGATCGAAGCCGGAGCGACTGAAAAATTTCTCTCTTCCCGCCGGGTCCAGCAGGCCGTAAAGTGCGCCGAGGATATGGATTCCCGTTTCGACCGACCTGTACGTACGGGGATCCGATACGGTAATTTTGATTCCGGCGATTTTCCTGTCCTTGTAGGCGGGCCGACTGCTCATGCCAGGAAGGCTTTCGGGTGTGAATACAATCGAGTCAAAGCGGACGCCCGGCAGCTTTCGACCATTAAGACGTTTGGCGAGTTCAGCCGCATCAATGCCGGGATACCCCACCATTTTAAACGGCGTACGGGTGCCGCGCCCGACGCTGGCAGATGTCCCCTCCAACAGACAGATGCCGGGATAGAGAAGCGCCGTCTCGAAATCGGGGATATTGGGGCTGGTGCGGATCCATTTCAGGCCGGTTTGCGGCCATTGCATGGCGCGCTGCCACCCCTCGGCCCTGACCACCTTCAGGTCAAGCTGTTCCAGTCCCGGAAGCATCTTCTCACCCTGTATCATGAGGGCCAGTTCGCCGACGGTCATGCCGTGGGCGATGGGTATGGGATATTTGCCGGTGAACGATACCTGCCCCTCCTCCAGAATCGGCCCGGCAACGTAATCGCCTCCCAGCGGGTTGGGACGGTCAAGAACCAGAAATGGTATTCGCATATCCGCAGCGGCCTGCATTGCCAGCCCCATTGTCGAGATGTAGGTATAGAAGCGGGCGCCGATGTCCTGAATATCAAACACCAGCAGATCAATGCCGCGCAGCATCTCCGGGGTCGGCTTCATCACAGCGCCGTACAGGCTGTAGACCTGAATTCCGCTCGGCCCGTCTTTGCCTTCAGCTATTTTTGCTCCGTCCTCCTGCTGACCGCGTAATCCGTGTTCCGGTACAAAAATGGCGGCAAGCTTGACGTTTTTGTTTACGGAGATCAGATCAATCAGACGGCCCTCTCCGACGACGGTTGTATGGTTCGCAATCAGTCCGATGCGCTTTCCGCTCAGGTCGGAGTACCCTCGCTCATGAAGCAGCTCTGCAGCTGTTTTGACGGGAAAAGCGGATGACATGCGCGCGGCAAAGAGCAGGGCCAGGCACATTAGTATTGCAATAATTTGTGCAAGCTTCATCGATTAAATTCCACTACAGAAGAATTGTTTCAATACCTGATGTTTTAATTTATGGCTGAACTTTCTTGCCTTGAATATCTACCCAATAAGCATCAGTGCCATGCACACTTTTATCGGTCAACTTGATGACATTCCTGATCAATTCATCACTATCAAGAAAATTCTCAACAGCAAATTCTCGACACTCTTCCGCAACTCTTTTTATCCAATCGTTCACTTCTTTACCAGATTCATAATACTCTCGTAATCCTTTAAAATGATTAGAAACTCCCCTTGCTCGCTTTATATCTAATCGAATTGATGTAGGTATAGCCTTACCTGCGGCTAGGTGTTTTGCAACGAAGGTGTAGCTTTCTGAGCCATTCAAGGGGTTAACTTCGACATTAACCTTTTTATTATGTTCATTTGCAAAATCGAACCATCTGGATTTTTTTGTGAATATGTCGGTCATACCCAGTTCTCCTTTTTTTCAACCAGTTACTAGCGTTACTTCCACACGGAACCAACCACGATGTCAAAGTACATTTAATGTTTTGTCAATCCACTCCATTGCGGCTTCTCCACCTAATTGGGTGACACTATCCATCTCCATTCCGTGTTTATCCTTGTTGCGGTAGGTAGCTAGGTTATTAAAGTGTTTCTCGGTTTCACTTCTTGAATAAAAGGTTTTCTCGAAAACCGTCCAATTATGGAAGATGATTTTACGATAATCGCGTATTCCGCAAAATTTGAGTTTTTCGTATGGTTTGTTGAATTTATCTTTTTCATAGGGATATCTTGATATTTCGCCTTTAATAGTTCAGCGACTTGAAGCCTTATTGGCTCAGGGATGCAAAAATCCCAATAATCTGATTTCGTCTTGGAAAGCAATAAATGGACACTATCCCTTATTGTTTTTGAGTCTTTCGTTTTTTAGTTGAAACGCCTCGGGTTGAGGAGACCGCAGTGC
>JBAXVE010000046.1:0-26287 GCA_037129245.1 Desulfuromonadales bacterium
GCATAATCACCCTACCGGCGACCCGACACCAAGCGCGGAAGATATTGCCATTACCAGAAGGTTAAAAGAAGCCGGTGAAATTATCGGTCTTATTCTTTCTGTCCAACGTGGAAAGGCACACCGGCTCGGCGGGGGCTTTTTCCCGCTGACCGGTGCTGCCGTTGGTTGAATATTCTCTCTCGGTTCTTCGTCTGCTTTGAAATTATGAAACAAACTGTTCCATGACTTCGTCTAAAATTACCGATAGTTCCGGTGGTTCAGCCGCGATAATATTTCCTGATGGTTCATGTTTGTGGTTACGGTGAGGAAGTACAGGTTTGTGTGCGGCGTTGTCGTAGCGGAAGATCAATGTGCCATTTTCATCTTGGCAGTGGTAGGAATAATTCAGTTTTTCAAGGCGGTAGCGGCAGTCAACATATTCTGTGAAGAAAAGCTGCGTACCATCGATAAATTCGATAGTTCCTTTGATAACGCCAATTTTTGGAGAACGAGCATCAAGAATAATCTCTGAAGCGGTAATCAGATTAGTTCTTGCATAGTGGTCGATTACAGAGATGATTTGGGTTTGGTATTCGCTAAGCAGCATACTGAATGCCTTTGAGGGTTTTCAGTTGGGAAGCGATCCTATCCCGCAGATTCAATTCACCAGCCCAGACAACATACTCTCGATCACCACCTGCCAAGTCTTCAGCAAAGTAATCCCTCAAAAAAACATCAGATGTGACGTGATAACGATCTTCAAAAACATGTATATGTCGTTCGGTTGTGCGAATTCCTAACTCAAGCCGGTTTACCTCGGCGGCAATTGCCGAACGTACCAGATCTAGAGCATTATCCTCTGCGTCTGCCTGTATTTGAATATTAATCATTGATGGCCTCCTTGGGAGTAAAATCCTGTATAACCCTCTGTTGAAGAGTTGGCTATTTTGCAAGCTTTGGATTAACGACGGTAATTCCATTGTTTAAACCATATTGGGTCATTATTAAGTCATGTACCTCTCTTGTAGGCACACCAAGTGCGTCGGCAACAATTATGCAGTCGAACATAATACTTTCGTTGCCTAGCATTCTTGAATTTACATATTCTTCAATTCTATGCGCAATATCAACAGCTCGAACAAATTTTCGCATCCTTTTAGCATCGTTACCCAGATATGGTTCAATATCAAACTTTATGGGATATTCAACTGACATTTTGCACCTCACTTCATGAATTTAACCGCAAATACAATTGGTTTTAAAACAGCTCTAACCATCGTTCTTAATAGCGCATCCCTCCTGATTATATCGGCAATTGGTGGACTGACACGGTAATAGAGGCTTACAAACAGCCTGCCGTACTCGTTTTTTATTAGGTGGGTGTCGCGGAAAAGTTGAAGTGAAATTACTTGGTCAGCTAGAGGTGTTCCCCATGCAGCAGTTGCTATAAAACATCCGCCAGAGTTAGCTGGAGCTGGTTGTGTCTGAATTATTGAAAGTTTATTTTTGTTATCAACGCTATTGATAAAATTAATAAAACCATCTTCGTTATATATATTTCGCCCACCACCGCCAAGTTCATTACCACCTTTTCCATCACCTATGACGTATGGCATTTTTTTGGCAAATAATGCGAAACTAAAGCTCGGGTCAATCAATTGTCTTTTTTTGACTATATATTTTACTTCATCAGTTGAATAATAGAAAAAATATTCTACATAGATAGAAAGAATATTATCCAACATAGTAGCCGATGGCGAACAGTTATGAATAAATTCATACAATTTTATTTGTTGAGCAAATAGTTCTTTCTTTTCGTTATTAATTTGACCCCATTGTTCTGTCATTTTAGCAACGTAATGATCCACAGCGGATTTATGAAAATATTCTTTTATAGCTTTGTCAAGAGATACTGCAATATTGCCTAAATCAAGAGCTGCTTTTAATTTCAATGTCGATACTGCCTCACCGTTTGGCTCTTTATTAAATGCGGTGGAGATACAACTTAGTCCCTCAATTATTCTTAACTTGCCTATCGTTGATTGCCAAGCTGCAGAGACGCCTTTTCCGTACCATGCCATGTAATTATCTTGGTCATATTCCAAAACCTTTGTGTAATAAGAATAAGCCTCCGTATTGTTTCCTGACTCAAGCGCGGTATTGGCTAAACGTAATAAGTTATCTAAATTAACCGAACCAGCCGCTAGCTTAATCGCTTCTCGTACAACAATGGTATTTCCGCAATACATACATTTTGCGCTGTCGAGATTGTCCGGTAATTGTAACTCTCCGGCACAACTTGGGCATTTAGCCGCTTTGAAGTCCATAAACTAGATTCCTTTCAGGATTGTTTTTGAGATTGAATGTATTCAGACCTTGAAAATACTTTGTGCGGGGTAATCCAGCCAAAAAACATAGCCAAACCGGAACCTACCCCGACTATGCCACCTAACAGGGCACCCAGCATTTGATACTTGATAGCAATATATATTGCAAATAGAGAAATGGTTGTCATGAGAAACATCATAAAGGCATTGCGAAAAGCGGCAAATCCTATGGATAATCCCCAGAAAAGTATGAAATACAGGCCAACGTGCCACACTGGAATTGAAAACTCGATTGCTGATACAACTACAGCGAAGATGCAAACTGCGATTGAAATTCCAATGATTGTTTTTCTATTCATTCGGTAGCCTCCATTACAATTTGGTCATCCATTCCGTTTTTTTCGCATCATATTCTTCTTGGCTGATGGCTCCGATGTCAAGCAACCCTTTGAGCTTTTGAATTTTTACGAAAATATCTTCCGTATCTCCGTTTGATGTGTTTTTTGCAGGTGTATCACCTTGAAACGCTTCTTTTATCAAGCCAGGCATCATGACACCCATGCCAACGCCCATACCCAAACCAGCACCAGCACCGACTCCCCCTCCAGACTGCTTTGCGCTCTCTTCAATGGCCAATGCTGTTTTATAACGCATGAAGTTCTGCATGTCGCCAATTGCATGCATTGATGTTTTTTGATCGATCATTTTCTGTACATCTTCTGGTAGGGAAATTGTGTTTATAAAACAGTCCACCAGTTCCAGACCGCACGCCTTAAAATCATCTGCAAGGGCTGTTTTCAAGACAACACCAAGCACGTTATAGGATTCAGGCAAATCGAATACGCTTTTTATTTGTTCGCCAAGTACGTTTACTAACCTGGAAGAGATAATGTTTTTCAGATAATCGTCAATATCGCTATCAAGGAAAAAGTGCTGAGTCCCTACCATCCTGTTCAGGAACAGATTGGGGTCTTTGATCTGAATTGAATAGATGCCGTGTGCACGTAGACGGATCATTTGAAGTTCGTGATCACGGAATAAAATCGGTTCTCGTGTTCCCCATTTTAAATTTCTGAACAGTTTCATGTTCAGGAAATAGACTTCGGAGCGGAATGGACTCTTTTCACCATAACCAAACGAAGTGACTAATTTGGTGAGCACGGGGATGTTTTGGGTTGTCAGCACATGCCGCCCAGCACCAAAAACCATCAAGGCTTTACCATCCCGAAAAAAAACCGCAGATTGGCTTTCGCGGACGGTGAGTTGCGCTCCCCATTTTATTTCCGCTGGCCCGTCAGGTACACGGGCAACCATTGTGGTGCCGGTCAAATCTGCATATTCGAGAATCTCCATCAGCTCTGGCATTATCTGACCTCCATAATCACTTTATCTCTGTCGGTTATCTGGTTGTTTATGCAGTCAAGTGCTTTAACGAGATCATTTTCTTCGACTGTTTTCTCTGAAACACATTTATTCAAAATTTCCAAAAAAACCTCAACCGTCTGTTTGATTGACAAGTCGTGGCGATAGAGTGCTTCGAGGTCGATATTTCCAATTTGAACAACATCAAAGAAACCAGATGCACCGTATGAAGCATATCTTATTTTGTTTGCTGTGGTATCAATGTTCCGCTTTATCTTATCCAGTGCGACAACATCATGCATATTTTTGCACTCTACACATGATGAGATCATTTTTTCTATGGATTCCTTTGTGCTATCCAGCATACGCGCAATTTCAACCCGAAGAATTTTGTCGGTGTCTCTTCTGCCCTCTTTTTCCGAGTAACCTTTGTAACCGGGGATGAATGAGCCAATTTTTTCAAGAATGTTGCTTCCAGTGTACTCTGACATAATATCCCCTTTCGGATACGTCTTTGCTGATAAACTGCCATTTTTGATGTAACTTTTCAAGCTGATACTTCTCATTTTTCTCTGGTTCTGCCTGTTCTTTGGGTTTTAGATTTTTTGGCCTTTTCTGTTTTCGTCGTTCAACTCGGTTATATATGGTTTTCCTATATAAGTTGCTTGTTACCTATATAGGATGCTTGTCTCTTATATAAGAAACCTACATGGTCTCCTATATAGGATGCCTTTACTTGCGCGCCTTACTCAAATTTCTTTTGGAATCCGCTTCTCCAGTTCTGTGCCACGTATCAGACGATAGGGTGCAAACCACAACTTCTCTTCTGGACTCCATCGTGCCCTCATCATTCGCAACTGTTCCCGCAACTCTGTTTCGTCATAGTTTACCAGCACCGGGGCAATATCCCCATCCTTGAAACGGGGCTGTTTCCAGGGCTTTTCCTCAACAATGATCTCAACCGTTTTGAGGCGCACACCTCGTTTTTCATCGTAGCGGTAGCGCACACAAACCAGTGAGGTGCCGTATTGCTCCAGTAGCCGTCTTGTACCTTTCTGGCCTGGTTTCAGATGGCAGTGTGTTTTCATATCCTTCAGCATCGGGCCTCACAATGTGCTGCATTGACGAACGAAAAAATTGTCGGCACTATACGGCATTTCCTGGCAACCTGTAAATTGATATTAACGAAGAGGATGTGTTCCATGATCCAGCTTGCAGACCAGCTTGTATCTGAGTATCGACTGTATCTTGACAGCAGAGGCGTTAAAAACGAGTTGCTGTCTGACTATCTGAAATGGCTCCGTTTTTTTCTCGATTTCTGTGAGAAGCACAACATCGAGGGGGGTGAGTCGAACCGCCTGCGCCGGTTCATCGACAAGCTGAAGAGCAAAGGTCAAGCCGAGGATCAACGCCGTCAGGCATTCCATGCGATCACGCTATATTTTGCGCTGCTGAAAGAACGTTCTTCCGGCTCCGTTGGTAACAATTCCCAAAAAGATGCGACAGGTACTGACTCTGAGCAAGAACTGCCAACGGCGCCGGTTCAGGTCGCTCGCAGATCACAGTATTCGGAATCCGGTTATCAGGAAAAATCCGATTCACCGGAATGGGATGCCGTGATGGAGGCGATGGCCAATGAGATCAAGGTTCGCCATTACTCGCGCAAGACTTTGAAAACATACGCCAATTGGTCGCGGCAGTTTCAACGGTTTCTGAAAAACAAGCCGCCGCAGGAGTTGACCGGTGATGATGTGAAGTCATATCTGACCTACCTGGCTGTTGATTGCCATGTGGCATCCACAACCCAGAATCAGGCGTTCAATTCGCTGCTGTTCTTCTATCGCCATGGACTTAAGCGGGAGTTTGGTGAATTACGGGATGTGCCGCGTGCTAAAAAATCCCGCTATGTGCCGATGGTACTCTCCCGTGATGAGATCGACGCCATTCTTGCACAGATGGCTAATCCGTTTGATCTGGTGGTAAAGCTCCTGTTCGGGTGTGGTTTGCGGCAGTTTGAATGCCTACAGTTAAGGGTGGGGGATTTCAATTTCGATGCGGGTAAGCTGACTATCCATGGCAAGGGGAAGAAGGATCGGACGGTGCCGATTCCTGTGGCGATACTGCCGGAGCTACAGAAGCAAATCAAGGTAGTAGGAGAACTGCACGACCGTGATCTGGCAGCCGGATATGACGGGGTGTTTCTGGACGATGCAGTGGAGCGAAAGTATCCCAGGGCGCCGAAAGAGTTTAGCCATCAGTGGTTCTTTCCGCAGAAGTATCTGACACAGGTGGCAGAGACCGGTCAGCGTCGGCGCTGGCATCTACACGAGTCAGAGTTGCAGGAGGCGCTTTATCCTGCCGTTCGTAAAGCAAAAATCCCCAAGCGGGTCACCTCCCATACCTTCCGCCACTCCTTTGCCACCCATCTGCTCCAGGCCGGGTATGATGTCCGGGTAATACAGACCCTGCTCGGCCATTCCAGCCTGAAAACTACAATGATCTACACTCATTGTGTACCGGTCGGGACCGTGAAGGAGCCGAAAAGTCCGCTGGACCTTTGAGGCATTGCCGTTCAATGACTTCCGGTTGATCCGAACCCGCCCGCGCCCCGCTCCGTTTCAGCACTGAATTCCTCAACCTGTGACAATATCACCTGCGTGACCGGCATAAACAGCATCTGGCAGATCCGTTCACCCGGTTCGATGGTGTAGGGGGCGTTCCCGCGGTTATGGATGCCGATGCCGATTTCGCCCTGGTAATCCGAATCAATGACGCCGACCGTATTGGCAAGAACGATTCCGTGCTTGATCCCCAGGCCGGAGCGGGGCACCAGCAGAGCCACCAGGCCGGGGTTGCGGATACTGATCGCTATGCCGCTCGGTATCATAATCGTCTGCCCCGGTTGAACAGTCACGGATGATTCCAGGCAGGCCCGCAGGTCCATTCCCGCAGCGCCGTCCGTCGTGTAGGCCGGCAACGGAATGGTACCGCCGATCAGCGGATTCATGATTTTGGTTTCAATTTCAGGTCGCTTCATGTAAATTTCCCCGTTCAACGGCGGCATATTATGCCAATTCCAGATCAAAGATGGTCTCAAGGCGGCGAGGATTGAGGCAGTGAGGCGTACATTTCCGTACGTTGAGCTGCCGAAGACGAGCCAACGAAGAGAGGGCTTTGATATGGAATTGGATTGGCCACTTTAGCAGAATCGACCAACGCTACACAAGGAGCCTTTTATCATGAAACAACGCGTCGTCAGCGGCATGCGGCCGAGCGGAAAACTTCACATCGGGCACTATCACGGGGTTCTTGAAAACTGGGTCGCCATGCAGGACAATTTTGACTGCTTCTTCTTCGTGGCTGACTGGCACTCCCTGACCACCGAATATGCCGATACAACAGGCATTGCCGCCAGTATCCGTGAAATGGTGCTGGACTGGATGGCATTCGGCCTTGACCCGGAAAAAAGCGTCGTCTTCCGCCAGAGCCTGGTGCCGCACCATTCCGAGCTGAGTCTGATTCTGTCTATGATCACGCCGGTTTCATGGCTGGAGCGCAACCCGACCTACAAGGAGATGCTCGACAACATTGAGCAGCGCGATCTTACCACCTTCGGCTTTCTGGGGTATCCGGTGCTGATGGCGGCCGATATCATCCTTTACAAGGCCACCCGCGTGCCGGTCGGCCATGATCAGCTGCCGCACCTGGAGATCACCCGCGAAATCGCCCGCCGCTTCAATTATCTCTACGGCAACGTATTTCCCGAGCCGGAGGCGCTGCTGACCGAGACCCCCAAACTGCCGGGGCTTGACGGGCGCAAGATGAGCAAGTCCTACAATAACTCGATCTATCTGTCGGACACGGCCGAGGAGACGGATAAAAAAGTACTGTCGATGATGACCGATCCTCAACGCATACGGCGTGCCGATCCGGGTGACCCGGATGTCTGTATGGCCTTTAACCTGCACCGTCTTTACGTGCCGCAGGCAAAACTGGATGAAATCGTGCCGGCCTGCAAGGGGGCACAGATCGGCTGCGTGGACTGCAAGAAAATCCTGGCAGCCTGCATGAGGGAACGGCTGGAACCTTTCCGCGCCCGTCGCGACGAGCTGGCGGTGAACGCAGATATTGTCGATGACGTGCTGCAGCAGGGGAGCCGCCGGGCATCGCAGGTTTCGGATGCCGTGATGGCCGAGGTGCGTGGGGCGCTCAAATTCTGACATGACAGCCACGGCGGCACATTATCGTGAAGAACACCTGCTGCTGGATGGTTTCCACGAGCAGTACAGGGTACATCTGGACGCCTTCGACGGCCCGATGGATTTGTTGCTGCACCTGATCAGGAAGAACGAGCTGGATATCTACAATATCCCGATCGCCGTCATTACCCGCCAGTACCTCGAGTACATCCGGCTGATGAAAGACCTGAATCTGGAGGTGGCAGGCGATTTTCTGGTCATGGCGGCGACGCTGCTGCAGATCAAGTCACGTCTGCTGCTTCCGCTGGAGGAACCAGACGAGGATGGCGATGAGGAGGCCGACCCACGGGCCGAACT
Source organism: Desulfuromonadales bacterium (assembly GCA_037129245.1). GTDB lineage: Bacteria > Desulfobacterota > Desulfuromonadia > Geobacterales > Pseudopelobacteraceae > JACRCG01. The sequence goes on from JBAXVE010000046.1 coordinate 8,225, forward strand.
GGTGCGTCGTCTGCTGGAGTACCAGCAGTACAAGGAAGCCGGGATGGTCATCGGTGCCCGGGCGCTGCTGGGACGGGAGGTTTTCGTTCGTACCTTGCCGGAGCCCGCGTTGATCGAGGCCCAGCACGATGATGGGCCGCTGGAGGTCACGCTGTTCGAGCTGGTCGACGCCTTCCGGCTGCTCCTGCAACGCATTCCGGCCGAACAGTTTCATGACGTGGCGCCCGGTGATTCGCTCAGCATCGCCGACTGCATCAACGAAATTCTGTCGCTGCTGCAGGAGCGGGATACGGTGCAATTTGATGATCTGGTGCGGGATGAATTCACTCGGGAACGGGTTATCGTTTCGTTTCTGGCGCTGCTGGAGCTCTGCCGGCTCAAGCTGGTCAGGATTTTTCAGGGGGACGACCATGGTTCGATCTGGTTCGTTCCTGCTGTGGCTGCAGAATCAGTGTGAGAGCGGAAGAACATGTCAGCTGAACTTTCATCGATCATCGAGAGTCTCATATTCACCGCCGATACGGCGCTGAGTGCCGACCGGATCTGCGATCTGCTGCCGGAATTCGAGCGCACCGACATCCGGAGCGCCCTGAAGGAGCTGTGTGAAGAGTACCGCGAGCGGGGAGGGGGCTTCGAGCTGGCGGAGGTGGCCGGCGGCTGGCAGTTCAGGACACGGCCGGCATTGCAGTCATACGTCGTACGCCACATCAAAACGCGGGCGTCAAAATTTTCCCCTTCGGCGCTGGAAAGCCTGGCTATCATCGCTTACCGTCAGCCGGTTACCCGGGCGGAAATCGAGCACCTGCGGGGTGTGGACTGCGGCGGGGTACTCAAGAACCTGCTTGAGAAGCGGTTGATACGAATCCTCGGGAAGAAGGATATACCGGGCAGGCCGTTGATTTACGGCACATCGAAGGAATTTCTCGAACTGTTCGGACTCAAGGATCTGAAGAGCCTGCCGACGCTCAAGGAAATCCAGGCGCTTGACGCTTTGCCGCAGTACGAACGTCAGGAAGAGCTGCCGCTTGGGCAGGAGCACGAGGTGCCGCAGGAGGCGGAGCTACCGTTTGGGTGATTCCGTAAACCCTGGAACGGCAGTTCGAATAACACAGTGCAACGGAGCAACCGAGAAATCAAGATGATATAGGGCTTAACAGGTAGTTGAGGCTCAGATTCGAAGGGGAGGAGTGATACGTCATGCAGCGACAGCCTTCGGTTGCGGGACAATTCTATCCGGGCAGCAGTCAGCAGCTCCGTGCAGTGCTTTCTGAAATGCTGCCGGAGTCCGGCGAAAAACAGAAGGTGTTCGGTATCATTGTTCCGCATGCAGGGTATGTCTATTCTGGTGCAATTGCCGGCGAGCTCTATGCGAAGATTGAAATTCCGTCCACCGTCCTGGTAATCTGCCCCAATCATCATGGTGCCGGTGCAGCCGCCGCCCTTTATCCTGAAGGTGAATGGCTGACGCCGCTTGGAGCGACTTCTATCAATTCACGATTGAATGCGCTGCTGCAGAAGCATGTCCCGCTTGTCCAGCTTGATGATCTTGCCCACCAGCGTGAACATTCCCTCGAAGTCCAGCTCCCGTTTCTCCAGTATCTGCGGCCGGATGTCAGCATAGCGGCGCTCTGCCTCGGGCGGGGTGACTATCCGGTTTTGAAGCTGATCGGGGAGGGGGTTGCAGCTGCCATTCGCGAGTATGGCGACGATGTGTTGATAGTGGCCAGTTCCGACATGAGCCATTATGAGGCGTCGGATGTTACGCGTGACAAGGATCGGGCGGCCCTTGAACGGGCGGTGGCCTTTGATACCGAAGGGTTGCTGGAGGTCTGCCGCAGCCGGCGAATCACCATGTGCGGCGTCGTGCCGTCGGTAATCATGCTGGAGGCGGCCAGGTCACTTGGTGCCACGGAGGCAAAGCTTGTCCGTTACGGCACCAGCGGTGATGTTACCGGTGATGACCGGCAGGTGGTTGGTTACGCGGCGGTGCTTGTCAGGTAGTCAGTCAGCTGCGTTCTGTATTACTCCCCCAACGTCCCCATGACCCAGTCATAGTTGATCCGTGCCACGCGGTAATCCCGCTGCGCCCTGGCCAGGCTGCTGGTTGCCTGCAGCAGGTTGAGCTGGGCGTCATCGACCTCCAGGCGGATTTTGACACCGAACTCATACCCTTTTTCAGCCATCTGCAGCAGTTTTTCGGCCTGTCTGACAGTGCCCGAAACCGCCTGATAAATTTCGGCCGCTTCCCGCAGATTGTCGCTGGCGTTGCGCACTTCCAGCGCAATCGAGTCGCGCAGTTTCAGCTCATCAATCTGTTTTGTGCTCAGGTCACTGCGGGCCTGGGTGACCCGCCCGCTGCTCTTGAGCCCGTCGAAAAACGGGAACGACATATACACGCCAACGTTCCAGGCAGCGCCGTCCGCCTCCCGGCGCGGAGCCGGGTCATCCAGCGCCATCCAGCGCCATCCGGCGCCTCCCTTGAGATCCAGCCGGGGCTTGTTATCTGCCGCTGCAATGGTTACCAGCTCATCGTAGATGCCGATACGCAGTCGTACGTCGCTCAGTTCGGGGCGTTTTTTACAGGCAATCTGCAGGGCTTCGTCATATTCAAGCGGCAGCTGCCGTTCGATGGTCGGACGATCGAGCGAGCCAACGGCGTCTACATCTCCGGATTCAGCCAGCAGAAAACGGAGCCGTTCCCGGGCGAGCCTGATTGCGTTTTCGCTGCGGATAACTTCCGGCACGGCATTTTCGGCAGCCACTTCTGCCGCCAGCACATCATAGTCGGTGGCGATGCCGGCGGCAAATTTCCTGCGGGCCTCGTCCTGATGCCGTTGCTTCTGCAGCTGGTTTTCACGGGCAAGGCGGTGCAGCTCCTTCGCCAGCAGTATGTCGTACCAGGCGGTTGCAGTATCCCGACGGGCGGCCTGCCGATAGAGCCGCAGCTGTTCGTCGGCGGTCTTCAGGCCCACCTCGGCGGCGCGGATGGCGGCACTGAGCTTGCCCCAGGTGAATAGGGGCTGCGAGAGCGTCAGATCAAGCGATGTGCCGGTCTGCCGCTGGGATGATCCGGCCAGGGCCCGCTGGCTCTCATCCTTCGACAGGGACATCGTGCCATACAGCCCGATCTGCGGCAATGCCGCCGAGCGCTCCTCCACGTACTTCCCCTGGACATAGCGGGAATATTCGCGGGCTTTTTCGATGTCCCGGTTCTTCTCCATGGCGATGGAGATCGCCTGGTCGAGGGTCAGGGTGCGGATTTCAGCCGCGTAAGAAAATTTCTCACCGCAGAGGACGCAGAGGGCGCAGAGGAAAATTCTGGACGCTGAGGCTCTTAAACTCATACATTTCCCTTCCATTTTCGTTTCAGCCAACCTCCCAGGTCATCCATGCAGGTGTACATCACCGGCACCACCAGCAGGGTCAGCAGGGTGGAGGTCAATAAGCCGCCGACAACGGCGCGGGCCATGGGTGCGCGCATTTCTGCACCGGCGCCGATGGCCAGAAAGAGCGGCAGCATGCCGAAAATCATGGCCAGGGTGGTCATGATGATCGGCCGCAACCTGGTGCGTCCGGCCTGAATGACCGCCTCACGGCGGGGTATCCCGTCGCGGGTGCGCAGCACCTTGGCATAGTCGACCAGCAGGATGGCGTTTTTGGTGACCAGCCCCATCAGCATGATCAGGCCGATCAGCGACATGATGTTCACGGTATCGCCGGTCAACTTGAGCATGCCGGCCATGCCGACGATGGAGAGCGGCAGCGAGAGCATGATGGCGAAGGGCTCGAAGAACGACTCGAACTGGGCCGCCAGGATCAGAAAAACGAAGATGACTGCCAGCAGCAGCGATTCTCCCATGTAGCCGAAGGATTCTGCCATGTCCTCCGCCTCGCCGGAAAGATCGATGCGGTAGCCGGGGGGCATGTTGATGCGGGCTGCAGCTGCCTCCACATGTTTGACCGCCGTGCCGATCGGCAGGTTGTCAAGATTGGCGGAGACGGTCACCTGACGGGCCAGGTCGCGGCGATTGATCTCGGTCGGGCTGGCGGCCACTCGTACCTCGGTCAGGCTTGCCAGCGGCAGCAGTCTGGTTCCGCCTGAGCCATTCGGCAGCGATATTTTCAGGTTGCCAAGCTGCGACGTATTCTGACGTAACAACTCCGGCAGCCGGACTCGCAGATTTACGGCATCGCCGTCCTCATCCTCAAAGGTGCTGATAGCCTCGCCGCCGATCAGCCGCCCGAGCGAGCCGACGACGTCATTACTGCTGACTCCGGCGGAGAGCGCCCTTTCCCGGTCAATTCTCAGGCGGTATTCGGGAATGTCGTGCTCCAGCGTCATGGAAATATCCACAATTCCCCGCACTTTGTAAAGTTCATCCTTCAGGCGCAGTCCCAGCTTTTTAAGCGTGGCAAGATCATCACCCTTCAGGTTGACATTGAGCGGTTTCTGGGCACCGCCGATCTGGCCGACCTCCTCGACGGAGAAGGTAATCCCGGCGATTTTACCGAAGCGCTCACGTACCACCCGCTGCAGTTCAAACTGACCGCGTGTACGCCGGTTGCGATCTTTCAACTTCAGGTACACCAGGCCGTCCCTCACCGTACCGTTATCGCCGGCGCCAATGGTTGCGTAGGTGTGGTCTATCTCGGGGATGCTCTTCAGTTCTGCCAAAACGGCGTCCAACCGGTTGGATGTCTCGGCCATGGAGGCGTCCGGTGCGGTTTTGAAGGACATCTGAAACTCCCCTTTGTCGTAGAGTGCCATGAATGATGATTCCAGCGTGCCGAAAATGACAATACCCCCCACAAAGGCCCCCAGGGCCAGGGTCAGGACGGTTTTGCGGTGATCCAGTGCCCAACCGATGGCGCTGCGGTAGCGGTCGGCGATCAGGTCGAAGCTGTCATTGAAGCGCTCCAGCCAGCGAGCCAGCCCTTTCCGTTTCCCTTTCAGATGGATGGATGGGTCGTGCCAGCGGGAGGAGAGCATCGGGTCGAGAGTGAAGGAGACGAACAGCGAGACCAGTACGGCAAAGGCCACGCTGATGCCGAACTGAAAGAAAAAGCGGCCGACGATGCCGCGCATGAAGGCAACCGGCACAAAGACCGCCATGATCGAGAGCGAGGTTGCGAAGACCGCCAGCCCGATTTCGGCCGTGCCGAAGCGAGACGCCTCGATATGGCTTTTGCCCATCTCCAGGTGTCGGACGATATTCTCACGCACGACGATGGCATCGTCGATCAGCATTCCGATGGCCAGTGAAAGAGCCATCAACGTCATGACATTGAGGGTCATCCCCATGGCGTTCATGATGATATAGGTGGAGATGACCGAGATCGGCAGGGTCACGCCGGTTATGACCGTTGAGCGCCAGGAGTTGATGAAACAGAAGATGATCAGCACCGTCAGGATGCCGCCGATGAGCAGGGTGACTTCCACATCCTCCAGTGATTCGCGGGTCATGATAGTGCCATCGCGCACCATGCTCAATTCAACTCCCGCTGGAAGTTCCTTTTGAACCTTCAGCATGGTTTTTTTGACATTATCCACCAGCTGCACTTCATTGCCGCCAGACTGCTTGTACACGTCCAGGCCGACCGCTGGGCGACCGTTGATCAGCGCCAGTTTGCGCGTCTCTTCCGTGCCGTCGCTGACCTGCGAGACTTCTCCCAGGGTTACGGGGCGGCCGTTGCGGCTGGCAACCGTCATGCGGCGATACTGCTCGGCCCGCTCCGGCTTGCCGTCGATGCGCAGGGGGTATTCGGCATTACCGTTGGTCAGACGCCCCAGCGGGGTGTTGGTGTTCTCCGCTTTGATGCCATTGACGACATCGTTGACCCCCAGACCGAGGGAATCGAGCTTCACCGGGTCAAGTTCCACCCTGATTTCCCGCTTCTGACCGCCGACCATCTCCACCTTGCCGACACCGGCAACGCTCTCGAAGCGTTTTTTGATCTTCTTTTCGACCAGCGTGGTCAACTCACGGGGTGAAAGTGTGTCGGAACGGACCGCCAGGGCCGCCACCGGAGCTGCGTTGAAATCCATCTTCTGGATGATCGGCTCTTCAATCCCCTGGGGGAGCGTGCCACGGATTGAGCCGATCTTTCCGCGCACCTCCTGTGCGGCGTCGTTGACCCGCTGTTCCAGCTGAAATTGAACCATGACCGTGGAAACACCTTCACGGGAGGTTGAGAAGACATGTTTGACCCCGGCGATCTGGTTGACCGATTCCTCGATCCGTTTGGAAACTTCGCGTTCCAGGGTTTCCGGCGAGGCGCCGGGGAACGTGGTGATGATCGAGACCATCGGGAATTCAACGTTGGGGAACATCTCGACCCCCAGCCGCTTGAAGGAAAAGATACCCAGAGTGACCAGAGTCAGCATCATCACCGTGGCAAAAATCGGGCGTTTTATGGAGAGGTCGGAAAGGATCATGGTTGTTCAGTCCCTTGACATTCTGAAATGGAGGTTACATACTGCTCTTACAAAATTCTTACCGAAAAGGAGACATCATGGAATCCGTTGCTCTCTCCAGCAAGGGGCAGTTCGTGCTCCCCAAATCTGTGCGCGACCGCCATCACTGGCAGGCAGGAACCCGACTGGTGGTCATCGATCGCGGTGAAGAGGTGGTTATCAAATCTGCCGAACCGTTTGCCGCGACGACTTTTGAAGCACCGGACGCGCCATCGGTGTATCGTGGCACGCGCCTTTCGCTGGATGATATGAAACGCGCCGTCGCGGCAGAAGCCGGTACACAGGCATGATTGCTGTCGATACCAACATACTGGTGCGCTATGCCGTCAAGGACGATCGAAAACAGACGGTTGCCGCCACCAACTTCCTCAAAAGCAATCACTGCCGCATCCTCAAAACCGTTCTGCTGGAAGTGGCCTGGGTACTCTCCTCATCTTCCGGATATCACCTGTCCCGCAGTGCCGTGGTCGAGCGCTTGCGCCATATCTGCGGTTTGCCGACCATCGTCGTAGAAGATGCCAGTGATGTCGCACGGGCTATCGGCTGGTACGAACAGGGGATGGATATTGCAGATGCCCTGCATCTCACAGCCAGCATTTCCTGCTCAGGTTTTGCCACCCTGGACAAGCGCCTTGTTGCAAAAGGGGCAAAAATAGCCGGTGAGAGTGCTACTATATTAAGCGTTATTTAGTTCCGCCACTGACCTGCACCTTGTCGCCATCCTTCAGGTTGAATCCGCCGCGACTGACATAGCGCTCTCCCGCCGCAACTCCCGAGGTGATCTCAACCAGATCACCGCTGATTTCGCCGGTCGTTACCGGGCGGTTTTTGACACTGTCGCCGGTTATAACGAAGAGAGTTCCTTTTCCCCCGCTGCTGTCCCAGCTAGCCAGAGCGCTGCGGGGGATCTGCACGACTTCGCTGCGTGTTCTGGTGACGATGCGTCCCTTGGCGAACAGGCCACCTTTGAGCAGATCCCCTTGATTGCGTACCTCGGCAATCACCTTGAGCGAGCGGTCCGACGAACTCAGCTCCGGATTGACATACATGACCGTACCTTTAAAAGTCTTACTCGGCAGCGAATCGACACTGAACTCCAGCGGCTGCCCGGTTTTGACTTGCGCCGCCGATTGGGAGGGGACGGTGACGGTCAGGTTCAGCAGACGGTTATCGACGATGCGGAAAATCGGCGCCCCTGCGGCAGCATCGCTGGCCAGGTCGCCGACGTTGGCGTTGCGCTGGGCCACGACGCCGTCGAGTGGAGAGATCACCATACCCTTGTTGAGTCGGGCGCGGGCCTGGCGAAGCTCTTCTTCCGACGCCCTGATCTGGGCTTTGGCTGCTTCGATGCGCGCCGTGGACGCTTCGGTCTCGCTGCGGGCGTCATCCAGTGCCTGCTGGGTGGCCAGGCCTGACTCCTTCAGCTTCTGCATCCGGGCAAACTCCCGTTCGGCCCGGGTTGCCGACACCTGAACCTGGGCCTTGTTAGCCCGCGCCGATTCGAGCGCCGCTTCAGCCCGTTTGACCAGTGCCTCTGTCTCGGCAATATCTATCCGTGCCAGCTTCTGTCCTTTATGAACCCGCACCCACTCGGTGACGTAGACCTCCTTCAGCAGGCCGGGTATTTGGGTTTTGACGTCGGCCCAGAACTTCGGCTCCAGCGAACCGGTAACATCAACCCCCTCTACCAGGGGGGCAGCGGCCACGGTTTTGGCATCCACAGCTACCGGAGGTCTGACGGTTGCGGCCGATTTATCCTTGCCGTTACAGGCGCTCAGGGCAGTACAGAAAATTGTCAGTACCAGTGCCGTATGGAATTTCATGCTGGTGCTCCTTGAAGCTTGGTGAGTGCAGCCGCTGCAACACTGTAGACTACAAGCGGCCTGCTTTTGCCCTTGACGGATACCTCCCGTTTTTCCAGCATCACGGTCTCAGGAGTTGTTGCTGCGTAGGTGTCATCCGAGAGAAGCAGCTCCGCTCCTTGTGCGGCCGACGAAATCCGTTTTGCCGTGTTGACCGTATCACCCAGGATATCGTAGCGTTTCAGGTCGCTGCTGCCGAGAAGCCCCTCTACCACAGGACCACAATGAACTCCGGTGCCTGCCGAAAGACCGTATTCGTGCAGTAACAAGGCGCAATTCTCATTCAGCCGGAGCGCCGCACGGACCGCTTCAGCCGGTTCAGCAAAAAACGCCATAATCTCATCCGCCGTGTATTTGAACTGGATCACGCCGCTACCAGCGAGGGTCGATTCCGCCATTTCATAATAGGCGTTGAGCATCGAAACGACTTTTTCGGGCGACTGCTGCTCGCTCCAGAGGGTAAAGCCGCGAATATCCATGAAGAGTATGGATCGGTCACGCCGGCTTAAGGAGAGCGAGGCGGGTGACGTGAACGCCAGCGAGAGCATATCCGTTCCCAGCAGCCAACGCGAATAGGTGCCCAGCTGATGGGCGGTATCGCGCAGGATTATTAGAAAGCGCTGTGTGCGGGCATCGTCAAGGCCAACGACAATGCTCAGGAAGAGAAGTGCCAGCAGAATGAAAATGTGGCTCTTGTTCTGGAAAAACAGCATGGTATCCTGGTACTTGGGCTCGGTTATCCGTTCTATAATCCAGTACATGGTTGCCAGGATGGAAGAGCGAACCATGTTTTCTGCGAGAATCAGGGGGAACTGCATCCGTTCTCCGTAGATCAGTCTGAGGTGCTGGATGATGCCGATGGCAAATGCAAAGCCCCAGTAGGCGTAATGGTAGGGCATCAGGAAGTAATTGTCGGGGGAACCGGCGTAGTCGATAGCGGTGTAGATCAGTGGTCCGATCAGGTTGCCAATCAGTGGTTGCGGTTCGTTGCGATGTGCCAGCCGCCCCATGTAAACGGCCTGGATCGCCGGGGCTACCAGCGAAGCAAAAAAATCGATCGAGGAGAAGTAGTGCTGCGGCCCCTCAATAACAAGCTCAAGCAGTATGTTGGAGAGAGGGAAGTGGAAAGAGTTGCGCAGAAATTCGAGTATGATGACACTTTGCAGAGTCCCCCGAATTCTATCATCCAGGTTGGTGGTCGTATGGGAATTCATGTACAGCGAGTCCTCTCAGGAATTGTTGACAATAACAGATTGAGCTGTTATATCGGCGACAGGTTGTATATCAAAATTTTTGGAGGTTAGATATGAAAATGAAAATCGGTGCTGCAGTGCTGTTCGCTCTTCTGACGGCCAACGGGTTGGCCTTTGCAGATGCTGACGATACCAAATGGATCGTTCAGTGTATTAAAGATAACAAGAATGAAGGGGCCAAGGAAGAGGTTGTGTACAAATACTGTCAGTGCATGAACGACAAGATGGACTCCAACGAGACCAAGAGCATATCCCAGTGGGAGAAAACCCACCCGCAAGAGATGAAAGAGTGTGAAAAGAAGTCCGGCTGGAAATAGTCTGCAACAATTATCATTTCTTATGAATCTCTACCCCGGCACCGCAGGCTCAGTTGCATGTTCTGCGATGCCGGTTTCTTTTCTCAGTGCGCGTTAAAGCCCACCCCTACCTGCTACTGACCCTGACATCGCTGTTCTGGGCCGGCAATTTTGTGCTGGGCAGGGCCGTCAAAAGCAGCATCCCGCCGATCAGCCTCGGATTCTGGCGCTGGACGGTCGCCTTTCTGATCCTGCTGCCGTTCGGCATTCCCCATGTCCGTGCCCAGTGGCCTATTCTGCGGCGCAACTTCCCGCTGCTGATGATTTACGGCATTCTTGGTGTTCTATGTTTCAATACCTGTGTCTATATCGGCCTGCGCTCAACTACCGCCACCAATGCCCTGCTGATAAACTCTGTCATTCCGGTTCTGATTGTCCTGCTTTCGCGATTCTTCGCAGCAACGGTGATTTCACCGCGTCAGGCCGCCGGTATCGGAATTTCCCTGTTTGGCGTGGTGACGATAATCTGTCGTGCCAATCCCGCCGTACTCCTGTCATTGAAGATAAACAGCGGCGACGCCTGGATTCTGCTGGCGGTGGCAAGCTGGGCGCTCTACACCTTTCTGCTGCGTCGCCGCCCCGATAATCTGCATCCGCTTGCATTTCTGACCTCAATTATTGCTATCGGCCTGCTGCCGCTGTCACTGCTCTACGTCGGTGAATTCAGCCGTGTGGGAGGTTTTTCACTGAATGCCGCCAACCTGGCCAGTGTCCTGTACACGGCGCTGTTTCCTTCGGTGCTGGCCTTTATCTTCTGGAATCAGGCGGTCCGGGAGGTCGGTCCGAGCAGGGCCGGTCTGTTCCTCTATCTGATGCCGGTATTCGGAGCTATTCTGTCAACGGTCTTTCTGGGGGAGCCGTTCCAGCTGTTTCATCTGGTCGGCATGGTGCTAATCTTCGGCGGGATCCAGCTTACTGCTGCCACGGAGAACAAAGGCGGGTGAAGCAGATGAAACGTGCTTAGGAGCTGTAAAATCGATATGTAGAACAAACACCGTTCGTGGTGAGCTTGTCGAACCATGTGCAGCAACCATTCGACAAGCTCATGGCGAACGTATTTTGTAGCATTAATTTTTTACAAATCATTAGCCCCTCCACGTCATAAACATTATTTGTAAACAGTGTTATAACGGAATTGACTTTGTCCTGTTTTCCGGGGTATATCAGGTGTCAATTCTGTGTTGATTAGATTAAAATAAAACCATACAACCGGAGGTGGAAAAATGAAAAAATCTGTAATGGCGGGGCTTGTAGCAGTTTTCTGTGCTGGAGCGGTGCAGGCGGAGAACGTAGCCAATCCGATTCCCATCGGCATCGGCGTGGCGCAGACCAGCAACGTGGCTTTACTGGGTGAGGAAGAGGTGGTTGGTGCTAAAATTGCCGAAAAATATTTCAATGCCAACGGCGGTATCAACGGCACCCCTTTCAAGCTGGTTTTTCAGGACACCGGCGGGGACGAAGCGGGCGCCATCAACTCATTTCAGAACCTGATCAATCGCGACAAAGTGGTCGGCATCGTCGGGCCGACCCTCTCTCAGCAGGCTTTCAGCGCCGATCCGGTCGCTAATCGAGCCAAAGTCCCGGTTATCGGTCCCTCCAATACTGCCAAAGGTATCCCCCAGATCGGCGAATATGTCGGCAGAGTCTCGGCGCCGGTTTCCATCGTGGCTCCCAATGCCGTCAGACAGGCGATCAAGGAGAATCCCGGCATTAAGAAGGTGGCTGTGCTTTACGCTCAGAATGACGCCTTTAACACGTCGGAGTCGGGCACCTTCCAGGAAACCGTCAAAAAGATGGGGCTGCAGATAGCCACGCTGCAGAAATTCCAGACTACCGACACCGACTTCACCTCCCAGGTGACCGCAGTGCTGGGTGCCCATGTTGATCTGACAATAATCTCCGGCCTGTCCGCCGATGGCGGCAACCTGGTCAAACAGCTGCGTCAGATGGGCTACAAAGGTCCGATCATTGGTGGTAACGGGCTTAATACCGCCAATATATTCCCGGTCTGCGGACAGTTTTGTGAAGGTATTCTTATTGCACAGGCTTACAGCCCGTCGGCCGATCCCAAGAACACCATCAACAATGCCATGGTCGCAGATTACCGCGCCAAGTACAAAAAAGATCCTCCCCAGTTCACCGCCCAGGCATTCACGGCGGTGCAGGTCTTTGTCGAGGCTCTGCGTAAGGTAGAGACTATTACCAAAAAGAAAATTACCCAGCTTGATTTGGGTAAGGTGCGTGAGGAGTTGAACAAGCAGATCCGCACCGGTTCATATTTGACTCCGCTCGGTAAGATAAGTCTTGACCAGGAAGGTGAAATCCATCAGGAAAACTTTTATGTAGCCAGAATCAGGATGGATGCCAACGGCAAGACCGGCAAATATGAATATGTAAAATAGCAGAGCCTCTTGCAAAAGTCCTTATCACCCTTCGACCGTTCGACCGTTCGACAAGCTCACGGCTCACGGCTCACAGCTCAGGGCGAACGGACTTAAAACTAATAACCAGTTGATATTCCGTTCGTGGTGAGCTGTGAGCGTGTCGAACAGTCGAACCATAAACGGAATAGTTTTTTGAGGAACGCTCCTTCCCATGACCACAGCTCAGTTCATCCAGAACCTGCTCAACGGCATCAGCATCGGCAGTGTCTATGCCATTTTCGCCCTCGGCTACACGCTGGTTTTCTCGATTCTCGGCATCATCAATTTTGCCCACGGCGCGGTGTTTACCCTGGGAGCCTACTTCACCTACACCCTGGCGGTGGGGCAGTTCGGCATCAACGGCCTGCTGTCGGGGCTTGATCTTAATCTTCAAGTCCCCTTTGCTCTGTCGCTGCTGATCGGCTCCGTTGCAGCCGGCCTGGTCGGGGTGCTGCTGGAGCGGCTGGCCTTCCGCCCGCTGCGGACGCGCGGCGCCGATTCGTTGCTGGCACTGGTGAGCAGTCTGGGGGTCGCGCTGGTGATCGTCAATGCCATCCAGTACCTGGTGGGGGCCGAGATTTACACCTTTCCATCGCAAGTTTACGGTGACATAAAACCGGCGATCATGTTCGAGGTGGCCGGCCAGCAGGTGGTGGTCAGGACGGTTCAGGTGATCATCTTTGCCGTCTGCATGGTGATTCTGACAGTCCTCGGTTATCTGATCAGCTTCACTCGTCTCGGCAAGGCGCTGCAGGCGGTGGCGGAAAACCAGACCACGGCCAGTCTGCTCGGTATCAGCGTTGACCGGATGATCCTGGCCACTTTTTTTCTCTCCGGTTTTCTGGGGGGGATGGCGGGAACGCTGGTCGGCACCAGTTTCGGCATTGCCGGCCCCTATTTTGGGGTAACCTACGGGCTGAAGGGGCTGGCGGTGATCGTGCTGGGAGGGCTGGGGAGCATCCCCGGCGCAGTCATGGGGGGCATCGTCATCGGTCTGGCGGAGGCTTTTGTACCCCCCGACTACAGTGCCTACAAGGAGGCGGTGGCCTTTGCGTTCCTCTTTATCGTCCTGCTGCTCCGTCCCCAGGGTCTGCTCGGCCGTTCGCTGATCCAGAAAGTCTGACGACATGGACGATTTCCTCCAGCACAGCGGTTTTCTGATTGTTACCATGGTGCAGCAGTCGCTGCTGGCCATGAGCCTCTATTACCCGCTGATGGCCGGTCAGTTGAGTCTGGCCAGCCCCGGATTTTACGCCCTGGGCGGCTATATCGCCGCCATTATCGGCACTATCGATTCCTTCTCCGCCTGGCGCGATGCCCTCGGCTGGGGCATCTTTCCGCTGGAGTGGCTTGTTGCCGGTATCGTCAGCGGCGTCCTGGCGCTGCTGGTCGGTATTCCGGCGCTGCGGCTGCGCGGAATTTATCTGGCGCTGGCCACGATTGCCTTTGTGGAAATCCTGCGGGTGGTCTGTCTGAACCTGGAAATTACCGGTGGCGCCATCGGCATTTTCGGTATCCCGCAGCTGTTCGAGAGCCGCTGGAGCTACATCTGGACCTTCGGCCCGCTGCTGGTGGTGATGATGCTGTTCAGCTGGCGGCTCGAACTGTCTCGGGTGGGACGGGCCTTCAAGGCGATCCGTGAGGATGAACTGGCCGCCGATGCCATGGGGATCAACCCGACCCGTTACAAGGTGCTGGCCTTTGTAATCGGTGCCATGTTGGCCGGAGTGGTGGGGGCCATGAGCGCACCGTTCCTCAACACCTGGAATGCCCGTCAGGGCACCTTTGACGCTTCGATTGCCTATCTGGCCTACGTGCTGATCGGCGGCAGCCGTTCCATCTGGGGGCCGCTGCTGGGCGGGACGCTGCTGGCTGCGCTGCCGGAGGTGCTGCGGCCGTTGAAGGATTCGCGCCTGATCATCAACGGACTGGTGCTGGTATTTGCCAGCATCTACCTGCCGCAGGGGATCGCCGGTGCGCTCGGTCGCCTAAGGAATATGTTTCGGTCGTCCGGTTCCGGTGGGGGTGCCTCGTGACGGCGCTGCTGCAGGCAGATCGGCTTAGCCGCAACTTCGGTGGACTCAAGGCGGTCAATCAGGTTTCGTTTGACGTCGTCGAAGGCGAAATATTCGGGCTGATCGGCCCCAACGGCGCCGGTAAAACCACCCTCTTCAATCTGATGACCGGCCTGACGCCGGTGAGCAGCGGCAGATTGCGCTACCGTGATGAGATATTGACCGGCCTGCCGCCCCATCGCATCGCCAGTAAAGGAATCGGCCGCACCTTCCAGAATATTCGGCTGTTCAAAGGGTTGAGCGCCCTTGAGAACATCAAGATCGCCCAGCATGTCACCACATCCAGCGGCCTTTTCAGCGGTATTTTCGCAACCCCCGCCAGTCGTGCAGAAGAGAAAAGGGTTGCGGAAAAGGGGATGGAGTTGTTGCACTTGGTAGGGCTGGCCGATCGTGCCGCAGAGTTGGCATCAAATTTTTCCTACGGTGACCAGCGGCGCCTGGAAATCGCCCGCGCCCTGGCTCTCGAACCGCGGGTTCTGCTGCTGGATGAGCCGGCTGCCGGCATGAATGCGGCTGAGAAGCACGGTCTGACCGAGTTTATCAGGTCGGTTCGGGAGCAGTTCAAGCTGACGGTGTTGTTGATCGAGCACCACGTACCGCTGGTGATGGGACTCTGCGACCGGATCGCGGTGCTCAATTTCGGCGAGCTGATTGCGGTTGGCAACCCTGCCGAGGTTCAGAAGAACCCGGCCGTGATTGAAGCATACCTGGGGGCGTAGCAGATGGCGTTGCTGGAGCTGAAAAATCTCAGTATCAACTACGGCGCCATTCAGGCGGTGCGTGGTCTCAATCTGGAGGTCAACGCCGAAGAGGTGGTTACGCTGATCGGTGCCAACGGCGCCGGGAAATCGACGACACTGCGTGCCATTTCCCGTCTGTTGAAGGTGCGTGAGGGAAGTATCAGTTTCGACGGCCGGGAGATCACCCGCAGCGCCCCGGATGCAGTGGTGAAGATGGGGCTTGCCCAATGCCCCGAAGGGCGGCAGGTGCTGGCCCGCCAGACGGTTCTCGATAATCTCGAACTGGGAGCCTACATCCGTAACGACCGTGCCGGTATCAGGGAGGACATCGATAAGATGTTCCAGCTTTTCCCCCGCCTTGAGGAGCGTAAGCAGCAGTCGGCCGGGACGCTTTCAGGTGGTGAACAGCAGATGCTGGCCATTGCCCGGGCCATGATGAGCCGCCCGAAGCTGCTGATGCTGGATGAGCCGAGTCTGGGGCTTGCTCCGCTGATAGTACTGGAGATTTTCTCAATCATCCGCAACTTGAACGCCGACGGCACCACCATCCTGCTGGTAGAGCAGAATGCCAAACTGGCTATGCAGCATTCCCACCGCACCTACGTTCTCGAAGCAGGGCAGATTACGTTTTCCGGTCCGTCTGCAGAGCTGATTGAGGATGAGCGGGTGCTGCGGGCGTATCTGGGCGGGTGAACGAATGAAGAAAAAGTTTTCTGGAAAGATCCATAAATAAAGAGGCTCTTGCAAAAGTCCTTATAACCCTTCGACCGTTCGACCGTTCGACAAGCTCACGGCTCACGGCGAACGGCGAACGGACTTTAGACATAATGTGCTCCAAAAAGTCCCCTCTCCATGAGGGAGAGGGTTAGGGTGAGGGGGAAATGCTGGATTAGGCCGCATCTGTACCCCCCCCATCATCCGACCTTCGGCCACCTTCTCCCTCATGGAGAAGGGATGAGCGGCGAATTGGAACTAAATCAGGTGAGGTTTTGAAACACTACCCTCCCGATAGAGTTTACCGTCGAAGTAATGAAGGAGACAGAAAATGCGTAAAACCGCCAAAAATGTTGTAACACTGCCAATGGGTGGTCAGGTTAAAACTGAAGCGGTACAGACCATCATTGAGCGTATGGGTATAACAAAAGCAGCACTCTTCCTACGCGAAACTATGTCGCAGTCGACCGATTATTGTGCATTGAAAGGTACATTATTTGCCAAAACTACCGCAGCTGATGTTTATGATGCAATCAAAGCAAAATAGCCCTCTCCAAAGGTATCCCCACGTCGGAACGTATTACAATATAGAAGCAGGGCAGATTACGTTTTCCGGTCCGTCTGCAGAGCTGATTGAGGATGAGCGGGTGCTGCGGGCGTATCTGGGCGGGTGAACGAATGAAGGAGAAGTCTTCTGGAAAGATCCGTAAATAAAGAGGCTCTTGCAAAAGTTCTTATAACCCTTCGACCGTTCGACAAGCTCACGGCTCACGGCTCACGGCTCACGGCTCACGGCTCACGGCGAACGGACTTTAGACATAATGTAACTCCAAAAAGTCCCCTCTCCATGAGGGAGAGGGCTTGGGTGAGGGGGAAATGCTGGATTAGGCTGCACTGTGCCCCCTCATCCGACCTTCGGCCACCTTCTCCCTCATGGAGAAGGGATGAGCGGCGAATTGGAACTAAATCAGGTGAGGTTTTGAATGAATACCATCCTTGCAACAATGAGCACCAGCGTTACTGAGCTGAAAAGGAACTTTGCCGGCATACTCAGGCAGGCAGATGATGAACCGGTGGCGGTTATGAATCACAACCGTCCAGAAGCCTACCTGCTGCCTGCCGCGTATTATGAACGGCTGATTGCATACATGGAGGATCTTGAAGATGCAAAACTTGTTCGCGAGCGCTCCAGTGGTCAGTTTGTTGAGGTAAGCATTGATGACCTATAGGCTGCGTTTTCATGAACTGGCGCTGGCAGAATGGAACAAGCTTGTTGGAAAGCGTACTAAAGCCGTTGAAGAAAAAGCTGTTGGTAAGAGAGATAAAAATCAGGTTTATGATTCGGCATCGACCCGGCTTGAGTAAATATCTACATTGCAAGTAACCTCGGGGGATGACAATTATTGTCATTGTTTGACAGGAATTGGCGGTACGGTTTCGATATTTTTATGCGGTATGGAGTTGCCAGGTAACAAGTCTCCCTTTTGAAAAGGGGAAGCCCGTAAACTTTCCTTGATAAAGGGGAGGTTTGGAGGGGGTAGTACGAAAAACAGGCATTTCGATGTGGACTCAAAGCCCCCTTTTTCAATGCTAGTTACGTCTGATGGCACTAGACTTGCTACACCCCGCAAATTCACCGGAGACGATTATGGACTGCCGAAAAAAATATTCAGCCGGTTTCACACTGATCGAACTGCTGATAGTCGTCGCGATAATCGGGATACTGGCTGCGGTGGCGATTCCGCAGTTTTCTTCATATCGCGTTAAGGTGTTTAATTCTACCGCCGTTTCGGATCTAAAAAATTTCAAAACAGTATTTGAATCTATAATGTACGAAAAAAGTGCTTACCCTGCTTCTTTGTAATAATGTGACGATTGTCGTTAGTTGTGTTGACATTTTACTTCAGTTATCGGTTCGAAAATGATATCAAACGTTTTGTAATATACTGATTTGCTTGGTTAGACGTATTTTGGCACATTCCGTGCTACGCCAGATTGGCATTGAGTTCAATTTAGAAACGCCCGATTCTAAGGACGTTAACAACCAAACGAAAGGAGAAAGACATGCTAAACAAAATTCGTAGCAGAAAAGGTTTCACCCTGATCGAGCTGCTGATCGTTGTTGCGATCATCGGTATCCTGGCAGCAGTTGCCATCCCGCAGTT
>JBAXVE010000047.1:0-26246 GCA_037129245.1 Desulfuromonadales bacterium
CTGTGTGGGAAAGTAGGTCGCCGCCGGGAATAAATACAAATGAGCCCCGCTTCTTATGAACAGATGCGGGGCTCTTCTGCGTTTAAAAGCTGATATAAACCTGATCAGAGAGTTGGATCAGACTGGTGCCGATCAAAAATCTTTTCAAATTCGTCTTTTATTTCACTGAACGCCTCAAGTACCTGCGGGTCAAAGTGCCCAGGCATGGTACGTCCGTCGCCCTGTAGAATAATATTGCAGGTTCTTACATGGTCGAAGGGAGGTTTATACACTCTGCTGTTGCGTAGCGCGTCATACTGATCGACAAGCATGACGATCCTTCCTTCGATCGGAGTCTCCTCGCCCTTCAAACCGGCGGGGTATCCTTTGCCGTCCCAGCGTTCGTGGTGGGTAGCTGCGATGATTGCACCCATTTTGAGCATCCGGTGTGGTGACCCTTTCAGGATACGCTCTCCGATGACGGTGTGTTGCTTGATTGTGGCAAATTCTACGTCTGTAAGAGATCCCGGTTTCAGAAGGATAGAGTCAGGGATACCGATTTTTCCGACATCATGCATGGCACTGGCCACGGCAATGTCACTGACAAAATCTGCATCTGCCTTCATCTGCTCAGCCAGTCGCCTGGCGTACATTCCTATTCGGGAAATATGCAAACCGGTATCCTCATCCCTGAGTTCGGCGGCAACCGTCAGGCGCTCAATAATTTCATGGCTCATGTTGGTAATTTCACGAAGCGCAACATTCAGCTCAGCGGTCCGCTGCTCAACGGTTTTTTCCAGTTCGATCTTGTAATTTTTCTCAATCAGCGTCAATCGCTTGTAATTTATTCCTTTTTCTACGGTGTGGATAAGGGCCGGTGGACGGTACGGTTTTATAATAAAGTCGAATGCGCCGTTCTGAATTGCTTTAACCGCCACATCCAGATCGGCGTAGGCTGTCATCAGAACCACCGGCGTCTCCCGGTCCAGGAAGCGGATCTTTTCAAGCAACTCAAGACCATCCATGATCGGCATGTTTATATCTGTAAGTACCAGATCAACCGGTTCCATGACAAACTGTTTGACCGCCTCCTGACCGTTTGAAAACGCCCGTATCTCAAAACCGTACTCTCTGAGAAGTGTGGTCACGCTTTCCAGAACAAACCGGTCATCATCGACGACAAAAATCTTACCACCGCTACTATTCTGCATCAGCAAGTACCTCACGTATTTTCATCAGCAGCTCTTTTGGGGTGAAAGGCTTGGGAAGATAATTCATTCCCTCTTCAAGCACCCCTTGTTGAAGTACAACATCCCGAGCATAGCCGCTACAGAACAGTACCTGCTTGTAGGAATCGACTTTCCGAATTTCGTCGTATACCTCACGGCCATTCATTTTAGGCATGATTACATCAAGAATCACAAGCCGAATCTGAGTACTCTGTTGACGAAACTTTTCCAGGGCGTCCTCACCGTCAAAGGCTTCGATGACGATATAGCCGAATTCCTGCAGTATCTCCCTGGTAAGCGTGCGGGTTGTGTCATTATCCTCTGCAATCAGTACGACATCATTCCCCGTATACTCAGGGATAGCGTTTTCCGGTAGTTTATTCTCACTCGGCGGGGCCTCTTCCAACAGGGGGAGGTAGACGTGAAAAATCGTACCGATTCCAATTGTGCTGTGACAGAGGATGAACCCGTTATGTTTCTTGATGATCCCATAAACAATTGAAAGCCCCAGGCCGGTTCCTTTGCCCAATTCTTTGGTGGTGTAGAAGGGTTCGAAAATATGTTTTACCGTTTCTGCATCCATGCCGTCGCCATTGTCGGTAAAGGACATGAGCGCATATCTGCCGGGCTGACCAAAGCCCCGAGCGAGGACGAAATCAGAGTTAAGTGTTGCCATCTCAGTGGATATGACGATCGATCCACCTTTGGGCTGGGCATCTCGCGCGTTAGTTGCCAGGTTCATCAGCACCTGTTCCATTTGCCCGCTGTCAGCCATGACAGGAAGCGGCAAAGCTGAAAGATTGATTTCAAGACGAATATCTTCACTGATCAGTCTCAGCAGAAGTTGATGTACCCGGTTCAGAATTTCATTCAGGTCCATGATAACCGGATTGCTCGACTGTTTGCGGCTGAAGGCCAGCAGGCCCTGGGTCAGGCTGGCTCCCCGCTCAGCCGTTGATGCGATCTGTTCAGTGGTACGAATCAGGGGGCTGTTCTCGGGCAGTTTAACCTGCAAAATAGTCGCATAGCCGATAATGGCAGTCAGTATGTTGTTAAAATCGTGTGCAATACCGCCTGCGAGCTGCCCGACCGCTTCCATCTTCTGAGAATGTCGCAATTGACCCTCAAGCTGTTTGCGTTCGGTAATATCTTCCTTTATGGCAATAAAGTGGCTGATATTGCCATGTTCATCCCTGATCGGCGCTATCAGCGCCTGTTCCCAATAGAGATCGCCATCTTTCTTGCGATTGTGAAATTCGCCCCGCCATTCCCCACCCGCAAGAATCGTTTTCCATAGCTGCTGGTACTCCGCGCTGCTCGTTTCACCGGTTTTGAGGATACGCGGATTCTGGCCGATAGCCTCGGCCGCCGTGTAGCCGGTGAGTTCTGTAAAATGTGGATTAATGTACTCAATGGTGCCGGACGTGTCTGTAATTACGATTGATGCAGGGTTCTGCTCAACCGCCACAGAAAGTTTGCGCAAATTCTCTTCAACTCGTTTACGTTCGGACAGTTCGCGTTGGGATTCATCGTTCAGGCGGGCATTTTCAAGAGCCAGAGATGCCAGTTCACCGAATCGGTCAAGAAGTTCCATCTGCTCATCGTTAAATACGACTTCTCTATCCACGAAGGCCAGACCGAGAACGCCGATAATTTCATCCCCGGATTTAAGCGGAACGCCGGCCATGGCATGCAGCACTTCCCTCTGGGGGTCCTTGATGCGGTTTTCCCAGACACTATAATCTTCGACCCGGAATGGCTCGCCCGTCATCCATACCCTGCCGACAATTCCCAGGCCCGGAACAATCGGATAATGGACCAGACTGTTGTATATTCCGCTTTGGTAGAGCATGTTCATTTCGTTTCCTGAAGCGTCCTTCAGATACACGAAACAGTGTTCAGTACCGATCAGATTTCCGGCGCGTGTTACGATGGCCTGCAGCAGACTGGCAACATCGTGGCGGCTGATTAGTCCCACGGTGGTTTCATGGAGTGCAGTCAGGTACTCATTTTTCTGGTGCAGCCGGGAATCAGCTTCCTCCCGGCGCTTCAGTTCGTCCTGTAATACATCACGATGCCGGTCTGTCTCCCGAATCAGTTCATTAAATATTTGTCCAAGTGTTGCGATCTCATCGTTAAGGGTGGTAGCAGGCAAAAGCCGCTCATCTCCTGTCTTTTCAGATAGTGTTGCCACATGGTTTGCAAGTGCCGATATCGGTGTCGTTATGTTGTTCAGATAACGGCGCATGAACAGGAACATGGTCACAAGGAACAGCGGCAACAGGAAGTAAAAAAGCATCGCCTGGCGGTAGAGCGGTGAGTACACCTCGGCAAGAGGGAAATTCGCACCGATAATCCAATTCTTGCTTTTAAGATGCATGAAGGTGGTTAAGGTCTTCAGATTACGGGAGTTGACAGTCTCGCCGGTGCCGTCAAAGCCTTCTATGGAACGGTCAAGAAGCCTGTTTGCACCGGGGGGGATATCCTTCTTCATGACGCGTGTCGGGTCCGGGTGGGATATCATGACACGATTGGTGTCAAAGAGGAAAAGGTAGCCTTTCTTGCCGATCTTGCTGCTGCTTAACTTGCCGAGAAAATTGTTTTTGGTGAGGTCGATGCTCCCGCCGAGCACTGCCTGAACTGACCCGCTGGCGTCCAATATCGGCACGGTAAACATGATGGCCGGGTGATGATGATCCTGAGATGAAATATATGGATCAGATATGTACGGTGCCCGAGTGGAAAAAGTTGCCTGCAGATAGTCCCGCGACGAGAAGTCTCTCCCATTCCGGGTGGTTCCAAGTGGGAGCTCGGCAATTATGCGTCCGCTTCGATCGAACAGGAAAAGGCCGTTGTCAAAAAGGTTGATAAAATCAGTTCCCTCAAGCAGGAAGGCAAGTGCCTCGTCCGGGTTGGAAATGTGTTCGGGCGATATTTTTGTGGCCAAAGATATGAGCGGCTGCTGTGTGGCCAGCATTTTCTGGTCGATCTGTTCGACCAGGAGGGCCACGATCTGTTGTTGTTGTTCGGAAATTGTATCCTTAATGTAATTGCGCAGAAACGAGTTGATCGCGAAAAGCAGGAGGGCCAGGGCGATAACGATCGTCAGCGGGAAAATAAAGGTAACCTTGGTTTTAAGGCTAAAATTTGACATAGAAAACAGTCCGATGCAGATGGGATTCTGGTGGGCACTTTAACACAGTTTTACAGATTTGTTGCATCAAATAATTCTCAAGGTTTGAATAGGTTGTTAATAAAGAGTGGCGGTATTGGCAGTTGTGGAATCAGTGACATTTATTTGGACAATAGTCACCACTTACAGTAGTATCGCTCAAATAAAACCAATGTAAGAGGAGCGTACAAAGATTGGACAAGCTTATTATCCATGGTGGAAAAAAACTTAAGGGGGATGTGACGGTCAGTGGCTCGAAAAACGCATCCCTCCCCATTTTTGTTGCGACTTTACTGGCTCCCGGAAACAACCAGATCAGCAATGTTCCCTTCTTACGTGATATCAATACTACAATCAAAGTGTTGGAATCACTCGGTTCAGTGGTTGATGGTAACGGAAACGTCGTGAAAATTGATACGACCTCGGTCAACTGTCATGAAGCCACCTACGAACTGGTAAAGACCATGCGGGCTTCAGTTCTGGTATTGGGGCCGCTGTTGGCGCGATTTGGCAAAGCACGGGTTTCCCTGCCTGGCGGGTGTGCCATTGGAGCCCGCCCGATTAACCTGCATCTAAAGGGATTACAGGCACTTGGTGCGGAGATAACCCTCGAACATGGTTACGTAGAAGCGAGATGCAAACGCCTAAAAGGGGCGCGGATCAATTTTGACATTTCGACCGTTGGGGGTACCGAGCACCTGATGATGGCGGCTGTCACTGCCAGAGGAGAAACGTTACTTGAAAATGCTGCCCGCGAGCCGGAAATCGTCGATCTGGCGCTCTATCTGAACCGCATGGGAGCCAAGATAGAGGGTGCTGGCACCGATACCATCAGAATCCAGGGTGTTTCAGAGTTGTCGGCTGCCAGTTACGAGGTCATGCCAGATCGTATCGAAGCTGGCACCTTCATGATCGCAGCAGCAATGACCGCCGGTGATGTCCGTATCCACCGCATGAAACTCGAACATCTCGATGCCTTGGCGTTCAAGATGCAGGACGCGGGTGTCGAAATTGTCAGTCGCGACGGGGTTGTCCGGGTAAAAGGGCCACGTAAGTTGAGGAGCGTTAATATCAAGACTCGTCCCTATCCCGGGTTCCCGACCGATATGCAGGCACAGTTCATGGCCATGATGTGTCTGGCCGACGGAGCCAGTGTTGTATCAGAAAATATCTTTGAGAACCGTTTCATGCATGTTTCTGAGCTCCAGCGCTTTGGTGCCGACATCATGGTGGAGGGGAATACGGCCACGGTCAAAGGTGTCAAGAAACTGTCCGGTGCACCGGTCATGGCTACTGATCTGCGGGCTTCTGCATCCTTGATTCTGGCCGGACTTGCCGCAGAAGGAACGACTGAAGTCTCCAGGATTTACCACTTGGACCGCGGCTACGAATCGATCGAAAAGAAGTTTGCTGCTCTTGGTGCGGATATTGTGAGAACGAAAGAATAGAAAGGAGTCGGATCCGGGAGTCAGGAGCCAGAATCCAGAACCGGGAGTTTACGTTCTCTCCTGAATTCTGACTCCTTAATTCTTGCTTACTATGAATAATTTCATCACAATTGCCATACCCAAAGGGCGCATTCTGGAAGAGTCGGTGGCCCTGTTTGGCTCAATCGGAATTGACTGCAAGGAACTGCTCTCTGATTCCCGTAAGCTGATCTTTGAAAACGAAGAACAGCGGATACGCTATATGATTGTGCGGGCGACTGACGTGCCTACCTATGTGGAGTACGGTAGCGCCGATCTCGGCATCGTCGGCAAAGATACTCTGATGGAGCAGTGCAAAGACGTATACGAGCCGCTCGATCTGAAATTCGGCTTCTGCCGAATGATGGTGGCCGAACCGGCCAATCTTGCGAAGACTGACGATCCCTCCAGCTGGTCTCACATCCGCATAGCCACTAAATACCCGCATGTTGCAGAGAGCTATTTCTCCGCAAAAGGTGTGCAGGTTGAGATTATAAAGTTGTACGGCTCGATCGAACTTGCTCCTCTGGTCGGCCTTTCCGATAGAATTGTTGACCTGGTTTCAACCGGTGAAACCCTGCGGCAGAACGGACTGGTTGAAGTTGAAACCATCGCTGAAATCACGACTCGCCTGATCGTCAATCGGGCCAGCCTGAAAACCAAGAATGTTAGAATTTCTCAGATACTGCAGAGGCTTGAGCAGCAACTCCAGGCGTGCGGAACAGGGTAGACCATGTTTTTTCTTGATATTCGTGACCACAATTTTGCAACCAGGTTTGAGGCGATACTCTCCCGGGGAGAGGAGTGCGGGCGGGAGGTAGAGCAGACCGTTCTCGATATTATAGCCGATGTCAGGAAGCGCGGTGATGAGGCTGTGCTTGAATTCACCCGTCGCTTCGATCGTCTTGATGCGGCAGGTATGTCCGAACTCGAAGTAACCGCTGCCGAGACAGAGGCGGCATTTTCAGCGGTTTCAGCCGAAGAAGTGAACTCTCTCAAGCTGGCGGTGAAAAGGGTTTCACGCTTCCATGAAAAGCAGAAACAACAGACATGGATTTCCACTGAAGAGCCTGACATCATGCTCGGGCAGAAAGTCACACCGCTTCAGCGGGTCGGAATTTATGTCCCCGGCGGTAAAGCCAGTTATCCCAGCAGCGTAATCATGAACGCAGTCCCGGCGCGGGTGGCCGGGGTAGGGGAGATCATCATGGTGGCACCGACACCGGGTGGTGAAATCAATCCCCACGTCCTGGTCGCTGCCAGTCTGTCGGGGGTCGATCGTATTTTTCGCATCGGTGGTGCCCAGGCAATAGCTGCCCTAGCCTACGGTACAGATACTGTTCCCCGGGTGGACAAGATCACCGGACCGGGGAATATCTACGTTGCAACCGCCAAGAAACTGGTATTCGGGCAGGTCGGCATCGACATGATCGCCGGGCCGAGCGAAATCCTGGTGATCAGCGATGGCAGCGGTAACCCGGCCCACATTGCCGCTGATCTGCTCTCCCAGGCCGAGCATGACGAGCTTGCCTCTTCAATTCTGATAACCACCGACCGATCTTTTGGCGAACGGGTTGCCGAGGAGGTTGAGCGTCAGTTACCGGGGCTCACTCGTGAAGTGATCGCCCGCGCCTCATGGGAAAAATATGGCGCCGTCATCGTCGCTTCGAGTCTGGACGAAGTGATCGACTTTTCCAACCGCATTGCCCCGGAGCATCTTGAACTGGCCGTATCAGACCCGTTCGCCATCCTGCCACAGATCACCAATGCCGGCGCCATTTTCATGGGGCACTGGACGCCGGAAGCGGCTGGCGATTACCTGGCCGGACCCAACCACACCCTCCCGACCGGCGGCACATCGCGCTTCTTCTCGCCACTTTCGGTTGACGATTTTGTTAAGAAATCCTCTATTGTTTATTTTTCCAAAGGGGGCCTTAAACGCCTAGGAACTGACATTGTAAGGATAGCCGGTCTGGAGGGACTTGAGGCACACGGGAAATCGGTCAGCATTCGGCTGAATTGATGCCCGGCATTTTTTACTATGCTGCCATGAATCGTTTACTTTTGTTATCTGCTAATTCTTTCTTGAACACGATCAGCAGGCATGGTATTGGTCAAAAACCATGAAATCCTACCTTCGCCCGAATATCAGCGCCATGCAGGGATACGTACCCGGACTTCAGCCCGACGACGTTTCATCGTGGATTAAGCTCAACACCAACGAGAACCCCTACCCGCCGTCTCCCAAAGTAGTGGAAGCCATAGTATCGGAAATCGGCAGTGACGGCGCGTCCCTGCGTACCTATCCGAGCGCTTCCAGTCAGAAATTGCGTGAATTAGCCGGTAAGCTCTATGGCTTCGATCCATCCTGGGTTATCATGGCGAACGGTTCTGACGAAGTTCTCAATAATTTAATCAGGGCTTGTGCCGGCCAGGGTCAGGATGTCGGCTATGTCCACCCATCCTATTCCTATTATTCCACGCTTGCTGAGGTACAGGGTGCCGCAGTCTGTTCATATGGTCTGAATGATGCGTTTCGGATAGAGGCGTTTCCGGAATACTACAACGGCAAGGTTTTTTTTCTGACGACGCCGAATTCGCCCCTCGGTTTTGCTTTTCCGCTGGAGTATGTTGAAGAGCTTGCCGGAAATTGTGGTGGTCTGCTGGTAATCGACGAGGCATATGCAGATTTTGCTGACCAGAATGCGCTTGAACTGGTGAAAAAATACGAAAACGTCGTCGTTACCCGAACCCTGTCAAAAAGTTACGCACTGGCCGGCATGCGACTCGGGCTCGCAATTGCTCGTCCAGACATCATTGCCGCGCTGGACAAAATCCGCGACCATTATAATCTTGACCGCCTGGCTCAGGCCGCCTGTTGTGCAGCTTTACTGGATCAGGAATATTTTCAGGAGTCGTGCCGCAGAATTATTGCGACCCGCAAGTGGTTTTCTACGAAACTGGCTACACTGGGTTATTCCGTGGTTCCGTCCCAGGCGAATTTTGTGTTTGCTTCACCACCCGACCGAAATGGTTCACGGGTTTATGATGCTTTGTATGATCGCAGGATTCTGGTGCGGCTGCTTTCAGATCCGCTCCTGACCCACGGTTTAAGGATTTCGATTGGTACGGATGAACAGATGGAAGCAACATTTGCCGCGCTCGCGGAAATCGGGTAAGATACGAACGGGGGACATCATGCCACGCAGTGCTACAATTGAACGCATCACCAAAGAGACTAGGATAAGGCTTTCACTTTCAGTTGATGGAAGCGGCACTGCCTCCATCAGCACGTCGGTACCGTTTCTTGATCACATGCTCAATCTTTTTGCGCGCCACGGGCTCTTTAACCTCGAAGTTGAGGCGTGCGGCGATATTGATATCGATTTCCACCATACCGTGGAAGATATAGGTATTGTGCTGGGACAGGCGTTCAAAGAGGCGCTGGGGGACAAGAAGGGGATCAGGCGTTATGGTCAGGCATCCGTGCCAATGGATGAAACCCTGGCATCTGTGGCGGTTGATATCTCAGGCCGGCCGTTCCTTGTGTATCATGTCAATCTGCCGAAAGTGAAGATCGGCGAGTTTGACGTGGAGCTGGCGCGTGAGTTTTTTCAGGCATTTGTTAATCATTGCGGACTGAATCTGCATATCAATGTCATGTACGGCGACAATGTTCACCATATCATTGAAGCCTGCTTCAAAGCCTTTGCCCGGGCGATGGATATAGCCAGCCAGAACGATCCCCGGGTGGAAGGCATCATGTCTACAAAAGGGGTTCTGTAAAGGGAAGCTGCCCTGCCTTAATAAAACGGGCGGCAGCCATTTCGGCTCCGCCCGCCCATCTACCAGTCCGTTGTCTATCGAATTAGTGGCTACTTAATCTCTTTCAAAAGTGTTCTGCCACGCTTGGCCTCATCGCTTTTTGGATAGTTCTCCAATAATTTCTTCAGCACATACTTGGCGCTTTTCCCGTCGTTAATGGCGTTGAAGGCCATGGCCTGCTTGAGCATTGCGGCCATAACCTTTTCTTTGCCGGGAAAATTTTTGATGACTTCCTGGTAGGAGAGTATGGCAGGTTCGTAGTTTTTTTCGTTGTAATAGGTTTCACCGATCCAGTAGTGGGCGTTGGCCACAAGGTCATGCTGCGGATGCTGATCAATGAATTTGAGAAAAAGTTCCCGGGCCGCCGGCATATCACCGGCGCGGTACGTTTCCAAACCTTTGCTGTAAGAAGCGTCAGGGGCGGTGGGAGTATCATCCTTTTTGCTTTTAGTAACTTCGACAAGCCTCTTGTTCAAATCATCCAGCACGGCCTGCTGTTTCAAAATACGGTCCTCAAGTGCAAAAATTCGTTTGTCGGCGTCAGTTCGATAACGGGCAAGGTCTTCGGCCGTGGTTTTAAGTGCCAGGGCAAGATCGTCCTGCTTACCGTTTAGCAGCTGCATATCACCCCTGGCGCTGTCTATCGACGACTGAATGTCGGCAGACATTTTACGGACCGAAGCGACATCAGTCTTGAAGCCCTTCTCAACGGCACTCACACTTGTCTTCGACTCTTCTCGAAGACCGCCGACATCCTTATCAAGCGAGTAGATGCGGGTTTTAATTGCATCGATGTCGGTGCGCACGCTGTCCATTGACCCCTGCGAAGCGCAGCCGGACAGGTACGCCAGAGACAAAGCCGCTATCACATACAGTAGTTTCATCCGAATTTCCTCCTACAGCACATTTTTTGCGCCGATATACTGCAAAACCTTTAATTCGAAACATATATCATGTACGTGAGCGGATGACAAGTGGGGCTTATCACAGATCATCGCGAAATGATCGGAAATGAGACTAAAAATTGCTTGATATTGGACTTGACAAAACAGACGTATTCCATTAACTATCTACCGTTTTTGGTTTTGCAGTACTATATGCCGCAGATTGGCTATTCATATCACAGGAGGATTTAAGTACATGGAACAGTACGCAGTAGTTTTTGCTTTGGTCTGCGCCGCAGCAGCAGTTGCCTACGGCCTGATTTCGGCTCAGTGGATTCTGGGCCTGCCCCAGGGAAATGACCGAATGAAGCAGATCGCGGCCGCAATCCAGGAGGGGGCCGGCGCCTACATGAAGCGCCAGTACACCATCATCGCACTGGTGGGTGTCATTATGTTTATCGCACTTTTTGCCAGCCTGGGATGGAAAACAGCGGTTGGTTTTGCTGTTGGCGCAATCTTTTCCGGTCTGACCGGATTTATCGGTATGTTTGTTTCGGTACGCGCCAATGTGCGTACCACCGAGGCGGCCAAATCCGGTATCGTCAAGGCGCTTGATGTCGCATTCAAGGGTGGTGCCATCACCGGCATGCTGGTGGTCGGCCTGGGTCTGTTGGGCGTTGCCGGTTACTATCTGGTCCTGCAGAAACTGATGCCGGGAGCACCGGTCAAGGATGTTGTCAGCCAACTGGTCGGCCTCGGTTTTGGCGGTTCGCTGATATCTATCTTTGCCCGTCTGGGCGGCGGAATTTTCACCAAGGGCGCTGATGTTGGCGCCGACCTGGTTGGCAAGGTTGAAGCCGGAATTCCAGAGGATGATCCTCGCAATCCTGCTGTTATCGCCGATAACGTGGGCGACAACGTGGGCGACTGCGCCGGCATGGCCGCTGACCTTTTTGAAACCTACGCTGTGACACTGATTGCTGCCATGCTGCTGGGCGCGATCACCTTCACCACCAGTCCATCCTCGGTCAGCTATCCGCTAATCCTGGGCGGAATATCAATTATTACCTCTATTATCGGTACCTACTTCGTCAAGCTGGGCGCCAGCGGCAAGATCATGACCGCCCTCTACAAGGGGCTGATCGTCTCCGGCGTGCTGGCCTGCATCGCCTTCTACTTTGTCACGGTCCAGATGTTCCCGGCCGGTCTTACCAACGCTGCCGGTCAGAACTTCAGCGCCATGAATATCTTCATTTCCGCCATCGTTGGCCTGTTCGTTACCGGTGCCATCTTCTGGATCACAGAGTATTACACCTCCACCGAATATGCACCGGTCAAGCATATTGCCGAAGCCTCCACCACCGGTCACGGCACTAATGTCATCGCCGGTCTGGGCATTTCCATGAAGTCTACCGCTGCTCCGGTAATCGTTATCGCAGCCGGGATCATTGTTTCCTTTCAGTGTGCCGGTGTTTATGGCATCGCCATTGCCGCCGTCTCGATGTTGTCACTGACAGGCATCGTAGTAGCCATGGATGCCTATGGTCCGATTACCGATAACGCTGGTGGCATCGCCGAAATGGCAGAACTGGATGACTCGGTTCGTGCTGTAACAGATCCACTGGATGCCGTTGGTAACACCACCAAAGCCGTTACCAAAGGCTATGCCATCGGTTCTGCCGGCCTGGCAGCTGTTATTCTGTTTACCTCCTACGTTGATGAGCTGAATCATGCGCTACATCTTGCCGGCAAAGAGATCATCAAGTTTGACCTCTCCGACCCCTACATCATCGTCGGCCTGTTTATCGGCGGGATGTTGCCCTACTACTTCGCCGCACAGTGCATGGAAGCGGTTGGCAAGGCCGGCGGTGCTGTCGTTGTCGAAGTGCGTCGTCAGTTTCGCGAAATCAAAGGCATCATGGAAGGGACCGGCAAGCCGGATTACGCTGCCTGTGTTGATATTGTTACCAAGACAGCTCTGAAAGAAATGGTCATTCCCGGCCTGATTCCGATATTGGCTCCGGTCATCGTCGGCTTCACTCTCGGTCCCAAGGCGTTGGGCGGCGTCATCGTTGGCACCATCGTCACCGGTATTTTCGTGGCAATATCCATGACCACCGGTGGCGGCGCATGGGATAATGCCAAGAAATATATCGAAGACGGCCATCATGGCGGCAAAGGTGGAGATGCCCACAAAGCAGCTGTTACCGGTGACACCGTTGGCGACCCCTACAAGGACACCGCCGGCCCTGCCGTCAATCCAATGATCAAAATCATCAACATCGTTTCATTGCTGATTGTTCCTTTGCTGGCAAAGATGATGTAATCAGTTTCAGCTTCTGCTGACCAAAGCGGTACGGGCATGTCAATCCCGTGCCGCTTTTTTTGTTTTGATGCATTTAGGTGCTTGCGTTTCTGTTCTACTTCGTATATAAGTGTCGGCGTCTCATTGCTGCATTGAGTGCCGTTCTGCACTGGCTGCAAACGGGACTTGTGTTTGGGCGCCAGGTTGGAATCGTACTTGTCTGAAAAGTTTTTAGTCACTGTACCCTCCTTTTGCACACTAACGAAGTACTGTTATTGTGCATTTTTATTTTGTGGTGATGATTGTGCCGTTTGTCTGTGGGTCAGTAGTAAGCTGGCAGTGAGTTGGAAAATGCGGAGTAGATCATGGCAGCACTGAAAGAAGATACCTGCAGTGCCGTACAGCGTTTGGTACTGCCGATTCTGGAGTCGCTGAATATCGAACTGGTTGACATCGAATTCGGTCGGGTTGGACGGGACGCAGTGTTACGCGTTTTCATTGACAAGGAGGGGGGCATCAAGCTTGATGATTGTGCCGATGTCAGCCGCGAGCTATCGCTGGTCCTTGATGTTGAGGATGCAATCACGGCCCACTACACGCTGGAAGTCTCTTCGCCCGGACTCGACCGTCCGCTCAAGAAGCCGGCTGACTATGACCGTTTTGCCGGCCGATTGATCAAAGTGCGCACCTATCAGCCGCTGAAAGACGACGGTGGTAACAAACGTAAGACGTTTCTCGGTAAGCTTGAAGCCCTCACCGACGGTGTCGTCAGAATGACGCTGACTGAAGGGCAGACCGCGTCGATACCGTTGGAACATGTTGCCAAAGCGAATCTTGAATTTGAATTCTGAATTTAACTAATCATACAAGCCAGCAAGGAGAAGCAACTGTGGATACGACCATCAACCTCAAACATGCCATCGAACAACTCGTGAAAGAGAAGGGAATTGACCGGCAGGTCGTTCTCGACGCCATGGAACAGGCGGTATTGTCGGCAGCCAACAAAAAATACCGAAATACCCGCGAGTTGGAGGCCCACTACAACCATGAGACCGGTGAAGTCGAGCTGTTCGAGTTTGTGACCGTTGTCGAGGATGTCCAGGATTCGTACAAGGAGATCAGTATTGATGAGGCCCATGAGATAGACCCGGAAGCTGAAATCGGCGATTCTCTCGGGGAGCGCCTCGATGCCAGCAGCTTTAGCCGGATAGCGGCTCAGACCGCCAAACAGGTTATCATTCAGAAGGTTCGGGATGCTGAGCGGGAAACGATCTATAACGAGTACAGTGACCGCGTTTGGGAAGTCATTACCGGCATGGTGCGCCGCTTCGAGAAGGGTGAGCTGCTTATCGATCTCGGCCGGGCTGAGGCGGTGTTGCCGGCTAAGGAGCAGATGCCGCGTGAGGTTTACCGTCCCGGTGACCGCATCCGCGCCATCATAACCGAGATCCGGATGACCACCAAGGGGCCGCAGATCATGCTGTCGCGGACACATCCGAGTATGCTGGCCAAGCTTTTTGAGGCTGAAGTTCCGGAAATAGCCGAGGGAATTGTTGAAATTAACGCCATCGTCCGTGACCCCGGTAGTCGCGCCAAGCTGGCGGTTTCGTCCAATGATCGCGACATTGATCCGGTTGGTGCCTGCGTCGGCATGCGCGGTGCCCGCGTACAGAATGTGGTTTCTGAGCTGCGCGGAGAAAAGATTGACATTATCCCCTGGTCAGAGGACATCGCCCGCTTTGCCATCAATGCGCTCTCTCCGGCACAGGTGTCGAAAGTGTTCGTCGATGAGGAAAAACGGGCACTCGAAATCATCGTAGCCGATGATCAGCTTTCTCTCGCAATCGGCAAGCGTGGTCAGAACGTCAGTCTTGCTGCCCGCCTGACCGGTTGTCGCATTGACATAAAGAGCGAGTCAAAAGTTGCGGAAGCTGGACTTCAGGAATTCTCCTCTTACGATGCGACTGAGGCTACCGATGAAGAGCAGGAACCTTCCAGCGACGAATGTGCTGATTCGGTACAGGGAGCTGTTGTTCAAGAGGTTGTTGCTGTTCCTGCATCGATTGAAGTACCTGCCGTGGAAACGGCATAAGACTGCGGCAATGACGGATCGGGAAATCAAGGAGGCGCCGCAGCGCAGTTGCCTTGGCTGCAGGGCAGTAAAAAACAAGGACGAACTGCTGCGCTTTGTTATCTCGCCCGAATATGAAATCTTCCCCGATCCTGAAAACCGACTTCCCGGAAGAGGGGCATACACCTGCCGCACAGCCACGTGTATCACTAAAGCGATAGAGCAGCGGCAATTCAAGCGCTCTTTCAGGCAGGAAGTTACCGTGATGCCGGCTGACGGGATGGTGGGTCTTGTTGAACGGCAGCTGCGGGAGCGGATTACAGGCCTGATAGGACTTGCCAATAAGGCAGGTAAGATTGTAGGTGGTGGGGCCCTGGTTAATGAGGCCCTGAAATCAAAGCAGAAACCGGGTCTAGTGTTGCTGGCGACGGACGTTTCACCTGTAATCGGGGAAAAGACCCTCATGCTTGCGGCCGTTCATGGAATCCGCTGCTGCACTGTACTTAGCAAGGATGATTTCGGTGCGATTCTCGGCAAAGCACCGCGCAGCGCACTGGCAGTAAAGCCGGGCGGTTTTGTCGCCCAGCTGCTCAAAGCAGAAGACAGATATAGAAACTTCCTGGGGGAGGTATAAAAAGATATGGGTAAAATTAGTGTGGGCACATTGGCAAAAAAAATGGGTGTTGAGCCCAAAGATGCCATTGCCAGACTCAAGGAAATCGGTATTGACGCCAAAACGGCAACGTCTCAGGTGGATGAGGACGCCGTTGCCCGCTTGACGGCCCCTCAGCCCAGAGATAACGGTACCAATGAAGTCAGGGTTGCTTCGAACATAATCAGGCGCCGGGCCAAAGCGACTACCGTCGAAGAGGGCACGGCCTCCTTAGTATCAATGGAGGAGGCATCGACTTCAGTACAGGCGGCGGATACTCGCATTACGGCGACTGGGGATGTTCCCGCGAGTGCAGTAGCGGACAGGAAGCCGGTTGAATCCGATGCGGGCGTCACGACTCATGCAGTCGCTCCTGTTGCCGTCGTTGAGCCTCCCAAGGCGGGTCCGAACCAAGCAAGAATATTGGGAATGATGGAAATTCCTGGAGTGACCAACCGTCCGACCCGTATCGTTACCAAGGATGCACCGGCCACCCAGCGCACACCACCACCCCGTCCCACATCTGATGCGGACCCGAGAAGGCCGGCGACTCACGATCCGCGCAAATCTGCTCCCGGATCGGAGCAGCGCAGACCTGCACCGTCTTCTGATCAGCGGAAACCTTCTCCCGGTTACGATCAACGACGTCCGGCAACTCCGCACCCGACAACTCCGGTTACTGAACTCGATCGGTCACGGATGAAACAGGTTCAACTCGATCCGGCTTCATTGGCCGGTGGCGACAATCGGCGTGGCGCCAAAAAAGATGGACCGGGGTATGGTGATGGTGGAAAAGGTGCTAAAAAAGGCCCTCCTTCCAAAAAGAAAGAGCAGCCACGGAAAAACGAGTTGCTTGAAAAACGTGAGCGGATATTCGATCCAGCCTATAAAGGATCGAAAAAACGCGGCGCCAAAGAACGTGCTCCGGAAACTAAAAAGACCGAAATTACCATTCCAAAGGCCATCAAACGCATTATTAAAATATCTGAAAGCATTTCGGTCGGCGAACTTGCCAAGCGGCTGGGTATCAAGGCCAACGATCTGATAAAGTCCCTCATGAAAATGGGAATGATGGTTACAATCAACCATCCGCTTGATTTTGATACTGCTGTTATCCTCGCGTCTGAATATGATTATGAAGTTGAAAACGTGGCGGTTGATCTTGATGAAATTTTAGAATCAACGCCGGACGCTCCTGAAACACTGGAGAAGCGATCGCCGGTCGTTACCATTATGGGACACGTCGATCATGGGAAAACTTCGTTGCTCGATGCCATCCGCGAAGCCAACGTCATCGCCGGTGAAGCGGGAGGCATCACCCAGCATATCGGTGCCTACGATGTTGAGCTTAATGGCCGTAAGATCACGTTTCTCGATACCCCCGGCCATGAGGCTTTCACCGCCATGCGTGCCCGCGGTGCCAAAGTAACAGATATTGTTGTACTGGTAGTAGCTGCCGATGACGGCGTCATGCCGCAAACCCGCGAGGCCATCAACCACTCCAAGGCAGCCGAAGTTCCCATAATCGTGGCCATCAACAAAGTTGACAAACCGGATTCAAAACCTGAACGGGTTAAACAGGAACTCACCGAACATGGTCTGGTCTCCTCAGAGTGGGGAGGCGATGTGACCATGGTCGAAGTTTCTGCCAAGCAGCGCATCAACCTTGAAGCGCTGCTGGAGATGATCCTGCTGCAGGCCGATGTTATGGATCTTAAGGCCAATCCTAACAAGCTGGCCAAGGGGACGGTAGTTGAGGCGAAGCTCGACAAAGGGCGCGGCCCCGTGGCGACGGTGCTGGTTCAGGAAGGTACTCTCAAGACCGGCGACTACTGCGTTGTGGGCATCCACTCAGGCCGCGTACGTGCCATGCAGAATGATCGTGGGGAAAAGGTTCTTGAAGCGGGCCCCTCGGTTCCGGTCGAGTTGATCGGCCTTTCCGGTGTTCCCGATGCCGGTGACGTATTTGTTGCCATGAAGGATGAAAAGCAGGCCAAAGAAATTGCTACCCTGCGTCAGATTAAGCTGCGCGAAGTGGAATTTGCCAAGCACACCAAGCTCTCGCTTGAAGATCTCTATAAACGTATCCAGAGCGGTGAGGTCAAAGATCTTAACGTTGTTGTCAAGGGTGACGTACAGGGTTCGGTGGAAGCGGTCAGCGAGTCACTGCGCAAACTTTCCACCGATGCGGTTCGCCTCAATGTCATCCATTCGGCGGTCGGTGCGGTTACCGAAACCGATGTCAACCTGGCAGCCGCCTCCAATGCTGTCATTATCGGCTTCAACGTCCGGCCGGAAGTAAAGGCTCAGGCCCATGCCGAAAAAGAGGGTGTTGATATCAATCTCTACAGCATCATCTACGATGCGGTAGAAGACGTTAAAAAAGCCATGGAAGGACTGCTTGACCCGACATTCAAGGAGAAATTCCTTGGCCGTGCCGAAATAAGGGATGTATTCACGGTGCCCAAAGTTGGTAGCGTTGCCGGATGCTATATTCAGGACGGCAAGGTCCCACGTAATTCTCAGGTACGTCTGTTGCGCGATAACGTCGTCATCTACGAAGGCAAGCTGTCGTCACTGCGCCGATTCAAGGACGACGTCAAGGAAGTTGCCAGCGGCTATGAATGTGGCATGGGGCTTGAAAATTACAATGACATCAAGGTCGGCGACATCATCGAAGCGTTCGAGATGGAAAAAATCGCCACAAAGTTGTAACAGCGGTTCTCTGGAGCAGTAATGCATAAACGTTCTGAAAAAGTTGCCGTGACTATCCATGAAATTGTCTGTACACTGCTCTCGCGGGGTCTCAACGACCCGCGCATCGGTTTTGTTACCATCACCGGCGTTGAGGTAACCACCGATTTGAGCCTCGCCAGGATATTCTTCAGCGTGATCGGGGATGATGCGGCAAAGAAGAGCAGTGAAGCCGGCCTTAACAGCGCCAAAGGTTTCATTCGCAGGGAAATCGGCAAAAGGCTCACTATTCGGCACACCCCTGAAATACTCTTCAAATATGATACCTCACTGGATTACGGCAGTCGTATAGAGTCTCTGCTCAAGGAGATAGGTGACGGGAATGACGGAAACAATAAGGCAGATAGTTGACGCTATTCGGGCAGGCTCGACCTTTCTGATAACAACCCATGAGGGACCGGATGGTGATGCAGTCGGCTCATCGCTCGGGATGGCGCGATTTTTACAGTGTATCGGCAAAAATGTTACCGTTCACTATGCCGATCCCGTACCCGACCTCTACTCGTTTCTTCCTGGTGCCGGAAGCGTTTTGTCCGCTATCCCAGATCATGATTTCGACGTAGCCTTTGTTCTCGACGTAGGAGAATACCGCCGGGCCGGTAAAGAGTTCTGCAGCTTCGGCCGTATCGGCACTCTGATAAATCTCGACCACCATCTCACCTGTGAAAATTTTGGTGTTCATAATCTGATTGACACCAACGCGGCCGCAACTGGCGTGTTGGTGCACCGTATCGCCTCTGCGTATGGCTACAAATTTGATCCTGAGACGGCGCTGTGCCTCTATGTTGCGATCATTACCGACACAGGATCATTCCGTTATTCCAACGCAAACCGCGAGGCATTCACTCTTGCGGGAGAGATGATCGAAGCCGGTGTCAACGCCTGGGACGTTGCCGAACAACTCTATGAAAACCAGCCCCGGAAACGGCTTGAACTGCTGTCACGCTGTCTGCCGACGCTTGAAGTTGTCTGCAATGGGCTGGCAGCCTCGGTAACGGTAACGCTCGGTATGTACGCTGAAACTGATGCAGACGCTCAGCTCACGGACGGTTTTGTTAATTACCCCCGTTCCATTCGCGGAGTGGAGGTCGCCATTTTTTTCCGGCAGCTGGAAGAACGCAAATTCAAGGTCGGGTTCCGTTCAAAGGGTACCGTCAATGTGGCCGGTTTTTCTGCGGCGCTCGGTGGCGGAGGTCATCATAACGCTGCCGGCTGCACAGTATCCGGCACGCTTGAAGAAGTTAAATCTGTCGTCTACAAGATAGTGGAAGACGCTCTTTGATTAACGGCTTCATAAACATTGATAAACCAGCCGGAATTACCTCCCATGATGTCGTCAGTCGCGTGCGGCGGATTCTCGGCACCAGGAAGGTTGGTCACACCGGTACGCTTGACCCTTTCGCCACAGGCGTCCTGCCGATAGCGGTAAATGAGGGCACCAAAGCAATCCCTTTTCTCGATGAAGGTATCAAGTGCTATGAAGCGTTGATGCGCTTGGGTATTTCAACCGATACCCTCGACATGACCGGCAGAACCACTGCCGAACGAGATTCTTCGCACGTCAGCCGCGCTTACGTGGAAGCGATATTTCGGTCCTTCGTAGGTAGCATCCAGCAAATCCCCCCCATGTACTCAGCAATCAAGCAGAATGGTCTGCCGCTCTACAAGCGCGCCCGCCAGGGGCAGACGGTCGAACGCCAGCCACGCGATGTGGTAATTCATTCACTGGAACTGCTTTCGTTTGAAGCCCCACTGATACGATTTCAGGTAACCTGTTCGCGCGGAACCTATGTAAGAACGCTCGCTGACGATGTTGGGGAACAACTGGGGTGTGGGGCAGCTCTGCAGGAACTCCGCAGAACTGCCAGCGGTCCTTTTGCAATTAAGGATTCTATTACGCTGCAGCAGCTTGAGTCGGCGGTAATTACGGGAGGTTTTTGCAACTGCTTCACTTCTTTGTTCGACGCGCTGTCACAATTGGCAAACATTCCACTTCCAAAGAAAGAAGCAATCAAAGTCATTCACGGAGTATCTCCTACGTGGAGCGAAATTCTTAAAATGCAACCATCGACCCCTGCCGATTCTGGATATGTCAGATTTTCAATAGACGGCGAACTGCTAGCTGTTGCGAACTGTGTCATCACATCCGACGGCACAGTCAAAATCGAACTGAAACGTGTTTTTAACAGCATTTCGGCCCCCTTTCTTGACAATGAGTAGGCCGAAACGCTATAGTTGTCGGCATCTTTTGATATTTATTACGCGCTCATAGCTCAGCTGGATAGAGCAACGGCCTTCTAAGCCTGTTACTCTGTCAAAAAACTGATATAAATAAGTTAGTTATAGTCATATTGTGCTTTTCAAAAACAGACAATTTCAGACATTAAGTTTATTATAATAATAAGGCCGCATTCCTGATCTGGAGTGCGGCCTTTGTTTATCACATTCAAGGCATCATCTCAGGTCAATAAAATAGTGTTGACTGTCAATAAAGATACCTGTATAAATGGTGTACGAACGGTCGCCGAATGGAAAAAGTGACTGAAAGCCAGTAAATACGGGGGTTCACGATGGAAACAGCACTCACAACGTATGCACATTACCTGCGAGTATCGACCGATAAGCAGGGTATTGATGGTTATGGTATTGATGCTCAAAGAGCTGCGATAGCAAAGTATGTTCCCGGTGCTGAGTTCATCGAGGTTGAATCGGGGAGACGTAAAGACCGACCGGAGCTTCTGAAGGCGTTGGCATATTGTAAAAAGAACAACGCCGTCCTGATTGTTGCCAAGTTGGACCGTTTGGCCCGGAACGTGGCGTTTGTTTCTGTGCTCATGGAAAGCAAGGTGGAATTTATCTGTGCTGATATGCCGACTGCCACACCGTTGACGATTCACATTATCGCGGCAATGGCAGAGCATGAGGCCAGTATGATCTCTGCCCGCACCAAAGCAGGTCTGGCTGCTGCCAAAGCACGAGGGGTGAAGCTCGGTACGTCAATGGATGCAGGTAAGGCCAGCAGAGGACATAGCACTCAGTCTGTTATTGCTGATCGTAATGCAGAAAAGATCCGTAACACTGTCAACGGTCTGGTTACTGCCGGGAAGAGTCTGCGGAAGATTGCGGAGGAATTGAATACAATGGGTGTTACTACTCCACGGAAAGCACAATGGACAGCTCAGGCGGTGAAGAACGCCATAGCCCGAGGATGACAGCATAAGGCACACCAACGGTTGTTGGCCGGTGTTGCCGCTGGTTAATGACGTTCTCACAGCCCCTACAAGCGATGATCTCTATCAAAGCAATACCTTACTATACCCCTGCAATGGCTGTAGCGTCTGATTCAATCTGTATCAGCCGCCCTTGAGCCGGTACACTGGCAATAAGAGTGGCAATACTGTACTGGTGGTCAACTGTACTGAGTGCCAGCCAGCCTTGATAAACAGTCAGCCCCACCCCCCGGTATACCCTCTCCGACAGCATTGAATGAAATGCTTTGGTTGCCCTTCTTGGGCGCGTGCAGATTTTCTTCGGAAGTATTTTGGGGACGTACCGCTGGAGTTTCGAGACACGGTCTACGCGCACGCGCGCGAGGCACACAAAAAATTATCGGAGCCGGTGGTGGGTATACCCCGGATTTAAAAGCATTGGTTCCTGTGTTTGGTGCCAGCCGAATCCATACAAAATAAAGCGATCCAATACGGACATTATTACAGACGATTTTCTGCACACGGAGCCAGTGAATATGCGGGTCATAGTACCCATCATTACGAACGCTTTTCACAAAAAGAGGTGTGTCGTTCTATAGCCGTCAATGTGTCTGCTTCCTGATCCTTGAATGGCACAAAATACGTAACGGAACTGTATATACACAATGTTGGAATAATACAGTTTTTAGTATATTTTGTATCCAGTATTACCAACGAAATTGTACAAAAGGAACGCAGTCAGAATTATTGAGCGAGAGCGTTTCATAACAGTAGGTGCGCATTTCAATCTGGTACCATCTCGACCGTATAGCCTCAGTAATTACGGTTCCTGCAATGTGGGTGTGTCAAGTTTCCAGAAATAACCCCTATGGCCTTTTCTTATTGGCATATCGCGCCGAAAAATTTTCAGATTTCAGGAGATATATCATGCCGTGGAGATTTAAAACATGTGATGCCAAGACCCGCAAGGGTACGCCATGCCAGAGTACCCGGTTATTCAGGAACGGACGCTGTAAGCTGCATGGCGGATTATCGACCGGGCCGAAGACAGTGGAAGGCCGGATGAAGGTATTGGCAAACTTGCGGGGAGTACGTGACAAAGACCTTGCGGCAATAGCTGATACTATTAGGCCAAAGCGTCCGTATAGAGTGGAGCGGAGGTACAAGTGGGTTGATCCAGTACCTGCAATGTAAAACGA
Organism: Desulfuromonadales bacterium; assembly: GCA_037129245.1. Taxonomy (GTDB): domain Bacteria; phylum Desulfobacterota; class Desulfuromonadia; order Geobacterales; family Pseudopelobacteraceae; genus JACRCG01. The sequence goes on from JBAXVE010000047.1 coordinate 22,746, forward strand.
TCCGTGCGCAGGCGTTATGGGGTTCGTTATATCCCCTTGAATTTGCCGCCACTAAAAACCATACCTGTGTTCTGCAATAACTCCAAAGTCCTATCAAGCCGTTCTTTAAGCAATGTTACTTCGGCGTCTCTTTCACGGAGTTTTACTATTTCAGCATCTTGGCGGCTAGAACAATCAGAGTACCATTTAGCAGTTGTTTCAACCTTTGCCTCCATAGCCACTATTTTTTTATCCATCTGCTCCAGCTCATTTTTATGTGAAGATAATGATCGCTGGAAACCATCTACTTGTTGGCCAAAGTTCTGTACGAGAATATTTTGCTTGGCGAGAAAATCTGTCAGTTGTCGGTCAATATCCTCTTTCATCCGGTTTTGAAACTCTTCCAGCTTTGACGCCATTTCTTGCCTGAAATCATCCAAAGTCTGCTGATTCGAGCGAATGATTCCGTCAGCATGTTTCCCAACCTCCTCAATCAATGCACTGTATTTTCGGGAAAAGTCAACGTTATACTCTTCACGAGCAGCATCAATAAGTTGCTCAAGTTTTTCCCCTTGTGTGCCGCAGAAATCTTTTGCGGCTGTTGCCTCACCAGCAGCTTCCTTAGAATCATTCATGTACGATTCTAATGTATTCTGGAAGGTCTGAATTATTGTCTCTGCATGATTACTGGCTTCTTCCAGAAGTGCCTTGCCTTTATTGCTAAACTCTTCATCGTACTTCTTCCGGACAGTATCAAAAAAAAGAGCCTGCTCCATTAACTGGGAGCTGATGGAGTCTTTTGCGTTTAGAATAGCCTCTGCTGTCGTCTTGGATTCTGTTATGTATTGGTGGTGTGTTTGGAGGGATTCTATGTTTTCCTGCTGCAGTTTTTTTGCAGCCTCATCAACAAGAGCGTCCAAGAGTTGCTTGATATCGTTCAGCTCTTTTTCTGCCTGGTGCTTCAAGTCACCTGTTGCAGTTACCGACGAATCAATTTTACTCTTGAGTGAATTCCAATCCCCATGAATTTCCTTGAGGCTGTCAAGCAATTCAGTAATCTTGTTTGTCGTCCACTTGAACTCATCTTCAAAATTTTCTGCCACCAATCTGACCTTAACTATTTTTTCTGCCGCCTTGATTGCGCCATCCATCTGCTCGTCGAATTCCCGGAGTTTTGCATTCACTCGGTTTTGATTGATTATTTCAGGCATTGAATATTTCCTCCAGTTGTGCAGCTTTACTCAGATAATGGTTGGTTTCAGACGGCGCATCATTCACAATCAGAAAAAACTCAAGGCAATCACTCAGAATCTCAATTGATTCGTTGTCGCGGTGCTGTGGTTTACTCGCTTCATTTGTCAGAAAGGCCCACCCGTCCGAATAATCACATTTTGTCTGTTCTTCATTCAGAAGCAAGAGCAAGTCAGATTTGAATTGCGATGCTGACGTTTCGTAGAGCTGCCGTAATTGGTTAAGTGGAACCATTTTCTCGTTTGCCGTCATCAACAAGCGAGATGTATTAGCAGATAATTCACGCGGCGGCGAGAATGCTCGCGTAATATATAAGGCTGGTAGATTGTTGGGATTACCTTCCAATATTGCCCTAGCCTGCCTGTATTTAAACACACTGTAATCGTGAAAAACTACAATCAAGGAATCAAGACGTTCTATATCCAGAATATTTCGCAGCAACATCTCTTCAAGCTCAATTTCTGAGGTTTCATTGCTTTTATTATGTGGTCGCGGTTCAACTCTGTCGCGGTAGTTCAGATCAGGTGCGCACACATTACAGCAACCACAGCGATAATCATTCTTTACGCTTTCCTTGCCTTCAAAGTAGGGCAGTATATTAAATCGTTGGCATAGTGGTGGTTCCTCTTTATGGCTGTTCACAACCGCCAGTAAATTCCACAGCATATCGTAGCGCATAGTCACAACGTCTTTATAGGTGTGATTGAGCAGCAGGAGAAGATACTTATAAGCCACCCTGAAAAACTCATATTTTGATCCGTCTATAAGCGGACTGAGTTGCGGCAGAACTCGGAAGGTATCGTTGATTCTTCTTTGAAAATCTTCAAGTGGTCTGTAGTCGGCAATCCGATTGAGATCGGTAAGCTCACCGCTTGTTTCTTCGTAATGTTTCAGATATTTGGACAACGATACCTGCATCTTTCGTGTCACTTGATCCAATGCTGATGGGGTGCCTGGAAGCTCATCAAGTGAGAATGTCACATCAAATTGGGGCGACCAGCCATACGTTACAGAATAGTCCTCTACCACACCCAACATCATAAGCCGGTAAAGTGCGAGTTCATGTAGGGACATATATTCCATAGTTGATTTCAGAATAACTGGTACAGATTTGTCCATACCCCGATTTGCAAGCAATCTATCAAAAATGCGTAAGGCGCTAATTGCGTCGGTCTCTGCGCCAGGGTAACTTCTGGAAATGAACAGATGTTGTTTACCGTAATCGCAGACTGTATTTCGTCCGTGCTTACAACCACCAGCCCAACTGCAATTCGGTCTTTTAGCTTCCTTCTTCCCCTTGAGTTCCAGCTCTTTTCTGCAAAGATCATTCGGAGGGTCTACGAGCAACATGATATGTGCCCGCTCTTCGTCACGCCCGGCGCGACCAACCTCCTGATACCAGGATTCAATGCCGGATGAGAGAGATGTGTGAAGTACGAAACGGACACTGCTTTTATCAATGCCCATTCCAAAGCCCTTGGTTGCTACCAGCACATCAAATCCACTCTGCTTAAAATCAGACTGATTTGATTTTACCAAGTCATCCCATTCGGGTGGCGAAATGGCTCTTTCGAGATCAAACGCCTCCCCACATCTGAGGCATGTTCGAGAACCGTCATTATCACTCACCAATCCCTCTACATCAGAATCGTCTTCGTCAGCGGTTGAAAAATGTGCTGCATTTGAAGTTGTTACAAAAGCGTATGAATGACATTTCGGGCATAGCTTTGGTGGTTTACTTGAAAAGGCTCGCACCCGTCCGTTTGAGAAAGCATCAAGATTGTACTTTGGATTATTGCCGCGACGAGATTCAAAAGATGTTCTTGGTTCCAGAATATCCATCGTTTCAAACAAATAGTGCGTGGTTCCATCATAGACAGAGTGTTTTCCATGCGGATCAGCATAGATGCAGAAAACGATACCCATATCCTTTTCGTTACGGCCATTTTCACGGGCAAGCAATTTTGTCAGATTATTTTGTTTCAGCGATTTTGGTAAATCTTCCTCCAGTAATTTCCGGTATCGCACTTTCTTTTCTGAACCGTTTTCAACAGGTACTATCTGATAACTGAAACGTTCCCTGTCTGCAATTTTTTCCCTGATGACATTTGTTTCATCAAACTTGAGAATGGCACACATATCTTTTTCTACCAGCTTACCAGCCGTCGCAGTGAGTGCCATAATTTGTAGTTCGGGATTATGAACCATAAGGGTATCTTTAATCCCTTCGGGTAAATTCCCCGCCGCTTGCGGCGTTGCTTGGTTTTTGGT
>JBAXVE010000048.1:0-25580 GCA_037129245.1 Desulfuromonadales bacterium
GGGGGGGGGGGTAGGAATTTTCCTACATGGAGAGGTTGTTCTGAATGCAATAACTGATGATTTCGGCGGTTGTTCTAAGGTTCAGTTTTTCGAGGATACGGCTGCGATAGGTGCTGATGGTCTTTACGCTCAAGGATAATTCCCTGGCTATTTCAGTGAGAGTTTTGCCGGCGGTCATCAAGCAGGCTATTTGGTACTCACGATCCGAAAGAGTTTCGTGCGGTGAGGCGGAATCCCTGTTGTCACAGATAGCTTCGGCAAGCAGGTCTGCCTGAGCCGGGCTTACATATTTCTTGCCGGACAGTACTTTTTCGATAGCCACCTTGAGTACAACCGCATCACACCCTTTGCTGACATATCCGGACGCGCCGGCCCGCAGAGTACGCACGCTGTAATGCTCCTCGGAATGAGAGCTCAATATGATCACCGGCAGTTTCGGATGACGCTGGTGAATCTGCTTGAGCACACTCAAACCGTTCTGATCAGGCAGTGAAATATCAAGCAGAACCAGATCGTATTCACCGGTTTCAGTCATTTTTATTGCCTGTATGCCATCGGAGGCTTCCTCGAACAGTACCGGCATTTCCATAATTTCCTGAAGTATTTTTATGATGCCCTGTCTGAGAATAGGGTGATCGTCAACGAGTAATATTTTTTTCATACGATACCTGCCCCTGTATTCAGCGGAATAGAGAAAACGACTGTGGTGCCGCCGTCCGGATTGCCGACTATTCTCAGCTCTCCCCCGCAGCTCCTGGCCCGCTCATACATCCCCATCAGACCGAAAGATTGTGAAGATGCTATCTGTTCTGCTGTTATGCCGCATCCATTATCCGTGAGTTCCAAAAGCAGCCTGTCGTCTCTTTTGCAGAGCGACACCGTGACTTCTGTCGCCTGTGAGTGGCGGACAATATTGGTAAGCCCCTCGTGGAAGATTCGCATCATCGCAGTCGAGGCTTTCTGGTCCAGCGATCCATTATCCTCGTTCAGCAACACAAAGAACTCAAGAGCGCTTCGTTTTCTCACCTCATGTATCTGCCACTCAATGGCAGCAGCCAACCCCACGCTGTCGAGGAGCGGCGGACGCAGGTTGGAAGCGATCTGCTGAACCTTGGCTATCGAGAGATCGATGTTTTTACGCATACTGGTCAAGGATTCATCCACTATTTTGCAGTTGGTGCATTTTTTGAGATTGATCATTTCCAGGTCAAGCTTCAAAACGGTGAGATTCTGACCAAAATCGTCATGAATATCGCGGGAGATTGCCAGGCGTTCGTTTTCCTGAACCGTCAGCAGGTGCTCGTTCAGATCCAGAAGTTTCTGTTCAAACTTTTTACGCTCGCTGATATCGATAATAAACCACTCGAATCCGACAATTTTACCGATATGCACCACCGGGTGAGCGGAAAAGATATGATGGCCAACCGAGCCATCCCTGCGGCGACTCTCAAACTCGCCGTACGGAATCGCCACACCTCTCTTCAGTTCTTCCAGATGGGCAAGAGCAGAGAATGAACTGCTATCCACCTGCATCATACTGAAATGTTTGCCGATAACCTCGTCTTTTGATTCATAACCGTGCATACGAAGCCAGGCATCATTGACATCCAGAATGCGCCCCTCCCGGTCGACATGGAAATAACCGGCGGGTGTCTGCTGAATGATGTTTCGCAGGTGCGCCACATGCTCATTCTTTTCTGCAATGATTCGGCGCAGTTCATCATTCTGCATCTCAAGCTCGACCTGATGAACCTGTAGTTCATGCATCAGACGTATTGCATCCAGTTCACCGGTGGCCGCCGGTTGCAGGGTGACCTGTCCTTCGGCGCGTTGGCGCAGTTGCTGTGATGGTTCCGGTTGTTTGGTTGTCATGGTGTCCTCAAATATATTCACAAAAACCGGCGCACGGAAAACGCCGCAACGCCAGTTTATATGGGCATCAATCAGAATAATTGTTGACAGAAGTTTTTGTCGGGAGGAGATTCCGTTTGCCTGAGCAATAATATTGCCACTTTGTGAACTCCTGTGCGAGATATCAGGCGCAAGTATATCGTAGTTTTAGCATTGTACAAAAATTCAACAATACTACACAACACCCCGACATTGCATTCAAATATGTTACTCTGGGCCACTGACCCACAAATATATTCTCGTAACCCCTTTAATTTTGTCCAAATGACAACAACTGCGAACATCGGCTTTGTTTCCTCATGGCAACGTTTTCCCAATGTTTTTTCTTGACACTCCCCGGGGTTTTGTATACTGTATACAAAATTTTTATCATGGCTGTAAATTGTAATTATATCGTATAGTTATACGAAAAAATACGCCCGTAACCGGCGTATAAAATCAAGGAGATGAAAATGACAACGCAAAAGATTATCTGGTCAAAAATCGACGAGGCTCCTGCTCTGGCAACCTACTCTTTGCTCCCCATTGTTAACGCTTTTACAAAAGCAGCCGGCGTTGTCGTAGAAACGAGGGATATCTCGGTTGCCGGCAGAATCATCGCAAACTTTCCCGATTATCTTACCGAAAGCCAAAGAATGCCGGATTTTCTGGCTGAACTTGGTGATCTTACCCAGAAGCTGGAAGCCAATATCATCAAGTTGCCCAACGTCAGCGCTTCGATTCCGCAGCTGAAGGCCGCCATTAAAGAATTGCAGGAGCAAGGTTACAAACTTCCCGATTATCCCGAAGATCCGCAGACCGATGCCGAGAAAGAGCTGAGCGCACGGTATGCAAAATGCCTGGGCAGCGCCGTGAATCCTGTGTTGCGCGAAGGCAACTCCGATCGCAGATCCGCACGCGCAGTTAAGGAATACGCCAAAAAATATCCTCACAAAATGGGTGCATGGGCATCTGATTCAAAAACGCACGTTTCCCACATGACGGCCGGAGATTTCTACCACAGCGAGAAATCGGTAACCATGGTTAAGGCCGGGAATGTGAAAATAGAGTTCGTCGATCAGTCAGGCGCTGTCAAGGTTCTGAAGGAGAAGCTGGCCCTGCAGGAAGGTGAGGTTCTGGACGGTGCATTCATGAGCGCAAAAGCGCTGCGCATATTTATCGCCGAGCAGATTGCAGATGCCAAGGCGAAGGGAGTGCTGTTCTCCGTTCATCTTAAAGCCACCATGATGAAGATTTCCGATCCGATCATGTTCGGTCATTTTGTGTCCGTATTCTACAAGGACGTTTTTGAAAAACATGCCGCAACGTTTTCAGATCTGGGAGTTAATCCGGATCTCGGCATGGGCGATCTGTATGCAAAAATCCAGAAACTGCCGGAAGCCAAGCGTGCCGAGATTGAGGCCGATATTCAGGACGTCTACAAAAAACAGCCGCCGCTGGCGATGGTTGACTCTGACAAGGGCATCACCAACCTGCATGCCAGCAACGACATTATCATTGATGCGTCCATGCCGGTCGTTATCCGTGACTCCGGCGGGATGTGGGGGCCGGACGGCAAACTGCATGACGTGAAATGTGTTATTCCGGATACTTCCTATTCGGAGTGGTATCAGGAGTGCATCGATTTCTGCAAGCAGAACGGTCAGTTCGACCCGACCACCATGGGCAGTGTCTCCAACGTCGGCCTCATGGCACAAAAGGCGGAAGAGTACGGCTCACATGACAAGACCTTCAAAGTCGCGGCCAACGGAACCATGCGGGTTGTTGACGAGTCTGGAAATGTACTGATTCAGCATACGGTAGAGGCGGGCGATATCTGGCGCGGTTGTCAGTCAAAGGATCTGCCGATCCAGGACTGGGTAAAGCTGGCTGTTCGCAGAGCTCGCGCAACCGGTGCTCCGGCTGTCTTCTGGCTTGACAAAAATCGTGGCCATGATGCCCAGATGATTGAAAAAGTTAATAAATATCTTAAAGACCACGATACCAACGGTCTTGAAATCCACATCATGTCTCCAGTGGAAGCGATGCGCTTCACACTGCCGCGTGCGAAAGCCGGTCAGGATACCATTACCGTCACCGGTAATGCTTTGAGGGATTATCTCACCGACCTGTTCCCGATTCTTGAACTGGGCACCAGCGCCAAGATGCTGTCGATTGTGCCGCTGCTGGCCGGTGGTGGGTTGTTCGAGACAGGCGCAGGCGGCTCGGCACCCAAGCATGTTCAGCAGTTTGTGCAGGAAGGCTATCTGCGGTGGGATTCGCTGGGTGAGTTCCTGGCGCTGGCGGTCTCTCTGGAACATCTGGCCGCCACCTTCAAAAATGAAAAAGCCCAGCTGTTGGCCGACACGCTTGATCAGGCTAATACCAAGTTCCTGGACAACAACAAGAATCCGGCCCGTAAGGTTGGCCAGATAGATAACCGCGGCAGCCACTTCTACCTGGCAATGTACTGGGCTGAGGCACTGGCTGGCCAGACCAAAGATGCGGATCTTGCCGTACGTTTTGCCAAAGTCGCCCAGCAGCTTCAGGAGAATGAGGCGAAGATCAATGAAGAACTCATCGGGGCCCAGGGCACGCCCCAGGATATCGGTGGTTACTTTAACCCGAATCCGGCCAAAACCGAGCAAGCCATGCGTCCCAGTGCTACATTGAACAAGATAATTGATTCGATTGCGTAATATGTGGCTGTTCCCGTAGCTCTTTTATAATTTTATTCGTATTACACGAAGTGAGCTGGATGGCATACACCTACGTTACAGTTCCTGCCGGGGAAAAGATCATAATGGGGAGCGACGGCATTCTGAAAGTGCCGGATAACCCGATTATTCCCTTTATTGAAGGCGACGGTACCGGTGTGGACATCTGGAAAGCTTCGGTGCGGGTGTTTGATGCCGCTGTGGGCAAAGCCTACGGCGACTCCCGTAAAATCAGCTGGATGGAAGTGTTCGCCGGTGAGAAACCCTTTAACATGCTCCGTTCAGAAATGGGTGATCAGGCGTGGCTGCCGGAAGAGACCGTTTCGGCGTTCAAAGAGTTCCTCGTAGGAATAAAGGGGCCGCTAACTACACCGATCGGCGGCGGTATCCGCTCTTTGAATGTTGCCTTGCGGCAAATGCTTGACCTGTATGTGTGTCTTCGTCCAATCCGCTATTTCCGGGGGGTTCCGACACCGGTCAAAAAGCCTGAAGACGTTGACGTTGTTATCTTCCGGGAAAATTGTGAAGACATCTATTCAGGTATTGAATGGATGACCGGTTCGGCTGAGTGCAGGAAAGTCATCGATTTTCTGGTGAACGAAATGGGAGTCAGTAAAATCAGATTTCCAGATTGTTCTTCCATCGGTATCAAGCCAATTTCCCGCGAAGGCTCGGAGCGACTGATCCGGGCGGCCATCAAATATGCTCTGAGCCATAAACGCAAATCGGTGACGATTGTCCACAAGGGCAATATCATGAAGTTCACTGAAGGTGCTTTCAAGGATTGGGGTTATGCGCTGGCGGCTTCGGAATTCCGCTCACGGATAGTTACAGAACGGGAGTCGTGGATACTATCAAATCAGGATCGTAACCCGGCACTTTCCATTCAGGAAAATGCCAGGATGATCGATCCCGGTTTTAATATGATGTCTCCCGGGCAGCAACAGGACATCTGCGAGGAGGTCAATGCTGCCCTCACGCTTATGCCGACCCATGGTAACGGGCAGTTTAAAAAATTGCTGTTGATCAGGGACACCATTGCGGATATAACGATGCAACAGGTTCTGACACGCGCCAAGGAGTTTGATGTTGTAGCCACCATGAACCTGGAAGGCGATTTTCTTTCGGATGCTCTGGCTGCTCAGGTAGGTGGTATCGGTATAGCACCAGGTGCTAATATCAATTATGTTACCGGTCATGCCATCTTTGAGGCCACCCACGGGACGGCACCCAAATACGCCAATTTGGACAAGGTGAACCCCGGTTCTGTTATTCTATCTGGTGTCATGATGTTTGAGTATATCGGGTGGCAGAAGGCTGCCAGCCTTGTCGTCAAGGCGCTTGAGAAAACTATCGGCCAGAAGCGGGTGACATACGATTTTGAGCGAATGATGCAGGGTGCCACTCTGCTTTCCTGTTCCGGTTTTGCCGATGCGTTGATAGAAAACATGGGATAATCAATTTATTCAGGATAAATGTAAATTATAAATAATTTAGTTACAGTACGGCGTGTTTGTGGAGAGGCACCAAACAACATAAAAGAGGAGGTAGCAGAGTATGGGACGTAAAAAGATTTCACTTATCGGTGGTGGACAGATTGGTGGCGTATTGGCACAGCTTGCAGCGTTGCGCGAACTTGGTGATGTTGTCCTGTTTGACATCGTCGAGGGGCTTCCCCAGGGAAAATGCCTTGATATCGCCGAGGCTTCCCCAGTCGACGGTTTTGATGTCTGTCTGAGGGGCACCAACGACTATGCAGACATTACTGGTTCCGATGTAATTATCGTTACCGCAGGGCTTCCGCGCAAACCGGGCATGAGCCGTGACGACCTGATCGAAGTCAATTCAAAAATCATGACCACGGTCGCCGAAGGCATCAAGAAGTACGCTCCCAACGCAATCATCATCGTTATTTCCAACCCGCTTGATGCGATGGTAACTCTTTGCCAGCGGATCACCGGCTTCCCCTTCAACCGCGTTATCGGTCAGGCCGGCGTTCTTGACTCGGCCCGTTTTGCCGCCTTCATCGCCTGGGAACTGGGCGTATCTGTTAAAGACGTATCTGCAGTGACTCTGGGCGGACATGGTGATGATATGGTCCCGCTGGTTCGTTACACCTCGGTCTGTGGTGTTCCGGTTACTGAACTGCTTGAGCGCAAGTACAAGGACAAAGCCAAGGCCAAGGAAGTCATGGACGCCATGGTCAAACGTACCCGCGGTGCTGGCGGTGAAGTTGTTGCCCTGCTCAAGACCGGTTCCGCCTTCTACTCACCGGCTTCTTCCGCCATCGCAATGGCAGAGTCGATTCTTAAGGATCAGAAGCGTGTACTCCCCACCTGTGCCTACCTGCAGGGTGAGTTCGGCGTCAACGGTTTTTACGTCGGCGTTCCCTGCGTACTCGGCGAGAACGGCGTAGAGCAGATACTTGAACTGGCGCTGAACGAAGAAGAGCAGGCAATGATGGATAAGTCTGTTGCGGCTGTCAAGGAACTGGTTGCCACGCTCAAGTAATCCGTAGATTACCTGAATGGAATTCCGGCAAAAGAAGGGCGGAGTGTTCCGCCCTTCTTTTGCCACATTAGAACCATAAAAATTTACACCTTTTATTACGGGAAAAAAGGAGTCTTTACAGATGGAGAAAACATTGCCGAAAATTGAGATCATTGAAAAGTACTGCAAGGGTTGCCATATCTGCGTGGAGTTCTGTCCCAAGCAGGTGTTGGAGATGAGGGGCTTTGTTGTAGGCGTCAAAAACCTGGAAGCCTGTATCAAATGCATGCAGTGCGAACTGCGCTGCCCTGACTTCGCAATCAAAGTTTCAGCCGAATAATTTAACGGGAGGAAAGAACTGTGTCAAAAAAAGTAGCGTTTATGCAGGGTAACGAGGCTGCAGCTCACGGCGCGATTTATGCCGGTTGTACCTTTTTCGGTGGTTACCCGATCACCCCTTCCACCGAAGTTGCGGAAGTCTGTTCCATAGAGCTCCCCAAGGTCGGTGGAAAATTCATCCAGATGGAAGACGAGATCGGCGCCATGGCGGCCATTCTGGGTGCATCCCTGGCCGGCGCCAAGGTACTCACTTCCACATCCGGCCCCGGCCTTTCCCTCAAACAGGAACTTATCGGCTATGGCTGCATCGCCGAGATCCCCTGCGTAGTATTCAACGTAATGCGCGGTGGCCCCTCCACCGGTATGCCGACCGGCCCGAGCCAGTCCGATGTGATGTGCGCCAAATGGGGCACTCATGGCGACCACCCGGCCATCTGTCTGGTTCCGGCATCTGTGCAGGAGACCTATGAAGAGGTTATCCGCGCCTTTAACCTGTCAGAAAAATACCGTACTCCGGTAATGGTCATGCCGGACGAGATCGTTGCTCACATGCGTGAGCGCATCGTGTTTCCGGAGCCAGGCGAGATCGAAGTCATCCCGCGCAAGACCCCGACCGTGCCGCCTGAGCAGTACAAACCATATGACACCAGCTTCGGCGATGTGCCGCCTCTGGCGGCATTCGGTTCCGGCTACAAGTTCCATGTGACCGGTCTTAACAAGATGCAGGACGGCTTCCCGACCACCAAGGCAGAGATCGTTCAGGCTGAGGAAGAGCGTCAGGTGCGCAAGGTCGATGCCTGCGTCGACGATATCGTCGAGTTTGAAGAGTACATGCTTGATGATGCTGAAGTGGTCGTAGTTGCTTATGGCTCTACCTCCCGCTCGGCGCGCTATGCCGTTAACATTGCCCGTGAACAGGGTATCAAAGCCGGCATGTTCCGCCTCAAAACCTTCTGGCCGTTCCCGGACAAGCAGATCAAAGCCCTGGCTGCCAAAGTAAAGGGATTTATCGTACCGGAAATGAACCTCGGTATGTGTTCAATCGAAGTTGAGCGCAATGCCCAGGGCAAGGCGCCGGTACTCGGCATAAACCGTGTTGACGGTGAGCCGATCAATCCCGACCAGATTCTCGCTAAGATCAAGGAGGTTAAGTAACATGGCATTCGATTATGATAAATGGATTCGCCCCGGCAAATTACCCCATATCTGGTGTCCCGGCTGCGGCCACGGCATTGTTATGAAGGGTCTGATTCGGGCGCTTGATACACTGCAACTCAAAAAAGAGAACACCGCCATTGTCTCCGGTATCGGCTGCGCCTCGCGCCTTCCCGGCTACATGGACTGCTGTACGCTGCACACCGCCCATGGCCGTGCTGCCGCTTTCGCAACCGGCGTCAAGATGGCCAAGCCCGAGATGAACGTCATTCTGGTCGGCGGAGACGGCGACGGAACCGCTATCGGCGGCAACCACTTCATCCATGCCTGCCGTCGCAACATCGACATGACCTACATCATCATGAACAACTACATCTACGGCATGACCGGTGGACAGTTCTCCCCGGCAACTCCGACCGGCCACAAGGCGTCCACAACTCCTTACGGAAACCCGGATCCCTGCTTTGATATAGCAAAGCTTGCCATCGGCGCCGGCGCAACTTTCGTTGCCCGTGGTACCGCTTTCCATGCAAACCAGATCGACAAGCTGATTGTGGAAGCAATTCAGCACAAGGGTTTCTCGGTTGTCGAGATTCTTGATGATTGCCCCACAACCTATGGTCGCCGCAATAAATACAAGTCGGTCATCGAAATGATGAACCGCCTGAAGGAAGTTGCCATGCCGGTCAAGGCTGCCGAGAAGATGACAGCTGAACAGCTGCAGGGCAAAGTTCTCACCGGCGTCCTCTATAGGGAAGATAAACCCGAATACACCGAGGAGTACGCCAAGGTCATCAAGCGTGCCCAGGCCGCCAAATAAACAAGGTAAAAGGAGCGATAAAGATGTCACGTTATGAACTCAGGTTTTCCGGTGCTGGCGGGCAGGGCTTGATTACCGCCGGCATCATCATGGCCAAGGCTGCCTCCATCTACGAAGGCAAGCAGGCTGTTCAATCCCAGAGCTACGGTCCCGAGGCCCGTGGAGGCGCTTCCAAGTCAGAGGTCATTATCTCCGATGGCCCGATCGACTACCCGAAGGTTACCCAGTGTGATGCACTGCTGGCGATGACCCAGGAAGCTGCCAACAAGTATTCCCACGACCTGAAAGAGGGCGGGGTTCTGCTGATCGACTCCGACCTGGTCAAAAATGTCCCGCCGGGCAATTTCAAGACAGTTGCTTTCCCGATCATCAATACCGCCAAGAACGATGTCGGCCGCGAAATCGTTGCCAATATCGTTGCTCTTGGTGCCATGGTTGCCCTGACCGGCCAGGTGACCCGGGAAAACGCCGAGAAGGCAGTTCTTTCCAGCGTCCCGGAAGCATTCATCGAGCTGAACAGAAAAGCCTTCAGCATGGGATACGAAAAGGCCCTGGCTGCCAGCGCTTAAAGCGTCGATCAGTTTTTTGAAAGTAAAAAGGCCCGCTGATTTATCAGCGGGCCTTTTGCGCTTACTCTCTGCGCCTCTCTCGATTGTTGTATTCGCGGTGCTCGTCGCGCCGATTGTAGCGTTCCTCCCGCTCAACCCCCCGTTCATAGTGACGCTCTTCCGAATATGAACTGTTTCTTTCGTAGCCGGGCGTGAAATGACGCCCCCGGAAATGCTCGCGATTTTCCTGATAAGTGCTGTAGACCTCGTTTCTGTGATGGCGAATCCGCTCTATGTCATGTTTTCTGATTGCAAGCGGCAGGCGGTCATGCCGTATGTAAGTCCAGGGGCCATTGTAATGTCGCGAGCGGTACCAGTTATCACCTTGAAAGAGGTAGTACACACCCGAAATCAAGACGATGTCATAGGGCGTATCGACGCCGACGTAATACCCGATGTCAGGGGGGGAGAGGAAAAGAGGTGGTGTCTTGAATATGACCGAAGGAGGCGGCACGTTGATGTAGACGCCCGCTTCGGCTGAACAGATGGACGATACGGCGAGAATGCAGAGCAGAAATGCCACGGCTGGTTTTTTCATGTGTGTCCCCCTTCAGGTGCATGGTTGATGATATTCCGGTTATCATTAAGCATAGAGGGTGCCAGATGCAACAGTAAACTATCACGTACCACTATCTCTGTGCCAGTGTCATCACCGTCAGCAGTGCACGGAAGAAAAGCCCCTGTATTTTGGCATCGTGTTACGGTATAGTGACCGTAGGGAAAAAGTTGTTTGTAGCGATGCAGTGAGCGGGGTGATACGGTGGAAACGGCTGTTGCAATCAGAACCAGGAGAAGCGTCCGCAGATTTTCAGATCGACCGCTGGAGCCGGAGAAACTTCAGGCTGTGCTTGACGCGGCTTGCAGGGCTCCTTCGTGGGCCAATCTCCAGTGCTGGCGTTTTATAGTAGTGCAGGATCATGATGCAAAGCGCAGGATCAGCGAGTTGGCCTCGGTCGATTCATTTTTTTCGGCTAAAGGTTACAAGAGCAACCCTTCGCAGCAGGCCCTGCGTGAGGCTCCGGCCGTCATTGTTCTCTGTGCCCTGCCAAACCAGTCCGGCGATTTGCGCGGATTACAGTTCTGCATGACCGACGCCGGTCTGGCTGCTGCACATCTGATGCTGGCAGCCCACGATCTTGAACTGGGGACTGTTTTTGTCAGCATATTCGAAGAGAAACCGCTGGCTGAGTTGTTGAAGATTCCCCCGTATGTTGCCATAGTCGGCCTGTTTCCTATTGGCTACCCGCTGCATGTACGGGCGGCAGGGGAGGGCGGAGTTTCCCCGAGGAAAGATATTCATGAGGTCGTCTATCGTGAGAAATGGCTTGAAACGATGGGCACATGAGATGTACCTGCAACGGCGGAGAATGATGCCGGACGCATATTACCTTTTTTGAGGAGTGAGTTGGCCATGATACGTGACGAAGAGTTTGATCCGGAGGGCGGAGAGGAGAGTTTCGCCGCTCTTTTCGAGAAGAGCAGTTCAGCGAAGGGCAGTTGGCTGGAGCCGGGGCAGCAGGTAACCGGTCAGATTTTGAAGATCAGCAGCGAATGGATTTTTATCGATACCGGCCAGAAAGGGGAGGGGGTCATCGACCGCAAGGAGTTTCTTGACCTCGACGGCTCCGTGACAGTCAAGGAGGGCGACCTCATATCCGCCTATTTCCTTTCGTCAAGCCAGGGTGAAATGCGGTTTACGACCAGGCTCGGAGGCGGCTCGTCCGGTAGTTCGCAGCTGGAGGATGCCTGGCGTACCGGCATTCCGGTGGAAGGGGTGGTGGAAAAGGAAATCAAAGGGGGATACGAGATCAGGCTGGGCGGGTCTGCCCGTGCCTTCTGCCCGTTCTCGCAGATCGCCCTGCGTCGCGTTGACAACCCGGAGTCGCTGATCGGCAGCCGTCTTTCATTCCAGATTACCGATTACAGTAACAAGGGGCGGAATATTGTTGTCTCCCGCCGTGTCATTCTTGAAACGGAACAGCAGAGGATCAGGGAGGATGCCCGTGCTGCGATTTCTGAAGGTGATACGGTCAACGGCACGGTTACGTCACTTCAGGATTACGGTGCGTTTATAGAAATCGGCGGCCTTGAAGGATTGCTTCCTGTTTCGGAGGTCGGTTGGAGCCGGGTGAAGGATATTCGCGAGGTGCTTGCCGTTGGTCAGCAGCTGAAGGTGGTTGTCAAGTCCATCGATCGCGACAAGGATCGCATCTCGCTGAGCCTGAAGGATACGCTGACGGATCCGTGGGAAGAGGTTGCGAAACGCTTCCCCGAAGGATCATTCCATGGCGGAACGGTTGCCAGGCTGGAGACCTTCGGTGCGTTCATCTCGCTTGCAGACGGAATCGACGGGCTGATTCACATTTCGAAACTGGGGAGCGGAAAGCGCATCAATCACCCCCGCGATGTTTTCAAGGAGGGGGATGCGATCGAGGTTAAAATCGAGAGCTTTGATACGGCGGCCCGTCGTCTTTCTCTGTCGCCGGCCGGTTCGGCCCGGGCCGCAGCGGAGGAGGAGGCTACCCTGGCCGAGTTCCGTCAGCAGGCTGCAGTTACGTCCGGCGGGATGGGGACGCTCGGAGATATGATGAAGTCAAAAATGAATCGAAACAGGTAGTATATGGAACAATCCGGTATTCCAGACCGGCAATGGGACATCATCTGCAGACGGTGTGGCGAGTGCTGCTTTGAAAAGATCGAAGATGAACGGGGCAACATTCTCTACACAAGGACCGCTTGCCGCTATCTTGACGTCAACAGCCGCAGATGCAAGATTTTCAAGCGCCGTTTCGAGATAAACCCCGGATGTGTCAAGCTGACCCCTGAACTGGTCCAGAGCCTTCGCTGGCTTCCACGAGACTGCGGCTACCGTCTTGAGTGTCTGCATGCTGACGAACCGGGTGAGCGTGGCACAAAAAATACACGCAAGAGGAAAGTGGGGAATTCATGAAATCAGGACGATGGTTGGTGCATCTGGTTTGTCTGTTTGTCTGTGCAACTGCCATAACAGCTGCGGTCAGCGTGTCGGACGGGGCGTCGGCAGTCCGTGAGAAAATCAGGGTATTTTCGTCTGATCGGAAAGGGTATGTGATGAGTGAAAAGGTCGTGAAGAGTGATGCAGAGTGGCGAAAACTGCTGACACCTGAGCAGTTCCATATCCTGCGCCAGAAAGGTACCGAACTGGCTTTCAGCGGCGTATATTCGAACCACCATGAACATGGCATCTACCGATGTGCCGGCTGCGAGCTGGAGCTGTTCAGATCCGAGGACAAATATGAGTCGGGTACCGGCTGGCCCAGTTTTACCGCACCGATAGCCCCCGAAAATGTTCACTCCACGGCTGACAACAGCCTGTTCATGCGGCGTACCGAAGTTGTCTGCCCGCGCTGCGGCGGCCATCTTGGTCACGTATTCAATGACGGACCGAAGCCGACCGGTCAGCGATACTGCATGAACTCAGCGGCCCTTACGTTTGTTGCAGTGAAGAAGCAGTGAGGTTACTGATGAAAATGCGCTTGTCGGTTTTTGCCGGGTTAGTGCTCACCCTGGTTCTGAGTCAATCCGTATCTGCCGCTAAAGTAGAAAAAGCCACTTTTGCGGGGGGATGCTTCTGGTGCATGGAAGAGCCGTTTGAAAAGCTGCCGGGGGTGATCTCGGTTACATCAGGCTACACGGGTGGGCAGAAGAAAAATCCGACCTATCAGGAAGTTTCCGCCGGTGGTACCGGCCATGCCGAGGCGATTCAGATTGTGTTTGACCCGGCGCTGGTACCCTATTCCAAATTACTCGACATCTTCTGGCGCAACATTGATCCAACGGTTCACGACCGCCAGTTCTGCGACACGGGGAATCAGTACCGCTCCGGAGTTTTTTACCACGGCGAAGAGCAGAAGCGGGCTGCACAGCAGTCAAAGGCTGCTCTGGAAAAGAACAAAACCTTCAAAGGGGAGGTGGTGACTGCAATCTCCCCTGCTGCAGAATTTTATCCGGCAGAAGAGTATCACCAGCACTACTACCGAAAAAACCCGCTGCGCTACAAATACTACCGGAACGGCTGCGGCCGCGACAGGAGATTGAAGGAGTTGTGGGGCGAGGCGTCAGCGCACTAAGGGCATCGTAATTACGAAGGTGTGATCCCCTCGACCATGTCAAGCACGACCTCAGAGCGGTTGAGCGTATAGATGTGAACGCCCGGCACCCCCGCTTCGAGGAGCTCCTGCACCTGGCGGCGGGCGTGGGCGACACCGACCTTTTGAACCTCCGCTGCTCCCCCCCGCCGGTCTGCCTCTTCCAGTTCCGCCAGAAAATCCGCCGGAATAGTAGAGCCGCAGAGTGAGACAATCCGCTTGATGACTTTCAGGCTCACAACAGGAAGAATCCCGGGTATGACAGGTTTGGTGACTCCGGAATCGCGAGCTTCCTCCACAAATTTGTGGTAGCAGGAGTTGTCGAAAAAAAGCTGGGTAATGGCGAAGTCGGCTCCCATGTCGAGTTTTTGTTTCAGCCGGGCCAGGTCGTCCCGGGGAGAGCTGGCTTCAGGATGCACTTCAGGGTAGCCGGCAACCCCGATTCCCATGGCGGGGTAACCGGAACAGATGAAAGATACCAGATCAGATGCGTAGCGCAGGGTGGGTGACGGTGAGGCGGCGGAACCCTCTTTGGGTAGATCCCCCCGGAGGGCCAGGACGTTGCCGACTCCGGCTGCACTCAGGCCGTCAAGAAAATGTGTGACGCTGTCCGGCGCGGATCCGATACAGGTCAGGTGCGCCATGACCTCCTGTCCATGTTCCTTCTGCAGGCGGGTGACGATTTCCAGCGAGTCGGCGTGGGTACTCCCGCCGGCACCGTAGGTAACCGAGGCAAACAGCGGGTTCAGCCGGGTCAGGCGGTCGACCGTGCGAAAAAAGGCCGGCCACTCGGTTTTTTCCTTTGGCGGGAAGTATTCCAGGGAAATGAACTGTTTCCCGTTATTGATCTTGTCGATGATTTTCATAAAACCCCTGCGAGTGTAGTCGTTTCAACGGCGTATGTAATGCCACAGATTACGGGAAAAATGAATTAAAAAGAGACGTGCGGGGTTTAGTTATGCCCATTCCAGATCAAAGATGATCTCAAGGCGGCGAGGATTGAGGCAGTGAGGCGTACATTTCCGTACGTTGAGCTGCCGAAGACGAGCCAACGAAGAGAGGGCTTTGATATGGAATTGGAATCACTTTTGATTTGACAGGCTGCGACCCGATAACGTATAGAGAACAGCCGCTCCGGGCCAGGTGCGGCAACATTTTTGAACAAGGAACTTACATGCTCAGCCTTAAACCTGAAGTAGTCGCACAGCTCGAACGTGTGCTCGGCTCCGTGGAAATGCTGCTCCCCCGTGCCGTTGCGCCCATCGACTGGTCGAAATGCCACGCTGCCAACTGGCGGCGCCACTCGTTTTCCGGCTATCTCGAACCGGTCAGGGTTACCGATACGACTACCCTCAAGGAACTGCTCGGCGTTGAGGAACAAAAGGAAATCATGGTCAACAACACCCGCCAGTTTCTGGCAGGTCTGCCGGCCAACAATGCCCTGCTCTGGGGTGCCCGCGGTTCCGGCAAGTCTTCGTTGGTCAAGGCGCTGCTGAACGAATTTGGCAATCAGGGGCTGCGCTTTATCCAGGTTGAGAAGGAAGACCTGATCTACCTGTCCGAAATCTTCACAGCGGTCGAAAATCAGCCCTACCACTTCATTCTGCTGTGCGACGACCTGACCTTCGAGGTGGGGGAGCTGAGCTATAAAATGTTGAAAAGTGCGCTGGACGGCTCGGTCTATTCGGCGCCGGAGAACGTGCTCATCTATGTTACCTCGAACCGCCGCCATCTGCTGCCGGAGTATGAATCGGATCATCTTGGCGGAAAGTATGTCCGGGGGGAGCTGCAGCAGAGCGAGGCGATGGAGGAAAAGGTGTCCCTCTCCGACCGGTTCGGCATCTGGGTCGCGTTTTATGCCTTCTCCCAGGATCGCTACCTTGATGCGGTTCGGCTGAACGTCGAACGCGAATCACGATTGCGCAAAGTAACCATCCCCTGGAGCAGCGAGCTTGAACGGGATGCCATCCAGTGGTCACACGACAAGAGTAAACGCTGCGGTCGGACGGCCTACCAGTTTGCCAAAAACTGGGTCGGCAGACGACTGTTGAGTCATCAAGCCTGAGAATTGGCGAACATCGGAGAACCGCGTGGCACGAAAAATATTCATTGCAGCAACCGGCCAGAATACCGGCAAGACAACAACCAGCCTGTTCCTGCTTCATCTGGCCCGCAAAAAATACGGCCGGGTCGGATTCATCAAGCCGATCGGCCCTAAACCGGCCATGCTGTACGGTCGGGAGGTGGATAAGGATGCGGCGCTGATCTGTCAGGTGTTCGGCCTGCGCAAGGATCTGCCGTATATGTCGCCGGTGGTGCTGAATTCCGGATCGACGAGGCAGGTGGTTGACGGAACCATCAAGGCTGCAGACCTTCAGCAGCGGGTACTCGACGCCTGTGCCGAGCTTGAGAAGAAGTGTGATTTTCTGATAATCGAGGGGGCGGGGCACGCCGGCGTCGGGTCGGTCATCCGGCTTTCAAATGCCCGTATCGCCAAACTGCTGAACGCTCCGGTACTGATGGTAACCGGCGGCGGATTGGGAAATGTTGTCGATTCCGTGTACATGAATCTGGCCCTTTTTCAAAGGGAGGGTGTCGAGGTTCGCGCTATTCTGACCAACAAACTGATACCCGAAAAGCGGGACATCAGCCTCGATTATCTGCGGCGCTGCTTTGCTGAAGAGCCGTTTAAGGTACTCTCAGGGTTTGATTATCATCCGGTACTTGCAAATCCGACGCTGCGTCGTATCGCCAACCTGCTTGAACTGCCGCTGCATGGCAACAAACGAGATTCGTTGCGAATCATCAACCATGTGCAGATTGGTGCGGCATCAACGCAGCGGGTGGCGGAGATACTGCGTGACTCCACACTTCTGATCGTTACCAGCAGCCGCGACGAACTGCTGGTGACCATGGCCAACCTCTATCAGATCCCGGCCTATCGCAGCAAGATACTCGGCCTGCTGATCCCCGGAATAATGCCGGTCGGCAGCATAACCCAGCAGATCATCGACCGGAGCAATATTCCCTACCTGCGGACGCCCCATTACTCTACTGCTGAACTGTACCGGATTATCACCGAGGATGTTTCAAAGTTGACGGCAGAGGACACGGAAAAACTCGCTCTGGTGCGCAGTCTGGCAGAAGATACCTTCGATTTTGACGCGCTGGATGCCCTGTTCGAATAATTCAAGCCATACCTACATTGGATCGGCCCACTTCAATTCAGTCCCCGTACAACTGTTTGCTCAAATGACACGCAACTGCGTGACCTTCCGAACGCTCAACCAGTGGTGGTGAACTACGTCTGCATATCTCTGCGGCATGGGGGCAGCGGGGGTGAAACCGGCAGCCTGTCGGGGCGGAAAGCGGTGACGGAAGATCTCCCGTGAGCAGCTGTTTTGCATGGGAGGAGCTGTTCATGCCGGGTATTGCACCGATCAGCGCCTCGGTGTACGGGTGCCGGCAGCGGAGGAAAAGGGCTGCGGTCGGGGCACTTTCAACGGCGACTCCCAGATACATTACGATGATCCTGTCGCAAAGGTGCCGCAACACCATCAGATTGTGGGAGATTATCATCATGGAAAGATTGAAGTCCTGCTTCATCTGCAGCAGCAGGTTGATGATGGTGGCCTGAATGGAGATGTCGAGAGATGAGACCGGTTCGTCGGCGATGATAATTTCAGGTGAGGCAGCCAACGCCCGTGCAATCCCGATTCTTTGTCGCTGTCCTCCGGAAAACTCGTCCGGGAAGCGGTTGGCCATTGTCGGGTCAAGGCCGACGGTTGTCATGAGCGTATCACGTTGCTCCCGCTGCCGGGGAGCCGATGCACCACTGATCAGCAGCGGCTCTGCGATGATGTCACCGATGCGCATTCGCGGGTTCAGCGAAGAGTACGGGTCCTGAAAAATCATCTGGGTCGTGCGCCTGAAGCGGGCGTACTGTTCCAGCGACAGTGAGCCCAGTGCTTCACCGCGATACTGAACGCTCCCCGAATCAGGTGGTAACAGGCCGGCCAGTATCTTGGCCAGCGTGGATTTGCCGCACCCCGATTCCCCTGCAACTCCGAGAGTCTCACCGGCCTCCAGCCGGAGTGATACCCGGTCGATGGCGGTCAATGTCTGTCCCCCCGAAAGTCTGGACGACACTTTAAAATGTTTGACCAGATCCTCTCCGCCCAAAATGGATGGCGCACTCACGAGCATCTCCAACAACGGACAAAATGCGAATCGGTGACTTCGACCAGCGATTGTGACTGAGCCAGACAGTCGCCGGATGCCTGCGGGCAGCGGCCGGCAAAGAGGCAGCCGGCAGCGGATGTGCCTCGGGATCCGGTCTGACCTGCCAGAGTCGGCAAAGGCTGCCCCGGTTTTCCGTTCTGGGGGAGGGAGCCCAGCAACGCCATAGTGTAGGGGTGACGCGGCGAGTTTAACAGGGTGGCGGTAGGCGCTGATTCAACAATCTGGCCTGCGTACATGATGGCTACATGATCAGAACGCTCGGCCACGATTCCGAGGTCGTGAGTTATCAGCAGTATGGAAAGAGAAGTGGAGCGCCTCAGATTGTCCAGCAGTTCAAGAATCTGGGCTTGTATTGTTACGTCGAGGGCCGTGGTTGGCTCATCGGCAATCAACAGGGTCGGCTTGCAGGCCAACGCCATGGCGATCATGACTCTCTGGCGCATCCCGCCGCTGAGTTGGTGAGGATAATCACGCATCCGCTCTGCCGGCGACGGAATGCCGATTTCGGCAAGCAGCGAAACTGCCCGCTCGCGGGCGGAAGCAGCGGAAAGCCGACCGTGGAGAAGCAGCGGTTCGCAGAGTTGATCGGATATTCTCAGCACCGGATTCAAAGATGTCATCGGCTCTTGAAACACCATTGAAATCTGGCGCCCGCGGATGGAGCGCATGTCGTCTTCCGGCAGATCAAGCAGGTTGCGCCCTTCAAAAATAATGTTGCCGCTTTCTATCCTGCCGGGGGGGGGGATCAGGCGCATGATTGAAAGCGCGGTCAGGGATTTTCCGGAGCCGGATTCGCCTACGAGAGCCAGTACCGAACCTTGCTGCAACGAGAGCGAAACACCGTCTACGGCGTCACTTGAACTGTCGGATGACGGAAACGAAACGTGAAGGTTGTTAACACTCAGTAAATCCGGCACAGGTTTATCAGGCATTTCGCACCAGCGGTAAAGGGGTTATGCGGAAATTGCGGAATGGTGAGGGTGCGTTACATCCCTCATGCGGGCTTGAAAAAAGGTGCCTTCTTCAAGAATGGAAACAAAAACGTCGACGATTGCCGGGTCGAACTGGGTGCCGGAATTTTCGGCCAGTTCTGCCATGGCGACATCCAGGGAAAGTGCTTTACGATATGGCCGGTCGGAGGTCATGGCGTCGAAGGCATCGACTACGGAGAGTATGCGCGATTCAAGCAGTTGGTCGGTGTGTTTAATCCGGCTGGGATACCCCATCCCATCAAAGCGTTCATGGTGCTGACCGATACAGGTGCGTACGTCCTGGAGGAACCCGATCGGTTCAAGAATTTTCATGCCTATCAAGGGATGTTGCTGCAAATCGTGAATATCACGTGCCGAAAGCTTACCCTCCTTGTGCAGCAGGCTGAGGTCGATACCGATTTTGCCAATATCATGCAGAACCGCAGCACGTTCCAGGATCTGCATCCGCTCCGCAGGAAGATCCAGACGTCGGCCTATTTCAACACTGTAGCGGGTCACCCGTTCCGAATGCCCCCTGGTGTAGCTGTCGCTTGCTTCTATTGCTGAAACGAGCGCCTGGATGGTGTTAAGGTATGTCTGCTGCTGTTCCTCGTAGAGGGTGGCATTCTTGATTGCTATGGCCGCCTGGGCGGCGATCGTCGTCAGCATGTCCAGTTCATCACTGTTGAACTGGGTGTTGTCAACCTTGTTCACCACGCTGATGGTGCCGATGATTTCGTCCTTGACTATCAACGGGGAGCAGATCAGTGACTTCCGCTCATATCCCAGTTCACTGAAACGGTCAAACTGGGGGGCCTGGTCAATATCTGCAATCAGCAGCGGTTCACGGTTGTTGATTACCCAGCTTGAGACACTGGTAGATTTCATCGGCAAGGTCTTTTTCGGGGCAAGCAGCTTACCGCTTCCAATCAGATTGGTGACATTCAACTCCTGCTGCTCTTTGTCATACAGGATGATGTAGCCAATGTGGGCGTGGAGCGTTGAGGTGGTGCTGCGGACAATCAGGTTGAAGAGTCGGTCAATGTCAATGGTTGAGTTGATTGCCAGACCGATTTTGTATATTGTCGAGAGCCGTTCAATGGCGTGTTCAAGATTGGCATTCTTCTGCTCAAGTTCGGCGGCAAGGTCGGCGATGGTGTAGCTTGCCTGTTCAACTTCCTCGATACGTTCTTCGAGTGATACGTTGAGGTTTTCGATCTCTTTCAGCTGCTCTTCCAGTTTCAGGTTCATCAGATGAGTTTCGTGGTGATGGGCCAGCTTTTCTTCAGCACGGGCCAGTTCCCGTTCACTTATGACCGTGCTCTCCATGAGCTCTTTCAGTTTTGAGACCATCATGTTGAAATTATGTGAAAGCAGGCTCATTTCGTTTGAGCTGGTGATATTTGTACTGATGTCGAAATTGCCCTTTTCAATCTGCTGCATCGACGTAATCAGGTGCTTCAATGGCCTATCCACAAAGACCATCAGAAACAGGAATAGCGCTCCAACGATCAAAATAATCATTGCCAGCGAAGAGTAAATGGCGTTCTTTTTTTCCAGGTCAATGTAGTGCGTAAGGTCGTTCAGGGAGATTTCAGTTTCAATGATGGCGATGAACGGTTTTTTCGCATCATGGCAACCGTGGCAGTCGGGCGTATTGGCGATCCTTGTGTAGGAGTCGAACTCATTCTTGGAGTTGGAAAAGTAGAAATGATCCTGGGGATTATTGCGAATCTTTGCCTGCTCCTCATCCGAGAGCATCTTGCCGATGTCCTTTTTATCAGCCGAATGAAGAATTTTTCCGTTTTCATTGATAATGCGCAGTTCGTTAATGTGGTCCTGCGCCTTTACTTTGCCGAGGATGTCGTTGACGGCGGTTGTATGACCGGCTTTCATTGCGCTCTGAATGTTCGAGACGATGCTATCGATCAGAACCAGAGAGCTTTTCTCTGTTACATGCTCGATGATTTTCTTCTGCTCAAGGTAATGCTGCCATGATGCGGCAGAAATGACCGCAATCACGATGACCGCGACCAGACCGACTATTTTGAATTTTAGCGAGTTATGAATCATACGTTCCTGCGACTCCGGAACAACGGTAGTCGTTATTTACCGCAGGCGAGACGGTGATTTAACGAAAAAACGTAGTATTATAATATACTTATGTGATGTGTCTCTACGGGTGACCCCAAAATATATGTTGCAGTATCAGCGTGTTACGTGAGTTTTACACGTTGCTCCCGTAATTTAATGCATCCCGGCGTGTCGAATCAACCCGAATAGGTTTTGCGCGCAACATCTATATCAGTTTGCATGCCAATTGTGATTGACCGCTTCAGCCCATTATGGGATTCAGCTCTTGAACGGTAATGTTTGAGCGGCAGTGATGTCCCGATTGACAAACATGGAGCTGGAAACTAATATGCCGGCAGCAAAAAATCTACTGCTTGAAAGGTTGTTATGAAGGTAATTGTTCTGCTGGGCGACGGAATGTCGGATATATCGTACAATGAATTGGAGAACAGATCGCCGCTCCAGGCGGCCCACACGCCTAATATGGACTTCATGGCCCGCCACGGCAGGCTGGGCCTGGCGCGCACCGTTCCAGGCGGCCTCCCTCCCGGCAGTGATGTGGCCAATCTTTCGGTGTTCGGTTATGACCCGCGCACATGCTACACCGGGAGATCGCCCCTTGAAGCAATCAGTATGGGGGTGCCGCTTTCCCCTGAGGACGTGGCATTCAGGATGAATCTTATAACACTCAAGCCACAGGGAAGCTCAATCTACATGAAAGACTTCTCCGCTGGACATATTTCGACTGTCGAGGGGCGTGAGCTGGTTATGTGCCTCAATGCGGAGCTCGGTAACCATGAGTTCGAATTTCACCCTGGCGTTGGCTACCGTCATTTAATGGTCTGGCGCGGCGGCAGGGACGGAATGAAAACGATCCCCCCCCATGATATCAGCGGCAAACCGATTCTGGATTACCTGCCGGCGGGCGATGGGGCCGATAGGTTAAACAGCATCATGAATCACGCACAGATGGTGCTTCATGCGCACTCCGTTAACAAAAAGCGGAGCGAAGAAGGATTATCACTCGCAAATTCCATCTGGCTGTGGGGGCATGGCAAAACGCCCAGGATTGAACCGTTCTTCAAAATGTATGGCATGACGGGAGCTGTCATATCGGCGGTTGATCTGATAAAGGGGATCGGCATCTGTGCCGGTCTCGACGTAATCAACGTGGAAGGGGCGACAGGTTACATCGACACCAATTATCGCGGCAAAGGAGAGGCTGCCCTGGCGGCGCTTGAGGATCACGATTTTGTCTATGTGCATGTGGAAGCGCCCGATGAGGCGTCGCATTCGGGCAACATGGAACACAAGATCCGGGCAATTGAAGACTTTGATCGTCTCGTGGTTGGGACTGTTCTGGAAGGGGTAAAATCGCTGAGTGACTATGCCATTCTCTGCATGCCGGATCACCCCACTCCTGTCAAGCTGATGACCCATACTTCCGAACCGGTACCCTTTGTCATTTACCGCAGCAGCGGAAATCAGGCAAACGGTGCCGACTCGTATGACGAGCAGCAGGCCGCGTCAACCGGGCTACTGGTTGACGGGCACACGTTGATGCAGTTGCTGATATCGGGGTAAATTTTGAGTCTTTCGGAATCAGGCTGATGGCATCATAGATTTACATTGATATTTCGTATCACCGGGCGTAAAGAGGTGTCAGAATCAAGTGCCGCAGTAACGTCCCGGTAAAGGCCTTTATAGATGCTACGTCTGACAACGCTGTCCATTCGCTCCCTGTTGTTGTTGATGACCTTCCTGGTCGCCCTGCCAGCTGCTGGCATAATCCTGTACTCAGGAATGCAGTTCCGCACGGAGTTGCTTGACGACGCTCGCAAAGAAACTGCTAATATAACCGACAGAATTGTAAGCGAGCAGCAGAATCTGGTTATCGGCGCCGAGCAGATGATGACGGCGCTGGCACAGCTCCCCGAAGTTAAAAACCGCGAAAAGGGGAAAGTTGAGCCGATTCTGAGGGAACTGCGTAAGCTGAACCCGATGTATTCAAATATCGTCATCGCTGACCGAAACGGCACCGTCTGGGCCTCTGCCATTCCAGTAAAACCTCCATTCATCATCTCAGACCGGCGCTATTTCAAAAATGCTCTCTCAAGTGGCAAGCTGTCGTCAGGCGAATACATCATCAGTCGGGCTACTACCCGCCCTGCTTTCAATTTTGCTCTTCCGGTAAAGGATGAAGAAGGCAAAATCATCGGAGTCATCAGCGTTGGGTTTGTCATCGATCAGTACCGGTACCTTCTGGAACGTATGGGGCTTCCCACCGGTACAAGTTTCGTGCTCATTGACCATCAAGGGATTGTCCTGTTTCGGGCAATCAATCCGCAGCCCTACATCGGCAAACAGTATATGTCGGAAGAATTCCGCAAAATTAAAGAAGGCGCGGAGTCAGGAACCAGTGTAAGAACAGGTTTTGCGGGGGATAAACGGATTATTTCCTACAAAAAATTGCGCCTGGCGGGTGAACAGGCCCCTTATATGTACGTTACGGCAGGAATTCCGGTGGAGACGGCAGTTTCTGGAGCGAATAGGTCGCTCATGAGGAACATGGTGCTCCTGTTTTCGGTTCTACTTGTGGCGTGCATCGGTGCGATGACGATCGGCAAACGTTCCATCATGGATCGTTTCAAGTTGTTGGAGGATGCTTCCAGTCGTTTGGCCGAGGGGGACCTGAACGTCAGGGTTTCTGAGCTGGTAGTGGGGGGCGAACTAGGGCGACTGGCGCAATCGTTCGACTCCATGGCAACGGAACTTGCCAGGCGCGAGGCAGAGCGTCTGAAGAGCGGAGAGGAACGCAGCGTTTTTGAGAAACAGCTTCAGCATACCCAGAAGCTTGAGAGCCTGGGAGTTCTGGCCGGTGGAATCGCCCACGACTTCAACAATATCCTGATGGCGATCATTGGTAATGCCGATCTGGCGCTGATGCGTATCAACAGCGAATCGCCTGCCATCGATAACCTGCGCAGAATCGAGCAGGCTGCCACACGGGCTTCTGACCTAACCAAGCAGATGCTGGCGTACTCCGGCAAAGGCAAATTCGTCGTAGAAATCCTCGATCTGAACATCGTCCTGGAAGAGATGCTTCATATGCTGGAGTTATCCATCTCCAAAAAAGCTGTACTGCGGTTCAATCTGGACAAGCCTCTCCCGCCGGTAGAGGCTGACGCTACCCAGGTGCGGCAGATCATCATGAACCTGGTGATCAACGCCTCAGAGGCTATTGGCGACAGAAGTGGTTTTATTTCAATTTCAACCGGCAGCATGGAGTGCGAGCGCAGCTATCTTAAGAACATCTGGCTGGATGAGAATATCAGCGAAGGGCACTATGTTTTTGTGGAAATAGCTGACAACGGCTGCGGAATGAACAAGGAGGTCATGGCAAAACTGTTTGATCCCTTCTTTACGACCAAATTCACCGGTCGTGGTCTGGGTATGGCTGCAGTGCTCGGGATAGTCAGGGGCCACAAAGGCGCTATTAATGTGTACAGTGAACTGGACAAAGGGTCCACCTTCAAAATACTGCTTCCCGCATCTGCCAGATCGGTTGAGATCGCCTGTGAGGAAAACAGCCGGGATGAATGGAAGGGAACGGGAAAAGTATTGCTGGTGGATGATGAAGAAACGGTTTTGACCATTGGGTGTGAAATGCTTCGAGAACTTGGATTCACCACACTGACTGCCACCGATGGACGCCAGGCGGTAGAAATCTTCGGAAGAACTTCAGATATTGCCTTTGTAATTCTTGACCTGACTATGCCGCATATGGACGGCGAACAGTGCTTTTGCGAATTGAAACGACTGAATCCAGACGTCCGGGTAATCATTTCAAGCGGCTACAATCAGCAGGAAGTCACCCAGAAATTTGTCGGCAAGGCACTGGCAGGTTTTATCCAGAAACCGTACCGGTTGTCAGCTTTGAAGGAAGCGATAAAAAAACTGTGACCACGTCAGCTTAAAGCTTTCTCTTCCATTTTAGCGGCTGCCGAACCATAAAAGTCTTGACTGATGTGCGCCTGTTTGTTACAGAGGTGGAATAATTTTTTGGGGTATCGCCAAACGGTAAGGCAACGGCCTCTGACGCCGTCATCTCTTGGTTCGAATCCAGGTACCCCAGCCATAATTTCAAC
>JBAXVE010000049.1:0-24563 GCA_037129245.1 Desulfuromonadales bacterium
AAAACCGGGAGGACGCTGTATGAAAGACATTCCTGAAAATATCCCGAAATGGATACTGAAAGCTGAGCATGATCTTGTGGCTGCCAGGCAGATTATGCTACTTGAAACAGCCCCAACCGATACAGTCTGTTACCACGCCCAGCAAACCGTTGAAAAAATCCTGAAGGCCCTTTTAATCAAAAAAGGGATCGAATTCTCCAAAACACATAATCTTCTGATATTGCTGGAGCTTTTACAGGAGAGCGATTTAGACGATTATCGAGCAGCATGCGAACTACTAACCAGCTACGCCATTGAATCCCGCTATCCCGGTGATTATGTAGAGCCGAAACGGGAAGAAGCCGAGGAAGCAGTTAGCATAGCCAATGAACTATTCGAACTTGTTAAAATTAAGCTCCGTTGACATTATGCCGTCAGCACTCTTGTGACCTCGACCGTAGACCGGTTATGACTGTAATATTGAAGGGAGAAATCTGATGAAAGCTATTATTGTACTCATCGTAGCGATGGCCTGGCTACCGGTGACGTCTTCATGGGGGGCTGAGCAGGGAAGGCAGAGTGTTTTGAGCCCAGCCAGAGCTGAAGCGGCGAAAAAATATCCCCGTATCGTATTGTTTTCCGTGGCCTGGTGTCCGCACTGTCGGGAAACCAAGGAATACCTTACCAGAAACAATATTCCGTTCATAAACCGGGATGTGGAAGTCGATGCAGCGGCAATGGAAGAGTTAACCGGAAAGTACGGCAGCACCGGAGTTCCGGTACTTGTATTCGGTAGCGGGAAAAATGAGGCCGTTTTAAAAGGGTTTACGCCTGAACTGTTTCAGGAAACACTGAAAAAGTCGCAGACTGCCAGATAAGCTGTTTATTGACTGGTCAGCAAACCTTCAGCTTGAAGCCTTTTGAAAATGCGTTGTTCCATCCGTACCATCCTGCGAGCTTCCCGTTCGCCACTCCGTTCATGGTCGTAGCCGCACAGATGCAGAATCCCATGCATTACCAGAAATGTCAGACGCTCAAAAAAGGTCTGCCTGCTCTCTTGAGCCTCGTGGGCGGCCGTATCAGCCGATATGACTACATCCCCAAGAGCCAGAGGATTCACATCTCCATACTCACCTTCCTGCAGTGAAAACGAGATCACGTTGGTCGCACGGTCCTTGCCGAGATAGTTGCGGTTGATTGTGCGTATGGTCCTGTCGCCGACAATCATTAAAGACAGCTCGGTACCATCAGGACATCCCAAGTCGCTTAAGATTCTCGCAGCCACTTTTTTGAGCCGCCGGCTCTCGCAACAGTGACGCCTCTGGCGGTTGCTCAGTTGTATCCGCATCTGGGTGGACACCTCCGTTTTCTCCCTTCGTGTGATCTTTCATCTCCGATTTGCGGAGAACGGGGTTGTTACCCTTATGTACCGGCTCAGGATAATCGATGCGATGATGAAAAATACCGTTGAGAATTCGATTGAAGCTCCGTGCGATTTCGTGGAGATTTTTAAGGGTCAGTTCACATTCATCGAGCTGCCCATCAATAAAAATGTTGTTTATCAGTTTCTGAACCATACCCTGGATACGGTCTGGTGTCGGGTTAACCAGTGTGCGCGAAGCCGCTTCAACGCAGTCGGCCAGCATGACGATGCCCGCTTCGCGGGTCTGTGGTTTCGGACCTGGATATCGAAAATCGTTTTCATCGGGTGGGTGGAGGTTAGCATCTGACTGCCCTTTGGCCCGCTCATAGAAAAACTTGATCAGAGCAGTGCCGTGGTGCTGCCTGATGATATCGATAATTGGTTGACCAAGTCTCTTTTCGCGGGCGATCTCAGCCCCTTCCTTGATATGGGAGATCAGGATCAGGGCGCTCATGCTGGGTGCCAGCTTGTCGTGGCGATTTTCTTCACCCCCCTGGTTTTCGATGAAGTAGAGCGGCTTCGTTGCCTTGCCGATGTCGTGATAATAGGCCGCAACTCTGGCCAGTAAAGGATTCGCGCCAATCGATTCCGCAGCAGCTTCGACAAGATTCCCGACAACCACGCTGTGATGGTAGGTTCCGGGCGCCTTGATCATCAGTTCTCGCAGAACGGGTGAATTCAGGTTTGCGAGTTCCAGCAGCTTGATGTCGGTGGTGTATTGGAATAGAGTCTCAATGACCGGGATAAAGCTCGATACGAAACCTGCGCAGATAATGCCGCTCACAACGGCAAAGATGGCCACATACACCGTCTGAATTGTAAACAGAGATGTGCCCATGATCTGAAACGCCAGTGCCAGTGCCAGGTTTACTACCGATACTTTTATGCCGGCGGTGTATATGGTGCTGCGGCTGGCGCAGTGGCGAACGCCGTGGGCTCCGACGATACTGCCGAGTAGCGAGTAGATGATTACCAGCATATTGTTTTCAAACATGATCCCCAGAAGCGGTGCAAGAATTGCGCAATAGACGAGAGCCACTTCGGAGTTGATGAAAATTCGTATGATCATTGCGCCGGCGGCAAAAGGAAACAGGTAGAAATAGTTCATCGGATCGACAGAGGGGAATACCGATCCTATGTTGTGGGATATGAGCAGAGAGGTTTTAAAGCAGAGAAAGCTGCCGACGATCAACAGGGAGATAATCAGGATATCCTTGTTGGAGGGGTTAAATTTACGGATGTTTTTACAGGCGAAGCGATAGGGGAAATAAAAGAGCACAATGATCAGAAAAAAGGTTCCGACCGCCGTGAACAGGCTGTTCTCATTTTTTTTATCCCCGAATATAGCCTGAAGTTTGTGTGCCTGTTCCGGTGTTATTCGTTCGCCAACCCGTACTACCATTTCACCTTTCTGCAGTTTGAAACGAACAGGCCGTACCGATTCTATGGCTGATTTAGCTCGGACTTCCGTGGCTTCCTGATTGAAAAACATGTTGGGGAGCAGTATTCTGGATACGAGCGCCGCAAGATGACGGTCGTCGCCTGCTGCCCCTGTCCCCTTGAAATGCCAGTCAGCTGCAATCCGGCGGGCTTCACGAATCTCCATGAAACTTGTTGAAATATCTCCACCACCAATCAGGTGGCCGTTTGAGTCAACAATTTCAAGTCCCCTGCGGGCATCCGCCTGAAATGCTTTGCCATCAGAGACAATTTTCCGTTGATACAGATCGGTGAGTAATGGTAGTAAGCTGCTGAGAAGGATTTTCTCGTTTTTGACCCGCAGCAGCGTTTTGATTTCATCGTCACTTGCTTCCGTATCCAGAACCGGCAGCAGGGATGAACGCCACTGGGCGGCACTTTTTTCCGGTATGCTGCCTCGCTCCGACTGGATCAGGGCAAAAGCCTGGTTCAGCCTGTCAGTCACGCTGGATGAAATGCGGTCGCTGAGCGTATAGGCGACCGGAGCACTGGTACCGGCTTCTTTACGGCGCTGTTCGGTCAGTGCCCTGTCCTCGACAAGTTGATCCTGCGGTGCACGGATGTCCGAGGTGGAAATGTCGCCGGTTTTGAAAGCTGTAGTGGAGAGATTCTGACCGGGGAGTATGATCAGTGTAAGCAGGATGGCCGTTGAAAGCAGTAGAATAAACCGGTTGCGGCGGGCTGTATCAGGATTTGAGTATCTCTTGATTACTGTTTCAAGGAGATTTGACCCGAATTTGCTCAGGTGTGATAGTGTGTTCTGAGTGTGGTTGCTGTCTGGCTTTGCCAACATAAGTTTCTGTACCGCAGTTCGCTCATTCCCTGCCGGAGTTTTTTACGGTATAGTCCGAATCATTGATGGTGTCAATAAAACTATCAACCATTACAGCGGTGACTCTCGGAGCACGAATATCACTATGACAAAGCACGAACCGGATAAAGGAACTGGAGTTGCTGAAGCTGCTCGTATCTCCGCCCTGATCGTCGAGCTCAATATAGCCCGCAGGAACATCCGTGCATACCCCGCAGGGCATCCACAGATTGACCTCTCCTTGAGGAAGGCGCTGACGGCTTATTCCAAGCTTTTTGATACCCAGGACGAGGTTACACTGGCGGTAACCAGCGACTCGCTCATGTTGAGCGGTGCAGTTCTTGAAAAATCAAATCTTATATTCAGGAATTTCGCCCGGGTACTGTTTGAGCGGGGCATCGGAGCGATTTCTTTCGGTAGTGGCGTAACAAACGGAGAACTCAAAAATTTCATGACGCTGCTCGGGTTTAAACGGGAGGATATTCATCATCGCGGCGGCATAATGAAAGTGTGGGAACTGTCAGGGATAACATCACTTTCTGTTCAGCCGGTCCGTTATGATCTGCTCAGGGGAACTGACGAAGAATTTGTTGGGGATGGAGCGACTGCTGCTTCGCCGGTGAGCGTATGGGAACAGTTTGCAGCTACCATCACAGGCCATAGCGGTGAGGTGGATTTTGAATATGATGGCATCTCGCCGGAGCAGCTGGCGGATATTCTCAACCGGCAGTTTATTGAGGACGCTTTGCAGTCAGACGACTTTCATGAACCTGTCGAAGTCCTTATGCTTCACGATTCATCATTGTCGCAAAGTTCTGTTCCTTACGATAAGCTGGCTGCTTTTGCAGGTCATCTGAACCCCGAACTGCGAAGGCGTTTTCTCAGCGACTCTTTTGAATTGCTGTCCAGCGTTGATCAGCGGGGCATTGATACGTTGGTATCGTCCCTTCCGGATCAGGTCGTACTTGATACGCTGGATGATATCTCTGAGGGTGGTATGAAAGTACCGCCGGTGATCAAAGGGCTGCTCCAGCGTCTCGGACAACAAATAACCGCGCGCCGGTTGGAAGAAGAGGAGCAAGAGGCTGCCGAAAGCAGCTTTGCCGACAAAGTTAAAACCATCTTCAGAGAGCATGCCTCAGAAGAGTTCGTTCCAGAAGATTATCAGAAAAAGCTCGATACAATCATGGCCTCACAAAGTATTTCCGGTATGCAGCTCGATGGCATAGACGCCTTGCGTGCGTCGCTCGAATCGACTGCGGTAGAAAATCATATCGGTGATATTCTGATGAACCTGGTGTGGTTTGGTTTTGAATCTGACGAAGAGAGTGACGTTCTGCTCCAGAACCTGTGCGACACGTTTTTATACGTTGCGCAGACCGGTGATTATGTCCGACTGATAGGTATGTTGCAGCAGTTCGGTAATGATCACTGCCCTCCGGAGGTGCGTGAAAGGGTTACCCGGGAGTTCGCGCGGCCTGAGTTTCTGGAGGAAATTATCAACGGCTTGACTATCTGGGGCAAGTCCCGCTATGACGATATCCGATCTCTTATCAGGATAGTTGGTGAACCCTTTATCGATGTGCTTATTGAACGACTGGCGGAAGAAAAAAACATGTCCCTGCGCCGTTTTTATGTAGATTCACTGATTGAGATGGGTGAAATGGCACTGATGCCGATAGTCAGTCACTTGAACGACCGTCGCTGGTATTTTCAGCGCAATCTGCTGGCTGTGCTCGCGGCTCTCGACAATCCTGCGGCGGTTTCCTATATTCGCCCTCTGCTTGGAAACAGTGACCCGCGGGTTAGCGGGGAGGCGCTCAGGGTACTATTGCACTTTAAAGACCAGGAAACGGAAAAGCTCCTTGTGCAGGAACTTGAAAGCCAGAATCGCGAAACCCGGCTGTTGGCAGTCCAGCATGCAGGTAAGTGCCCCCACCCGGAAGTTGTCAAAAGACTCCTGACGATACTCTGCAGCAGCGGACTTTCCCAGTCAGAATATGAAATGTCAAGCACTGTTGTGCAGGCTCTGGGGGAAATCGGCAGAGCCGAGGCACTCCCTGAGCTTGCCAGGATTCTCGCTTCCCGCAGTCTGCTCCATGCCCGTAATCTTTCCCGATTGAAAGTTGATATCGTTCGTTCACTTGAGAAGTACCCTCTGCAGCTTGCCCGGCCGGTGCTTGAGCGTTTAGCAGACAGCGGTAATAAGGATGTGGCCGGTCAGGCGGCTATTTCTTTGAATTCTCTTCCAGGCCATCAGTTATGAGCAATGTGTTACATATCCTCGACTTCATACGCATACTGCTGTCGACTGTTGCCAATGCTACCTTGTACGGAACTGAACATCCCCAGGTTACCCGCCTGTCGAAGCAGGCGTTCGAGCATCTGACGTCAGCACTGGAGATCAGGCACGGATTCAGCGTTCTGATCGTTGAAAACGAACTCGTAATCGACGGGCAGCCGTGCGACGGGAATCTGTTTCTGCAGAGATTCACCCATATCCTCGCGACACGTGGCATAGGATCACTCAAATTCCTTCCGGGGATTCAGCGCTCCGAAGTTGATGCATTCGTATCAGGCCTTGCCCGCCATCAGAGTAGCGAAAGTCACGTTATGGCTTCTTCCGACCATCTCCGCCTGGGTCATGTTGACGTTCGTTCGTCATCAGACGATCAAATGGCGGCGGAGCCCGTAATTAACTCCACAGAACCTGTTGCAAGAAGTTTAAGTCTGCCTGATCTTTCCCGGCTGGAGCTGGGGCGTTTCATAGATGTCTACGAGGCGGTAAAAAATGGCCGGCACTTCAAAATAAGTGGCATAAACGAAGCTGTATCCGGATTTATCAATTTTTTTCATCAAGAGGGGAGGCCGCTGCTTGAGATAGCAATCCTCCGAGATGTTGACGAATACACCTTCACCCATTCGGCCAATGTCTGTATTCTTAACCTGGCCCAGGCCATGGCGCTGGGAATAGACGGGCCACTCCTGAATGACATCGGTCTCGCAGCAATGATGCATGATATCGGCAAACTGTACGTTCCGGAAGAGATTCTGACGAAGAAAGATAAGCTGACCGACGAAGAGTTTACTATCATGAAGCAGCACCCGGTTAAAGGAGCGCGGCATCTGCTGACCAACCCTGGGGTCCCGCGACTGGCAGTGACCGCTGCCTACGAACACCACCTGAAGTACAATTTGAGTGGCTATCCCCGCGTGTCGGTGGACTGGCAGCAAAATCTCTGCAGCCACATGACAATGATCTCGGATTTTTTTGACGCCCTGCGGACGCGCCGCTCCTATCGCGAACCGATGGAGCTCCAGGAAATATCAACAATCATGACCGGTATGATGGGAACCGACCTTCATCCGGCATTGACCGGCAATTTTCTGCAAATTATTTCCGGATTGACTTCGGCGACGAAATCCGGCTAATACTTTTTACAGCCGCATGCACTCTTCCCATTCAGGCCAATCCCTGCTACATTCACGGCACATTTTTTGGAAAGGATTACCACGTCATGAACTATATAAGTACCCGGGGTGGCATTCAGCCGATATCTTTCAAGGATGCCGTCATGATGGGATTGGCATCAGACGGAGGCCTGCTGCTGCCCCAGGCATACCCACACATTTCTCGCGAACAGCTCGAAATGTGGCGGGGATTAAGCTATCCCGAATTAGCGTTCCAGATTATTTCACGCTTCGTTGACGACATTCCTGCCAGCGACCTTAAGCTCTTGATAGACCGGTCTTATTATACCTTTACGCACCCCGAGGTTACACCGGTCGTGAAGCAGGACGGGGTCTATATCCTGGAGCTGTTTCATGGAGTGACGCTGGCATTTAAAGATGTGGCACTTCAATTTCTAGGTAACCTGTTTGAATATATACTGGCTGAACGGAAGCAGAAATTGAACATCATTGGTGCCACATCCGGTGATACCGGCAGTGCCGCCATTCATGGGGTGCGGGGTAAACGAGGTATTACCATTTTTATTCTGCATCCCCACGGCAAAACCTCCGCTGTTCAAGCGCTGCAGATGACGTCAGTTGTTGACGCTAATGTTCATAATATTGCCATTAACGGAACCTTTGATGACTGCCAGGATATGGTTAAGGAGCTGTTTGGTGATCTGAAGTTCAAGGAAGATTACTCCCTGGGGGCGATCAACTCGATTAACTGGGCTCGGGTTCTGGCTCAGGTTGTCTACTACTTCTATGCCTGGTTGCGGGTGACCGACAATGGCGACGTAAAAGTTCATTTTTCTGTTCCGACCGGCAACTTCGGAGATATTTTTGCCGGGTATGTGGCCAGACGGATGGGACTCCCGGTCGGTAAGCTGTTGCTGGCAACCAATGAAAACAATATTCTAACCCGTTTTGTCAATACCGGTGATTATTCTCTGGGTGACGTGGTTTCAACGGTTTCCCCCTCCATGGATATCCAGATCGCCTCCAATTTCGAACGCTATCTCTACCATCTTGCGGGCGAATCACCCGAGCGTGTCACGACAGCTTTTGCTGAGTTGAAATTGAAAGGTTCAATATCATTCTCGGCTGAGGAGATGCAGCAGGTGCGGCAGGATTTCTGCTCCGCATCGGTGGGGGAGTGGAGTACCCTTGAAACCATCCGCACCTTTAAACAATCTGCCGGTTATCTGCTTGACCCCCATACCGCCGTCGGTGTCAGGGCTGCTCTGGACCAGCTCCCGGCAGAAGATGCCAGGATCTGTCTGGCAACCGCACATCCGGCTAAATTTGGTGAAACTGTCGAAAAAGCGCTTGGTTGCTCTGTACCGATTCCTGCATCAGTTGAAGAACTACGGCATAAACCGACCCGCTGTGAGGTCATGGATAACGATCTTTCTCGGGTGCGTGATTTTATTGTCGCACACGCTGGCTGAATGTCGGAAAAACGGACCATAGCCAGAGCTGCCGGAATACTGGGCAGTGCCACGATGCTGTCACGTATCATGGGGATGGTCCGGGATATGGTTGTTTCCCGTCTTTTTGGTGCCGGACTGGCAACCGACGCATTTTTTGCCGCCTTCCAGATTCCCAACATGCTGCGCCGCTTCTTTGCCGAAGGGGCCCTGACAGCTGCGTTCGTTCCGATTTTTTCAGAGACGCTTTCCCGGCAGGGCGAAGAACGCTCGCGGGAAGTTGCCAACACCTGTTTCACTCTGCTTACCATTGCCACGGCTCTTGTCACTCTGGCCGGGATTATATTCTCGCCGCTGATCGTTGGACTTATGTTCCCCGGTTTCAAAGCCGATCCAGGCAAGTTTGAGCTGGCGGTGCTGCTGAACCGTCTGATGTTTCCCTATCTTTTTTTTATCAGCCTGGTGGCGCTTTGCATGGGCATTCTCAACACCCTGCGCCATTTTTTTACTCCGGCGATCTCGACAGTATTCCTCAATATTTCCATGATACTGTGCGCGCTGCTGCTGCGAGGCTATTTTGAAGCTCCCGTCACCGCCCTGGCGGTGGGGGTTCTTGCCGGTGGTTGTTTGCAGCTGCTCCTGCAACTGCCAGTACTCTGGCGCAAAGGATATGTCATCCGTCCCCGCTTTGATTTCGGCGACCAGGACGTGCGCCGGATAGCCACACTGATGCTTCCGTCGTTGTTCGGCGTCGGTGTCTATTACCTCAACATTACGGTTGGCTCAATTCTGGCTTCGTTGCTCCCTCAGGGGAGTGTTTCGTATCTCTACTATGCCCAACGTCTGTTTGAGTTCCCCCACGGCATCTTTACCGTTTCGGTGGCCCAGGCGGTGCTCCCCTCCATGAGCCGGCAAGCGGCCGAGGGCGATATGGAGGGGATGAAGGAGTCGCTGGCTTTTGGGTTGCGCTTGACCCTGTTTATTACTATTCCGGCCATGGTAGGTCTGCTGGTCTGCGCGGTCCCTATTTTCAGCCTGCTGTTCATGGGGGGAGCATTTGATTACCACAAAGTCGTCAACTCGGCGCAGGCACTGGTCTACTATTCGCTGGGTCTGACATGCGTAGCGTTTATCCGGGTGCTTGCCCCCGCGTTTTATGCGATTAAAGACACTAAAACGCCTGTCGTAACGGCATGTATAGCCTTAGTGTTAAATCTGTGCTTCAGCCTGGCACTAATGGTGCCACTCAAGCATGGGGGCCTGGCCCTGGCAACCACCCTGTCAGCGTTTGGCAATATGCTGATGCTGTTTTTCATTCTGCGCCGCAGGATCGGCTCTTTTTCGTGCAGCGGCATTTATATGAGCGGCCTGAAGGCGCTGGCGGCCTCACTGCCGATGGGGGCTCTGTCATGGCTCGCCTGTTCGTCCTACGACTGGTCGCGGATTGGATGCAAGACGGAGAAAAGCGCCCTGCTGGGAGTAGTGGTAGTTTTTTCAATACTGCTCTATTTTTTGGCAGCTCGTCTACTGCGGTCTGAAGAGGCAACCGCTTTATTCAATATGCTGAGAAGAAAAGGGGCATCAGGGGGCGTATGAACAATTTATTTGCAACGGATTATGAAACGCCGGATGGCGTTGGGCGGGTATTCGCCATCGGGGATAGGATATACAGGGTGGAGCTTCCCGCTGCAAAACGTGAGGAAGAGGGGTTGCGCTCGTCAGAACTCACCCGTAACACAGCTGTTCTGCTGCAACGTTACTTCAGTGGAGAGCAGGTGTCTTTCGACGCTATTCCAGTTAGTTTTGAAGATGTTTCTCCATTTTACATGAAGGTTCAACTCGAAGTACGTCGGATTCCGTTTGGTGCGGTTCGCAGTTACGGTGAGGTAGCCGCTCTCTGCGGCTCGCCGCGCTCTTCCCGGGCAGTGGGTGGAGCTATGGCCCACAACAGGCTGCCGATCATCGTTCCCTGCCATCGGGTGGTGGCCGGCAACGGAGCGCTGACAGGATTTTCAGGGGCGGGTGGTATACAGGCTAAATTTCGTCTGCTGCAGATGGAAGGTATAGAATTCAATGGGTTGAAGGTAGTCGTTTGCGGCGGGTTATAAACAAGGACAGCTGTCGAAAAAATATTTTGCAGTACCGAAAAATAAGCCTTGACACGCTAACTGCCCAATAACAGTGAATAAGCCGTAACTTATTGATATTTAACAGATGTGCCCGTGTCT
This sequence comes from Desulfuromonadales bacterium, assembly GCA_037129245.1. Taxonomy (GTDB): domain Bacteria; phylum Desulfobacterota; class Desulfuromonadia; order Geobacterales; family Pseudopelobacteraceae; genus JACRCG01. The sequence goes on from JBAXVE010000049.1 coordinate 10,804, forward strand.
AAAAAAAAGGCAAACCGCAAAAATCTCTTGTAGAAATGTGCCTTTCTGGTTACATCAACATTATTGTCCACAGGTTATCCACATTTTTTGTTGATAAAGAAAAGATGCTTGAAATAACAGGAAGATTCACGCGTGGAGCAGCCGGTTTAATGAAATTTATTCTAATTTTTTGGCCTGATTCCACAGTTGATCCAGTTCATCAAATGCAGCGTCCCTGATCTGTCGATTACTCAATCTCAATTCATTTTCAACGTGCTCAAAACGCTTTTGAAATCGATGTATGGTTTTGCGTAACGCATCTTCAGGATTGAGCGACAGAAAACGCCCCAAGTTGACGATGGCAAACAGGAGATCACCAAGTTCATCTTCCATGCGTCCCTGATCACCGGAAGCCCAGGCATCCTCGAATTCACGCAGCTCTTCCAGAACCTTTGCATGGACCTGATCCGAATGTTCCCAGTCAAAACCGACCCGCGCCGCCTTCTCACCAATTTTGTGAGCTTTGAGCAGTGCTGGAAGGTGCGGCGGGACTCCTTCGAGAGCCGAAGTGCGCTCGCCACTTTTTTCACCCTTTTTTATACGCTCCCAGTTTTCTACCTGGGCGTCACTGTCGCGTATCTCCACATCTCCGAAAACATGCGGATGACGGCGCACAAGTTTTTCACACAACAGGCTGATGACATCATGGATACTGAAACTGCCGGATTCCTCTGCGATAGCCGCGTGAAACACCGGCTGCAGCAGCAGATCACCAAGCTCCTCCTTGAGATGGTCGCTTGATCCGCTGTCGATGGCCTCGATGACTTCATACGTCTCTTCAATCAGATAGCGGGTCAAGCTCTGGTGAGTCTGTTCTGCGTCCCAAGGGCAGCCGCCGGGTGCGCGCAGTTTTTTCATTATGTCAACCAGCTGCCGGAAATCGTGTACAGGTTTCAAAAACGTCTCCATTCGATGTAATAGCGTTTACCTAACTTAAAGGTTTCGCTTGTAGCTGATTTGATCGCTTAATGTAAAGAACATCTTGTAAAGCGAGCGCCGTTGTTACAAAATAGCGTCCGTTTTCATATTTTGAGTCGGGGTATACGGAAGACCCGTATAAACATGGAGGTGTCAGACATGTTCAACGACATGAGACGTTTATTGATTTCGGTTGCGGTCATGGCCAGCTGCTTCTGTGGCTGTACTCGGGAATCTCCGAAATCTCCGGATAAATCTGGTAAGGGGCCGGTTTCCAGTATAGTTTCCGCCCGACAGCAGGGGGCAACCCAATCGGGTGAGGCGCTGTTCAAACAGTTCTGCGCCAGTTGCCATCCTGACGGCGGTAACGTCTCCGACCAGAGAAGGACTCTATATGCTTCCTCGCTACGGGATAACAGGATATATTCTGTTGACGACATCATCAGGATCATGCGCAACCCCATATCCCGGATGATCAGGTTTGATGCATCAACGTTATCTGACGCAGATGCGGTAGCTATTGCTGAATATGTACTCAATTCCTTCAAGTGATGCCTGAAGTTGATGGTTGATGCAGCGTAGTTTCTGATGGCATGGCCTACTAAATCCTGACGGGGGTTACAGATGTCGAAGAGAATGAAAATATGCATCAATACCGGTGGCGGAGATGCACCGGGGCTGAACGCGGTTATCGAGGCCGTAACAATGGCAGCCTACAACCGCCAGTGGGAGGTCTATGGCATCAAATGCGGCTATACCGGCCTGCTCAACACCGAGGAGATCGTCAACCTGACGCCGGAAAAGGTGGATGGCATTGCCAGTGTTGGGGGAACTATCCTCGGTACCACAAACAAAGGCAACCCGTTCATGATGCCAATCTGCAATGCGGCCGGCGAATGGGAACAACGCGACCTGTCGGAGAGGGTCATGGACAATTTCAAGCGACTGCGCTTTGATGCTCTGGTGGCGGTCGGAGGTGACGGCAGCCTTGAAATCGCCCACCGTTTTGCCGAAAAGGGGATGCCGGTGGTCGGAGTCCCTAAAACCATCGACAACGATATGGGTGGCACCGTCATTACTTTTGGCTTTGATACGGCCGTCAGCATTGCAACCGAGGCGATCGACCGTTTGCATTCAACCGCCAAGTCACACGACCGCGTTATGGTAGTAGAGGTGATGGGGCGCAATGCCGGTTTCATTGCTCTGAACAGCGGCATTTCCGGTAATGCCGATGTCATTTTGATTCCGGAGATTCCGTTTGATATTGACAAGGTCTGCGACAAGCTGATGGACAGCGAGTTGCACGGCCATAAATATGCCATTGTCGTCGTGGCCGAAGGTGCGCTCCCCAAAGGTGGGGACGTGATCAGCAAGGGAAGCGGTGAAACCGGCCGCCAGCATGTGGTTCTGGGGGGGATCGCCGAGTACGTGGCCAAAGAGATTTCCCAGCGCACCGGCAAAGACACGCGCTCGATGGTGCTGGGGCATCTTCAGCGGGGTGGTTCTCCGACGACCTTTGACCGCCTGCTCTCCTTACGATTTGGCGCTGCGGCAGTGAGAGCCATTGAGACCGGAACCTTTGACCATATGGTGGCGCTCCATTCACCCGATATCGTGCTGGTTCCGCTGAGTGAAGCTCTGGGCATCCAGAAGCGGGTACGCACCGATGGCGATACGGTGCTGACGGCCCGTGATCTGGGAATCTGTTTCGGCGACTGAAATCTTCAAGGAAGTATGAATGTCCGGAACAGTAGATAAGATTCTTACTGCTCTTTCAGCCCGTACCAGCCAGGATTTCTTTTCGTATTCACGGTCGCTGGTACAACGGAGGATTGATGAGCGCATTGCCCTGCTGGGGTACGCCTCTCCGGAAGATTACGCCAACTGTCTGGAAGACGATCCCGACGAGGCCGAGCAGCTGGTCAGGATGCTGTTGATTAGATACAGCCGCTTCTTTCGCCATCCGCTGCAGTTTCAGCTGCTCAAGGAGCTGCTACTCCCCCCTGCGCTGGCGGAGACGGGAGGAATCTACCGGGTCTGGTCCGCTGCCTGTGCTGCAGGTGAAGAGGCTTTTTCTCTGGCTATCATTCTGGACGAGGCTTCACGCGCCGTTCATGCAACCCGGATGGTGGCTTTGTTTGCGACGGATATCGCTGAAGATGCTCTTCAGGAGGGGCGCTCCGCGTTCTACCTGGCAGAGCGTTTGGCTGACGTGTCACTCGGTCGTCTGAATACCTATTTCAACCCGGAAAACGGTGGTTACCGGGTCTGCGATGATTTGCGCCGGCAGGTATCTTTTTCCAGGCACAATCTGCTTGACAGGAATAGTTTTGCCCCGCCAGAATCTGTGTTCGGCGGATTTGACCTGATTCTCTGCCGCAATTTTCTCATGTACCTGTCCGAGGAGGCCTACGTGCGTGTTTTTGACAATCTGTACCGGGCGCTCAATCCCGGGGGAATACTTATGCTGGGCCGCGCTGAGTCAGTGCCGGAGGCCTACCATGATGTCATGGTCAGACTGTATGACTTTGGCGGGCTGTACCGGAAAACGGTGGTGCGATGACGGTGCGTGGAATTAAGTATCTTGCGCTGGTGCTGCTTTCCGTCTGCTCACTGTCAGGTTGTAAGAATTCTGAACAGCAAACTTCGAAAGAGGGGACACCCGGCGATCTGTCCAGGGATTCCCGCTATTCAGCCTACCGCTTTGATAAAACTGCCGGAGGAGTTGATATCGGCGTCCAGCCGCTGTCCCTGCCGGAGAGTCCCCTTGGAGAACTCCTGATACGTGACGCAGTGCTTGCCAGAGAGTTTGCCGCAACCGGTGCCAGGTATCAGATTCATAACTTTTTCAAGGGGCCGGAACTCAATTTTTTCCTCTCCCGCGGTGATCTTGAAGCGGGCATTTCCGGAGACATCCCCACACTGACCATGGCGGCCAGAGGAGACATCGTCATAGTAGCAATGGCCAAACAGGGATATTCCTCCATCATTTCCCGTCAGGCCATGCTTACCAGGGACCTGAAAGGGAAACGGATTGCTACGGTGCCCGGCTCTACGGCGCACTTCGTCCTCTTGAATGCGCTGGCTAACGACGGGCTGAGCGAAAAAGACGTCACTATTGTTCCCATGGAAAACCATGAACTGCCGGCGGCGCTGGCAGACAGGAAGGTTGATGCGATCAGTACGCGTGAACCGGCTACCACGATAGCCCTGGCTGGAAAACAGGGGTTTCATCTGATCCATCGGGGCATCAACATGAGCTTCTTCTATTTCCGTAAGGATTTTGTCACGTCGCACCCGGAACTGGCCCGTCAAATTCTGGCTGCAGTAGTTCGGGCCTGCATCTGGATGCGCTCTCCGGGAAACCTTGCTCTGGCTTCCCGCTGGAGTATTGAGTCGGCCTCCCGTTTTCAGGGTTCACCGTACCCTTTGAATCCCGATCGATTTTCGGCCATTGTCAAGAACGATCTGCTCAATATTCCTGCTATTCCCCTGTTCGACGAGCGGATGCTGCGTATCAATGACCTGATGTGGCGTGAATTTGAATTTATCAAGAAAAATGGTATGATACCAGCGGCAGTATCGTGGGATAAAATTCGCAGTTCATTTGACGCTACGTTGCTGCGTCAGGTGCTGGAGGATCCAAAGCGATACGGAGTGGACAGATTTGAATACCGGATGAAGATTGTTCCGGTACGGGAGACGGTACCATGAAATCGTTGACACTCTTGAAAACCTTGCGGGGGCGCCTGGCGTTCTGGTTTACGGCAATCTGTCTCGTGCCGATGACGATTGTCACCACAGGTATTTACCTGCGGATTACCAACGATACCCGCGAGATGATTTTCGATAAACTGAATGCCACGACAGCGATGCGTCTGGAACAGATCGACACGCTGCTGGAGGACATGGCCGGCGATGCCGCTTCTCTCGCTTCCGGCCGTTCCGTTGAGGATACGGCGCAGGTACTTGAACGGGGTGTCCGGAGTGACGTTTCTGCAGCACGTGCATCCTTGCACACCTATCTGAAAGATCATGACAGGACGGCAGAGCTGGCCATTGTTTCCCAGGAGGGAACCATTCTGCTCTCGAGCAACAACGCCCGAACGGGAACGCCTTTGTTCAGGCCGGCCACAGTCGTTGCTGCCCTCAGGGATCACACGGCTGCTTTCGGCGAAGTGTACCTCAATCCCGATGATCATCAGCCCAGCATGGATATTGCTGTGCCGATACGCACCACTGGAGGCCGTACGGCACTGGTGCTGCGTGTGGACATGCGCCATTCGGTGTACTCGATTCTTGAAAACCGCACCGGCCTGGGGAGTACGGGGGAGTCGTTGCTGGTCAACCGCGACGTGCTGGCAATCAGCGATCTGCGCTGGCAGTCGGGCGCGCTGCTCAAAACCACCCTCAAGGGGCGTCCCGCTCAGCTTTCTGCTCAGGGGCAGAGCGGAATTGCAGAAACCACCGACTACCGCGGCGAGAAAGTGCTTGCGTCCTACGCATATATACCTCGAACCGGTTGGGGGCTGGTCAACAAACAGGACAGTGCCGAAGTGATGGCGCCGCTGCAAAGTCTCCTGTATGTTACGTACGGACTCGGCTCGCTGGTATCGCTACTTGCCTGTCTGTTTGCCTTTACCCTGGCGCGCTCGATCACCAATCCGCTCACCCGGCTCTCCCGTGCAGTGGCGGAGATCGGTTCCGGTGATTACGCTGCCCGTACCGAAGCCGACGGTACCCAGGAGCTCCGCTCGCTTTCGGAATCATTCAACTCCATGGCTGCGGCGTTACAGATCAAGATGGATTCCCGCATCTGGGTTACCCGAATTTCTGACCAGCTGATGAGTATTACCAGGCTGGAGGCTTTTTTTACCTCTCTGCTGCCCATTTTTATGAAAGCAACCGGTGCGCGGATGGCAGTAGCCTTTATGGAGGAGGGAACCAGTGATTCCTTCGTACCGGTACATTCGATTGGGGCTGATCCGGCGTATATGCGGCGTTTCAACCGCCGCCACCTGGAAGGTGAACTTGGTGTTCTGCTGACGGCTGACGGCATTGCCGGCTATTCGCCGCAGCAGGGTGACCACTGTCTGACCTTTGTCACGTCATTCGGCGAAATCATGCCCTGTGAAATTGTAACGCTGCCGATCGTCAGCGGCGGCTCAGTCCGCGCATTTATATCCCTGGCGGCCGAGGCACCGTTTATCGAATCGTCCCGCGAGGTGATGGATCAGATACTGTTGCCGCTTTCGGCCGGTTTTTCGCGAGTTGTGGCCGGCGAGGACGTGCGTCGTCTGGCAACCGAGCTGTCGGATAAAAACGCCGAACTGACCCAGCAGTCTGAGGAGCTTCGCCAGCAGACCGTCGAGCTGGGACAGCAGTCTGAAGAGCTCTACCGCCGCAACCGTTCCCTCGATCAGCAGAAGATGCAACTTGAAGAAGCGACCAGGCTTAAGAGTGAATTCCTTTCCAACATGAGTCATGAACTGCGTACACCGCTCAATTCGGTGCTGGCGCTTTCACGGGTACTTTCGGTTCAGGCCGGTCCGCGTCTTAGTGACGATGAGCGCGGTTATCTTTCAATCATCGAGCGTAACGGCCGCAATCTGCTTTCGCTGATCAACGATATCCTCGATCTGGCAAAAATAGAATCCGGTAGGCAGGAACTTGCCATTGAAACCCTGTCAGTCGAGTCGCTGGCCCGCGAAGTCATCGACGGTGTGATGCAACTGGCCAGGGATAAAGGGATTACGCTCAGTCTCGACGTTCGCGGCTCTGTCCCACAGGTGTCGACAGACCGAAAGCGCCTGCGTCAGATCCTGCTGAATCTGGTGGGGAATGCCGTAAAATTCACCGTTGAAGGCGGTGTTACCGTCAGCCTGCAGCATCAGTCCGGACTGTTGGAAGTGGCAGTTTCAGACACCGGTATTGGTATTGAGGCAGAGCACCTGAAAACGATTTTCGAGGAATTTCGTCAGGTGGACGGCAGTACGTCGCGTTCCTTTGAAGGGACCGGGCTCGGATTGGCAATAGTTCGTAAAGCCGCCCGTCTGCTTGGAGGAGACGTTGATGTCACCAGTCAGGCAGGCACAGGCTCCACATTTACGGTACGACTGCCACTTGACTGCCGTGGTGCGGAAAGCGGTCTTCCGCAGCCCGTCACCTATGTCGAAGCGATCCCTGATAAATCACCGTTACCGCGGCGCCGCTGCGTACTGGTGGTTGATGACGACCCGCAGACCGTCTCCATGGTGACTGGACATCTGGCCCAGGCAGGTTTTGAAACCATTACCGCATTAAACGGCAAGGACGCACTGCAGTTGGCACGGGTTCACAAACCCTTTGCCATCTCGCTGGATGTTGTCATGCCTGAGATGGATGGTTGGGAGGTTATGCGCCATCTGAAGGATGACCCGCTTACGAGTTCGATCCCGGTCATCATCGTCTCCTTCAACGGCGACCGTGAAACCGGCGTTGCTCTCGGGGCGGTCGGTATCGTCACCAAGCCGGTCGTGAAAGATGACCTGCTGCGGGAATTCCGGAAGATTGCCGTTTCTGGGTTGCACAGTGTTCTGGTAGTGGATGATGAGGAGCATTACCGCTTCACGATTGCCGCCATGCTCAAGGAGTCAGGGCTTGATGTGCTGCTGGCCGAGAACGGGGAGCGGGCCCTCGAACTGGCTCGGAAACACCACCCCGACCTGGTCAGCCTCGATCTGATGATGCCGGGTATGGATGGAACTGCTGTTCTCGATCAACTCCGTTCCGATCCGGAAACGGCATCCATCCCGGTGATTATCATCACATCCAAAGATCTTGATAAGAAGGAGAGAGCCCACCTTTCGTCAGGGGTCAGCACCATCCTTTCCAAAGGGGAGCTGAGCCGTGATTATCTGCTGCAGGAACTGGAGAGGAGCCTTCGCGATATCGGCTGGCGGATGCCATCGCCACGTACCTCCGGCCGTTCGCGTCTGCTGGTCGTTGAAGACAGCGATGCTGCCGAGATTCAGGTCCGCTTTGCTCTTGAAACAGCCGATTTTGTTGTGGACAGTGTCTCCAATGGTGCGGCGGCCATCGACTATCTGCACACCCACGTTCCCGATGGCGTTATACTTGATTTGATGATGCCGGGAATCGATGGCTTTGCCGTTCTGTCGGACATCCGCTCATCACCGATCACGACTCGAGTGCCGGTATTGATCATGACGGCAAAAACTCTCACACCAGGCGATATGGAGCGTCTCAGCCGCTATGGCGTTCGCTGTATCGTCCAGAAGGGGGACGTAGATCAGAACGAACTGGTGTCCAGAGTGCATGAGATGCTCGGCGTCGATCAGGTTTTCCGTTCACTCTCTTCCGGTGTTTCACCGGCACGTCGCTCCGGCGAGTATCGCGGCAGCGGTTCAATTCTGGTGGTGGAGGACAATCCGGACAACATGGCTTCGATCAAGGCGGTGCTGGGGAATCGCTACTCGCTGATCGAGGCTGCTGACGGCGAGCGTGGTCTGCAGTTGGCGCTGGATGCACTGCCCTCACTTATTCTGCTTGACATGCAGTTGCCCCGAATGGACGGTATGGCCGTGCTCAGGGAACTGAAAAAGAATTCCGTCACGTCATCAATACCTGTGGTGGCCCTGACCGCCAGCGCCATGGGGGGGGATCGCGAACGTTTTCTTGAGTCCGGCTGCACCGATTACCTTTCTAAACCTTACGATATTGCTGACCTGGAAGCGCTGGTTCGCCGCTTCACGGCAGGCAATCCGGATACACCGTCATGAGACTGCTCGCCATAGACGACAACCACGATAATCTGCTTACGCTCGCTGCGCTGCTCTCTGCATTTCTACCGGAAGCGTCCCTTACCACGGCACTTTCCGGTCGAGAGGGAATTCAGATGGTCCGCACGAATCAGCCGGATATGATTCTACTGGACATCCTGATGCCGGAAATGGACGGTTACGAAGTCGCCCGCATCCTCAAAGGTGACGTCGACACACAGCATATCCCGATTATCATGTTGACAGCTCTACACAGTAACGATTCCAGCAGCAAGGTCAAGGGGCTCGAATCCGGTGCCGATGCGTTTCTGGCAAAGCCGATCGACGAGGCTGAACTGGTCGCCCAGGTCAAGACGATGATGCGCATCAAGCGCACCGAAGATACGCTGAGGAGCGAACGGGACAGTCTTGAGTATCAGATTGCCTACAGGATTCAGCAGCTGCAGGAAAAGCAGCTGATGAACCAGCTGCTCCTCGACGCGCTGCCACACCATGCTTATCTGATCAACAGTGACCGGGTGATACTGGCAACTAACCGCATTGCTGCCGATGACGGCGCCAGGATAGGCGAATACTGCTGGTGCGGCATCCACAAGATGTCCGCTATCACAGAAGTACAGAAACTTCATTTCACCGATACGGGTGAACCGCTTCCCGATACCCGATGCCACTTCTGCCACCTTGATGAGGCCATGGAACAACAGAAGACCGTCACGGCAGATGTGAAACGGGATGGCAGGATTTTTCACGTCTGGTGGATTCCGGTAGACCGCAAGGTACATCTCCATTACGTTATGGATGTCACCGAACGGTATCAGGCTGAAGATGAGCGTCGCAGGCTTGAGCAACAGTTCCATCATGCCCAGAAACTTGAGAGCCTCGGAGTTTTGGCAGGCGGCATCGCCCACGATTTTAATAATATTCTCACCTTCATCCTCGGGCAGTGCTACATGGCCAGAGAGACCGCCTCCACGGACCATGATTACAAGGCATCATTTCAGCAGGTTGAAACTGCTGCCAATCGTGCCGCCGACCTCTGCCAGCAGATGCTGACATATGCCGGTAAGAGTCCGTTGGTTCAGACCAGGATCAACCTGATTTCTTTGGTGGGTGAACTGGTCAAGATGCTGAAGTCTGCCATAGGAAAAAATGTTGTCATCGAGCTTAGCTGCGACGATGACGTCCCTGAAGTTTTAGGTGATACCGGAAAAATTCAGCAGATTATCATGAATCTGATTATCAATGCAGCTGAGGCGATCGGTGATGCACAGGGCACCATCAGGGTCGTCCTCACCAGGAAACTGTTTACGCAGGGAAGTCCAGAAAAGGATACTTTTGGCACCATTGTGAATGGGGGCTGTCACGCCTGTCTTGAAGTTACCGACGACGGCTGCGGGATGGACCAGGAGACCCAGAAACGGGTGTTTGAACCGTTCTACACGACTAAATTTACCGGGCGCGGGTTAGGTATGTCGGCTATTCAGGGTATTGTAAAAGCCCACGAAGGTCTTTTGTATCTGACAAGTGCGGCAGGGGTCGGTACGACATTCAAAGTTTCTTTCCCACAGGCCCAATCTGACGTCGAACAAGTACCAGCTTCCGATGAACCGACTGTTTCAGAGAATTCAGGAGGCACAGTCCTGCTGGTGGACGATGAAGAGATGCTACTGGATATGGGAGCCGACCTGCTGGAAACCTTCGGGTTCAATGCGATCACCGCCCGAAACGGTCGGGAGGCGATTCAAATCTGCACCGATCGACTGAGCAGTATCGATGTCGTTCTGCTTGACATGATCATGCCGGTAATGGGAGGGATTGAAGCCTACCACGAACTGCGCAGGATTTCGACCAACCTTCCGATCATTATTTGCAGTGGTTATGGTGTGGAAACGGTGGAGGACATTATCAAGAACGACCCCTATGCCGGGTTTGTTCACAAGCCGTACAAACCTGCAGAACTGCGCAACGTGATGCTCAGGATGAAAAGATCAGTTCTATGATTCTGCTTTCGGTTGAAACATCCTGCGATGAAACTGCAGCAGCAGTTGTCAGGGACGGTCGCAATATTCTCTCCTCGGTGGTTTCCTCCCAGATTGCCATTCATGCCGAATATGGCGGCGTGGTGCCTGAAATAGCCTCCCGCAAGCATCTGGAGATGATTTCACCGGTCATCTCCCAGGCACTCCGCGAGGCGAATATGGGCATGGAGCATCTGGAAGGAGTTGCAGCCACCCGCGGTCCCGGTCTTTCCGGTGCTCTGCTGGTAGGTTTTTCCGCCGCCAAGGCGATTGCAGCGGCCCGCTCGATCCCTTTTGTCGGAGTACACCACATCGAAGGTCATCTCTTAGCTCCTTTTCTCGAAAAGCCGGTCGAATTCCCGTTTCTGGCGCTGGTGGTTTCAGGGGGGCATACCCACCTCTACCATGTCGAAGGTTTCGGGTGCTATACCACGCTCGGCAGAACGATTGATGACGCAGCCGGCGAGGCCTACGACAAGAGTGCCAAGATCATGGGTATCCCGTATCCCGGCGGAGCCGAAATTGACCGGCTGGCGCAAAGCGGCGACCCGGCCGCCGTGGCTCTGCCGCGCCCTCTGCTGCACGACGGAACGCTCAATTTCAGTTTCAGCGGCCTTAAAACCGCAATGATGCAGTACGTTGCCCGGAATCCGACATCGCGTACCGGTCAGGCGTGTAACGACCTGTGTGCATCGTTCCAGCAGGCGGTCTGTGATGTCCTCGCGGCAAAAACCGGGGCGGCGATCAGGTCCACATCAGCGCGGCGACTGGTGGTGGCCGGCGGTGTGGCCTGTAACAGCGGTCTGCGCAGCCGCATGGCAGCTCTCTGTTCATCGTTGCAGGTTGAACTCTTTATCCCACCCCCCCTGCTTTGTGGCGACAATGCTGCCATGCTGGCAGTTCCCGGGGATTATTACCTTTCGAATGGCATGGCGTCATCAAATACCATGGATGTGACCGCCAGTTGGGAAATGGACAGCATCAGGGAGATAGCGGCGTGAAAGCGCGTTCCCCTCTCAAATCGCTCGGTCAGAATTTCCTGATTGACCGGAACTGCATTGACAGAATCATCCAGGCGGCTGATATCAAAACCGGGCAGCCGGTGCTGGAAATCGGGCCGGGTCGCGGCGCACTGACCCCGCACCTGGCAGAAAGGGCGGGACGCCTGCTGCTGATTGAGTTTGATCACGCCCTGGCTGCCTGGCACCGTGAAACATTTTGTGATGACCCACGTGTTGCGGTTATCGATGCAGATGTGCTGAAGGTTGATCTATTGAATGAAATGCCTGAAGATCCACAGGGATGGAATGTGGTTGCCAATCTTCCCTACAATATCTCGACCGAAGTGCTGTTTCGTCTGCTGCCGCTGCATGGTCGGCTAGCTCGTATGACGCTGATGCTGCAGAAAGAGGTGGGTGATCGTCTGGCGGCCCCTCCGAACTGTTCGGAATACGGTGTGACGACGGTTCTGCTGGGCCTCTGGTTTGACATACGCCGTGTTTGTGTCGTCCCTCCCGGTTGCTTCCATCCACGCCCCAAGATTGATTCGGCGGTGATCAGTTTTATCCCGCTGGCGGAACCGCGGGTTGATGTGGGTGATGAGACAATCTTCAGGCAGGTTGTCAAGGCTGCTTTTGCCATGCGGCGCAAAACGCTGCTCAACTGCCTGAAATCGTCTGAAATCCTGAAGGGGACCGATATGAATGCCATGCTTGATGAGTGCGGCATTGATGGCGGGCGGCGGGGGGAAACGCTTGATCTGGATGAATTCGGGCGCATGTCGCGCTGGATCAGCCGGTTATCAGCTGCAGGTGCACCATGATTATTGAAATCAATCCCGAATATCCGCAGCCTCACAAGATCGACCGGGTTGTCGACAGTCTGCGTAACGGCGGCGTTATAGCCTATCCGACCGATACGACCTACGGTATCGGCTGTTCGATTTTCTGTAAGAAAAGTATCGAAAAGATTTATCAGCTGAAAGCACGCGACCGCCGCAAGCCGTTTTCTTTCATCTGCTCCACTCTTGCTGAAGTTTCACACTATGCCAGGGTCAGCAATTCGGCATTCAAGATCCTGAAACGGACGCTTCCCGGCCCGTACACGTTTGTTCTTGAAGCGACGCGGGAAGTGCCTGATCTGCTGCTGACGAGACAGAAAACGGTCGGCATCAGAATACCCGACAACCCGATTTGCAATGCGCTGGTAACTGCGCTTGGCAATCCGATTATCACTACCAGCGCCAACTTCTCAGGTGAAGAGCCGGTCGGTGACCCGCGGGAAATTGCCGGGACGTTCGGCAGGCATCTCGATTTTGTCATTGACGGAGGCATACTGGCAACCGATGTCAGTTCGGTGATCAGTCTGTTGGAAGATCGGCCTGAAGTCTTGCGCAACGGTCTCGGGGATACATCATGGTGCGTGTAAATTGTGCTGCAGGTGACGTGGTGAACCATGCGTAAACGGACGGTGCGAAACGGAATGCTGCTGGTGATGGCCGCTCTGATTCTGATCATCCTGGCCAGTTTTTACCATGCCGGAGTGACGGAGTTTTTCGATATGCCGCGGACGTCGGAAATTCGCGTCTACAAGATAGGGATTTTCTGGGCTGCTGCGCTGGGTGGTTATGGTGTCGTGCTGGCTGCTTTCGGTTTTGTCCTCCCTGCCGACAAACGCGACGCTGCGGTACGGATTCTGCCGGTTTTTTTAGCCATATCAGTGCTGGTGGGACTTTTTTTCTACCTGCTGTCCGCATCGTTTGATGCGCCGGATCGCCGCGAGTATCAGCGATTGAGACCGGGAGAAACCATAACGATATGAAGCATAAGAGTGACGCGGACAGAGAGTTTCATGCTGCGTGATACCTGCCCCAAATGCTGCCGTCGTCTACCGGAACCTGCCGAAAGGCATTTACCATCGGCTCCCTGCTGATGATGTCGGCGATGGTCTGGGGCGCCTGGCTGCTCTGGAGAGGGTACCATTTGCGAGATACGTCAACATAATA
>JBAXVE010000005.1:0-85963 GCA_037129245.1 Desulfuromonadales bacterium
TGACTTCAAACAGCATCATGCTGCACTTTTTGCACTTGGAACTTGAAACCGCCCACTGTTTTTAGTTATGTGTCAATAGAAATTAGTTGTAAAGCAGGCTTGAGACGCCGTAATAACTGCATATGCGACTGTTTTCTGGTTCCGTTCCGTATGGTTTCTGGCAGAGAAATTTCATACTTGCAATCCAGGACGGATGAGGAATAGACTACGAACATAGGAGGTGCGAAATGGAAACGGCAAGCGTAGCAGGAACGTCGATGTTTATGTCATCCGGCCAGACACTCCAATCTCTTACTACCAGTATGATGAAACAGGCTGCCGAGCAGCAGAACCAGATAGTGAATATGCTTGCTCAGAATGCCCGTCAGTCTCCACAACCGGCTGCTTCATCAGGCAGCGGGTTCAAAATTTCTACCTATGCCTGATTGAGGATGCAATAAATCGAAAGCAGAATGAGGCCGGCCATAAATGTCGGTCTCTTTTTTTGCCGTGATACAGTTCCGGCAATAATGAAGTTTCTTGAGAAGGCTTGCAAGGGGTGGTATACAGGATTCAGTGGGTTACTCAAATACAGAAGAGGGGCTGTAGCCATGTACATGCTGACCATTAAGACAAGTTTTGCTGCTGCGCATAATTTGGTGAACTATCAGGGGGATTGTGAAAATCTGCATGGCCACAATTGGAAAGTTGAAGTTACGGTCACGGCTAAAACACTTGACAAATCCGGGCTCGGAATCGATTTTAAGGTTCTCAAGCGTGAGGCCGGTATAGTCATTAACGAGCTTGATCACAAATACCTGAATGATAATCCGGCATTTAAGGAACTCTCTCCTTCATCGGAAAACATCTCCCGCTACCTGTACGAGAAAATCTCGGAACGTCTGAATAACGATAATATTAAAGTAGATTCCGTTACCGTCTGGGAGTCGGACAACGCTTCGGCTCGCTACTATGAGTGATGCTGCCCATGTAAAGGAGATTTTTTCATCCATTCAGGGGGAAGGGATGCTTGCGGGGCGCCGGCAAATTTTCATCCGGCTCGCAGAGTGCAATCTTGACTGTGAATACTGTGATACCGATTTTGTAAAATCGTCAATCTGCAGAATTGAGTCTCTGCCCGGCTCAGGTAGTTTCGTTGAGATTCCTTCGATTGTAGGCGTTCAGAAAATTGTCTCCGTTGTCACCGAGTGGTTGTCTCTTTTACCGGGTGCCCACCATTCAGTGAGTATTACCGGGGGAGAGCCGCTGCTCTCTCTGGATGCGCTTGAAATATGGCTTCCAGCACTGCGTGCACATATTCCGGTTCATCTTGAGACCAACGGAACTATGATTTCAGCGTTGACGAGGGTGGGAGAACACGTTGATTACATCAGTATGGACGTCAAGCTGCCATCAACAGCCGGATGTACTGATGATTTATGGGAAATCCACCGGATTTTTCTTCGAGAGGCGTCCGGACTCGCTGCGGTATCTGTCAAGACGGTGGTCGGAGCTGAAAGTGATCTGAATGAAATAAATCAGGTATGCGACATCATTTCTGCGGTTGACGATTCAATTCCGTTGTTTTTGCAGCCAGTCACACTTCCCGATGGTACTCTTGGCATATCAGTCGCGCATATTCTCCGCCTGCAGGAACAGGCATCAGCGCATATCAGGGATGTCAGGGTGATTCCCCAGATGCACAAACTGCTGGGCGTTCTGTAGCATTAGACTGCCTTAGTAGGTCATGCAGGCTGCGTTCAGGATACCAACGGCGATCGAACAGAATGCCAGCAAGGTTGCTGCAGCTGCATGATTATTTTCAATCTCCTGTGCCAGGTCTTTGAATATCAGCCGAACCGAACCAAACACTGCACACTGAACCAGCAGAGCAATCACAGACCAGATCAGCATGTCCAGAAAACTGACGCTGTGGGTAATGGCGCTGTAAAGCGGCAGAATAAAGCCGATCAGTGCTCCGCCGAAACTGATGGCCGCCGATGTGTTTCCTTCGCGGATCAGCTTCATTTCGTCGTAGGGGGTCATTTTGCAATACACGAAGCAGAAGGTGATGACAAAGACGACAGCAGCGGCGAAATAGCTGCAGAATCCAAGCAGACCGGACAGGGAATCAAGTAGAGAGCTTTTCATGGCGTAACCTCCGAACATGTAAGTCAATGGAAATTCATTGAAAGAAGTGTGGTACAAAACGGCTGCTGTTGGTGGTGACGACTGTACGGTCTTCGCGAATGCCTATCCCCGCCGGTTCGCCGCAGATGACCCAGGAGCCGATGACCGGATAGTTTCCGTCAAAGCAGGGAAGGGTGGCGAGTTCCTGGAACACGACTCCCTTCCCGGAGTAGCTTCCATCGTACTCGGTCGTCACCCCGCTGCGGCAGATTGTGATGTTTCCTCCTTCGCGGGAGAGAAACGGTTTTGAGACGAAGTTGTCGCGGAAGTGCTGCGGATCAAAACTGGCCTCCAACAGGTTGCGATGACGCGGGTTCAGCTCCCACAGGATCGGCAGTAGCGCTTTGTTGCTGAGGATCATTTTCCAGGCCGGTTCGATCAGGGTAATCGGACTCTTCTCAATATATCTTCCAAAAAACTCATTGATCAGCCATTCCCACGGATAGAGCTTGAAAAGGCTTTCGATGACATTGTCGTTATCATCGACAAACTGGGAGTTGAGCGAATCGTAGCCCAGATCTTCGATGAACAGCTGCTGCGTCGTCAGGCCTGCTTGAATGGCGGTGTCGCGCAGATATTCGATGTTGCCGAAATCTTCAGGCGCGTCCTTGACGCAGCCGAAGTAGAGCGGTGCGGTCAGACACTGCTTCATCTCTTTCCAGCCTTCAATCAGTTTTTCATGGATTGAATTGAACTGATCGGCATCCGGGAAGCGGTCCTTCAGCCAGAACCATTGAATAACGCTCGCCTCCAGCAGGGCTGTCGGGGTGTCGGCATTGTACTCCAGCATCTTCGGAGGCGAATGGCCGTCGTAGGCCAGATCAAACCTGCCCAGGATGGTCGGCTCATCGGCTTCCCACGATTGCTCAATCAGCGGCACCGCCTGTGACGGAATCTGCATTTTGTCGTAGAGTTTGTTACTGATGACATGTTCGGCAGCGGCGATACAGAGCTCCTGCAATTCCGCCGTGGCAACCTCTAATTCGTCGATCTCTGCCGATGTGAAGGAATAGTAGGCAGTTTCATCCCAATAGACCACTCCGTCGATGGTATGATAGTTCATCCCGTAGGACTCGACCTTCTCCTGCCAGTCGAAGCGTGGGGGGGTAACTGTCCGCTGCATGGTTTTAGGATCCCCCGGAAGAGTGGAAGCCAGAAAGGCTGCCGAAGCCGCCGCGCGATACGGTCATATTCCGGATGGCGCGGGAACCTTGCCCTCCCGAAAGAACCGTGCCTGAGCGAAACCAGGGGCCGTAGTAATAATGGGCATTGGAGCGATAATGGGAACTGCCCGGTTTGGCCTCTTCGCATTTCTGCGGGTCGCTGTTCCAGTCGTCGAGGCAGTCCTGCTTGTTGGTGTAGACGTGGCGCTCTTCTTTTTTGCTGCAGCCGGTTACGGCAAGAGTTCCGACAAGAACCAGGGTAATGTGGAGGGTGCATCTGCGGCGCATGAATTCACTCCGGTGAAGATTGTATTCGGCCAGAACGAAGATGTGTGATCCGTTAGTACACTAAAACATGGTGAGACCGGCATTATTTCGGTTGTTCGGGACAGCTTTTCGACTTATAAGTCAATTGCAGTCCAAATGCAAGTACGTCGTCTTGAGTAAAATGAATGTGGGGGGCTACGCTACGATGTCCAGAAAAAAAGTTGTCATAGCCGGGATGGGATTTGGCGGTCTGAGCGCCTCAAAGGCTCTGGCCAGGAGCGATTTCGAGCTGGTTATGGTTGATCGCAACAACTATCATCTGTTCCAGCCGCTGCTATACCAGGTTGCCACAGCAGGTCTGGAGCAGGAGGCCATTGCCTATCCACTGCGCGGTTTTACCAGGCGTTGGCGAAACGCCGACTTCCGGATGGCCGAGATACACGGTGCAGATCTTGACGGTAAAAAACTGCTTACCGACGGTGGGCCAATCGACTACGACTATCTGATTGTTGCAGCCGGGAGCCGTACAAATTTCTTCGGCATTGAAAGCATCGAGCGCTATTCCTTCGACCTTAAACAACTTGACCAGGCCGAAGATCTGCGCAATCAGATCCTGCTGATGTTCGAACGGGCCTCACAGGAGAGCGACCCTGTGCGTCGCAGTGCCATGCTGACATTTGCCATTGTCGGTGGCGGCCCGACAGGAGTTGAGTTTGCCGGCGCGCTCCGTGAACTGATCGTGTATGTGCTTTCAAAAGACTATCCCGGCATTTCGGTTTCCGAAACCAGAATTGTACTGATTGAGGCCGCAGACTCCCTTTTGACGGCCATGCCCGCCGATTTGAGGCAGTATGCAGCAGAAAAGCTGCAGGCAATGGGGGTTGAGATGCGTCTGACGACGAGAGTTGTCGGTGCTACGGCTGAATCAGTTGCTTTTGCCGACGGGACTATTCTCGGATGCCATACTATTCTCTGGTCGGCCGGTGTTTCCGCAGCCGGCCTGGCCGCATCCATTACGGGTGTGGAGCGGGGTGCAGCCGGCAGAATTGTGGTACAGCCCGATCTCAGCATCAGCGGACATTCTGAGGTCTTTGTAATTGGCGATATGGCCTGCTGTCTTAACAATGGTGCGCCGCTACCGATGATGGCTCCAATCGCAACCCAGCAGGGGAGGTACGCCGCCCGTGCGCTGCTTGCGAAGGAACAGGGTGCAGTCATGCCGCCGTTTCATTATTTTGACAAAGGGTGCATGGCGACCATCGGTCGCAGCGCGGCGGTGGCAACCACCGGCTCACTGAATTTCAGTGGATACCTGGCATGGCTGCTCTGGCTGCTACTTCACCTGTACTACCTGATTGGTTTTCATAACCGGCTGATGGTGATGATCAACTGGACATACGCATATTGGGTTCAGGAACGCCAGATTCGGCTGATAACAGCAAAAAAGAGGCGGGCAATCAGTAAATTTGCGGTGACACCATAAACGACTGACAGTGATACTTTTCTCCAGAGGGGAGGCGACCTGCAGTATGGAAGCGATGATGTATCGAAGGCTGGAGGATGGTTTTGTGCGCTGCGACCTCTGTCGCCATCGCTGCACTATTGGCAAAGATTCCTCGGGACGTTGCAGGGTCAGGGTCAACATGGGCGGAGAGCTTGTCACGCTGGTCTATGGGCGTGTGATCGCTGAACATACTGATCCGGTTGAAAAAAAACCGCTGTTTCACTTTCTGCCGGGGAGCACGACCTATTCCATCGCCACGGTCGGCTGCAATTTCCGCTGTCGTAATTGCCAGAACCACGGTATTGCACAGTTTTCACCGACAGGAAACGGCACTGTTCCAGGTGAATATGTGGAACCGTCGGAAATTGTAAGGCGCGCAGTCAACGCAGGGTGCAGTTCAATTTCCTACACGTACACCGAACCGACAATATACTTTGAATACGCTCTGGACACCGCGCGTCTGGCCCGCCAGGCCGGCCTGAAAAATATTTTCGTTACGAATGGCTACATTACTCCTGAAGCTCTCGACATAATCGCGCCATGTATTGATGCCTCCAATATCGATCTGAAGGGCTATTCAGCGAATTTTTACAACCGCATGGCCGGCGCAGCTCTGGCCGATGTGCTTGAGTGCATTATCGACTACCATCGTCGCGGAATCTGGATTGAAATAACCACTCTGGTCATAGCCGGAGAGAATGATAGTGTCGAGCAGTTGGCCGGGATCGCCGAGTTCATCGCCACCAAACTGGGGAGCGACGTCCCCTGGCATCTGTCGCGGTTTTTTCCGCAACACCAGATGCCGAACCACCCGGTTACGCCGGCTTCGGCACTTGCGAAGGGCGTTTCCGCAGCCCGATCTGCAGGTCTGCGCTTCGTGTATGAGGGGAATTTTGAGGGAGGATTATGTGACACCATCTGCCCGCAGTGTTCACGGGGCATCATCAAAAGGCGGGGATACCGGTCAGTGATGAGTGAAGATTTCAACGGATCATGTCCGGGATGCGGTTCTCATATAGCCGGGGTCTTTGACGTTACCGGAGATGGGGCGTGACGATGCGCATAGATGCGGCGTCCGGTGGTTCGTCTTGACTTTAGCCGAGCTTATTGCGTATCATCGCCGGGATGCAGCAGATATTTGGGCACCACCATAACTGGATACGGAGAAATTTCATGTTTAGAAGTTTGTCATACCTAACGGCGGTATTTTTGGGAATTTGTATCTGTGCTTCGGGTGTTCTGGCGCAGCCTGCTTCGAGCGTGGTTGCAACAGTGAACGGATACAAGCTCATAGCGACGGAGCTTGACCAGGAAATCCAGAAGATTATGCCTATGAACAGAAGTTTTCATGGTGCAATGTCGAAGGAAAAAAACGATAAGATTCGCAGCGAGGCAATGGAGAAGCTGATCGATCTGGAATTGAAATTTCAGGATGCCCGGGCAAAAGGGATGAAGCTGTCCGAGGCAGAAATTTCTGCGGTGGTGGACGCGTATTCCAAGCGAAATACATCTGGAAAGAATTTTAGCGCAGTGCTTGCAGAGTCAGGCTTTAATGACACAAGCTTTGCACGATTCATAGAGCGTAACGTGTTATCTGATCGGATCAGAATCCGCGAAGTGGACGACAAGGTCAGTATAACGGATAAGGATGTGGAGGAGTATTATAAAAAAAATAGCGGACGATACAGTAAGCCTGAGGAAATGAGGGCCAGTCACATTCTGGTGAAAGTGGAGCCGTCTGCGGCTGTTGAGGAACGTGCGCTCCGCAAGCAAAAGGCAGATGAAATCCTAAAAAAAATAAAGGCCGGCGGGGATTTTTCTGAATTGGCATACGCTGAATCCGACGACCTGACACGTATCAAGGGGGGGGATATCGGGTTTTTCCATTCCGGGCAGGCACTTCCTGAATTCGAAAGCGTTCTTGCAGCCATGAAGGTTGGTGGCACAAGCGACGTAATCGAGACGATATATGGTTATCACATCATACGACTCACAGAAAAGCGTCCTGCGCGCCAACTCCCATTTGCTGAAGTCAGGGAGAAGATAAAAAAAGAGCTAACTGATGCCGAAAAGAGCCGGCTCCAGGAAACGTGGATGTCAGGTCTCAAGAAAAAAGCGGTTATCAGTTATCCCTCCGAGAAATAAATTTGAAAACGGTCGTCGTCATTCCCACATATAATGAATCCGAAAATGTTATCCGCCTTGCCGATGAGGTTCTTCGACAGGGAAGCGAAATTCACCTGCTTTTCGTTGATGATAATTCGCCGGATGGTACCGGTGCGCTACTTGCCGGAATGGCTGCGTCCAACGATAGAATAGCGCTTTTGCAGCGCGCCGGGAAAATGGGACTTGGATCTGCATATCGAGCCGGATTTAAGGTCGCTCTGGAGATGGGCGCCGATTTCATTATGGAAATGGATGCCGACTTTTCCCATGACCCTGCAAGTATACCGTTGTTCATTGAAAAAGCTGCCGAACACGATCTTGTGATCGGTTCGCGCTATCTGAACGGGGTAAGTGTTGTCAACTGGCCGATTCGTCGTCTGATTTTAAGCTATTTCGCCAGTGTCTACACCAGGTTTGTCACCGGTCTGACTATCAGGGATTGCACCAGCGGCTTCAAATGTTTCCGTCGTGGGGCGCTAGAGGCGATTGACCTCAGTACGGTTACTTCAGATGGTTATTCATTTCAGATAGAGATGAATTACCGTTGTGCCGAGCGGGGGCTGAGTATCTGCGAGGTGCCGATAATCTTCATTGATCGCCATGCCGGCAGTTCAAAGATGTCCCGGAAAATTGTGCGGGAGGCGGTTTTTATGGTGTGGAGACTAAGAATCGGTTCTCTGATAACACAACTTTTTTCTAAAGGCAGATAGCATGTCACATGATGGCTGGTCGATTGTTCTGGTGTACGGTGTTGCAGGCTGGATCGCATCGACACTTATTTTTATTTTTGCAGTATTTCCAGAACGGGATCGTTTCGAGGTACGGCAAGCTGTTCGCTGGGGTACCGTGATCGTTGCACATGTATGTATCTGGATCGTTGGTATGCTCAATGCATGATGGAACGCTCAAATTTTACCGCCGTAGTTTGATCGCCGTTGCCGGTCTGGCGGTGGTGATGCTCTCCGGCTGTGCGTCGGCGCGCCTCGAAGCGTCCGCATGGCAGGATAAGAGCGTCGACATGGTGTGGCCTAAGGCTCCGGAAAAGGCGCGTGTTCGGCTGCTTCGCGTCATAGACGGCCCCAACAGTGTGCTCAAATCGGAAAAGGGGATGTTCGGCCGGATATTTGAGTACCTGTCGGGTGACAACAGTGAATATCCGGGGTTCTTCACCCCGCACTGTATGGCTACCGACGGCGGAGGCACTATCTATATAGCGGATCCTTCGCTGGGTGTGGTTCACAAGTATGACCTTGCTGCACATGAAGTCAGCTATATTTTTCAGGCTGATTCCAAAAAACTGGGCAGTCCCGTAGGTGTTGCTCTTGACAATAGCGGCAATTTATACGTCTCCGACGCACAACTGGCGACTGTTTTCAAGTTTGACAGCAAACTGCGCCTGATATCAGAGCTGGATAGCCAGGGGCGTTTCAGGCGACCGGCCGGAATAGCAATTACATCAAAAGGGACAAAGATCGTCGCTGACATGAGCGCGAACAAGCTCTTTCTGTTCTCCGCAGACGATTCGTTCTTATCGGAGCTTCCCGGCTCCGATTTTACCGAAGTTTTGAACATGCCAAGTTATGTGGCGATCGACAAGGATGATTTTGTGTACGTCACTGATGCGATGAATTTTACGATTCGTGTTTTTGATGCGCAGGGAAAATATGTCAGAAGTCTTGGGCAAGTCGGTGATTCTCCCGGATCATTTGCTCGTCCCAAAGGGGTGGCGGTTGACAGCGAAGGGCATCTGTATGTCCTAGACGCGATCTTCGGGATTTTTCAGATTTTTAATAAGCAAGGTCAGTTGCTGCTGTATGTTGGTCAAGAGGGGGTCAGACCGGGAGAGATGATGCTTCCGAGCGGGATATTTATTGATAAGGATGACAGGATTTACGTTGCCGACACCTTTAATCACAGATTGCAGGTGTTTCAATACCTGAAAGAAGGTGAAGTAAAATGAATTATGAACGGGTTGCCCTTCTTGGCATGTTTATAGCCATGCTTTTTGTCAGGTATGAAGTGTTGGCAGGAGGTCCCAAGGTATCAGCATTGGGCAACAGGCATAACCTGTCGGCTCAAAATACGGGCGTGAAGTACTTTGCTACAAACGACCTTGTTAACAATCCGAAAGGTCAGCAAATCTGCATATTCTGTCATACACCTCACAGTGCCCTGCCACAGGGAGCACTATGGAATCGCAAGGACACCACCCTGACATTTGCCCGTTATACGTCTTCCACTCTTGATATACGGAACATTGCCGCTGCCCAGTATGCTCCCGGCAGTCAGCCGAATGGTTCATCCCGCTTATGTCTTTCCTGCCATGATGGCGCCACGGGGCTCGGAGATGTTGTCTGGGGTGGACCAATAGCGATGAATATCAACGCAATTCCAGCTGGTGATATTATGTCATTTAACCCCATTTCTAACAAAATGAAGTCGGGACACCATCCGGTGTCTTTTGTCTATGCACAAGGATTTAACTATCAAACACAGATTGGGACTATGATAGCTGGACTAGTGCCGGCAGTAGATTTTCGGTTGCCGGTTAGCGTGACACTTCCCGGTCCCCTGACAAATATGGCAGCGTATGTGAAGCTGCAGGACACTGATCGTAAAGGAAATGGTTGGATGCAGTGCACTACCTGTCACGACCCGCACCAGAATATGGGTAATGACAAGGATGTATATTCCACACCTGTACGCAAAGTGACTCCGTTCTGGGTTTATAGCACTGCAGGCGCTGCTTCAGCCAGTCACGATGCCGTTTGCAATGCTTGCCATACCAATGGGTTAGTTACCCCTGCACCGTTTCCTTAACTTGTGATGTGGAAGGTCCGGTTATGAAAAAATTGTTAATGCGTTTTCTGATCTGCATACTTCTGGTTGTCTCTGCTGTCCAGGCCCTTGCTGATGCTGACGTATCTTCCAAAAAGGTGTCACAGCCATCCCACATTGATCGAGGTGTTCTCCCTTACGGCTGTGGTACCTGTCATGTGGGTAATGAATTTAAATATGGCGGAGGGTCCAACCGCTGTCTGCTCTGCCATGGGAAAAAGACGAAGGAAACCGCGGGCTGGAAAAGGGATGACAAGCAGGATACCGTTGATGTTTCTCAGGATTTTACCAAAAATTATCGCCACCCGGTTTTCGACAAACGGGGGATTCACAGATCCAAAGAAATTTTACCCGAAATAAATCCTTCTGCCCCGCGTCATGCGGATTGCGGCGATTGCCACAATGTGCACCAGCTGTCTATGAATGAACCTTATCGAGGGAAGAAGGGCAAAAAAACGGGTAATCTCGTAACTGATATTTCCAAAGAATATGAACTCTGTTACCTCTGTCACGCTGAGAGCGCGAATCTTCCCTTTCGCTCCACCAATAAACGTATGGAATTCAATGTTACGAACCCCTCCTTCCATCCCGTTGAAGGAGAGGGGAGGAATTTGAAGGTTGTCAGTCTGATACGTCCCTACCGCGAGAAAAAAACCGAGCCGAATGATGTGTCGATAATTAAATGTGCCGACTGTCATGGCAGTGATGATCCGAAATCGCCAAAAGGGCCACATGGGTCGATATATCCTGGCCTGCTTGTTGATAATTTTTCGAGCGGAGACAATGTTGTAGAGAACAGCTTCACGTATTCACTCTGTTATCGCTGCCACAAGCGCTCGAGCATTCTGGGAAATGAGAGTTTCCCGTTTCATTCTCGTCATATTACCGGAGAGAATAAGTTTAAGGGGGGGGGGACGTCCTGCAATACCTGCCACTCTTCTCACGGAAGTGTAGAAAATCGTTATCTGATACGGTTCAACCGGGATTTTGTGTCACCAAGCTCCACCGGTAAACTGAAATTCGTCGAAAAGGGGAGTTACAGCTTTCAGGGTGAATGTTGGCTTACCTGCCACGGTGTTGATCATAATCCTATGAAATACCCTGCTGATATTATCGTTGTCCCTGCGTCTACATTGCCTTCAGGGACTTCCCCGGCTGTTGTTGTACCAGCTGCTTCTGCACCGGCTGCAGTAAAGAAATAATTTCATGGCATGACACCTCATTTTTGCAAAATTGTTACAGATAGTTACAGCCACAGGCGCTACGTCTGTGGTTTTTCTGTTTTATTATGACTATTCTTATGGTATTTATCTGAGGTTATGGCGCTGTTTTCGTGTAAAATTGGAGCATCTGACGGAAAAATCCTCAACAGGGAATTTGAGGCTGCTGAGGTTGCTGCGTTGCGGAAAAACCTCGAGGATCAAGGATATTTTGTCTTTGAGGTGAAAAAAAAGCCATTCCAGTTTCTCTTTGATAAGGGTGTGACTCGTCGTAAGATCGATAACCGGGCGCTTCTGACGTTCAATCAGGAGATGCTGGTTCTGATCAAGGCCGGGATGCCGATCATGCAGGTGCTTGACACGATACTCGAACGGCATGACTCGGGGAAACTTGCTGAAATACTTGTTCAGGTCAGAGAGGATGTAAAGGGGGGGGCTGCCTTGTCGTCGGCCATGGAGAAGCATGGACGTGCGTTCCCTTCACTCTACGTTGCTTCGATACGCGCCGGCGAACGAACCGGGGATCTACCGAAGACGGTTCGACGTTATATTCAGTATCTCAAGCGGGTTGACGGTGTGCGGAAAAAAATCGTGGCGGCAGTATTTTATCCTGCGATACTGGTCGTTTTCGCTTTTCTGGCAGTTACACTGCTGTTGGTGTACGTTGTTCCAACATTCAGTCAGGTATATGCAGATTCGGGGAGCCAATTGCCTGCCCTGACACAGATTCTGATTTCTTTCACGACGTTTCTAAGGCGCTTTTTTCTGCTCGGTGTCCTGATTACTGTCGGTATGGTAGCCGGATTCAGAATGTGGAAAAAAACTGAGGCGGGCCGGTATGCGTTCGATCAATTCAAACTTTCCGTACCGCTGATTGGAGACGTGTTCACGAAATACTCCGTAGCCGCCTTTTCAAGAACCCTTGCAACCGTTTTGGGAAGCGGGATACCGATAATTGAATCACTGCGCATGTCGATCGGGACACTGAATAATGTCTACATGGAAAAGCGGCTTTTTGAGGCGGTGCGTTATGTCGAAGAGGGGGGGCGTCTCTCGGCTGCCTTTGAAAAAATCAATATCATGCCTCCGCTTGCTTTACGCATGATGGGAGTCGGAGAGACGACCGGGTCGCTTGAAGATATGTTGATTGATATTTCTGATTACCTCGAAGACGAACTTGAAGAGCGGATGCAGATTCTGACGACGGCAATTGAACCAGCCATAATGCTGATCATGGGGGTCGTCATCGGTGTGATTATTATCGCAATGTATCTGCCGATCTTTAAAATTGCCGGAACCGTGGGTTAGATCAGACGATGCACTCCTTCAGACGAAAAAATATCGGTATGATCCTACAGGAGTTCGGGTGCCTTACTTCCGATCAGCTGCTGGTAATCATTGCCAAGCTGGAATCAACCCGACTCCGATTTGGAGAAATTGCGATCAGCGAAGGTTTTATTACTGCAGAAGATCTGGCGCGTGCGCTTGCCGAGCAGTTTAGTCTTGAATATATTGACCTGCGCAATTTCAAGATGGAAGGTGAAATCCTCAATTCACTCCCCCCCGATGCTATTTACCGTTTTCATTTCGTACCACTTGAGCTTACCCATCTGGTTCTGGTCGCGGCTGTTGCGGATCCCACCGATGTCGTAAAGCTTGACGAACTTGAACTCCTCCTGGACCGCCAGGTACAGATACGCGTGGCATCGGAACCGGCTATCGCGGCTGTTATAAAGGCCGGAGAAGGGACCAGGCGCGTTCTGCGGGACGTTTCTGAAGATTTCATGTTGCAGCTGGTCAAGGAGACCGACCGGGGGGATGAAGTTCTTTCGGTCGAGTCGATCACCGATGACACCAGTCCGATTATCAGGCTGATTAACACAACCATCCTTGATGCTTTGAACCGACGGGCCAGTGATATTCATATCGAAACCGGCATTGATGGCGTCGATATTAAGTACCGCATCGACGGTGTGCTGTATAAAGCCAACGAAACCATAGATCAGCACTTTCAGGCGCCGATCATATCGCGACTCAAGGTCATGAGCGAACTCGATATTTCTGAGCGTCGCATACCGCAGGATGGCCGTTTCAAAGTCAGATTCGGCCAGAAATCGATCGATTTTCGCGTGTCGATCATGCCGAGTTCGCTCGGTGAAGATGCCGTCATCCGGATCCTTGACAAGGAAAGTATTGCCAGCGATCTCAAAGGGTTGACGCTTGAAAATCTCGGTGTCAGCGAGCGGGAAGTCAAACGGCTGCGCAAGAAAATCCGGGAGCCCTATGGCATGGTTCTGGTTACCGGGCCGACCGGATCGGGTAAAACAACCACCCTGTATGCCGCGCTTACCGAGATACATACCGGTGAGGACAAGATTATTACAATCGAGGATCCGGTTGAGTATATGCTGCGGGGGGTCCTCCAGATACCGGTGAACGAGAAAAAGGGACTGACCTTTGCCAAAGGGTTGCGATCCATTTTGCGGCACGACCCTGACAAAATAATGGTTGGTGAGATTCGCGATTCGGAAACCGCCCAGATTGCTGTTCAGTCGGCCCTGACCGGACATCTTGTGTTCACCACGGTGCACGCAAATAACGTGTTCGACGTCATCGGCAGATTTATCCACATGGGGATTGACCCGTACAATTTTGTGTCGTGCCTCAACTGCGTCATGGCCCAGAGGCTGGTTCGCAAGGTCTGCACGGTATGCCGCCAACCGGTTCAGTATACCGACGAGCAGCTGCTGGACGGTGGAGTCGATCCGCAGCAGTTTCAGGGAAAACTGTTTTATGAAGCGAAAGGATGCGATGAATGCCACGGCACCGGTTATCGAGGACGGGTTGCAATTGTGGAACTGTTGGAACTTAATGATCAGCTTCGTGACCTTATCATTGCCAAAGTGCCCGCAACACAACTTAAACAAGCGGCGCGTGATGCTGGGGTCACGTTTTTGCGGGAGTCGGCCATTGAAAAAATGGTGGCAGGGGTTACAACACTCAAAGAAATCAACCGGGTCACGTTTGTAGAGTAACCGGGACAGGTTATTTATGCTGTTTTCGAAAACATCCGCGGGAATGGAAATCAGCACGACGGGAGTCAAGTGTGCTCTGGTTGGAGGCACCCGTTCTGCGCCTCGGGTTGTGCAGGTGGCCCATGCACCATTTCCGGAGAATACGCTGCGAGTCTCCCTGCGTGAACAAAATGTGCTTGACTCTGAGCTATTTGTTGAGCGGATTCGAGCGGTGCATAACCTTTTACTCAGTAGCTCCGACAGGGTTGCTGTGACGCTTCCCGATTCCGTCGGCAGGGTTCTTCTACTTGATTTCGAAGGGCGTTTCAAAAGCAGGGTCGAGGCACTGGATCTAATCCGTTGGAAATTGAAGAAAAGTATTCCGTTTGACATAGAGGATACGCACCTGGATTATCAGCAGCTGTCCGTGCGGGACAACGGAGATCTTGCAATTCTGGTGGCGCTTGTCTCCCGAGCAGTTATTTCACAGTATGAGGAGCTGGTGGTCAAGGCGGGGTTGTCACCGTATCGCATAGATTTCAACGTATTCAACATCTGCCGCTGCTTTGACCGGCACCTGTCAGGTGTGGATAACGGTATTCTGGTTTACCTTTATGGCAGTACTCTGGGAGTTATGGCATTTTCTGACGGTGTCCCCGAATTTATGCGTATCAAGGATGTTTCCGGGGCGTCAGCCCTGGACAGTCGAATGTTTCGGGAGCTGAACAGTTCTCTGCTGGTGTATCGGGAAAAATTTCCGGAAAAAAATTCTCCGTCACTCTTTAGTATGGCAGCTCCTGATGTTTCTCTTGCGTTCCAGGAAATGGTGGCCGAGGCAACCGGAACTTTGCCGCTCATGCTTGAAACAAAAACAGAAGTAACCCCCGGAAACTCGGCCCCTGGCGATCAGGCAACGCTTTTTACCTACACTGCTGCAATCGGTGCCGCTTTGCGAGGCTTGAGATGAATTTCAGGATAAACCTTGCCACTCAAAACTATTTTGATTACCGATTGTTTGCCAGGATCGGCTATGTTCTGATTGCTGCGCTTATTGGGCTGTCTGCCTGGAACATCACCAGATTTTCGTGGAACCTGGGCGAACAGCGTCGCCTGGAAACGGATATAGTGAAACTTGAAGGTCGGCTGGACAGTAAACGGGGAGGTTTTTCGGAAAAAGATGCTGCACAACAGCAGTCGAAAATCCGATTTTTCAATGAGATAATCGCCCGGAAAGGAACTGACTGGCTCAGGCTGCTGGACATTCTGGAATCGGCGACCCCGGAAGGGATAGCCATTTCAGTTCTTGCCCCGGGTAAGGAACAGGATGATCTTCGGATTGAAGGGCGTGCCAGGTCGTTTAGCCATATTCGTCAGTACCTTGAAAAACTTGAAGAGTCGAAGGAGATCAGCGAGGTGCTGCTTCTTTCCCATCAGGACATCGTAACCGGTGAAAAGGGGCGCGGGGTGCAGTTTGCACTTTCGTGCAGGGTGACGATCCGATGATCAGGCAGTTGCTGGAAATAGTTCATACAATGAAGCTGCATGTCGTTGCAGTATCTATTTTGCTTGTGGTGAATATTGCTGGTATGGTTGTAGTTACCTACCAGGATCGGAATGCAGCTGATTTGCGTGCGAAATGGAGTGACAGGCGCAGACAGACAGTCCTTCTGGGGAAAGGTGATGCTGCCACTCTGTACCGACAGGGGACGGCCGATCTCGCAAAAATAGAATCCAGAATACCGCGTAAGAAAGAGTTTGCAAGGGTATTGAGCGATTTATTTGAGGCTTCATCTGAAAGCGGAGCTGCCATAACAAGCATAAGCTACAAGCCGGCCCGTATTAAAGGTGAAACATTGCTGTCGTATCAGTTGACGTTGAAAGTCAGCGGCAGTTACGCGGCCGTGAAAAGTTACATTTCCGACCTTCATAAATTTCCAGAATTTCTCATTATCGATAAAATCTCTCTTGCAAACAGTGATCTCTACACTGAAAATGTTGCGCTGGATCTACTCCTGACCCTGTATCTGAGGGAGGGGGCATGAACCGCAAACGGCTGATTCTCTTTGTTCTTTCAATTGTGTTTGTGCTGGTTTCGCTCTGGAGTTACATGGCGATGCCGCGCCAGAAAACGGTCAGTCAGTTGAAGTATGCCCCCGGCGGCCAACTTGCGGTACTCCCGGCAGCATCTGCACCTAACGGGGTTGTTTCCCGAAAACCGCTGCAGGACGGGCGTATTTTGAATATTGCCGAACTGGAGCAGCAACCGTCGGCTTTCAAGGGATACCGGAGAAATATTTTCAAACCGATTTTTGCCGATGAGGCCAGAATGCTTAAACCGAAATTTCCACAGCTACTGAAACTTCCGACCACACCGTCGAAAGATGCGGCAACTGCGGTACCGGTAACTCCTGCGCAACCCGATGTGGCTCCGCTGGCACGCTTTACCTTCATGGGATTTCTCAAGAAGGATGCCCGTAAAACTATCTTTCTTGCCAACGAATCGGATATCATTCTGGTGAAAAAAGGTGACAAAATATTGGGGCGATATGAGGCAACATCGATTTCCGATCAGGCTCTGACGCTTGTTGCAGCTGATACGGGCGATGAGATTGTTATTCCGCTCATAGAAAACCAGCCATTGGGCTCATCCCGATAGCTTTTTATATTTGCCACATTCATGAGGAGACGCTTGCAATGCGCTACCTGATCCCACATACCGCCGCTCTTCTGGCACTGTTTGTCCTGACGGTCATATCAGGCTGTACCGGCGCCACCAAATCCTTTGATACAGGCGAAACATTTGAAATGCAGGGCAAGTTTGAAGATGCAATGTACAATTATGCCGATGCTTTTCAGAAAGATCCGTCTGTCAACGATTACCGCGTCCGTTTTTTGAAGGTGCGTGAGAAGGCGGCAAATCAACGCTTCAAACTGGGGATGGCCCTGGTGGAGAAGAACAATTACATAGAGGCATTGCCCGAGCTTCAGGCGGCGCAGGCGATTGACCCGACCCGCGGAATTTTTAAGCAGCAGATTGACATTATAACCCGCCTCAAGGATGCGCAGGTTGCGTATCAGGAAGGTCGCGATTTTGAAAAATCTAACAAATTGAAGGATGCCCATAGGCTCTACATCAAGGCGGTCGAGTTGGCCCCCCGGATGCGTGAGTATGAGGCTGCCCTTACCCGTGTTGCCGGATTGAGAAAAAGCCGGACGGACGGTTTTGAGTTAAACCTCAAATCAGCAAAGCCGATTACGTTGAAATTCAAAGATGCAAAAATGAAAGATGTGTTCAAGATTCTTACCCAGCTTTCAGGGGTCAATTTTATTTTTGATGATGGCGTCAAGGATGCGCCGGTATCGATCTACCTTGAAAACGCATCCTTTCAGCAGGCGCTCGATCTGCTGGTTTCCATGAACAAATTGAATTCCAAAGTCCTCAATGAAGCCAGCGTGCTGGTGTATGCTGACACTCCGGATAAGAGCAAGCAGTATGATGATGTCGTGTTGCGGACATTTCATTTGAACTACATGGATGCAAAGAAGGCCATCAACCTGATTCGCACTATGATTCAGGTGCGTAAAGCATATGTCAACGAGGACTCCAACTCCATCATAGTTCGGGATACCAAAGATATTGTTGACGTTGTTGAGAAAATCCTTGATGCCAATGACCTGCCTGACGCTGAAGTTATTCTGGATGTGGAAGTTATTGAAATGAGTGATAAGAACGCTCAGAATGTCGGTCTGTTGCTCAGCAACTATAATGTTCAGTTGGGGATGTTTTCACCATCACCGGATAACAAACTCCTCTCTTCATCGCTGTCAGGAACAACTACCACGACCACTTCAGGGACGACTGTCACGACAGGCGGAGGCGACATTACCAATCTCGTAAAAGCATTCACCCTGAAAGGGTACGGTGGTTTCCTGACGGTGCCCAACGCAACCTACAACCTTGGAAAAACTCTGGCCAAGGGAGAGGTACTTTCCAACCCGAAAATTCGTGTGAAAAACAAGGAAAAGTCAAAGTTCAATGTCGGCACCCGGGTTCCGATTACCACCACGACCCTGAACGGTACGCTCTCGCAGGTCAACGTGCAGTATGTGGATGTTGGTGTCAAGGTCAATGCCGAACCGACAATTCAACTTAATAACGAGATAAGCATCAAGCTTAACCTTGAAGTCAGCTCGATTCTCACCAAGGAGTCGGTTGGCGGCAAGGACAGCCCTACGACGGTTGTTACTATCGGCACTCGAAATGTGGAGACGGTCTTAAGTCTTAAAGACGGCGAAACAAGCATTATCGGCGGTTTGATCCAAAATTCCAGTAGTAACGATAAGACAAAGATATTCCTGCTGGGTGACATCCCGATTATCGGACCGCTACTTTCGAACTCCAACACGTCAAAAGATAAGACCGAACTGCTGCTGGCAATTACTCCGCGGCTTGTGAGAGGTGTTTCGGTTCCACTGCCCGGTCTGGCGTCGTTTTCAACCGGCAGGGAGGATCATCCCTCTCTGGGTCGCCCTATGGCTTCGTTTGAGCAGGAGGTAGTATTTGATTCCTCCCAGGGCAAGGATTCTAAGGCACCGGCGGCGCCTGTGGATTCGAAACTTCAGCAGAATGTACCCGTGACAACAGCGCCTGATGTCATTGCACCTGCAGGTGCTCCGCCTGCCGTAATTGCTCCAGCAGTGGTGATACCTACTCTATCCCCGGCTGTAACTTCTCCCGAGAAGCCGATTGTGGTTGTCCCTGCAAAGGCTCCTGCGCTAACTCCTCCTCCGGTGGAGCGCCCTTTGCTGCAGATAGCGGCTCCCTCGTCCGTTGCGGTTGGCCAGCAGTTTTCGGTTGATATCAAGGTGAATAACGTAACTGATCTTTTGAGTGCCCCGTTTGTGCTGTCATTTGATCCCATTTTTGTTGAGTTTATCTCGATTACGGAGGGTCAATTCATAAAAAATGATGGCAAGGCGGTTTCTTTCAATGCCACTCCTGATCCTGTGAGTGGCACGGTTTCCGTTGCACTCAGCCGCGCAGCGACAAATGGTGGGGTTAGTGGGCAGGGTGTAATTGCTACTGTTCAATTCAGGGCTAAAAATCAGGGGCCGGCCTCTTTTGCCTTCAAGAATGCACCATTCAGCTCCGTAAAAGGAACTGCAATTGCGGTTCTGCCATTCAGTACGGCGGTTGACATCCGGTGAAAACCCTTAAAAGTACCCCCAGTTTCCTGTTGTCACGACGCGGGGTTTCACTTGTCGAATTGGTTGTCACTCTCACCATACTGGGAATTCTGGCTTCGGTTGTCGTGCCATTTTCTCAGATGAGTGCTAAACGCACCCGGGAGATTGAGCTGCGCAGGAACCTTCGTACCATCAGAACGGCACTAGACGAATTCAAAAAGAGTTACGAAAAGGCCGAACTGGAAAAGAAAATTCTGACATCGGCCAACAAATCCGGTTATCCCGAAAGTTTAAAGCAACTGGTTGATGGATATGATTTTGGCGGTCTGTATTCGGTAAAAAAAAAGTTTCTGCGGAAAATTCCCGTTGATCCCATGAACATCGTTCCGCCGGGACAGGAACCAAAATGGGGGCTTCGTTCGTACGCCGACAAACCCGATTCTACCACCTGGGGTGGTGAAGACGTGTATGATGTCTATTCACTCAGCCAAGGAACCGCTATAGATGGTACGAAATATAATGAGTGGTGATGCGTTGAAAAGAATGAGACTGAACGGCAGCTCTCCAGTTGCGGGCGTATTTGGCAGATCCTGTGCCGGATTCACGTTGATAGAACTGATGATTGTCGTATCCATCATCGGCATCCTGGCGGCGATTGCCGTGCCCAACTATCAGTGGGGTATCATTAAGGCCAGGGAATCGGTGCTTCGCGAAGACTTGTATAATTTCAGGACTACGATTGACCAGTTCTATGCCGATCAGGGGAAATATCCCGATACCCTTGCCGAGCTGAAGGAAAAGAATTATATGCGTGAAATCCCCAAGGATCCATTTACCAGGTCAGCGGATTCCTGGGTTGTCGTGGCCCCGCCGCCGGAGGTTTCCTCCGCTCCGTCCGGATCACTTTCCATCTCCTCGATGAGTTCTTCCGGGTCGAGCAGCAGCACTCCGCTCGGTAATGTGTACGATGTCCACAGCGGGTCGAATATGGTGGGAACCAATGGTACTCCCTACAACGAGTGGTGAATCATGATCAGGTTGCACAACGTATCGCTGGCATATCAGCAGGACGTACCCGCCCTGCACAACATAAACCTGAAAATCGGCAAGGGGGAGTTTGTGTTTCTGACCGGACCTTCGGGTGCGGGAAAAACGACCTTGCTGCGGCTTCTGTATGGAGCGCTTTCTCCAACGCGGGGGGAGGTTCTGATTGATTCCCAGAACATATCCCGCATGGTGCCGTCCCAGATTCCCTATCTGCGAAGGTCGATTGGAGTGGTGTTCCAGGATTTCAAACTGCTGCATAGCCGCACCGTCTTTGAGAACGTTGCCATCACCCTTGAAGTGCTCGGATGGGGGAGGGGAGATATTGGCAAAAAGGTCATGTACACGCTTAAGCAGATGGGGATCGAGTCGAAATATAATCTCATGCCGCAGCGCCTTTCCGGCGGGGAACAGCAGCGGGTGGCCCTGGCACGGGCCCTGGTAAACGATCCCAAGATACTGCTGGCGGACGAACCGACCGGCAGTCTTGATGATGCCAACAAAAACCAGATACTTGCAATTTTTAAGGAGGCCAACGTACGTGGGACGAGTGTTGTTGTCGCTACACACGACCGACGCCTCATCGAACAGGGGCATAAGCGTCTGGTAGTTTTGAATAAAGGGGAAATTGTTGAACAGGTGGAAAAAGAAGCCCATAACGGCGAAAAAGCCAACTAGGCGGCCTGCACTTTCGGGAGATGGCTTTGGCGGCAGGGGGGGATACTTCTTCAGGCGGGCTCTGACGAATATCCGTCAGAATGTCTTTGTCAATGTTGTGACGATCGGGACGATCACCCTTGCACTGCTGATTGTTTCGTTATTTCTCCTCATTTTTGTGAACCTTGAGAATGCTGCCGAAAACTGGAGTCAGCGGGTTCAGGTCACGGCCTACTTTGACAAGGATATTCCGGCCAAAGATCAGTCGCTGCTGCGTGGCAGGATCATGGCGCTGCCCGGGGCTCAGAACGTCACGTACATTACCCACGAAGAGGCGCTCAAGCGCTTTAAAGTTCGTTTGCGTGGCCAGGAAACGCTGCTGGAAGGTGTCCGGCCTGAAACCCTGCCGACTTCATTTGAAATTGCTCTTACCAGGTCCCACCGAGATACCGAGGGCGTCGAGCGTTTTGTTGCTCAGCTGAAAAAAGTACCCGGCATTACGGAGGTGCAGTATGGTGAGGAGTGGGTTCGCCGGTTTAATTCCTTTCTGGCGGTCATGCGTCTTTTGGGGGGGCTTTTGGGGGCTTTTCTGCTTGTCGCCGTGGTATTCATCGTTTCCAATACAATAAAACTTACTATTTATGCCCGGCGGGATGAACTGGAAGTGATGTCGCTGGTGGGGGCCACCCGCTTTTTTATTAAAGCTCCATTTCTGTTCGAAGGGGTAATTCAGGGGGCCGCCGGCGCAGCCATTGCGCTGACTCTGTTGTTCATTCTCTACGAAGGTGTTCTTTATAACGCCGGGAATTTTCTGGCGTTTACTCCTGCAGTTTCCGGGCTGGCCTTTCTGCCACCGGAATATCTGGCTGCATTGCTGCTGACAGGTTCCCTGCTTGGTTTCATCGGAAGTCTTTCTTCCCTGAAACGGTTCATCGACGCATAGGATACATGCTGCGCATAATTCCCATAGTTTTCGCGTTTCTCTCCGTGGCGGCTCCACTCTTTGCGCAGAATCCGAAAGACGAGTTGAGCGGGGTCAAGCGGGAGATTAATGCCAAGAAACAGCTGATCACTACCACGCGTAAAGTAGAGGCGGTGATCTCTACGGAACTGCAGGAGATAACGCGCAGTATTGGCCAGAAGGAGTCTGACCTCGGGAAGCTTGACCGTGACCTGCGTGGAGTAGAATCCAATCTTGATAAAACGGGGAGTGAAATAGCGCGGGTTTCTGATGAAGCCATGCGCAAGCGCGCGGAGATCGACCGGAGACTTTCATCACTTTACAAAGCGGGGGAATTCGGGACGCTCCGTATGTTCTTCTCGGCGGAATCCTTTCCGCAGATAGCGGAAAATCTTCGCTACATGCGTTCGATTCTCGACAATGATAAGAAAATCTTTGCGGAATACAATCAGAAAATTGACGAACTGAAAAAACTGAAGATTACGCTTGAGCGCGACATGTCAACCAAAGAGCGAATCAAGTTCGGTATTGCCCAGAAGAAGCGGGAAATTGAACAGGAAAAGAACAGGAAGACGGCCTATCTGGGAAAGGTCCGCCAGACACGCGAGAGCTACGAGGCTTCGTTAAAGGAGTTGCAGGCGAATGCCTTCCGTCTGCAGCAGATGGTTGAGCGTCTTGAGATGCTCAGCCGAAAGAAGCATGCGACGCGACATGAAAAGCCTGGCAACAAGCTAAAGCCGCTTCCTGACCTGCCCGAAGTGCCAGACCGCGGATTCGCTTCCCAAAAGGGACGCATGGCGATGCCGGTACGTGGTGAGGTGCTCGAAACATTTGGCAAGCATAAACATCCGGAATTCAATTCGTTCACATTCAGCAAGGGGCTGACGATTTCGGCCGGACAGGGGAGTGAGGTCAAGGCGGTGTATGACGGCAGCGTTATTTTTGCCGATTATTTCAAAGGATATGGCAACATGGTCATTGTCGATCATGGGGGCGGGTACATGAGTCTGTATGCCCACGCATCCAGAATCACCAAAAAAGTCGGTGCCGAAGTGGCGCGTCATGAAACGGTTGCTCAGGTCGGTGATGTCGACTCCACCAAAGGCCCGGTTCTCTATTTTGAGATACGACACCAAGGAAAGCCGGTAGATCCGGCCGGCTGGGTTCGATAACCTATTCTTAAATTTTCAATATCCGGAGGGAAGAGATGAATCCACAAAGCGGTAAGAAAAAAAAGGTAATTGTCTGGTTTGGTATTGTTGTAGCGACCTTGTCGTTTTTTATTGTAATCAGCTCCCAGCGGCACAGTTCTGCAGAGGGAAAGGGGAGTGATTATGAGTCGATCGAGCTTTTTACCGATGTGATGGCGATTATCAAGAAAAGCTATGTCGAAGAGGCCGATACCAAAAAGCTGGTCTACGGTGCCATCAACGGGATGCTCTCGTCCCTTGATCCCCACAGCTCGTTCATGCCGCCTGATACGTACAAGGAAATGAAGATAGACACCAAGGGTACCTTTGGTGGTCTGGGCATTGAAATTTCTATCAAAGACGGTGTTCTCACGGTCATATCCCCCATCGAGGATACACCGGCCTTCAAGGCGGGGATAAAATCCGGCGACATGATCCTCAAAATTGATGAGAAGTTTACCAAAGATCTTAACATCAATGATGCTGTTAAACGTATGCGTGGCCAGAAGGGAACCAAGGTCATCCTGACGATCATGCGTGAGGGGTTTGAAAAGCCGAAGGAGTTTCCGCTTGTCAGGGATGTTATTCAGGTCAAGAGCGTCCGTTCGAAGATGCTTGACGACGGGTACGGCTATGTCAGGATAGCACAGTTCCAGGAGAAGACAGATGAGGATCTTGGGAGGGCTTTAAAAACCCTGAAGGAGCAGAACAAAGGGGAGCTGAAGGGGCTTATTCTTGACATGCGCAACGATCCCGGCGGATTACTCGACCAGGCGGTCAGGGTTGCTGATCATTTTGTGCGGGAAGGGCAGATGATCGTGTATACCGAAGGGCGGGAAAAAGACTCAAAAATGCAGTTTACAGCCAAATCGGGTGGCAAAGAGCCGAATTATCCGCTGGTGATACTGATAAACGGGGGAAGTGCAAGTGCGTCCGAGATCGTTGCCGGTGCCTTGCAGGACCACAAGCGGGCAATCATCATGGGAACGCAGAGTTTCGGAAAAGGTTCGGTTCAGACAATTATACCGCTGTCTGACGATTCCGGCCTGCGACTTACTACGGCACGCTATTTCACCCCGAAGGGGCGCTCAATTCAGGCCAAAGGGATAACCCCGGACATTGTTGTGGAGCAGGTTGAGTTTCCTAAAGAAACGGTTTCAAAGAAGGATTCACTGCATTTGCGTGAAAAAGACCTGGAGAACCATTTTGAAAGCGATGACAGATCTGCGCAACCTGGTGACAAAAAAGGCGAGAAAAAAGACGAAAAACCTGACAAGCAGACAATCAAGCAGGAAGATAATCTGAAAAACGATTATCAGGCCATGCGGGCGCTCGACCTGCTCAAAGGGTGGGAGCTGGTCAAGAATATGACGAACGTCAAATAACGGTTTTTTTCGAGGTGTATCTGCTGATGTATATCAGAAATCTGCTTCTCGTCGTACTGGCCTGTGCCATGTTCGGGGCTCAATCGGTGCATGCGGCGGCTACGGTTGTTGTTACCAGGGCGGCAGAAAACTCATATGTCGTTTCTGTGACAAATGTCGATAATGCTGCAGCAATAGATTTCAGTCTTAATTATGATGCGGTGTCCCTCAGTTTGCCGCAGATTACCGATGGTCCGGTTGCCCTAACTGCCAAGGCCATCAAGGTTGAAAACATAGCCACACCGGGAATTGTACGGGTGGTCTATCTGGTTGCAAACGGCTCCTTTAAAGAGGGAGGTGTTTTGGCCACGGTAAATTTTACCAAAACAGGTGCAGCGCAGGTGCAGCCGCCGGAGTTGAAGTCTGATGTGATCACCCAGGAAGCAACCAGGGTTGCCACTCAGTCGGTTGTCTTTCCGCAAAGCGTTCAGGCCGGTGCTGTTCAGGACAGTAGCCTGGGCGGAAATGCCGCAACAGTTGGTGCGACGGGCCAATCCTCCCATGCGGTAACGACAGGGACAGGCTCCATGTCGTCCGTTACTTCGTCGGTTGGTGGCGTTAGTGGCGGCCAGGAACAGAAGAATGAGCCGTATCGTGACGATCAGCAGCGCTCTACGGTGTCGCGCGATTATCAGGTGCAGAATCAGAAGACCGGTGAGCAGGTGGTCGCATCTGCGACGGTGGCACCGATAAAAAACGATGAAGTCGCACCGGTAAAAAATGTTGCTGCCAAGCTGCCGCCGCTGAACTCTTTACCCGGTGTTCTGGAGCTGTTCAGAACATACAAAGGACCGAGGACGTTGCGTAGGCTTGCCGAACTGTTTGACCGCAGCGGTGAAACGTTTGCCGCCTTCACCCAGTCTCCTCCGATTTCTGTTTCAGACGGGAAATCATCCGTTCTGCTTACAATCTCCCTGCCGGACTCTTCGACCGTCCCCAGTTTTTCTTTCAAGGGGGCACATTTAAAGGGATTACGACATCCGTCACCTCAGCAATGGGAGCTCGAGGCGTTGCCGTCTCTGGGCAAATTCGATGTGCGGCTTTCGGTACTTTTGCAGGGATCTCAGGTGGAGCTTCCGCTGGTTGTTGTTCCGCCACTTGACCCAGTAGTTGCCAAAGAACTGGGGGGGGCGGACTTTGCAGTTGAATCCCTGCTTGCAAGAACGCCGGCAAAGTCGGCCAAATTGCCTTTTGACCTGAATGTTGACGGGAAGCAGGATTTTATTGACGACTACATTCTGGTTGCCCATTGGTTATTGAAACAGCAGAAAACCGAAAAGGCTTCGGCGAAAAATCCGCCCCGCCCCGCTAATCCGTGACAACAGCAAACAAGAAAAAAAAACCTAAAAAGTCGAAAAGTGCTGCAGTTGTCGTTCTCGCGCTGCTCGCGCTCATGTTATGCGCCGTTGCAGGTTATTTCATCGCCTCTTACGTGCATCGAGGCCGAGAAAGCGCCGATACGACGGGTGGCGGTACTCTGTCGGCCCCGCAGCAGCCGGCCAAACCTTCTGTACCTCCGCCCGTTTCGCCACCTCAGACTGCAAACGTAACGCCACCGGCGGTGCCTCGTGATGTACCGCCGGCTGTTGAACCTCCGCCGACACCACCGTCGCGCCCGGACAAGGATTACCCCCGGGATACCGTGCCGACGGACAAAAAGCCCAGACCCGTTGCTGTTTCAGGAAGCGGTCAGCTGGCAGTGATCATAGATGACATGGGGAGCAGCCTTGCTGAGGCCCGTTCCCTGAGTAAAATCGGTGTCCCGTTAACATTTTCAATCATTCCCGGGCTGAAAAATTTTCGCGATGTTGCATCATTTGCTGCTGAGCATGGTATCGAAACTATGATTCATATACCGATGCAGTCGAAAGGGTGGCCGGGGAGACGTCTGGAGTCGAATGGTCTGCTGGTTTCAATGATTGACGACGAGCTGCGTGAACGGGTTGCAGGATTCATCCGGGATATTCCCGGTGCGGTAGGAGTCAACAACCACATGGGATCAGAGTTCACTGAGCACGCGGACAAGATGCGCAGTGTGATCGGAGTATTGAAGGGGAAAAATCTCTACTTCATTGACAGCGCGACGTCATCAGAAAGCGCCGGGCTGCAGGTTGCTCGGGAGGTGGGTGTGAAATCGGGACGACGCAATGTGTTTCTCGACAACCGGCAGGATCGCTCCTACATCCTGGGGCAGCTTGCAGAGGCTGTCAGAACGGCGAAGCGGAGTGGAGCCGCCATAGCAATCTGCCATCCCCATCCGGCTACCATTGCCGCTCTGGCGGAGGCCCTGCCCGGCCTGGTGCAGCAGGGGGTTACCCTTGTTCCGGCGTCGAAACTTGTTCGGTAAGCGGGCTTGACATTTCACCATACTTCCGCATCTGCTGAACAATCCTGTATGATTCCTCGTGCAGGATTCTTTCCGGGTTTGACGGGTCAACCGGGAAAACGGTCAGATAACCTCCTTCCCGCAGATTCCCGGCAAATCCTGCCAGGGACTCGTTCAGCAGCAGGAAGAGCTTGTCGTTAACACCGTCAAAAACTCCCGACTCAAAGCCGGTCAAGGCGACATGTTTCTGAAAGAGTTCCTCCCCGTTCATGCGGATCTGACGGTAATCGAGAATCTGTCGGCCGTCTTCGATTCGGGGGATAAACAGCGATACCACTTGAGACGTTTTTTCAGCGATCAAGCGCCGCGCTGCATCAAATGTGGGCGATCCCTCGCTGATGCCGTACAGCGCCGAGCTGAGCATGTCGCACAGGCAAGTACCATGGAGGAATCCGCGGATTCTCTTGTCGGAGGTTTCGTAATAGAAGCTCCGGTCGTCACCGTTTTCGGCGAGTAATGAGCCGCAAATGAGGCAGCTTTCGGCCAATCCTTCCAGCCGTGCCAGGTAGGTGTCTTTCTTTGTGGCCTCTTTTTCAAGCAGCCATCGGTGATAAAGGCAGGCCCTGTTTTCTACAGCGGAGTCATGGCCCCGCAAAACATCTCGGGCGATCTCCATAAACTGGCTGTGAACCTCAGTGCCGCGTGCATGGGTCAAAATCGGATATATTTTACCATCCGGGTTGGTATTGAGGCTCTCCACCTTGGGACTTTTTGAAATATATGAATCCAGACAGTGGTAACCGCGATTGGCCGCAAATGCCCGCAGCAGGGTTTTCTGGTCCTTGAAAATACCATCATATTTAATGCGTGAATCGATCAGGCAGGGGAGCAGCGACAGCGATTTTTTGTCAATGCCCCGCTGGTCGAATAGTGCAAAGATGTTTCTGCAGTTTTCAAGACTCGGCAGGTCTTTAACCGGGATGATCACGCGGTCGGCGGCATAGAGGGCGTTCTGAGTCAGAATATTGAGATCCGGCCGGGTGTCGATAATGATGATGCCGCTCAGTCCGGACTCTGCCAGAATTTTTGTAAGCGTCATCGGCCCCTTGAATCGTTCGTGAATATCGCCCAGCTCTGTTGACGACGGCACGTAGCCGACGCCGTACTGCCCTGTTTTAACGACGTCATCCGTTGAAGCACCCATCAGCAGAGCGTGGACGTCATCTTCTGCGTTTCCCCGGTTCTGGAGTTCGAACATTTTATCAATTGTGAAGTGATTGTCGAACGAAAATATGGTTACGGGCATCTCTTCCCGCATCGCCTTCAGATATATTGCCAGGTTGGCAGCCAGGGTTGTTTTACCGACTCCACCCTTTTCAGATGAAACGGTTATGGTGTAAGGGTAAGAATGCATCAGGGGATTCCGCCGCCATGGTATGAGGATGTTCAACCTTCGGGTGATAGTATTCAATTTACGGCACCTGGTCAACTGATAGTGCAAAAATGCGTTTTATGTGTATTCGCTGTCTCCGTAATTCTATTAGAAGGAATATCTGACAATGGCCGATAACAT
The DNA here is from genome assembly GCA_037129245.1 of Desulfuromonadales bacterium. Taxonomy (GTDB): domain Bacteria; phylum Desulfobacterota; class Desulfuromonadia; order Geobacterales; family Pseudopelobacteraceae; genus JACRCG01. Next base: position 28,704 of record JBAXVE010000005.1, read on the forward strand.
TGACACAGCCAGCCAACTTTCGGAAAACGTGCGTCAGTCAAGCTACAGCGTTGCGCTTGTGAACGGGCTTGTTTTGAGAGTGCGAAAGAGCGTCAATCACTACTTTGGTGGATATTATTATGTCAATGTGTTAATAAATTGCGATGTTCCGCTTGAGACATCTTTTTTTGAATCTGAAAATGAATATGTTGAATTCAGTGAAAGGCTGGGTAACAGCGTGCTTTTTGAAATGATTCTCGACAAAATGGCCGTGCCTGAACACGACATATACTCCGTTCAGAATGAACTGATCGAGAAATTTATGGCGACCACCTTCAAATATGTTTCATCTCCTCGCTTTCCCCGCGCTTTTGTCCGTCGGGAGGCTGATAAGCTGATGAAACGGTCAAGGCCCCGCGTATGAGTACCAGATCCCCCCTGTCTGCAACAATTGATACTCTGGCCTATGGTGGAAACGGTGTCTGCCGCATAGATGGTAAGGTCTGCTTTGTTCCGTTTAGTTGTCCCGGAGACGAGGTGCTTCTTCGAATTGTCAGCCAGAAAAAATCGTACTGCATGGCCGAAATTACCTCGATTACAGTCCCATCGCCGTCGCGTATTGATCCCGCGTGTTCGATTTTTGGGGAGTGTGGCGGTTGCCAGTGGCAGCATGTATCGTATTCAACCCAGCTTGAGCAGAAATACAAGCTGTTCTCCGAGGCCATGTGGCGCGGAGCACGCGTGGGTACCGATAAAATCAGAGCGGTGACAGCAGCCCCCTCGCCCTACGCGTACCGCAGCCGGGTGCAGTTCAAGGTAAAGATAGACAGAGACTCCGTCTGCATCGGATTTTTTCGCACCGGTTCCCATGAACTTGTTGAAGCCGGGGAGGGGTGCCCGGTGGCCGTAGCGGCGATTAACTCGCTGTTGATCGACCTGAAAAAATGCATTTCCCGGTTTTCCGGTGTGAGCCGCATCACGGATATTGCGATCGATGCCGGACTCCATGGGGCGGCGATCTGTATTTTTCTCAACGGTAAGGATTCTGGTGGGACAAGCAGTTTCTTTCGGGAGGCTGCAGGTGAATTGGAGGGGTGTTCGGGGCTGCTGCTTGTGCAGGGGGGGCAAAATCAGCCGGAGCTTGTTTGGGGCAGTGCTGATGTGCTGTATGAGATGCCGCGTGAAGACCCCGGTGATACTCCCTTTCAGCTTTCGTATCGGTCCGGTGGATTTGCCCAGATAAACCAGGATCAAAACAGGAATATGCTCCCACTGATCAGAACGCTGGGAAAATTTTCCAGCAAGGATTCCCTGCTGGATGTCTACTCTGGCAACGGAAATTTTTCCATTCCCCTTTCTCCGGGCGTTGCTGTTGTCGCAGGTATTGAGGGGGATGCCGGTTCAATTCTGTCAGCGATGCGAAACGTGGACACCAACGGTGCAACCAATGTTGAATTTATTCATGACGACGCATTGTGGGGGGTGCGCGGAATGAGACTTTCCGGACGCAGATTTGACACAGTGTTGATTGATCCCCCTCGAGCTGGAGCAGGAGCTGTGTCGGAGGAGATTGCCCTCCTGCAACCCGGAAGAATTATATATGTATCATGCGATCCATCGACTCTTGCCCGTGATTGTTCAAAATTTGCCACCTACGGATACCAGGTGGAAGAATCCGTCCCTGTGGATATGTTTTCGCAGACATTTCACCTCGAAAGTGTTACCGTGCTGACCAGAAATTAGGAGAGAACGCGGATGAAAAAATTTCTGACGTCGCTGTTTTCTACAACAGCTGCGGATATGTTGAAAAAAGGTGACGGCTATTATGATACCCGCCGCTATTTTGAGGCGAGGACCTGTTATGAGGACGGCCTGCAGAAGTGCAGGAAAGAAACTGCACTTCATGACTTTGCCGAAGAGTTGGAGGAACGGATTGAGCGTTCAAATTCGAGGCTTGCGGAGCTGAATCTACACGAGGCCGAATCAGCACTGCTTCGTGGTGACTCCGATAAAGCGATCGACCATCTCGAATTAGTAAAAACACTGACTTATGATGAAAGCTTACGGGAAAAGGCGGAGGAAATGTTACGTCGCTGTTCGCCCGTTGCTCTCGAAAGTGATGTCCCTGCGTCGGCCCATGTTTCTCCTTCATCCTGCTCATCATGTTCCTCCTCACTGCCCGGTGAAGATCCGCACGTTGAGGACAGCGCACAACCGTTGGATATGCTTGAATATTATAGTCTGCTTATTCAACAGCTGCCCGAGGACCAGCGTCGGCGTTATGCCGCTCTAGGAGAGAATTTTGCATACGCCTACGTCGCTGCGAGCGGTAACAGAAACGAGGAAGCCCTGATACTGCTGGAAAAGTGTTCCGCTGAGGTAGATCGGGATATTTTTGACTGCGAAAAGGGGAAAATAATATACCGGCTTGCGAGACAAAGTGACGCTGAGCGTTGTTTCCGGCAAGCCATAACAGGCAATCCGCGAAATTCCCTTGCATGGCTTAACTTGTCGCTACTGCTCGCCGAATCTTCACGTATCGATGAGGCACTGGACACAACTGAGCAGATGATTGCCGGAGACTTAATGCCGGAGCAGGCTGCACTCATGCGTGCCGAGCTGCTTGATGTTGCTGGAAGACGTGACGAGGCGCTCGAAACATATACGTCACTTTTGTCAACATCATATGCGCGTTCTGCGGCTGAAGCCCTTCATGGACTGCTTGTCAGCATGGGACGGGAGCAGGATGCTGCATTTGTATTTAAGAAATATCTCGGTTCATGTCGTCATTGATGGCGTACCCCTTTAATCTGCCCGCAGAGGCCACATTAGTCGGAGGGAATATGAATAAATCGGAACTGGTGGATCAGCTGTCGTTGCGCAAGGATATTCCGAACAGACGTGCAGAAGAAATTGTCAACCTGATTTTTTCTTCCATGTCAGAGGCCATGGTCAGCGGAGAGCGTATTGAAATCCGAGGTCTGGGCAGTTTCGTAATCAAGGAGTACGGAACATATACGGGAAGAAACCCAAAAACAGGTGAACCGATCGAAGTCAGCCCCAAGAAGCTGCCGTTTTTCAAGGTCGGTAAGGAGTTGAAAGAAAAGGTGCTTGGTTGAACATATGGAATGTCCCGAATTGCATGTATCGTACGAGGAGTGAAATTATCTTATCCCCATGATTAGATTTGTCCTCCTTTCAATAATTACCTGTCTGATACCGCTATCCGCAGCCGCAAGTCCCGGTCTGTCCGGATCGAGCGGTCTTATCAAAGTTTCGTCAGCGGAAACCCTTGACGCGGGAAATATCTGTGTCGGTGCCTGGTCATGCTATGGCAGGGATAACGGTTCCTTGAAAAAAGATTTTCTGACGGTTCCGGTTTCACTTACGCTCGGCATTGGTACGTTCTGGGAAGTGTACGGCGCCTATCCGAATCTGCTGTTTAACGGTGATGAAGACGCATCGGGCAGGGGAACTCTTGATCTTGGAACAAAACTTCGCTTTTGGGGCGATCGTTCTTCCCCCGGACTCAAACTTGCTGTTGACTTGCTTGCTCAGCGTCACATCTCGGAAAGCCGCAGAATCGAAGGCGTTACGGACCTGTCGGCCAGACTGGTGGTCTCATATATCAAAGGGGATTTTGGGCTGCACTCCTACGCTGGTTATCTGGTACCCGGTACAGTGCAGCAATTCAAGCCTGACAGCTCAATCACATTCGGCAGCGGCGTTGAGTATCTGCTGATGCCGAGGCTGAAGCTGTTTGCCGAATTTAACGGCGCAACAAAACAGTATCGCGTTGAAGATGATACCTCTAACAGCAGGCTGGTAGTGACTTCCGGGACATTAATGGAGGCATCGACCGGCATACAGTACTATCTCTCTCCGCATCTCACGCTGAATGTTTCCGCGTCCCGTGATTTCAGTCAGCATAACCAGAATATGACGTTTGTACTGGGGCTAAGTTCCTGTCAGGGAGTTGGAACCTTCGTAAAGCCCATACCACAGGTTGGTCGCAGGATCGCAGCAAAAGACAAAACCCGCGAGGCGCTTAAGCCGCTTAAAATTATTCCGATTTCCAGTCTGATGCTCAAAGCATCATCTCCGCAGTCGTCTCCGGTCAGCAAGCTGGAGGTGGATGTAGAGGCGGACAGGGAAGACATAATCATAAAGCCATATGGACAGATTCAGATATCACCGCAGCAGGCATCATCCAACCTCACATCCCCGGTAATTCCGGTGCAGGCATCATCCAACCTTACATCTCCGGTAATTCCGGTAGTTATCCCGCTCAGAACAGAGAACGACGAGGTCTCGCTGTTGCCGCAGAAGTCATCATCAAAAGATGGCGAACTGCTTGCTCTTGACTATACGATGAACCGTATCAAGGGAATTTCTCCGTTGTACTCGGTAGAGAGTAAAGGCGCGGTTTCTTCGGACTCACCGGCGGGTGGCATGTCTTCGTGGGAGGTGCCCCCGCAGGAGGGCGCCCTGCCGCAGAAAATGAAGGTTTACAGGAAATTCATATTTACTGACACTATGTATGAAACCGGTACCAATCAGCTTTCGGGTGCCGGCAGGAAAATGTTGTCAGAAGTGGCAGATGAGTTAAGAAAAGATGCAAAGTGGAAAATAATCAGGGTTGATGGCCATATGGATAATGTGGGTTCGCTTTCATACAACATGGAGCTTTCCCTGAAACGGGCGACAGTGGCAGCCACGTATCTGATCAGTAACGAGGGTATCGATTCCGCCAGAGTTTATATCAAGGGTCTGGGAAAATCAGCTCCGATAGCCGATAATGGTTCAGCGGAGGGGCGACGGACCAACCGTCGTACCGAACTGCTTTTGCTGGTCACCAGGGATGAAAACTAGAATGAATGCGGCGTTACGGCGCATAGTGACTGTGGTCACATTGCTGGCTGCCCTGCTTGGCGCGAATGCTGCGGCACGCGAAGGAGAGGTTGACAGTAAAAAGGTGCTGGTGGTAATTCCGGTTAACAGCACACAACCTGACCAGCGCGTCTATCGGCAGATTGACAAGGTTGTCGGGGAACTCAGGAAAATGTCCCCAGGCAAAACGATCACACTTGAGTGCAGTTACAAGGGGTTTTCGAACCGCGAAAAAGATGTGGCTACAGCGTTTCAGATTGCGGCACGCATTGAAAAATATTTGAGGGTGAATCACAAACTTAACATCGACCTCTGGATCGCCGTACGATTAGGGGAGGGGCAGTCAAGATTTACTCCCGCTCTTACGATTGCAGCGATGTAGGTAATGTAGGTGTACAGGCGGCTCGGAGTGGTTACGCGGGGTGTCGCCAGGAGATAACTTATGAGATGCTTCATCATTCTTTTGCTGTTTATATCAATGCTCCAGGCAGGCTGTTCAAGCGTCAGAGTCGTTCCAGATACAACGACCGGATTGCGTATCAACGCTGCGGATGGTTCCCTAACGGCCGTTGACAAGGGCGTGGAGATTGCGGCCCGTGCCGATGAGACCAGTATTAGCGGCTATAATCTCGACAGTATCATTACGGCCTTTATGGTATCCATTAAAAATGGATCAAGCGGCGAACTTGCCTTTTCAGAAGACTCGTTTGTGCTTGTGGATGAAACCGGTCTGCAATACTCTCTGCTGACCCCTGAGAAGGTTCGCGAAATGCTGAAGAAGGATTCCTACTATTTAATGCCGTATCCATATGTCGGTTTTTATTACCTTGAGGATTATCAGAAAACCAGCTTCTACAACCGTTTCAATTCCTCGCTGCCGTATTACTACGAATTATATCCGCAGGACCTTTTCACAAAATCGCTGTCCATGACGACCGTCATTCCGGATATGAAAATTGAAGGGCTTGTCTATTTCAAAATTGACCCTGCCATGCATCAGGCTTTCAAGCTGCTGGTGTATCGCAAGGGGGCCTCAAAATCATCCCCGCCTGATTTCACGCTTCCTTTCAAAATTGTAAAATAGTCGATCACTCTCACCGGGGCAGCATGACATTCAGTTCATTTGAAGGTGCACTTGGCGGCATAGGGCTTTTTCTTCTGGGTATGCGCCTGATGTCGGAAGGAATCCGTTCCGTTGCTGACGAACGGGTACGGCAGTTTGTCGTGCGAATGGTTTCCAACCGTTTTTTTTCGCTGTTGTTCGGCATCGTCATGACATTTGCCGTCAGCTCAGGGAGTGCCGGCATTATCTTCACCATTGGCCTTCTCAACGGCGGTGTACTTACGCCATACCAGTCCATCTGCGTTTTTGCAGGAGTTCTGCTTGGTTCGGCGCTCTCACTGCACCTTCACATTATCCCCTACAGCCTTCTTTCGGGCCCGCTGATTCTGGCCGGATTCATCGGCAAGTATTATTTTCGCAGCAGGCGTCTTGTACACTGTGCGACGCTCCTTCTTGGTGTTGGTCTGCTCTTTCTCGGGTTGTCGCTTCTCGAAGGGAGCTATCAGGCACGAGACCACAATCTTCTGTATGATCTCGGACATGGTTTGTTGAATCGAAGTGCTGCAACCGCAACATTTTTTGGGGCGGTGGTCGCCTTCCTTGTGCAGTCTGCGCAATCGACGATTTCAATCATTTCGGGGCTTGAACCGGAAGCGGCTACGGTTTCGGTGTTTGCATTTTCCATGTCGTGTGGTTCTCTTGTGGGAATGGCAGCTATGGGGCTGCTCTCAGCAGTGGGTGGCAACACGACAACGCGACGTATCGCCATCTTTTTCGCCGGTGTGGCCCTGCTGGTAAATGTGCCGTTGATTCTGTTTGCTGCCGAGGGAACCGAGCTGTCACGAATGTTCGCTGCATTCATGGGGCGCAGCGATCGACACTCGATCCTCTCCTTCAGTTATACTCTTCCCTGTCTGCTGGCGTCCCTTATCCTTCTGATCACGGCCGGATGGGTGTCACGGGCCAATAAAACCATTGAAAGTTCTTCGAGTGGCGGGATTGGAGCGATGCCTGCGGCTGCCGGGTACCTGGATCATCGTATTTTGTCAACGCCGTCAATCGCTCTGGAACAGGCCCGCAAGGAGATTTATCACATGGTTGGCGTCGTCACCTGCATGTTTGCCGATGTCCGCTCCATTCTGTCGGATTTTGACGCCCGGCGCGCCGAAACCATACGACAGCGCGAAAATCTGTTGGACACGCTCAACAGTGAAATTACTTCGTTCCTGGCCGCCCTGTCAAATAGTGCACAGCGACTTGAATGTATGTTTGAAATTCCGGCTCTTATCCAGGTTGTCTCGGGTCTTGAGCATATCGGCGATGCCAGCGAGGATATCCTTAACTGCACCCTGAGCCGTAAAGAGTCAGGCATTCTGTTTTCCGATGAGGCTATGGAAGACATCCTTTCCCTTGCGGAACATGTTGGTTCTCTACTTTCGCAGGCTGAAAACGTGGTTGTTTCGGGAGTTCCGTTCAGTCCAGATGAACTGCATGCCTCCAAGCATCGTGCCCGTGGACGTTTTGACCAGATCAAGCAATCCCATTTTGAAAGAATATCTGCAGGAGTTTGTCCCCCCCGGTCGGCGATGCTGTTTCAGGAAATACTCTCCTCGCTGATCCGGATTTCGGAAATCTGCTGGAGTATCATGGCAATCAGGACGAGGAATTCAGCATGACCGTCCGCTATGCCGCCATTGATTTCGGAACAAATACGGCACGGCTGCTTATAGCGGAGCGGGTAGCCGGGCGTCTCAACGTGCTTCACTGTCAGCGGGAGATCGTGCGGCTTGGCGGGGGATTCACCAGGGAGCACGGTTTGTCTGCCGCCGCGCAACAGCGAGGTCTAAGCTGTCTCGTCCGATTTGCCGCAGAGATTGGGCGTTTTGAAGTATCAAAAGTGCGGGCATCAGCTACCAGTGCCGTGAGAGATGCGGTCAATGGTCGCGAGTTCGTCGAAACGGTGCTGGAGCAGACCGGGATTACCCTGAATGTCATCTCGGGTGAACTGGAAGGAAAATTGACTCTTAAGGGAGTAATATCGGGGCTTGACACTGCCCATGAAGAGCTCGTCGTACTGGATGTCGGGGGGGGAAGCACCGAGTTCACCATCTCGCATAACAATGTTCCGGTCTTTGTGAAGAGCATGCCGATGGGGGTTGTAAGGTTGACAGAAGGGTTTGCAACCATTGATGCCATAACGGCACGGATACGTTTTATCCTTGACGATCTCATGGCCGAGCTGGCATCAGCGGCTGTAACCGTCAGGCCCGGATCTGTCCTGATTGCAACGGCGGGGACGGCCACCACCCTGGCTGCCATGCAGATGGAAATGAATGAGTACGATTACCGTCTGGTAAACAATTATGTTATGCAGCGATCTGCTATCGATGTGCTGTATGGCCGTCTGATGCCATTGACTCCTGCAGAGCGGCTTTCAATTCCCGGTCTTGAGGCTGGCCGGGAGGATCTGATAATCGCAGGCATGCTGATCCTTATCGGAGTTATGGAACGTTTCGGATTCAACGCGATGAAAGTCAGCGATTTTGGTTTGTTGGAGGGATTGGCACTTTCGGACGAAGAGCTTACGCAGGGCTGAATTTCAGAATCACTGATCATACCGGCCGGCATGGTATGAGCTGCGAACGAATGGGCCGCTTTCGACATGCCTGAACCCAAGTTCAGAGGCGACTTCCTTCAGTTCGTCGAAAATATCGGGAGGTATATACTCCTGAACCTGAAAATGGTTCCTGCTGGGGGCCAGATACTGACCAAGAGTAAGATAGTCACACCCATGCCTGCGAAGGTCTTGCAGCACCTGCAGCACTTCTTCCCTTGTTTCACCCAGCCCCAGCATTACACCTGACTTGGTCCGTATTTCAGGAGACAGCGAAGCGAGCATTTTGATTACGTTCAATGAACGTCTGTAATCCGCCCCGTTTCGTACGTGATACAGCCGTGGTACTGTTTCGATGTTATGCCCTACAATATCCGGGTGCGACGCAATGATAGTCAACAGACTGGATAGGTTTCCTCTGAAGTCGGGAATCAGCAATTCAACACCGGTTGCCGGTGAAGTTTTTCGTATGGCCACAACCGTTGCAGCATAGATGGCAGCGCCGCCGTCCGGCAGGTCGTCGCGGGTCGGGCTGGTGATCACGACGTGTTTGAGCTTCAACGCAGTGACGGCGGCGGCGACCCGTTCCACTTCACTGCTGTCTACTGACAAGGGGATGTTTTTTTCCACGTTGCAAAAGCTGCAGCGCCGCGTACAACGGCTGCCGAGAATCAGAAAGGTTGCCCGACTGCAGCTGAAACACTCATAAATATTGGGGCAGAGTGCCTGTTGGCAGACGGTCGTCAGATTAAGTTCCTGCAGGAGTTTCAGTGTTGCCGACTGTTCTTCAGCCGGGCATACCCGTTTTCGCAGCCATTCAGGCTTTCGTGCGATCGTCATGACGTGGTTCCGTGAAGGTTCCACATGTCACGACAGTATTTATCCGATTCGAGCCTGTCGGCGTACTCCAGTTCTGCCTCATCCGGGTCACTGTCGATAAGCTCAATGCACAGGGCAGATTGTAACGACTGCTTTAGCGGATAAACGAGCATGTCATCTGCAAGGTTGACCCCTTCGTCTGCCAGACTGGTTACCCGTCTGCTGAAATCCGGTGGCGGCTTCTTCATGAACTGCACCCCTTCCTGTGACCTGTTTAATAGCGGGATCGATCCGTGCTGAAAAATCACATTCCTGAGTCTGCGCTGTGCGTTACCGCCAATCTTGCGTCCTCCAATGAGAATATCAAAGGTTTCCCGGCCTGCATAACAGAATGGCGAATGCATTGGAATATTCATATCTGTTACGCTGTTTACCGAAAAATCAGCATCGAGTCCGAAGTTCCGGTAGAAGGCGATCAGGAAGCTGTTCAGTAGACGATATGCCTGCTTGATTGAGGTTGATTCCGGCAGATGGTGCGGGGCGCAGATGATGCTGTACGAAAACTCCTCAGCATGATAGACGGTTCCGCCGCCACTGATCCGTCGTACAATCGGCATATTGAAGCACCGGCATCTATCAAGGTTCAGCACCTCTGCGGCATCCTGGAAACGCCCCAGCGAGAGTGCGTGGGGCTCCCAGCGGTATATCCGTACCACCGGCAGGGAACTCTCGGGCTGAAACTGTAGCAGCAGGGCTTCGTCGAGTGCCATGTTCTGCGCGGCATTCAGGGAGCCGCTGTCAATGAATCGCCAGATGGAATGTTTCATTTCGGGTGTCACTTCTGGGAGCCTCGTTGGTGATATGATGCCAGAAACATTTAGAATGGCAACCAAATTCAAGCACCCTTTTATGTTGAGCAGTCGTGCTATTTGTGCTATTTTACCAAGCTATTTTGCAAATATTCAGATAACCAGCGGGAGATTACTTCAATCATGCTCAGTTCCCTGATCAAAAAAATCATTGGCAGCAAAAATGACCGCGAATTAAAAAAAATGTGGCCGATCGTCGAGAAAATCAACTCCCTCGAATTGTCAACTTCTCAGTTGTCGGATGACCAGCTCTCGACAAAGACTGCCGAATTTAAAGAACGTCACTCCAAAGGAGAATCGCTGGACGCGCTGCTTCCCGAGGCTTTCGCGGTTTGCCGTGAGGCGGGAAAACGTGTGTTGGGGATGCGGCACTTTGATGTGCAGCTGATCGGCGGGATGGTGCTCCATTCAGGAAAAATAGCCGAGATGAAAACCGGCGAAGGTAAGACGCTGGTGGCAACCCTGCCGGCCTACCTGAATGCCATTTCCGGCAAAGGTGTCCATGTGGTCACGGTCAATGATTACCTGGCGCGGCGTGACTCGGAGTGGATGGGGCGCCTGTACGGATTTCTGGGATTAAGCGTCGGCATTATCGTTCACGGCATCGAAGACGAACAGCGCAGGATCAACTATGCTGCTGACATTACCTACGGTACAAACAACGAATTTGGCTTTGACTACCTGCGTGACAACATGAAGTTCGATCTTGCTGATTATGTCCAGCGCGGTTTCAATTACGCCATTGTAGACGAAGTTGATTCGATCCTGATCGACGAGGCCAGAACACCTCTGATTATTTCCGGCCCGACCGAGGATTCTACCGACAAATACTACGTCATCAATGCGATCATCCCCAAGTTGCAGAAAGGGGAGGTACTCGAAGTGGAGGCCAACACAATCTCCGGAAAGCGTAAGCAGTACACCGGCGACTTTACCATCGATGAGAAGGCCAAGAGCGCTGCCTTGACCGAGCAGGGGGTACTGAAAGTCGAAAAACTGCTCAAGGTGGACAATCTCTACGATCCGCGCAACATCGAGATACTGCATCATGTCAACCAGGCTCTGCGCGCTCATGCCATGTACCGGCTGGATGTTGACTATGTGGTGAAAGATGGCGAGGTCATGATCGTCGACGAATTCACCGGTCGCCTCATGCCGGGGCGTCGCTGGTCCGACGGCCTTCATCAGGCCATCGAAGCCAAAGAGGGGGTCAAAATCGAAAATGAGAACCAGACCCTGGCGACCATCACGTTTCAGAACTACTTCCGCATGTATGCCAAGCTGTCCGGCATGACCGGAACCGCTGACACCGAGGCCGAAGAGTTCCACAAAATCTACAACCTGGCAGTCACCGTCATTCCTACCAATCGTCCTCTTTTGCGCCCCGACTTCCCCGACGTTATCTATAAAACCGAAAAAGAGAAATTCAAGGCAGTTATCGATGATATCAAGGAACATTACACGGTAGGACAGCCCTGTCTGGTCGGTACCATATCGATCGAAAAATCGGAAGTGCTCTCCGAGCTGCTCAAACTTCAGGGGGTTCCGCACAACGTACTGAACGCCAAACAGCATGAGCGGGAAGCAGAAATCGTCTCCCAGGCCGGGCGTAAGGAGGCTATTACCATTGCCACCAACATGGCCGGCCGCGGTACCGATATTGTTCTGGGCGGTAATCCTGATGCTCTTGCAAAACAGTGGCGCCGGGTCAATCCGGAGGCGACCGATGAACAGTATCAGGCACTCCTGGAGAAGTTCAAAGTCGAATGTGCGACAGAGCATGATGAGGTCGTTGCTCTTGGCGGACTGCATATCCTCGGTACTGAACGGCATGAATCGCGTCGTATCGACAATCAGCTGCGCGGTCGTTCCGGGCGTCAGGGAGACCCCGGCTCATCGAAATTCTACCTGTCGCTTGAGGATGATCTGCTGCGTATCTTCGGCTCGGAGCGCGTTGCCAGGATAATGGATCTGCTCAAGATTGAAGAGGGGGAGGCCATTACCCACGGGATGATCTCGCGCTCGATCGAAAACGCCCAGAAAAAGGTTGAGGCCCACAACTTCGATATCCGCAAGCACCTGCTCGAATATGACGATGTCATGAACAAGCAGCGCGAAGTGATCTACACCCAGCGCCGTGAAATTCTTGCCGGCCTGGAAATTAGAGAGAGCTTTCTCGACATGCTCGAGGAAACAATTGGTGAAATTGTCTCCGGTTACGCAATCGACAAGGTTCCTGCGCACGAGTGGGACTGGCAGGGGATTGGCGAGATCGTTTATAAATGTTTTAATCTCCAGCTGGACCTGCCGCCGGAGATGCTCAGCCGTTTAAACCCCACAAATTTTGGCGATACCCTCAGGGAGCAGGCTCGCTCCATCTTTGATGCCAAAGTGGACGAGATGGGTGACGAGCTGGTCGACCACCTGATCAAAGTCATGATGCTGCAGGCCATCGATACGCACTGGAAGGATCACCTGCTCAACATCGATCACCTCAAGGAGGGCATCGGTCTGCGGGGGTACGGTCAGAAAGATCCCAAGCAGGAGTACAAGAAAGAGGCCTACAATCTGTTCATGGAGATGATCATCCGGATTCGCGAAGAGGTTGTAGAGCGCATCTACTGGGTTCAGATCGAGCACGGCGGCGAAGAGATAGAGGAGATGGCAGAGGAGCAGCGCAGCAAAAAGCTCGTTTTCAATTTGACGGGTGATGAGGAACGGCCCCAGGAGCCGGCAAAAAGCCAGAAAGTGGCCGGCCGGAACGATGTCTGTCCCTGCGGCAGTGGCAAGAAGTACAAAAAATGCTGCGGTAAGTGAATTGAATGATGTATTGACACGTCAGGCCCCGTTATCCAGGTGGAAAACGGGGCCTGTTCTGTTTTGAGGGAGCTGTGTCAGGCTAGCTTTTCGGTCAATCTTTTTTAAGCCCCTGCACGAAGCCGACGGCAGCACCGGTGAGGCCGAATGCCTTGAGCAGCAGGAAGGCCGGAACTAAAACCTCAATCGCCGATGCGGCCACAACCATACCTATGCCGGCAACAACCCCGACTCCCAGTCCGGCCGCCGTCTTTCCCACCAGCAGAGCGGCGCGATGACCGGTGCTGAGCTCTTCATAATACTCTTCTTCAACTGCGCTGCTGTCAGGTGTGTCGTTCATGTAGAGAGACTCCTTTTGTTTTTTTTGTTCCTGCCGGTCTGTTTTCAAGAGTATAGGACTTGTTTGCCGTAGCCAGACCAGCCAGCACATTCATCTTGCCAAGTACAGGAACTGTTCTGACGGTGTTTTTAGGTACGGCAGTTTCTTCAGAGGCATGCGGTTCGCCAGAAGACACCTGAACATTATTCATAATTTTTCTGGTGCTGGCCGATAATGTCTTAATTGAATCCGGCTTGTGGCCCTCAGCTTCCACGTCGGCAGGCTGCCGTTGTTCCAGTCTGGTTGCAGCCGCTTTTGATTTCTCGGCCGTTGCTGATTCTGCTGCAAATTTGAACGAGTGCGGCCCTTTATTTTCCAACGCAAGTACGCGTCCGTCAAGTGTTACCAGTCTATTTTCCAGAGAGGTTATTTTTACCACACCGGAGCTCTTTTCGGCATCTATCAATTTTATCAGGTCGAGCCTTTTTTCAAGGTTGTTTCTTCGCTCCTGCTCGATTCGGTTTTCAAGGTCAGCAATTTTTTCATTGTCATCAGAATGGGATTCCGGTTGAGCGACCGTTTCAAGTTCGGCATTTACTCTGTTATCCAGCCGGATCATTTTTTCCAGAATGCTCCTGCTGTCACGGTCAAGTCTGCGTTCCAGTTCGCTTAGTTTCTGGCCGGTTATGATCCCTTCAGCTTCAATCCGGGTCTCCAGTTCGGCAATGCCTGTCTGAACAGTATCCACCAGGGCACCGTGTTTTTTCTCCACTCCAGCCAGAGTTTCACGAATGCACCCGTTTTCGTATTCAAGCCTGCTTGCGAGGTCGCTCATCTTTTCAGTTGTTAGCGTGCATTCAGCTTCTATTTTGCGTTCAAGTTCAGCGATCACGGATTCAACATGGTCGAAAGAGACGCCTGAAGCCCCATTCATCGACATGCTTGTCTCCAGCGCAGACAATTTATCCTGCAGGATTCTGCTTTCGTTCACAAGCCGCTCTTCGAGGTCGTGAAGTAAGCGGGTAGTTATCACACCTTCTCCTGCAATGGCACGTTCAAGGCTCGCAACTTTTTCCTGAAGCGTGTCGGATGACGGGGGGCCAGTCACTTCGGCGGCAACATGGCATTCCAGTTCGCTCAGTTTTGCATGTATATCTCTGTTTTCCCGTTCGATCCTGCTTTCCAGTTCAGCGATCCGCTGGAGCAATATTCGTTCGGTTAATTTGTCATCTGGGACGGGGAGGGCGGCCGCAATCCCAGCGACCCGTTTTTCAATTTCTTCAGAAACCCGGGCAAAGAGTTTCTTTTCCATGTCACTGATACGGTCAAAAGCGCTCGATGATTCTGTGCCGATACGTTTTCCAAGCTGCGCGGCAAGATCAGCGGCTTCGTGGCTTACATGCTTGATGACCTGTTCCAGGTCGGCAATTTTTTTCAGGTTGATTATTTTTTCTATCTCCAGCTTCTTTTCAAGCTCGGCAATCGATGATGAAACAACCGGTGCAGCTGGAGGCATACTCACATCTCCGGACGGCTTCCTGACCACGCGGGAAGGCTGATTTTGGCGCTTCAGCGTTTTTTTAGGCGAGAAAATCTGCTTGAATCCCGATTCGCCGGCCTTGAAAAAATCAGTGGCCGCATCCAGCGTTGATGATGTCAGTTTTGCAATTCGGCTGCTTAAGTCTATTTCATGGTCACGATCATCATCGGACCCCGATTTTCTGGTAACCACATCGAACTCCTTTCAGAATTGTACACAAAAGTTGATTTACAGACAAAAAGCATTATCGATGCTGGCGCTACGCTCTATTCTGAACAATCACGTTCCGGCGATATTCCTGCATGCGTCGGTCAGTGTCGTCTGGCAGGGGTGAAACAGGCGCCCGTCATCCAAAGGTCGGTACGTGGCAGGGGCCTGCGGATTGAACCCACTCCCCGGGACTTTTTCCACATCAGTAAGTGCCGCCTTGTAACCGAGATAACCGATTGAGGCAATCAGTACCAGCGGGAAAAGCAAGCCCATGCCAAACATCGCACCGCAAACCGCCGAAGTACCCCACGGACTGGTACCGAATGCAACTCCTGTCGCGATGCCGGTTCCTGAACCGGCGCCGGCCCCTTTACCCAGGGCCACCAGTTTCGGATAGTTTGTTATCATATATTCTCCTTCATGCGAACAAAAAGTGGATACTGCGTGGCACGGTATCAAATAATGTCAGACTTTTCCACCCGGCCTCGCAGATGACGGAACAAAAAACAGCTCTTTTGCACGACATCCCCTCAACGCAGTGCGCAGAGAGGATGTCATTGCATCAATCCGCTGTCACGGCAGACCGTTACGCCGCCATACTTTCGGACTCATCACTGGCAGTAGTTTCTTTTTTGGAACGGCGACCGATCACTCGTACGGTATCACTTCGTTCGGGTGTGGAACCGGCGGCCGCCGGTGTGGTGAGAATTTCTGCAGATTCCTCATAAGCAGCGGAGGTTGATGATGGAGGTTCGACCGGTGGGGCTGTACTTGCGGGGGCTGTTTTCATATTCTGTTTGGCCGCTTTTCTGATAGCCGCGAGATTCTTGTTCTCCACGTCGATTTCGGCGAGGCGCGTTTTCATTTCCGCAATTCTGTTTTCACAGTCCTGCACTCTGACGATATTGGCTCTCAGTTCCAAGTCATCGGCCGAATCAGCCTCAAACTTCCGTGTACGGGCCATACCAATTTCCCACTGCAGAGAGTGAATCTTTGCCGTGTTTTCCCGGACTGTCTGCTCGAGCCTGTGCTGCTCGGTGGGCAGTACAGTTGACCGCAGACGGCTTACGCTGTTGGCACTCTTGTCGTACATTGAGACGAGTGCCGCTCCGCTGGCATTCAGCATGACTCTTGCGCCTTCTTTGACACCGGACGAAAAACGGCCTAGTTTTTTAAGCATTGTGAACCCTCCGCTCAGCAGTATATATTCGACGTTACTTTTTTAATCCGGAGCAGAAGCCGAGTGCTCCGCCGGCAAATCCGCAGGCCTTCATCAGCAGGATGGCCGGCACAACAATTTCGCAGGTGAGTCCCGCAGCTACGACGGCACCTATGGCGGCGCATACGCCGAGGCCTGCACCGGCGGCGGTCTTGCTGGCTACCAGGGCTGTCCGGTATATTCCTTTGTTGATGAGATCTTCAGACTGATTTTCCGTCCCCGCTGCCGCAATGTTTGTGTCCTCGCTCATCTGTGTCCTCCCGATTATGTGTGTTTGGAAAATTCGGTTCTACGGTACAAAATGATGGTCGCGCAGAATTGCACGGAATATATCGTTTTTTTTTTTACAAATTGCAACATAAAAGTGCATGTTATACATAAAAAAATGTCATGAAAAATTTTATGTATTATGACAGGGCAAGGCAATAAAATCAAGTGGGTCGTATTCAATTTTACTAAAAGGCTGCATGGAGTCTGGCATTTGAGATTGCTTTTTCGTGTGTATTGAGTAGAATGAGCGAAATTTTATTGATATTCTGCCTGAAATTATGTGGTCGTTACACCATCAAATGTGGTCTGCTGGGCAGCAGACCTTTTTCGCTTGAGGAGAATATGCGACTTAAAGCTGATCAGCTCCAGCGTCTGGCAGAAATAATATATCGGGATCTTACCGTCGAGGGTCTGATTGTGGCACAGGGCGCTCAGGGCACTGTGGTCAAAGGTATTGTCGGGGCGATTTCTGATAACTTTGCCGGTGAACAGAAGCTCGAACGTGATGCCGAGAAGATTCTCGATGAAACCATGGCTGGTATGGGGCGTGGGGCAGCCGAAATTGACCGACGTAAAATGCTTAAGATGATTAAGGACAAACTGGCCAGAGAGCGGAAAATTGTTCTGTAAGGGGATCTAATGTCATTATCTGAAGACCGGATTTCGACGCTGGCCCACGAAATCATGAATCGAATCTGGCGCAATGAATTGGCCGATTTTTCTGATGACCAGCGGGCTTTGTCAACAGTCAAGCGTTCACTGGGAGCTTTTTTCGGCGCTGCGGAGGAGGTTGAAGCGGCGGTCAGGGCCAAGCTGCGCAACAAAGCTCCCGGCAGTCGCGACTACGAAGTTCTTTATCAGAAGTTTTATCAGGAAGAACTGGCCCGGAGGGGATTGTGAGATGGCTCGGCCTTTATCTGCTGTTTGCCATGGTTTTCCTGATGACCGGCTGCGCTGCGTCGGCAAAAACCAGAAACTACGCTGATATTGATGCTTCCGTCGAGCGTGAGGCGCTGTATGTGATACCGTTTGACGCCACACTGGTTCCCCCCGACTTCGGTGAACCGGTATTTGATCAGTTTGTCGATTTTTTGAATGCCCGCCGCGCACAGACAAAAATAGGTCGATTTATAATTTTAAAGGATGAATTGAAAGAGGTGGAACCTGCCTGGTTGATCAAGCAGATTTATATCTCCGGTGATATCTGGGGGTACGTGGAAAACTCCAGCTGCTGTTCCACTGAAATGAAGGTTAAATCAAGGATATACCTGTATGAACCGGGTAAAAACTCACCGTCCCTGGAGTTTTTTATACCTGTGGAAGGCTTTTACGAACATGATCGCAGTTCAGCGGTTGCTGCAAAAGCCCAACTTGGCAGGAAGCTGGCGAAAGAGCTTGCTGATGCCGTTATCAAAAAACTGACCCCCTGATCGTTTTCCGCATCACCCAGAGAACAGCACTCCGGCCATGAGCAGGCGCTCACGGCCTTTTTATCGAAAGGTAGCTGCCATGTTGTTTCGTTTTAATTTTGTGTTAATGTATATACTGACTTTTCTCTTTTCTTTACCGGTCATATCTTCTGCAGACGATCCACAACTCCGTGCATCCACCCTTTTCCGCGAGCGTGATTATACCGCAGCCTACTCCGTGGCGGCAAAAATGTCGGAGGCTCCCCAGCGATTTTTCATCATGGGGGTGGCGGCTCTTCGGAGCGGCAAGCCGGATGAGGCGCTACCGCTGCTGATGCAGGCCGAACAGAAATTGCCGCTGCTGGCGGATTACGCTACGCTCTATCAGGCAGAAGCGCTGCTCAAGCTGAAGAAGTATCAGGATGCATCGGCGATGGCGGCATCGGTTGCTGCAAAATACCCGACTTCTCAGCAGCTGCGCCGTTCCGTCAAGCTCTACGCCGATATTTTCGTCGAGGCTGGCGATTGCAAGGGAGCCCTGACAGCTATGCAGGCTTTTGCAGAAAAATATCCGTCCGGTGCCGATGCGGTTGATGCACTCTATCATGTGGCACGCTGCAGGGAGGAGCTTGGCGACAAGTCGGGAGCGATGCAGGCATACAACTCGATCTGGTTGAATAACCCGGCAGCACCACAGGCGGGCAAGGCTGATGAGCGCATGAAAAATATGGAAAAAAGCGGCGTGAAGGGTGTTTCTTTATCAGCGGAGGACCTTTTGAAGCGGGCCTTATCGTTGTATTCACAGAACCGTTATGCGGAGGCGCTCCGTAATCTCGATACGGCCCTCGCCGTAGCACAGACACCCCCTCTTGTCAGCCGTATCGAATTAAGGAAGGGGCTGACTCTCTACCGTTTGAGGCAGTACAAGCAGGCCGAAAAACAGTTTGCCAAGGTTGCGGTATCGACGTTGCACGATGTAAGTTCCGAAGCACGTTTCTGGCATGCCAAGGCACTTGAGCGCCAGGAACATAGTGAACGCGTAGTGGTGGCCTATCTTGAGCTTGCCGCCGAGGGGAAAAAACAGGAATTTGCCGACGATGCGCTGATGGAGGCTGCCGGACTGCGGCGCACGCTCGGCCAGTTTGCCGAAGCCGCCAAGCTGTTTGAACAGTTTGCAGTTCGATTTCCAGAGTCGAAATTCATCTCCCGTGCTGCCTGGGAAGCGGGATGGTGCCGCTATCTTGAGGGTAATTACCCTACGGCAATAGAGTCATTCAAAAAACTTCTCAAAGACGATTCACAGCGGGAAAAGTGTCTGTACTGGCTTGCGCGTGCGTATGAAAACAGTAATTCTCCGGATGCTGCATCTTACTACCGCACACTCCTTGACGAGTTCCCCGCTGGTTTTTATGCCACATGGCATCGTGATCAGAAGGGGATCAGGGATATCCGTGAACCGCTTGGTGCCCGGAATGCTATCGCTGAACTGCCTCTGCTCACAGGATTTGACAAGCCCCGTATGCTGGCATCGCTGGGATTAATCGACGAGGCTCGCGCCGAGTTGTCGGCACTTCGGAAAAAAAACGGAGAGAAAAAGGGGCTGTTTCCCGGTCTAGCCAGAATTTATCTGGAAATGAGAGACTACAGTTCTGCAATTCCGCTCTTTATGCAGAATCGCCCCATTCCGTGGGAAAAAGGGTCTCTTCCGCTCTGGACGGCAGGTTATCCGCTCGATTATACGGAGCTTGTAAGCAGGAACGCTGCGTTGAACAATCTGTCTGAAGCCCTCGTATATGCGCTCATCCGTGCAGAAAGCGCGTTTTCGCCTGCAATTCGGTCCAGTGCGGGAGCCATCGGTCTCATGCAGATGATGCCGGCCACGGCACAGCAAACAGCCAGGGAAAAGGGGCACTTTGATCCGCAACGGCTTACAATTCCCGAAGTTAATATCCGGCTGGGGACAAAACACCTTCATGACCTGATGAAATCCTACAATAATGACGTGGTGTTTGTTGCGGCGGCCTACAATGCCGGGTCGGGTGCCGTCGAACGGTGGAGGAAAAACTTGAAGGAGTTGAAAAAGGACGAGTTCATCGAAAGTATCCCGTATCAGGAAACGCGGGACTATGTGAAGAAAGTGTACGCTTCGGCGGCCATTTACCGTCAGCTCTACGGACTGAAATAACGTGGCAGGGTCAGCATAGCACCTGGATTGTCAAAGGGTGATATCCTCAGCTATGCCGGTTTTCTGTTTCAATACGGCTTCAAATTTCTGCCAATCGACCTGCCCCGACACTTTGCGCCGTTCGATCATGCTTTTCGCTTCTGCGGCAAGTGAAGTTCCCTTGTTGTAAACATCTTTGTGCACTTCCAGAAAAATTCTGCCGTTTTCAGTAACGGCAAGTTTTACCGGCTTATAGATTATCTCTCCGGGAGTGTTGACCCGCACTTCTTTGAAAAAATCCTCCATGTGGGCAGGATACACCCTGATGCAGCCGTGGCTGGCATAGCTGTAAATAGACCACGGCTTAGTGGTGCTGTGGATCAAAATACCGGGTAACGAGGTTTTGATGGCATACTTGCCGAGAGGATTTTCCGGTCCCGGAGGAATGCTTGTTATGACCTCTTTTCCCTGCTCCTCCATTTCCGACTGAATCGAGGGGGGGACGTACCAGGTTGGATCCTTTTGTTTTGCTGTCACCTTGAATTTACCGACCGGCGTTTGCCAGACGTATTTCTCATTTTTTGTTGCTGTGCCGAGTGCGACCGGCAATGATCTGGCAAGTTTTCCGTTCTGGAAATAATACAGGGTCCGGTCCGGTATGTTGACGATTATCCCATCTTTGATTTTGAACGGAATAATTTTGCGGTTATTGTAGACAAGTTTCTGTCCAGCCTTCAGGGTCGCTTTTACGTCGAGCCGGTTAAGCTGCACGATGTGCTGGCGGGTTACTCCCAGTTTGGCAGCCACAATGCGGATGCTCTCACCCGATGCGACCGTGTATGTTCCCGAACCACCGATAAGTTCTTCCGAAGCGATGTTCTCTGCAGGCAGTTCAGCCGGCCCATTCTGGGGTGGTGAGTCTCCAAAGTAGGGAACCTCCTCTGGGGTGCGGGCCGGCTTGGAGTCATTTATAGTGACGGGAGTCGCAGGCTTCTGAAGCTGAGTTTCGATGACAAGCGCTTTTTGCAGAACCATGCGGTAATATCTTTCAGCGTTTGCAGTGTCATTGGCCTGGTTGAGCACTTCAGCCGTTGCCATGGCTGCATCCAGGCTGCCCATGTCATTGGGAAACTTTCGTGCCGCGCCGGCATCATGCAGTTTTGACTGGATAGCAATGGCATCCTTCCGCGTATCTGCACGTGCGTCACCAGCCGTGGAAGCGGTTATTAGAAATATTGCACAACAGAGAAAGTACAGAAAATTTGGGGTCAGAAATAACGGTTTCATGGAAGCCTATGTACAGCATAACACAGTGTCTTAGCAATATTTTTTTCCAAAAATTTTGAGGAGAATGCCAGACTCCTGAGTGCATGGACGCATAAATGATGATTGTTATTGCAATATGAACGTAAAAATATACAGTTATCAATTTTTGACACTAATATCCTGAGAAAATGGTATATCGTACCGCAATGATACACCGAGTCAAAATACTGGTTACGATTAATCGGTGCAAAAAGGGTGATTGATGTCGGCTGAAATTGTTGTGACAAGCCAGCTATCCTGCTGTTATCGCGAAGGGAACGTGCTTGAAGATGTCAGTTTTGCGGTTGAGCAGGGTGACTACGTCGGCATAGTAGGACCCAACGGCTCCGGGAAAAGCACACTGGTCAGGTCGCTGCTGGGACTGGCGGCAGTCTGCGGAGGACAGGCACGGCTGTTTGGCCGTCTCGTCCCGGATTTTCGTGATTGGCACAAGATCGGCTATCTTCCACAAAGCCTGCACTTGGTCAACCCGGTTTTCCCTGCCACGGTGCACGAAACGGTCGGTTTGGGAATGTTATCGCACAAGCGTTTTCCGAAACGGTTGAACCGGGAAGATAACACCAGAATTGACGAGACGCTGGACGAGCTTGGGGTGTATGACCTGAAAAGCAAGCGTATCGGCGAACTGTCGGGGGGGCAGCTGCAGCGAGTGCTGCTGGCGCGCGCCATAGTCAACCGGCCGGAACTGCTGATCCTGGATGAACCGACCGCTGCCCTCGACCCTGAAACCCGTGGGAGGTTCTACGAACTAATCAGTGATATAAACCGCCAGCGAGGGGTTACCGTTCTGCTGGTAACTCACGATAGCGGCGCCATCGGTCAGTATGCCTCCAAAATGCTCTATCTGGATAAAAGACTGCTTTTCTACGGCAGCTTCGACGAATTCTGCCATTCGCCCGAAATGTCTTCACTCTTCGGAGAACATTCCCAGCACCTGATGTGCCACCGTCATTGATGCCATGAACCTGATTGAAATTCTTTCATACGGTTTTATCCAGAGGGCCATGCTTGCGGGTACGCTGATTGCGCTGCTCTGCTCAGTTCTGGGTGTTTTTCTGGTGCTGCGTCGGCTCTCGCTGATTGGCGATGGACTGGCGCACGTCACTTTCGGAAGCACCGCCATCGCTCTGGCTCTCAAGCTCTATTCCGCTATGTCACTGCTGGTTTCCATACCGATAGTGCTGCTGGCATCATTGGGGATTCTCAAGCTGACCGAAAAGGGGCGGTTAAGCGGAGATGCCGCTATTGGTCTTGTTTCTGCTTTCGGAATTTCGGCGGGGGTGATTCTGGCAAGCGTCGGCGGTGGATACAATGTGGACCTGTTGAGCTACCTGTTCGGCAACATTCTCTCCATTACCGTAGAAGAGGTCGTCATCGCCGCACTGCTCTGTGTCGGCGTCATGACACTGCTCATGCTCTACTACCATGAACTGTTTTCTATCGCCTTCAGCAACGAACTGGCCACGGTCTCCGGGATTCAGACCTCCCGTATCAACGCCGTCCTGGTCCTGTTGACCGCTTTATCAGTGATACTGGCCATGAAGCTGGTCGGCATCATGCTTATCTCGTCAATGCTGATCGTACCGGCAGCATCGGCCCTCCAGCTGGCCAGAGGTTTCAGGATGTGCATCGCGCTGGCGGCTCTTCAGGGATGCATTTCGGTGATCGGCGGCATCCTGGTTTCAATCATGCTGAACCTTCCCGCCAGCGCCACCATCGTCATGGTGAACCTGCTGCTCTTTGCCGCAGCCTTTCTGACCCGTACCGGAGTGGAAACCGCTAAAAATAGTAACTGAAGTCCTTCACGTCGTAGGGCGAGTCGTTCAGGCACTCGATGAACACGTCGACGATAAACGGGTCGAACTGGGCCCCTTTCTTTTTAAAGAGCTCCTGCATGGCCGTTTCCCTGTTGAGACCATCACGATAGGCTCGCTTCGAGATCATGGCGATGAAAGCATCTGCAACGGCTACAATACGGGCATGGAGCGGTATCTGTTCCCCCTTGAGGCGCCCCGGATAGCCGGTGCCGTCCCAGTGCTCATGATGGTGGAGAATTGTCGGGCCGAGATGGCTCAGGTTTTCGATGCCGACAACGAAGAGCGTCCCCTTGAGCGTATGTTCGCGTGACAGGGTTTCCTCCCGCATATTGAGGCTGTCTGGCTTGTTGTAGACATCGTCTGCGGTATTGCATTTGCCGATGTCGTGCAGCATGGCCCCCAGGTAAAGGTCCCTCATTTCCAGATCTGTGAATTTCAGCTTTGCCCCGACACTCAGGCAGTACTCGGCCACCCTGCGGGACTGTCCCTGGGTGTAGCTGTCCTTGAGTTCGAGAGCCTCAACCAGAGCCTGGATGATGTTGTTGAACAGCCGCTGATCCCAGATAGTTTCTGATGCTCCGGTGGGAACCAGCATGGCCTGCGCGACAGCATCGGCCTTGGGACGACCTTCAAGGCGGGCGACGATCTCCAGTGCGAAGCTGATGGCAGTTCCAGCTCCCTGGCTGGTGATGATGTTGCCGTCAGAGACAACCGGCTGATCTTCATGGATGGCGGGAACAAGTTTTTCACGGCTGCCGGGATGACAGGTTGCCCGTTTGCCAGTAAGCAGACCGGCTCCCGCAAGGATGCTCGGCGCTGCACAGATTGCACCGATAAGCTTGTCCGCCGCCGAAAAATCTTTCAATAGTTTATGGATGCGGGGATCGGCATTGAGATTGTCGGTGCCGGGCTGACCGCCGGGAAGGATAATCATATCGAATGAGGCCGTGTTGAGCGTGTCGAGTATGGCATCGGGAACGACCGTCACTTTGCGGGAACTCTGCACCGGACCGTCCACGAGACCGGCAAGTACTACCTCGATATCCGCCCGACGGAGTACATCAACGACTGCCAGTGCTTCGATCTCTTCAAATCCATGTGCCAGCGGCATAAGAACTTTTGCCATAATATTAACCTCCCGGAGCGTGCAAGATACGTGGATAGTAACGAAACAACGAGAAAAATCAAGCAGATATTATTGAAACCGTTGATCACACCCCCTGCTTTAACTCATCAAACAAAAAAGAGCCGGCATTTCTGCCGGCTCCCGGTAGAGCAGTGTGGTGATTATTTGCGAACGAAATCCGCCTTGGCAAATGAATATTCAAATTTCATATGGTCTGTGTAGGTTCCGTTCAGGATGCCGACAACGTCTTCGGTGAAGACCAGTTCCTCGTCGGTCGGGATAACATACACCTTGACAGGCGAATCATCGGTGGTGATCAGGCTTTCCCGCTTGCGGGTCATCGCACCTTTATTACGTTCACGGTCAAGGATTATGCCGAGATGTTCAAGCCCTTCAATCGCCTTCTCCCGGATGGGGGCACCCATTTCGCCGACCCCGGCAGTGAAAATTACCGCGTCAAGCCGACCGATGGCCGCCATGAAGGCGCCAATATACTTCTTCAGTCGATAGGCTTCGATCTCAAGTGAAAGCTGACAGCGTTTATCGCCGGCGTTGGCATTTTCGATGACGTCGCGACGGTCGGTAAAGCGACCGGTGATACCCATGACGCCGCTCTTCTTGTTAAGGATGCTGTCAATCTCTTTTGCTGAAAGATTTTCCTGCTGCATCATGAAAGCCGGGATTGCCGGGTCGATATCGCCGCAGCGGGTTCCCATGACAGCCCCTTCCAGTGGAGTAAGCCCCATGGTTGTATCGACTGATACGCCGTTTCTAATGGCGCAGTGAGAGACCCCGTTTCCGATATGCATGGTGATGATGTTGGTATCTTCCGGGCGTTTGCCAAGCAGAATTGCAGCCCGCTTTGAAACATACAGATGGGACGTCCCGTGGAAACCGTAGCGGCGCACCTGGTATTTTTCGTACCATTCGTACGGCAGCGGGTAGATATAGGCATGCTCCGGCATGGTCTGATGGAAAGCGGTGTCGAAGATGGCGATGTGCGGTACCGTCGGCATGAGCGCCTGGGCAGCCTCGATTCCCTCGATATTCGGCGGGTTATGGAGTGGCGCGAGATGCTGCACCTCTTTAACGGCCGAGAGCACGTTCTCGTCTATCCGCACCGAGCAGGTGAATTTCTCGCCCCCGTGTACTACCCGGTGACCGACGGCAGAGATTTCATCGACACCTTTCAGAACTCCGTGCACCGGATCGGTAACCGTCTTGATAACCAGATCGATGGCGGCCTGATGATTAACACAGTCTTTTTCGTGGTGATAATTTTCACGCCCCGGAACTTCGTGCATGATGAACGATCCGCCAATAATAACGCGTTCTACCATCCCCTTGGCTACAACTTCCATTCTTTGCCAGTCAAAAAGCTGATACTTTACCGATGAACTGCCGCAATTGAGTGCCATGATGATCATGCTGTCCTCCCATTGAACATACAAAAGATTGAGTTATAATCTGAATAAAAAATCAACACGTACACTAAAATAACTAGCTGGAATAAAACTGTTTTTGATATATACATGAGTGCCGTATCGAATTCAACAAAATTTATGACGGACAGATTATGAAGGTGGGATTTCTTTTCTGGACATTTAAAAATCGATGTGATAGATGATGTTCGCTTTTTGCTCGGAGTCCAAATCTAAAAAGGAGGTGAAATCATGTCCCATACAATTACCGAAGAGTGTACCAACTGCGCAGCATGCGAGGATTCATGCCCGGTAAACGCCATCAGCGAGCAGGGTGCAAAGCGTGTTATTGACGCCGATACCTGCATCGATTGCGGTGCCTGCGTGGATACCTGTCCCGTTAGCGCAATCCATGCCTGATTGTGACTGACGTTGCAGCAGTGGCTGGGGAATCAGACAGGGGTGAATTCACTTCTGAGTGATGTCGGCCCGATTTTGTTGAACTGACATTTTGGAACTGTTTTTTGTATGTGCGGCCCCTGATCCCCTCAGGGGCCGTTGTTGATTGAGGGTGCAATTTTCATAGACCACGATATTTCACGGTACACAACCTATTACCCATGTAGGAAGCGCCGACTGAGTTTGTTAGTTGCATGCCTCTCCGAAGAAGCCCGTCAGGTGCAACGGGACTATTCAGTTTATTCAATCTGCTTGACAGGCATGATAATTTCTTATATGGTAGTCGTATGACTACCTCAAAACAAAAAAACGGTAATGAGCTCACCCAGCGACAGCGCCAGGTGTTTGAGTTTATTATCGCATTTACTGACAGCCATGGCTATTCGCCTAGCCAGCGGGAAATAGCCGGTCATCTGAACGTATCAGGCACCCTGCCGGTTATGAAGCATCTCAGTGCGTTGGAACGCAAAGGATATATCAAGCGGGAAAACGTGAATCGCGGGATTACACTGAACCTGCCGTATAGTCGGCCCGTCTCCTTGCCGATCGTTGGTACCGTGCGTGCCGGCCAGTTTTCTACGGCGATCGAAGATATTCAAGGGCACTTCTCCGTCGATCAGATGGCCGTCAAAGGTGACGGTTGCTTTTTTTTGAAGGTGAGTGGCGATTCAATGATCAACGCCGGTATCCTCGAGGGTGATCTTGTTCTTGTGCGTCCGCAGCCGAACGCTGAAAACAAGGACACTGTGGTTGCCATGGTTGATGGTGAGGCAACGGTAAAGTGGTTTTTCAGAGAGCATGACCACATTCGTCTGCAGCCGGCAAATACAAACATGAAGCCAATTCTTGTCTACCCGGATGACGGGGATCTTTCAATTGTCGGCAAGGTGATAGGCGTGTACCGCCAGATGTGAATTTAATGACCAGGGAAGTGAGGAGATCGATACATGGAACCGATTACATTGTGCGGCGTGGTTATTCTGGCATTCGGGTTATGGGTGGAGTTTGAGTCTACAGTTCGGGCATTAATAAAGGCAATTCTCACCAGCCGACTTTTCAAAGAAATCTTTTCAGCTACTACAGACCAAAAGCCGGTCTATGGCGGTCGGATGCCGGTTTGTCATGCTAAGGCGCACCATTACTGATGTATTCTGTTATGCCTCTGCTCGGATGTTTTTGTGATATGGGTAAGCGATCTTTGGGTGAGTACGCTGGGCTTGGCCCGGTACGCGCCATTGGTCAGGACCGGTTCGACGTGAACAAGCTGTGCCCGATGTGGCTCCCCTATGCGTAGTGCACTCATTTCTCCCTATTCTGGAGGCGCCATACGGGGCAACATAGTCACTGTCCGACGTATAGCCGACTTTTTGGAACAAGCGGGAACTTGCATTGTTACTCTGGCGGCTGACATTTTGACGGTTGCCGGGATGCAAAGACAGTTGGCGGAATTCAGACCCGATGTGATCCACGGTTTCCATGCGGGTTTGTGCGGGCCTATTGTCATGCAGCTTGCGCAACAGCTGCGTATGCCGTACCTCATTACCATCACGGGAAGCGATCTGCACGATCCATTACTGCGGGAACGCCCTGCTACTGTCAGCGCACTTGAGTCGGCACAGACAATCGTCTGCTTTCACTCCGGCGATGCCGACAGACTGACCGGGCTCTTTCCAAGCCTTCGGGGTAAAGTTTCGGTGATACCGCAGGGAATTGAGCCGTTGTCTGTTAATGAGGATGATGATTTCGGGTGTGATCGTGAATCCTTTGTGCTGCTCCTGCCCGCGGCATTGCGACCGGTCAAACAGATTGAATTTCCGATACGTGCATTGTTACCTTTGATTCGGAGTAATAACCCGCTGAAGCTGCTTATAGCCGGCGGGGTGATTGACAGGGAATATGCCACTCAAATTTTTGAAATGCTGAGAGGTACACCCTGGGCTGTATGGCTCGGTGAAGTGCCGCATGATCGCATGGGAAGCCTGTATCAGCGGGCCGACCTTGTGCTGAACTGCTCCCGCTCCGAGTCAATGCCGAACAGCCTGCTGGAGGCGATGGCTGCAGGACGGCCGATCCTGGCGGCAGATATTCCGGGAAACCGCTCTCTGGTGCGGCACGGTGAAAATGGCTGGCTTTACAACGGAGAGGCTGATTTCAGGCGGCTGGTACTCCATGCACGCGAAGGTATTGCCAGACGGGAAGAAGTTGGCCGGAACGCGAAGGAGTACGTCATGGAGCATTGTTCTCCCCGCAAGGAGGCGGAGCGTTACTTAACTCTTTATCACTCTATAGTAACTGCAGATCCTAAGTCATCTGCGGTCTAGGATGACCATGCGGGCCGGGACACTGAAACATCGAAATACCGAAATACCGGCGAGGTGAAAGAATGGGTGATGTGTACAGTACGATAACAGCGGCAGACCTCGAAGTACTGGAACGGCTGGCTGATGTTCTTGAGCGCCGGGGGAGTGACCCCCAGCAGCGCGAGATGCTCAGGACATACCTTGATGATATCGGATTTGCAGACACTGGTGATGTGCTCGACGCAGGATGCGGGACCGGCGCTGTAAGTCGTGAGCTTGCCCGTCGTCTGGCCAACTGGCGGGTTATAGGGTTAGACCCGTCCGCCGTTTTCCTGGCCACCGCGCGGAAGCTGTCTGCTAATCACACCAATCTGAAGTATGTAGAAGGAGACTGCCGCTCCCTTCCCTTTGACAGCGGGAGCTTCGACGCAGTCATCTTTCATACAACCTTGAGCCATGTCCCGCGCCCAGAAGAAGCTATGCAAGAGGCTTTCAGGGTACTTAACTCCGGTGGAATTCTGGCTATTTTCGACGGCAACTACACGACGACGACCCTGGCCAACGGCGACTTCGACCCGCTGCAGGCCTGTGCGGACGCAGCGATGGCGGCGCTCGTCCACGACCGCTGGCTGATTCAGCGGCTGCCTGCTCTGGTCAGGGAAGCGGGGTTCACCATTGTCAAACAGCGCAGTCTGGGAATTGTTGAAACGAATGAGCCAGACTACATGCTGTCCATCGCAGACAGGGGTGCCGATGTGCTTGCCGCCGACGGCAGAATCAGCGTAGAACTGGCGCAGGCTCTCAAGGATGAGGCCCGGCGGCGGGTACGATCAGGATGCTTTTTCGGTTCGATTGCCTATGGCAGCCTTGTGGTGAGAAAGTAGAACATTCCGTTAACACGCACTTAAATTGTCGGAAGACTCCAGGCCAAAGTCAATTACTTACTTGACGAACACTCCCCTGTGGTACTCGTCAAATGCAATGCGCAGCTCTTCCTGAGTGTTCATGACAATCGGCCCCTGCCAGGCCACCGGTTCGTTGAGCGGTTTTCCGGAAACAAGCAGAAACCTCAGGTGGGATCCAAGAGCAGTCACTTGTATTCCATCCCCGTCATGCTCATACAGCAGTGCCGTCTCGGGATACTGGAGTTCCTGTGTAGCGTCAAACCCTCCTCCTCCCTGCAGCACGTAGGCAAAGCAGGTATGCCTGTGCGGCAACTGATGGATGAACGTTGTATCCACAGGCACCGTTACATCAAGCATCTCCGGAACAATAACGATGTCCCCAACCGGCCCCTTTACTCCGCCCAGCTCCCCCGCCATGACTTTGACCGTGACCCCGTTATCAAGCGTGACTGAGGGTATATCTGCCGCCTTGATATCCTGGTAGCGCGGCTTCATCATTTTGTGGCTGGCCGGGAGATTGGCCCAGAACTGGAACCCCCACATAGTGCCAGTGGGGCTGATCTGCGGCATCTCCTGGTGGATAATACCGCTGCCGGCGGTCATCCACTGGACGTCACCGGCACCGATTATTCCCCTATTGCCCATGCTGTCTGCATGCTCCACCAACCCTTCCAGCACATAGGTGATGGTCTCGATTCCCCGGTGTGGGTGCCAGGGGAACCCGGCCAGATACTCATCCGGGTTTGATGTGTGGAAATCATCCAGCATCAGAAACGGATCGAATTGGGGCACCTGGGCATAACCGAAGGCCCGCTTGAGATGGACGCCGGCCCCCTCGATAGTTGGGCGGCTCTTGAACATTTTCCTGATCTTCCGTGGTGTCATGGGATTCCTTTCGGTACGGTTTTACAGCAGCATTCCTTCACGGTCCCATTCCAGGCAATGTCTCGCCATCTCATCATTGGAAGCGGATTCCATGCTGGCTCAGCGCTTTCCTCCGGCCATATTGATACTTTCGGGGTGGCGTCTCAGCAGCCACATGAAAAATGGTCCGCACAATCCGCCGATGCCCAGACTGGCAAAGGCGATGCCCCACTCACCGCTGATACCGGGCCACGGCTGCCAGTTTTTGTAGGTGTCGAGCACCCAGCCGAAGATCGTCGGCGAGATCATACCCATCGAGTAGCCGATCAGAGACTGCAGCCCCATTGCAGATCCGAGGTATCCTGGGGATACCAGTTCCGTCAAGCCGGTGGAGAACACCGGCGATTCTGCGACGATCAGGTATCCGTAGAGAATCCCGACCAGCAGTGTCAACCAGATCGAGCTATTGATCAGCCAACCAAAAACAAAGGAAAGTGCTACACTGGCACACATGACGGCTGAAATCGTCGTAGTGCGACCGAAGCGGTCTGACAGTGCGCCGGTTATGGCAGTTGAGAAAGCGCCGACACCAATAAGCGCTGCGGCTATTGTTGAGGCGATGCCGGTTGCCTGTGATGCTTCAGTGCCCCAACCGATAAGGGCTGCGGTAAAAAATGGTGCCAGCCAGCTGCGCATGCCGTACATCTCCCACATATGGGCGCTATAGCCGAGGATCATCAGCAGGGCTGGACGATTTTTGACCACTTCACCGATATACCCCTTTTCACTCAGCGTGCGGGGACGTGGTGTATAGCCATGAAAAAGTGGAAGAGAGAGCAGTACTCCGGCCATAACCCCTGTCGAACAGACAATAAAGGCGGTTCTCCAGCCGTAGAGTCCGGTCAGCCAGCCGGTCACAGCCAACGAGAGTGAAGCTCCCAGTACCAGAGAACCGACATACATGCCGATCGCTTTACCGCGTTGACCGGCATCAAAACGCTCGGCGACCAGTTTCAGGCCGGGCATGTAGGTTCCCCCCATGCCGATGCCGGTCAGAGCGCGCAGGAACATTCCGCTAACGAAGTCGTGGGCGTAGAGCGCAAAGAGCAGGTTGCCGACTGCCGAGCAGATGGCGGCTGAAATAAAGATGAGTCTGGTGTTGACACGGTCGGTAAGTGTACTGAAGAGGACTCCGGAGGCAATATAGCCGAGCTGATAGACGGAAAAGATCATCCCGGCCTGGGTATTGTTCATGTTCCATTCATGGCGGAGAATGGGGAGTATGGCGGAGTAGTTGATGAAAACCAGCATGATGAACAGCTGACAGCAGCATAATAGCAGCAGCCAGTGGCTGTTGGAGCGAATCATGGGAAGAGTTCGGCATCCCGGAAGGTGCTGCCCTCGCTGTCTTTTGCCGAAACCTTCGGTTCTGCGGTCAGGGGCCATTGAATGTTGAGATCCGGGTCATCCCACCTGATGCAGCGTTCATGCTCGGGAGCATAGTAGTCGGTTGTCAGATAGAGAAATTCGGCGACTTCGGATGTAACATAAAACCCGTGAGCAAAGCCGGCCGGTACCCACATCTGGCGCTTGTTTTCCGCCGTTAGCAGCGTGCCGAACCATTTTCCGAAGCATGGTGAGCTCCTGCGGATATCGACGGCAACGTCAAAAACCTCACCGGAGACAACCCGCACCAGTTTCCCCTGTGGTTGCTGAATCTGGTAATGTAACCCTCGCAGTACGCCGGCTGAGGAGCGGGAGTGATTATGCTGTACAAAACGAAGATCCAGACCGGTCAGGTTGTGCCAGGTGCGTTCGGTGAAGCTCTCAAAAAAGAAACCGCGCTGATCGCCGAAAACCTTCGGCTCCAGGATAATGACATCGGGAATACTGGTAGTCACAATCTTCATGAAGCTGCTCCGGGCACGAGATTATTGATTCTGTGAAACGTAGGCGATACTGCGCCGCTCCGCAAACGTCAGGTGCAGCATCATGGCTTCTCGGGCGGCTTCGGCGTCCCTGTTCCTGATCGCCTCGAATATACTGACGTGGTGCTGGCAGAGCAGATGATGGTCCTCGCCGGTCAGGTAGACCGCTCTCCAGACCCCCTGTTGAAATTCCTTCATAGCGTCGAAGAGGCTCTGCATCAGGTGCAGCCAGACGATATTGTGGGTAGCGCGGGCGATGAGTATATGAAAATTGGCATCCAGGTCTTCTGACGGCAGCAGTTTTTCGAGGTTACTCTTCATGCCGTTGATGACTTCTTCCATGTGGCGCAGGTCTTCGGGGAGCGACCGCTGCGCGGCATAATATGCGGTCCACGATTCCATACATTTGCGTACTTCGATGACATCAAGGGCCCGCTCTTTCTGAATGCGGATCAGTTCTCCGAGCGGGCTGGCGGTAACCGGTTCCACCAGCGACATGACTACCGTTCCACCTCCCTGGTATGACGTGACCATGCCAGCGGACGAAAGTACATTCAAGGCCTCACGTACTGACGGGCGCGAAACGCTAAACATCTCGGCAAGCTCCCGTTCAGGAGGTAATTTGTCACCGGGTGAGAACTCACCCGCCAGAATGGAAGCGCGGATCTGGTCTGCTATCTGGCTGGAGACTTTTTTGGGTTTTATCGGCTGAAATTTCATGGAAGCACCAATCAAAAAGGGGGTGTCGCTTCGGCACCCCCTTTGTACTATATCCCTGCCAGCTTTGCAACCACCCGACACATCCCTGCCGGCAGTGAATCTGTTAATTGTGTAGTCGTGCTATCAGGCTCAGGGTTTGTAGACCTTCATCAATGCCTGCGCCATCTCAGCCGGACTGGCTGCGACGCTGATGCCGCATTCCTCCAGAATGGCAACCTTTTCCGTTGCAGTTCCTTTGCCGCCGGAAATGATCGCGCCGGCGTGTCCCATCCGCTTGCCGGGGGGGGCGGTGACACCGGCGATGTAGGCTGCAACCGGCTTGGACATGTGGTCTTTGACGAAACGGGCCGCTTCCTCTTCCGAAGTGCCGCCTATCTCACCGATCATTATGACCGCTTCGGTTTTAGGATCCATTTCAAACAGCCGCATGACGTCGAGGTGGTTGGTGCCGTTGACCGGGTCACCGCCGATGCCGACGCAGGTCGACTGTCCGAGACCGATGGCGGTAAGCTGCCATACCGCTTCGTAGGTGAGCGTGCCGGAACGGGAAACGACGCCGACTTTCCCAGGTTTGTGTATGTAGCCGGGCATGATGCCGATTTTGCATTCGCCGGGGGTGATGACACCGGGACAGTTAGGGCCGATGAGGCGGGTCTTCTTGCCTCTCATGAAGTGCTTGACCTTGACCATGTCCAGCACCGGAATTCCTTCGGTGATACAGACAACCAGTTCCATGCCGGCATCAACCGCTTCCATAATCGAGTCAGCTGCAAAAGGGGGAGGGACATAGATAACCGATGCGCTGGCTCCCGTTATTTCCGCTGCTTCCTTGACTGTATCGAAGACCGGGAAGCCGTCGATGGATGTGCCCCCTTTGCCGGGGGTGACGCCGCCAACCATCTGGGTGCCGTATTCGCGGGCCCCCTGGGCGTGGAAGAGACCGGTAGCGCCGGTGATACCCTGGGTTATGACCTTGGTGTTTTTATCAATCAGTATGCTCATTGGTCGACTCCTTTCACGGCTTGGACAATTTTCTGCGCGGCGTCGGCCATGCCGTCGGCGGCCACGATGTCAAGACCGCTTTCGGCCAATATCTGTTTACCCATTTCTACATTGGTGCCTTCGAGCCGGACAACCAGAGGAACGCTCAGTGACACCTGGCGGGCGGCTGTGACAACTCCGGTGGCGATGATGTCGCATTTCATGATGCCGCCGAAGATGTTCACCAGAATCCCTTTGACGTTTTTGTCGGAGAGGATAATTTTGAAGGCTTCGGTGACGCGCTCGATGGTGGCTCCGCCCCCCACGTCCAGGAAGTTGGCCGGGTCACCGCCGTAGAACTTGATGATGTCCATGGTGGCCATGGCCAGGCCGGCACCGTTGACCAGACAGCCGATATTGCCGTGTAATGAAATATAGGAAAGGTCAAATTGGGAAGCCTCGATCTCCTTGGGATCCTCCTCATCATAATCGCGCATATCGGCGATTTTAGGGTGACGGTAGAGAGCGTTGTCGTCGAAGCCGAATTTGGCGTCCAGGGCCAGCAGTTGATCCTCTGCAGTGACCACCAGCGGGTTGATCTCCAGCAGGGAGCAGTCACACTCCATGAAGGTGGTGTAGAGCCCCTGCAGCAGGGAGGATGCCTTGCCGACCAGTTTTCCGTGCAGGCCGAGACTGGAGGCGATGTTGCGGCACTGGAACGCGGTCAGCCCGACCAGAGGATCGACAACTTCCACAAATATTTTCTCGGGAGTTTTTGCAGCCACCTCTTCGATGTCCATTCCCCCTTCGGTGGAGGCCATCACAGTGACTTTTGACGTGGCGCGGTCAACCAGCAGGCTGACATAGAGCTCGTTGGCGATGTTACACCCTTTTTCCACCAGCACGCGGGTGACCAGCTTCCCTTCTACGCCGGTCTGGTGGGTACGCAGGATCATGCCGAGCATCTCGCGGGAGATGTTGCGGACTTCGTCGGGCGTGCGGGCCAGCTTGACCCCGCCACCTTTGCCGCGACCGCCGGCGTGAATCTGGGCCTTGACAACCCAAGGGCCGTCACCGAGACGTTTGGCCCAGTCACGGGCGCCGGCACTGTTGTAGGCAACGTGCCCGTCCGGGACAGGAACGCCGAACTTCCTTAAAATTGCTTTGGCCTGGTACTCATGAATGTTCATGGTAACTCCTGACAGTTATATTTCCTGAAAACCGGTTTTTGAGCAACCGACAGCATTCCGGCATTCGGAAGGAATTTGTATACACTTTAAAATAATCAGGTTTTTGGAATTGTAATCAAGTATCTGCTGCCGTATCTTTTGTCAATAGTTTTTTACTTAAATTAAAAATGCAGTCGTATTGATAAATCAGATCAGGTATGAAACGGCCTGGCCACTGCAGGCGCCCAGCCGCGAAAGGAGCACATAATGGCAGTAATGTGCTTCCAGCCTAATTACCCATACTGAGCGACAGTACTTCGGTCAGATGCATGAGTTTAACGTCCGGTAACTGTTCGGCCAGCCCTTTTTTCAACTGGAGCAGACAGCCCGGATTGCTGGTTACCAGCAGGTCGGCACCGCTGGTGCGAACGGTATCCAGCTTACGCTGCAGGATCCGGTCGGACATCTCCGGTTTGGTAATATTGTAAGTTCCGGCGCTGCCGCAGCAGGCGTCGGCTGTTTCCAGTTCCTGGTATTCAAGTCCCGGCACCAGTTTGAGCAGTTCGCGCGGTTCTTTGCGAATCCCCTGGCAATGGGCGATGTGGCACGGGTCATGATAGGTCACTTTCCGGTTAAGCGGTTTCAGCATTTCACGCAGTTCATCGGTATGCAGCGCCAGCACCTGGGAAATGTCGCGCACTTTGGCACTGAATACAGACGTCGCGTCACCCTCAATAAGGTGCCCGTATTTTTTCAGTTCCGCGCCACAGCCGCCGCAGTCGGTGACGATAAAATCCACCTCGTAACCACTGAAAATATCCACGTTGGTACGGGCCGCTTCCTTCAGTCCCTCCAGATCACCCCCCAGCATATTCGGCGCACCGCAGCAGACCTGAGTTTTGGGAGTAATGACCTTGTAGCCGAGGCTGGAAAGCAGCTTAATGGTGGCGCGGCTGGCATCGCTGAAGATCAGGCTCATGACACATCCCAGGAAAAAACCGACTGTGCCACGCTCGGCCCCAACTGCCGGTGTCACTTCCTGGATCTCCTGACGCAGCGGGCGTGAGGGAAGCTCAGGCAGCAGACCTTCCATCCGTTCCAGCGGTGCGGGGAACATCTTGAGAACGCCAAGTGTTCTGACTAGCTTCTGCAATCCGGTATTCTGATAGAGGCGCATGGGAGCCATTGAGCTTTCAAGCCGGTCCGGGTGGGGAACCAGTTTTCGCAGGATCAGGTCCTCCATAAAACCGAGACCATGTTCCGACTTTTTCTCACAGGTGAATTCTGCAACCAGCTCACCGGCGTTGACTCCGCAGGGACAGGCCGAAGCGCAGGCCTGGCAGTCCAGGCAGAGCGAAAGAAATTCAAGCAGTCGCTCGGACTGGTCCAGTTGTCCCTCCTGCAGTTTGCGGATTAGTGCAACGCGTCCACGGGGTGAAGCGGTCTCCAGAAAGGTTTCCTTGTAGGTGGGGCAGGCCGGCAGGCACATGCCGCAGCGCATACAGTTGATAAGTTTGACGTAGTCCATGAATGCTCCCCTGGGAATTCAGCATACAGAATTCAGGAGCCAGTATATTCTGGTTTCTGGATTCTGACTCCTGTCTCCTTAGAATATTTTCCCCGGATTCAGTATCCCCTTCGGATCGAAAGCCTGCTTGATCCCCCGCATGACCCTGATCCCCGACTCACCGACCAGTTTCGGCAGGTATTTCTTCTTGGCCAGGCCGACGCCATGTTCGCCGGTGATGGTGCCACCCATTGAGATGGCAGCATCAAAGATCTCAGAAAAAGCGGCATGGGCGCGCTTGATCTCATCCTGATCCCGCTCGTCGGTCAGGCAGGTGGGGTGCAGGTTGCCGTCGCCGGCGTGGCCGAAGGTGCCGATCACGACGTTATATTTTTTCGCAGCATCCTGAATCACCTTCAGCATAGCGGCGATGCAGCTGCGCGGTACGGTGGCGTCCTCAAGAATTGTCGTCGGCTTGAGACGTGCCAGGGCAGACAGCGCCGTACGCCGTGCTTCGGTCAGTTTGAGCGCTTCGGCAGGTGTCTGGGCGGTCTGGAAGAACGAGCAACGGTGTTTTTTACAAATCTCGGCCACCGCAGCGGCTTCCTCAGCTATCACCACCGCATGGCCGTCCACCTCGATCAGCAGTACTGCATCAACATCCAGCGGCAGTCCGACGTGGGCGTAATCCTCGACACACTTGATGGTGACCTTGTCGAGGAATTCAAGCGTGGCCGGGATCACCTTGGCGGCGATGATTGCCGAGACCGCCAGAGCTGCGTCCTGCAGCGCAGGGAAGTGAGCCAGCATGGTGATCTTGCCCTGCGGTTTAGGGATCAGTTTGACCGTAATGCCGGTGAAAAATCCGAGTGTGCCTTCGGATGAAACCAGCAGCGGGTTGAGCGCGTAGCCGGCCACATCCTTGACCACCTTGCCGCCGGTGCGCAGCAGATCGCCATCGGCCAGAACCGTCTCCAGCCCCATGACGTAATCGGCGGTAACGCCGTATTTAAGGCCTCGTAGCCCTCCCGAATTCTCGGCGACGTTGCCACCCATGGTGGAAATATTCATGCTGCCGGGGTCGGGTGGATAAAAAAGGCCGCGCGCTTCTACTTCACGGTGCAGCGCACTGGTGATCAGCCCCGGCTCCATGGTGGCGGTCAGGTTTTCTTCATCGATTTCCAACAGACGGTTGATTCTGCTGGTCTGGACGACAACTCCCCCGGCTGAAAGTGAACCGCCCGACAGGTTGGTGCCGGAACCGCGCGGTGTCACCGTAATGCCATTTTCGCAACAGAGCCGCATAATACGCGCGACCTCTTCCGCGGTGCCTGGCAGCAGCACGGCACCCGGCAGGCTCTCGATTTCAGGGGTGGAGTCATAGCCGTAGACTGCTAGTGACTCCTTGTCCGACAACGTGTACTGCTCTCCGACGATGTTCTGAAGCTCTTGTATGAATGATGGTTGCATGTGAAAATCATCTCCTTTTTAATGTCCCCCTTGATAAAGGGGGATTAAGGGGGATTTGCCGTTTCGCCAGAAGCAACCCCTCCCTGCTCCCTTTGTCAGGGGAGGGCCATTAAGCTTAGGGGGGTTACGGTATCATCCACTGCAGGTAATACGCCTGAAGATATACAATTACTCCAACGATGATGGTCAGGAAAATCGAATGCTTGAGGGTAAAGCGGAACAGTGTGCCCTCTTCGCCCACCATGCCGCAGGCGGCGGTTGCCACAGCCAGCGATTGGGGCGATATCATCTTGCCCATGACTCCGCCGCTGGTATTTGCAGCACCGGTCAGGATCGGATTGAGGCCAAGTTGCTCGGCGGTAGCCTTCTGCAGGCCGCCAAAGAGGACGTTACTTGAGGTATCGGAACCGGTCAGGAATACACCCAGCCAACCGAGGAAGGGAGCGATGAAGGGGAACCAGTGGCCGGTCTTGGTGAAGACCAGGCCGAGGCAGTTGGTCATGCCGGAGGTATTCATGACGTATGCCAGACCGAGCACGGAAGCAACCGTAACAGCCGGGAAACGCATGTCGTAGAGGGTCTTGCCGGCAATCTTGAATACATCACCGAAGCCGACGCCGCAGAGCAGTGCTGAGAGGAAGGCGGCAATCAGGATCGCAGTTCCGGCAGCGGACATGAAGTTGAGGTTATATTTTGCCGGCAGCTTGATTGGTAGCTGGTCAGCAGTGGCCTTGCCAAGCGGCTTGAACTGATCTTTAGCGGTAATCTTGTTCTTTTCCAAATCATCCTTGACAAGTTTCTGGATATCGCCGCTCTTTTTGGCAATGGCATTGAATCCGGCATTACGCTCTTCGGTCAGAACGGCACCCTTGCCTGCCAGACCCTGTTCAACCGGCAGGAATTTCTCTTCCAGCCCCTTTAGTTCATTCAGCATGGCGATCACACCTGCCAGCTTCGGCTCGGCAGAGGGAAGTGCGGCAAGCAGTTTGTCAGCCTCTGCCGATACCGCGCTGATTTTCTTCAGTCCGTCTTCAGGTTTGGAAACTTTTTTGACGATCATGCTGTCAAGGCCGGCAACG
Organism: Desulfuromonadales bacterium; assembly: GCA_037129245.1. Classification (GTDB taxonomy): domain Bacteria; phylum Desulfobacterota; class Desulfuromonadia; order Geobacterales; family Pseudopelobacteraceae; genus JACRCG01. The sequence continues at coordinate 67,958 of JBAXVE010000005.1, forward strand.
GTAATTACAACTTTGCTTTTGTCAAGCTCTGTCTTGATAGATGGGATGCCCCACAACAGAACCATCACGGTCAGCGCAAGATAGGGAGACCAGGCCCGGAACACTTCACCGGCAGAGTAATGGTGCTGTTCTTTCGTGCCGCTGTGCGTTTCATGGTCGAATACATAATTTTCTTTCGGCTGCCAGACTTGCAGCAGCGCCACCAGGGCGAGCATCGATGCCAGTGATGCGGTAATATCAGGCAGGTAGGGACCAAGATAGCTGGCGGTCGCCCACTGGGACACCGCAAACGTCACGCCGCAGACAATGATTGCCGGTAGAACTTCGAGCGTCTTTTTCCAGCCAACCATGATCATGATAACGTAGAACGGGATCACCACCGAGATGAACGGAAGCTGGCGGCCAACCATGGTGGAGAGCTTCATCATCCCGTCATCACCGTAGCCCATTACACCGGCCAGAGCCACAACCGGTATTCCGATGGCGCCGAAAGCAACCGGTGCAGTGTTGGCGATCAGACAGACACCCGCTGCGTACAGCGGGCGGAAACCGAGACCGACCAGAGTAGCACCGGCAATGGCCACCGGCGTACCGAATCCGGCAGCGCCCTCGATAAAGGCGCCGAAGCAGAACGCAATCAGCAGCGCCTGGATGCGGCGGTCACCGGTCACACCGGCCAGTGAAGCCCGGATGATCTCAAACTGGCCACCCTTGACGGTGATGTTATAGAGAAAAAGGGTTGTAATAACGATGTAAAATACCGGAAAGAGTCCAAAGGCAGCGCCCTGGGCAAAAGCGAGACCCGCCAGCTTGGCAGGCATCCCCCAGACTGCAATGGCAATGGCTACTGCCGAAGCGACAGCAAGAGGTCCGGCTTTGTGAGCCTTCATCTTCAGAACGGCGAGACAGACAAAAATGACAACCAGGGGGATGGCGGCGATCAGCGCCGACAAACCGAGACTACCTCCTGCGGGTGTGTAAGTTTGAATCCAGGGCATGATTTTTTCCTTTCTTTTGCCGTGATGTGTAATTTTGTGGCCAACTGCGGTATGTCACGGAATAAATCTGAATAGAATCTGGTTATGTAAATTTGTAATACCAATTATATTTTTTGTCGTGCGCTGTCAAGATATTTTTTTATAATAAAAAATATTGCTATATATTGGTATGTTGCATAGATAGATTCTTGTGTAATAAGGTTTTACAAGTTAGTGCAGCCGCCTGAATATCACCGGTGTGTAAAGTTATTTTTGCAGAAATTCTTGTGTGGAGCTAAAACGGAGATATACCGCCGGCTGCAATTTTAAAATTGTTCAACGCCGGTGAATGACTCTGTCGTGATACGTGAAAATAGATTGTCTCCCCTGAAGGCTTTCTCGCCGGGATCCCGGTTTTCAGTCATTTCATTTTGCAGGTATCAATCGCCATCACATTGCACTTGGCGAAGGCATGTGCTATTAACTGCACAGTGATTAACACGGGAACCTGCTACAGCTATTTCAGATTACCAGGGGATTTTGAGATGAAAGGAGTCGTGCTCTGATGAAAGTCATACTCCCCGTTGCCGGTAAAGGGACCAGGCTGCGCCCCCATACCCACACCAAGGCAAAATCGCTGGTTCATGTTGCCGGCAAGACGGTTCTGGAACATATCATCAGCCGTCTTGTTCCGCTCGCTATTGACGAGTATATTTTTATCGTTGATGAACATGGTGAACAGATAAAAGAGTTCATGCGAAACAAATTTCCTGACGTGCTCTGCAGTTACATCACCCAGAGTGAACGTCGAGGGCCTGCCCACGCAGTCTGGCTGGCGACCGGACACATCACCGCCGGTGACGACCTTTTGATTGTCTTCAACGACACAATCTTCGATACGGATTTGAGCCGTATTCCGCAGCTTTGTGGTGGTTGTGATGGACTTATCTATTCAAAAGAAGTCGATGACTATCAGCGGTTTGGTGTTAACGTGGTTGAGGACGGCCGGATTGTTGACATGGTGGAAAAACCGGATACACCGATCTCGAAACTGGCTCAGGTGGGGCTTTACTACCTCAAGGATGGCGCTGGCTTCATGCAGTACCTTGAGGCTGCCATCAAGCAGGGGGACACGGTCAAAGGAGAATTCTACCTGCCGCCGGTCTTCATGAGGATGATCAGGGACGGACTACGCCTGGAAGCCCCCGAAATTGACGCCTGGCTCGACTGCGGTAAGCCTGAGACAATCCTGCAGACCAACGCCCACCTGCTCAAAGGGCGCCATCACATTCACGGAGAGGCGTTTAACTGCGTATTCATAGAACCGGTACATATCGAACGGGGCGTCACTCTAAAAAACAGTATCATCGGCCCCGATGTTTCGGTGGCGGCCGGAAGCATCATCGAACAGAGCATTATCCGTAACAGCATCGTTAACGGGAATTCGGTAGTCCGCAATATGGTACTTTCTGACACTATCCTGGGAGACAGCGTGCAGCTGATCAGCTCCGCCCGCCGTATGAATATCGGTGACCACTCGCTGATAGAAATGCAGGGATAAGACTACACACGTCAATTTGCGGTATCAATCCCTTTTACCGATTTTAATAAGCAGAACTTCGCGGTGCAGCTCCTTGAGCAACTTTATGATTTCCTTGCGGAGCGTTTTTTTCTCAGGAATCTGTGCCAGCTTGTTTTTAAAATCGTTGGCAGCAATCCTGAGCAGCAGTTCGGTACTCGCGCCGACTTTTTCTGTTTTAAAATCCTCTTTGACAGCCAATATGATCAGCTTAAGGTTTTCAAGAGTCACAAGATCTTTTTCGATATCTGTTTTGTAGTGGGAACTGGCGGTTTTTTCGAGATGTGTTGTCAGAGCCTGCTGGATTTCGCTGCAGGCTGCAACTATACTTTCGAGCAGTGTGAAGTCGTTACGTAAATCTGACATAGTATGTGCCCCCTCGCAGGTCTTAATCCCGACAGGCTGCATTGTATCATGAAATTACGCGATGAGAAGTGTCACAAAAAAAATAGTGCAATACGGTTAATAATAATGATGTGTGAAACTACCTTATGAGAGCGTGTGCCAATCTGTTTCTGATACTGTTTGTAGCCGATGGAGGCTTCTCCCTCGTTGATGAGCTTGTATCGCTGTTCACCCCGCTGATGCCATTTACCGCGCTTCGCAATACCCTCGCCGTCACGGTCATTTTCACGAGCATTCCAATATATTTCAGTCTCGGAATTGATCGGCGACTTCCGAAAAGGGTTTTTCTCCCACCGGTCATCTTCGTTTTCTGGACCATCATCTCCACCTGGCTGTTTCCTCCCCTTGCCGAAATACGGATTTACGGTCTTCTTATGGCAGTAGTTCAGGTCGCTTTAGGAATGCTCCCGCTCTTCGTTTTCAGGGACGGGGGCGAACGTCGCTTGACAATCCCTCCGGTGGTATTTAATGCTCCATTTTTCAGCGTCAGGAATTTTCTGACATTCTTTGTAGTAAACCTTTTGGTTGTTCCCCTTGCTCTGCTCCTAGTCGTTTTGACAGCGGCAAACGCCACCATTTCCGAGTCTACCGCAGGTTTTACGCGCATTACCCCGACCGGGGTGACAATGTCCGAACGAACCTATGTTCGCGGAAATCGAACGATCCGGTTGGTTGGCATGATCCATATCGGAAACAGGAAATATTATGACGAAGTGGCTGCCCCTGTCTCGCCGGGCCGGAGCATTGTTCTGGCTGAAGGGGTGACCGACGACAGGAAGCTGATCCATAACAGGATCGATTACGGAAAGGTCGCCGGCGTCCTGGGACTGGTGCCGCAAGAGAGGTTGCCCTTCAAAGGTAGGCTGATCGACGGGGAAGAGTTCGAATCTTTACAGCCGCTCCCCGATGCGGCAGGCAAACTGCCGGTTCCCGCATCGATTGATATTCTCAGGTGTGATGTGGATGTCAGTGAATTTCGTCAACCAACTATTAATCTTCTTAATGCACTCGGTGAAAATATGCGGGCCCACGATTCCTTTGTGAAGGAGCTTCTTGCATTTAATGCCTGGGCCAAGAAGAACGTTACGCCGGAGACGCAAAAAAACTTCATGGATGACATTCTCCACAGGAGAAATCAGGTGGTGATCCGACATCTTGATAAAGCTCTTGAACGGTACGATAGTGTCATAATCCCGTGGGGCGCCTTGCATTTGCCCGAGATAGAAGCCGAAATTATGAAGCGCGGTTTTCAGATTAAGACCAGGCGGGAACTGGTAAGTATTAGTTTTTGGAGGTTGCTCCGGCAGTAGAGGTGACAGTGTCTCATTTTCGTCGGTATGAATCCGGCTGCTACAGTCAATTTGACACGATGATCAGATTCGGAGATATCTCATGTCGAGATCTGCTGCATAGTATCAGAAGGTTGCTACTGTCGTACCGCGTTCTTGGTACTATCAGAAACTATCTCCGGAAAAGCGTGGTCAAGAAGTCCCTGTGAGCGAAGTAACCACAACATCCACAGCTGACGAACTGTTGCTGAAATCCGTAGAGTTTGATCAGTGCACTGTCAAACGGCGCCCGCGCTGGTTTCTGCTGATTGAAATCCTGGCGGTGGGCATCACCCTGGCCTGCGTCTGGCTGACCGCCAGAGACAACATTCTCTGCTGGCCAACTGGCATCATCGGCAGCCTGCTCTACCTGTACATTTTCTACCACGCCCGGCTCTATTCCGACGTGCTACTGCAACTCTACTTTCTGATCACCGGCATCTATGGCTGGTACAACTGGGGGCATGGCGGGGCGGGTGACACCGAACTGAAAGTCACCCGACTGACTTTTTCAGCCATGGCAGGGTGGGGTGGTGTGATCGTTATCGGCACTCTGCTGCTTGGCACTTTCATGAAGCGGCGCACCAATGCAGCCATCCCCTACGGTGACGCCTCGGTCACGGTGCTGAGCCTGGCTGCCCAGTACCTGCTGACCGCCAAGATTCTGGAAAGCTGGGCGCTCTGGATCGTCACCGATATCATCGCCGCGGCGGTCTACTGGAAACGTCGCCTCTACCTGACAGCCGGCCTGTATGCCGTGCTGTTCATCCTGGCCTGCAAAGGACTGCTGGAATGGTTCAGACTGATCTCCTCGTAAAACAGCAGACCGGCATGGTGCTGGGCAAATTCCTCCCTCCCACACGGGGGCATCGATACCTTATCGATTTCGCCCGTGCCTGGTGCGTGGATCTGACGGTCATCATCGGCTCGCTGGAGAGGGAACCGATACCGGGCGAGGTCCGGGCCGCATGGCTGCGCGAAATGTTCCCGGATGTGACGGTGCTGCATCTGACAGACGAATTACCGCAATTCCCCCACGAACATCCCGACTTCTGGCAGATATGGCACGACAGCATCCGCCGGCTGCTCCCGTCCGGTCCTGACCTGGTTTTCGCCTCTGAAGAGTACGGTTTCAGGCTGGCCGAAATTCTGGGGGCGCGCTATGTTCCGGTTGACACCGCGCGGGATCTGGTTCCGGTCAGCGCCACCATGGTGCGTGATCAGCCGATGACGTATTGGGACTATCTGCCGGAGTGCGTTCGTTCCCGGTATGTCCGCAAAGTGTGTATCATCGGTCCGGAATCAACCGGTAAAAGCACGCTGGCCCGGCAGCTGGCAACACACTACGGCACGGTACAGGCTGCCGAATATGCCAGAGGTTGCATAGATGCCCATCAAGGGAGATTGGATGCCGGGATGTTTCCGCTGTTCGTCAGGGGGCAGGCCGCTTCGGAACAGGCGCTGGCACGACAGGCAAACCGCCTGCTGTTCTGCGATACCGATGCCTTCACCACCGCTCTGTACCACGAACTGTACATCGGGGGGCGTCCCGCTTCTATTATGGAGGAGGCCGACCGGCGACGCTATGACCTGTATCTGTTGACCGATCCGGACGGGACTCCATACACGTCTGACAGTCAGCGTCTGCAACCGAACCGGCGGCAATGGTTCTTTGATGAATGCCTGCAGCGACTTCAACATCGTGGGGAGACGTTCGTGATACTGCGGGGGGGATGGGAGCAGCGTTTCAGGCAGGCGTGCGATGCGGTAGATGCGCTGCTCAGGGAATTAACGACCTGAACGGAATAACTTTCCCGCCGGGGCGGCTGTCGCCGAGGTGCTGATCCAGTTCGACGGTTACTGGAACGGCCGGGCCGAACAGTTTCTCCAATTTTTCTCTCACCATGTCAACATCAACCTGATACCCCGCCAAAGGCTGAATTACCAGCCGGCATGAACGGTCGGCCTGCTGGCTGAATTCGTGTTGCACCAGCGGCCACTCCCTGATAATGCGGGCCACATCCACCATACAGACCGGCAGTCCGTCGCCGTCCACAAACGCAATCGGTTCACGGGCCTGCAGGTCGTACAGCCGCAGCCGACCCTGCTGGTCGGGTGCCAACCGCCCGAAATCTCCGGTGCGGTAGCGCAGCAGCGGCAGGTAGGGGTTACGCCCGCCGGACACGCATATCTCGCCGATCTCACCCTCCTTGACAGGCCTCCCTTCATTATCCACAATTTCAACGTACAGGTCGGGCGCTGCCGCCAGCATCCCCTCGCCATCGGGAGCGGAAAAAGCGATCGGGCCGCTCTCTGTGGTCGAATAGATGTCGATCACCGGACAGCCGTAGCGTTCCTGCAGTTTCAACCTTAGTTCCGGTGCCAGAGTAACCGCCGTACTGATCATCGCCGCCGGACGGCATTCGATGTCCCAGGCGGCCATCTGCGCGAAACCAAGCGGGTCGCCGGTCAGGAACAGCGGGGCTGTGTCGCTGAAAAAGCGCTGCGCTCGCTCCCGGTCCCAGACCCGCTCATGCAGGTTAACCTTGGCGAAACCGGCCTGCCGCCAGACCGAAAAGAGCGTGGCAAAGGTGACCGTGCTGACCTGGCAGCCCACGTTAAGACAGGCGGTCACCCGCTCCGAAAAGTCGGGGCGGATGCCGTACTGTTCGAGCATAATTTCCAGCAGGGGATGGTACTGGGCCATGGCCCGCGGGTGCTGTGGCACCAGGATGGCATGGCCGGTCACTCCGGAGGTATCGTAGACGATCATGCGTAATAGATCGGCGTCCAGTGGGACAATGTCCTCAAGTCGGTGCACCAGGTCGGCCCGTGTCATGGCGGGGATATGGGCCCAGTCGCGCCGCAGATCGAAGCCTTCCGGCAGGGCCTCCTGAATCAACGGCACCCGCGGTCGCTGCTGCTCAACCCACGCCGTGAGGCTGTCGGGCGGCTCAGGTTCGAAACGGGGCGGTGCATTGCCCAACTGTTGCCGGAAAGCGTCCACCGCAGGCAAATCATCACTCTGCAAACGATCGCCCACCTCGTAGTTCCATGCCGGCGCGTCAGGATGTTCAAGGATGGCGCGCAGTCGCTGGTAGCCCTCTGGTGTAATCAGCGGATTGCGGGCCAGCCGTTCCTGCGGTATGTCAGCTGCTCGTGTCATTCTCTGCTCACCCGCGCCGCGGCTTCGATTGCCTCTTTGCGGCGCATCTCCTCCCGCAGTTGGCGGGCCCGTTTCTGCTGCTCCTGGGTCTCCTTTATCAGGCGGACCCGCTCTACGCTGTTGAGGCTTTTCAGACGGTCTTCCGCCTGATGTTCGTTTTCACCGGAGGGGAGCAGTCCCAGAGCCGACAGGCAGAGTCGCGCCAGTTCCTCTCTGCGGTCCGGATCGGTGACGAACAAGTCGGCGGTTACCAGTTCCGCGATTCCGTTCAGTCCCTGCCGCAGCCACTCCAGCGCCGGTTTTGCAAAAGTGCGCTGCGTACGGAACCAGTCATCGTACAGCAGCCAGGACGCCACGGCCACAAGGCGCAGCCAGTTGCGTCGCTCTGCACTTGCAAAGCCGAAATGTCCGACAGATGAAGGAGGTGGCCAGCTTCCACCCAGCTCAAACAACAGGTCATGCACAACCGCTGCGGTGTGTATCCCGCTTTTTGATCCGATTCGCGGTTCCGCCAGAAAATCGGGAGGGCATTCTGCAAGTCTGTGGATCAACCGGTCCAATGCCGGCCCCTGTCCCTTCATGGTTGTACCTTTCCGCCGTTCTGGCTGTACTTTGCCCTGGCAAAGGCCGTTGCGAAGGCCACCAGTTCTTCCTGGGAGTTGACGGTGTAAACCTCCCAGCCGCATGCCTCAAGTCTGGCGATATCGGCCTGATAGTTCTGCCGGTCAATCTGCAGCACGAAGGTAGCACCTCCACCAGCCTTCGCGGCAGCCTGTTCGGTGATCTGCCACCCCTCCCTCACTTCCCCCAGCATGTAGAAGATGTCGGCGTCGGTCACCACCAGCAGGTGAGTAGGCCTTGGCAGGAGCGGCCCGTCCAGGATGGTATCTTTCAGGCGTTTGATGCCGAAGGAATAGCCGGTGCCGAGGTAGTCGGTCAGAACAGACAGGATCCGGCGTTCATCCCGCAGGAAACCGTCTGTCTGCGTGAATTTCCCCGGCTCACCTGACAGGCAGGCCATGACCCGCGCGCCGGTCCGCAGAGCCGAAAGGGTTATCACGGTCGCCGCCAGCACCGGATAGGAAAGGCTTACGGCAGGATTGCCCATGGAACCGGAGCAGTCGATGCCGATGTACAGGTCGAGCGGCTGCTTCTTCGGCGAACTGCCGGGACTCTCCCCGGTTACCCGCTTCACCGTGGTGACTCCCGGTATCACCTGCGGGCTGCGCACCAGCGACTCTGACCAGTCGATCTCGTACAGCGGCATGCCCGCTTCCCAGCTGTCAAGCCCTTCCGGCTGCGGATCGGTCGATTTTGGGGATATCCGCTGCGGAAAGCGGATCAGATGCGGTACCGCCAGTTCCCGGTAGTAATTCATGGTGACCTCTTTTTCGGTCACCTTGACCCCCAGTCCCTTCATCAACTCGCGGTAGGCGTCGGGTGCGCGGTAGCGGTTCTTGTGCCCCCCCGTCTGCTCCGCCAGCGTGCTGTCGATAGGAGTATCCGCTTCTATCCCGGTGATGGCCGGGTCCTCCGATGGATGCAGCGCTCCCTCGAGTTCGTCGTCCTCCAAACCGGCCAGTCCGTCGGGTATCTCCTCGCCACTTCCCGCCCCGACCGAATCCAGCCAGGGGGGGAGGGCCACCATGATACTGCCGCTTTTCGGCAGTTCCAGCAGATACGGCAGCAGCAGAGCCGCGAAACGCCCTGCGCCGGTCAGCCAGTTTTTGGCATACACCCGTACCACCCTGCTGCCGAGACCGGCGTCGAATTCGATCTTTTCTGACACATCGTCAGTCAGAGTATGGCGGGGGAGACTCCAGAGCAGCTCATAGATCCGCATATACAGCGCCCAGAGCGGTGGTGATTCTTTCTGCCGCAATACCTTATACACGCCGGCCATATTAAGACCGGCATCACGCTGCAGGCGGTCGTTGATCAGCAGGTCGGTGTACAGGTTGGCGACCATCGGCGCATGCTGTTCGCAGGTCGGTATGCCGGACCGGATACGGACCATCAGCCGGGCGTTGTCCCGCAGGTCGGCCGGGGCCAGCACATGGTGGCCGATCTCATGAGCCAGGATTTCGCCGGCAAATTTCTCCAGACCGAGTTCACTCACCTGTCGCAGGCTGATCACCACTGCATGGTCGGTCAGCCTGATCATGGCGAAGGAGCCGGTCAGCTGCTCTTTTTTCTCCTCTTTTTCCGTCAGGCACCAGCGCGGCTCCGTCAGTCGGGTAAAGCGCCCCCAGGCTTCCAGCGCGTTCTGCCATTGGCCGCGCCATTGATCGACAAGCTGCTCCCCGCTCATTTTCCCGGCTCCGTCGCAAGCGGCGCCACCAGATAGACCGCATGGCTGTGCGGTAATGTGACGGCCAGGGTATCGGCAGTGGCCGCACAGCTGCTGGAGCCCGCCAGGGGCGGAAACTGAGCCTTCAGGGAGCCGAATGTCACCGTACCGGACGTGTTGATGGAAAATGTCCCCGTTCCGGCAATGAAGCCCTCCGGCGCCACCTGTGTCCGTCGGAGGGTGGCTCCGTAGAAATCGGCCCAGACGGTATGGCTGTTTTCAGCGTCGTAGGCAATCAGCATATCGCCGTTGCCGGCAACCAGCGGCGGCTCCGCAAACTGTCCGCCGATCCCTTTGAAGCTGCCGACTCTACCGACGATCCTCAGTCTGGGCTCAGTTCGTTTTCCCGCCAGATGGGGAGGGAGCCAGCGCTGTTGCAGAGACGTTGCCGCAACGGTGGCATCGACGCCGTCCTCATCGCCGATTCCCAGAGAGGCAAGCTTCAGATGATCGGGCAGCCGCTGCCAATGCTGCAGAGCTGTTTCGCGATAGTGGGCCAGTCCGGAGCGCCAGGCGACCACGAGAGCGGCATCCAGGGCCTGCTCCGGTGATTCGCAGTGCGGAATAAGATTGTGGAGCCGTTTCAGCCAGTGCCGGGCGATGGCCTGATCTTCCTGCCAGATGTTGACAGCCGCATTGGAGAGCGACGCGGTCAGACGGCGCGGCGAACGGGCCAGCAGAACCGGCACCTGCGGCAGCAGGCGCTCCCACACCGCTGCCACCAGCGGGTTGCGGCTTTTTGCACCCAGATGTCCGTGGGTATACAGCACCAGACAGATTTCAAACATGCGGACCGCCGCCGCTTCAGCCTTTTCCGGCTCGACAGCCGACACGGCATTCACACACTCCAGCAGAGGACCCCGCACTAAAGAGGCCAGTTCACCGGGATCGAGCAATGATGAACGTTGCGCCGCCCGGGCGTACAGCCGGTTGAACCGTTCCCGGTTACGGGCAAGTGCCGCGGCCAGCGGGCCGGTGATCACTGCTTCCATGTCAGCCACCGCAGGTAGTTGCTGTAGCGCTGATGCAGGTATTTCAGTTTGAGGATGTCATCGAACATCTGTCCGTACAGCTTGCGGCTGCCGCTCCATTCGCGCAGGGTACGCTCGATGGCGGTCAGCTGACGGCGGACTTCGCTTTCCGGAACTCCTTCCAGCCCTCGTGCGAACTCGATTTCAACCTCCCGTACCGGATCCGTGCTGTCCAGGGCCAGCCGCTGGTACTCCTTGCAGCACGAGTCAAACAGGCTGCGGATCCAGCTGACGCGATCGACCCGCAGAGCCCGGTTGCCGGCCTGTTCGAAAAAGGGCGAGTCGGGATTGATCACCAGTTTGTCGTGCAGCACGAACGGTATGATCTGCCGCAGATCCTCGAGCTGCACCTCGGCCGCCCCCCTGAACCAGGCCATGGCCTTGACGTAGATCAGCACCGTCATCAGCGCCCGCACCGACAGGCCGTTGAAGGTCTGACTGCCGAGGTCGGACTTCTGGTCCTTTCCGGTCTGTTCGCCGGCGAAGCTGCTGAACTCCATGCCGGACAGTTTGACCGTATCCTTGGTCATGTATTCCATCTGCCGGGCGGCCGGCTCGAAGAACTCGAACTGGGCCGCAAAAAACTCCAGCCGCCTGAGCAGCTCCGGCGGCATGCGCACGCCCCTGATCTGATTCTCGGCCCGGTCAAGCTCGTCCGAGGTGAATACGATCTCCTCCGGCACCATCTCCTCCGGTTTGAGCCCGGCTTCGATTCTCCCCAGCAGTTCATTGAGGAAGCGGGTATTGAAATGCAGCGCCTTCACCACCACGTCGATCCGGTCGCGCAACGCCTCGATCACCTCGTAGGTGCCGCCGCCGGCGTCGTCGTTGGCGGTCAGATACCAGGCTGCCTCGGGGCATTCGAAAATCTGGTCGTAGATCTCGGCGTAATTGTCCCCCATCACTGTCAGCAGCGCTGACTGGGTGCGGGTCGGAATCCGGTTGTACTCGTCGATGATTTTGACCCGCATGCCGAGCCAGCTGCGCCATGCGATTTTGATCTCCTCGTTGGACTGGGCGCTGACCATGCTGCTGGGGAGCGGGTTACCCAACAGGTCGGCGATGGTCATCTGCGGCTGACCGTGCTGGATACCGCGCCTGATCTCCTTCAGCGAGTATCCCGCCAGCACCCCCATCAGGATGGCGATGGCGGTTTTGCCTCGGCCGGGACCGCCCACCAGCAGGCATCTGCGCCGGACTGCCAGGTTCAGCAGCGGCAGCAGCACGTAACTGGAATAACTCTGGTCGGTAGGGAGGGTCAAGGTGACTTTCTGATCGCCGAACTGGTACTGTTGCGGAGGCGCATCGTTGTACTCGACGTCGTAGAAGGGGCTGATGATGGCGTTGTTAGTGATCCAGAAATAGGCCTGCCGCAGCTTTTCGTCCAGCGGAGCACCGGGGCCGGACAGCTCCTCCTCCTGCGCCACCGGACCTTCATACAGGCTGGCGACATCAAATTGCGGCCGTTGGGGAGCAGTGCCGGGGTGGGTCGGGGCCTGGGATACTTTACGAAACAGTTCTCCGAGCATTATGAACCTCGCAGTTTCATTTATAGCAGTTAATGGGACTTATGGTCATCCTTTTCCATCCAGGTGTTTCGATGAGTCAGCCTTCCGGGCAAATAACTCACAAGCACAAAATCAGCAATTTTTCCGCCGCGATGCCTTCGCCATTTTCTTCATTTTCTTGCGCTGTACCTTTGCCATATTATCATTGGCTTCGTCAACGAGCTCGATTTTTGTCCGGCCGGTTCAGAAGTCGAGATCGGCAAGAAGCTCATCAATAGGGCGTGTTTCCAAGGTATTATCAAAGTCTGCTGTTGCCATTCATCAGCCTTTTACAATTCCGCCAAGTTCAGACTGCCAATCCTTCTGGTATACCAAGGCGCAGTTTACGGTGGTCTGCGGGTTGTAGACCAGTTCCAGCTCGCCAACACGTGTAGCGTTCTCCCAACTGAATGAGCCGGAACAGAGTTCCAGGAGTTTTTTCTTGTACTCGGTGTCGTTATTTCCGGCCAGGTGGTCGCCTTTCGTTTCCACGATCATCACCCGCTCGACTCCCCCCTCTGCTGACAGGGCAAAGATAAAGTCCGGGTAGATTTTCGGTTTGCGCCATCCTTGCACTCCGTACTGTCGCTTGGCAACATTGCGATGCCACCAGCGAACAGCTGCATCACTGTCAAGGTAACAGGCAACCTGTTGTTCATAATCGTTAAAGTCATCCCGATAGGCTGGGGCAAAGAGGCTCTGATTGACGATCTGGCCGTCATCACGCCGCAGCTCCTGGCTATTGGCTGCCCGGTCAGTCGGCATGGTATCCGGCATGCGCCAGTTTTGGCCATCGGTTCGCAGTCGAAACTGTACGAACCCTGCCGCAACATCTGACGTAAACAGCTCTTCGGCCAATCTGTCCCGAGCAGCTTGGAGGGTCTTACGCAGCTCTTCAATGATATGAGATTGACGTTGGCCCAATGCTTCACCCACAAGGCCGGCAGACTTGAGGTGCTCCATGGCTTTAGCCACTATTTGTCTCGCCCGCCATGGATTTGGCACAATATCCACAATCGAACGAACGACGTAGACCGGATCAAAAGCCTCAAGTTCCGGCCGGATTTCACCTTCCGTCTTGGTGATGAAGTCCTTGTCTGTCAGATCATCCTTGAGGCCAATCCGTATTGTTCGGGCACTCGCTGTGGTGGTTATCTTTTTTACCCGCTCGGCAAAGGCACTGTCCGGTGTCAGTTGCTCCCATGGCAGTCGCAGCAGGATGTCCTGCTCATAGTCGAATGGTCGCACATCGGCGCCATCCACCCTGTTGACGTGTGGCAGATAGATTTTCGTAGTGCGGAACTCATCCCGGCGGTTGATCGTGCGCGGCTCGGGGCGTTTCGCTCCATCCCCCGTGTACTCCCGGATCTGGTCAGCCAGATCAGCCATGCCATCTTGTTCCAGTCCAGCTTTGACGGCGTCAATCACCTCGCGCGTTGAAGCGTGGTGGCAGATCACATAACACTCGTCCAGGGCGTCGATCCCGGTTTTGATTGTATTGGGCTGACGGAGTATTCTCCCGACCAACTGTGTCAAGGCGCTTTTGTTTGTTGTTGCCGCCAAGGCGCACAGGACGTAGGCAAAAGGACAGTCCCACCCTTCCTGCAGCGCTTGTTTGGTGATAATGAAACGCACCTGGCAGGTTTTACTCAAAAGATCGATATTCTCCGGGTCTTTCAGCTCATTCTTTTCAGCCGTCTTTTCGGCAATCTCATTTTCGCTTACTCCCAGGGTCAGCAGATACTCCCGCACCTCTGCCGCGTGGATGAGGCCGCTCTCCCGCTGATCCTTGCCGGTTCGCTCAACCTGGATCAGGGCGATAGGGCGAATATAGCGGCTCGTTTCACTTTGCAGCCGTTCGGCTTGGCGTTGCAGGTCATTCAGCCGTTCCAGACTTTCCCGCAGACAGTCCCGCCACTCTTCGCCGCCATGCACGGTCACGTTGAGCGGCAGCTTGATCATTCCTTCCCGATCCAGCTCTTTTCCCCGCACATCCACCAGCCAGTTGCTGTACATGGGCGGAATGTCCTTGGGGCGATCCTTGGGGGTTGCCGACAGCTCCAGCACAAAACTCGGATTCAAGCCATACAGCGTGTTTAAAGCCAGTTTGGAGTATCCTTTGTGCCCTTCGTCCAGCACCACAATTGGCTGGATAGAACGGAGGACGTTGCCGAGAGAGTCCTTGACGATAACCCCCATCTCCTCCCTGTTACCGTACACATCAAGATTCGGTACGTTCAGCAGCTCCTGATGATGTGCAAGATAATCATCCGCCACAGGAAAAAAGCCGTGAACATTGCCCCGGTCGCGGAAGATGCGCAGGGTTTCCTGAGTCTCCCGGTTTGCCGACTGGAGCATCAGCAGCATTACGCAGAGGTGGCTTTCAACATCCCGCTTGTTGAGCGGGTCGTTTTTCTCCAGGATTTTGACCCGTCCGGCGGCGGCCTTGTCCAGTTGCTGGCGATTAGGGTGATTACGGTTGCACAGTGCCCTCTTGGTCTGGCTGTAGATGGACTCGTTCGGCACAATCCAGAGTACAAAGCCGTAATTGCTGTCGATATATTTGGACATGATGCGGGATACGGCGTTCGCCGCCAGGATGGTTTTACCACCACCAGTGGGGACTTTGAGGGCAATTGAGGGGACCGGGCGGCCAACGCCGTCAATGCGAGGGCTGAAGGGAATAGCGTGTCGAACCGGCGGAAGTCTGTCTGCGCTCTTGAGCTTGCCCCATGCCTTCTCCGTGGGATCAGGCAGAGGCAGGTCGAGGTCGGGATTCTCCTGTTTGAGCGCTACAATCTTCAGATAATTGGCCTGACTGGACTTCAATTCATCCAGATAGCTGTCAAGGGTATCAAGTACCCGTTGCTGGAAATCTTTAAGTTCCATTTATTGTCCCGTGTCGACGTATTGTGTAGGGGCGAAGCAAGCTGTATCTGCTTCGCCCATGTCGGAATCACCTCCAAAGGCGGGCGAAGCACGATGAGACCGTGCTATCGCCCCTACATATTCACTTTGCATGTGCAGGATTTTCCTCGTCTAATTCCCATTTCAGTGGATTGTTGATGATATATTCCCGTGCTCGATCAAGTTCAGAATCGTTGCGGATGACTCGTTCATAATAGTTGCGTTGCCAAACCGGACAACCGGGATTCTGGCGGATTTTGTTGATCTTGCGTGTTGAAACGGATTTGAAATTCTGGATAGCCGCAGCAAATGAGCCAGAAACAGTACCATGTAAGAGTAGGGGCGAAGCAAGCGCTACACCTGCTTCGCCCTTGCCGGAATCGTCATCAAAACCGGGCGAAGCACGATGAGGCCGTGCTATCGCCCCTACATTATCTTTAATTACTGTGTCGTTAATCTGTAAAATTCCGTGAAAATGATTCGGCATGATCACATGTTGGTCTAAATCCAGGCTTATAAAATGCCTGGCTAACCCACACCATACCGATTCAACAACCTGCCCCAAATCATTCAAACGCATTTCCCCATCAACAATGTAACCGAACAGGCATTCCCGTTGCCAGGAACAGAGCGACACAAAATATGCACCGGCCTGAGAATAATCATAATCCTTGAGACGGATGGAATGGCGGTGGTGAATGTCGGGGTTAAAAACCATAATGTTCCTTTGTAGGGGCGAAGTAGGGGCGAAGCAAGCCGTATCTGCTTCGCCCTTGTCAGAAACGCCGCCAAAACCGGGCAAAGCAGATGAACCGGGCGAAGCACGATTAAGCCGTGCTGTCGCCCCTACGATTCACCTCCCATTATTAATCCTTCTCAAACCGGTACAGCGCGAAGGGCAGTGGTGCATGCTCAACACCAAGAGGCAGTAGATGCTTACTGGCGACAAATCGGGCCGGAGCAAAAACCAGATGGCGTTTTTCTTTATCTGTGGCTGCGATTTTCTCCGCCAGGGTCAGCGTCAAAGCCGCATCGCGGGATTTGAGCCAGTCCAGATCCGGTCGGTAGATCAGCCACACATGGTAGCTGGGGCTTTCACCCAGATACCATTCAGCAATGATGGCGTCATCCGTAGGGGCATCCGTAGGGGCGAAGCAAGTTTCATCTGCTTCGCCCGCCTTTGATTGTTTATCACAACCGGGGGGGCCTTCACAACCGGGCGAAGCAGGTGAAGCGCTTGCTTCGCCCCTACACGGTGGCAACGCCATTCCAGTGGCGGTATGAAACAGCCACGCTCCCAGACTTCGATAATCGGGGCACTGTTCACCGGTCAGCAGTTTGTCCAGATCCAGTGGCTGTCCAAGTGTGCAGTAGGTGAAACCGCCGCCCAGCCCTTCGGTTCTCTCGGTTATTTTCTTCTCGCCAATTACCAGCAATTCGTCATTTTTGATGGTCTTGCTGATCTTGTCGAAACGCTTCCCTCTCACCTGTTCGAGGTGCTCAATCTCCCGCATCAGCTTGGGTGCATCCTTGAGCGTCGAGAAGTTTACCTTCTTGCGGAACAGCTCTTCCTTCTGCGTTCCCTCAAATTCATAGCCATTGATCACCCGGCGGACACGTTCGGCAGTCAGGGTATCGGCGTACTCTTCGCACTCCACCAGAATGAAGTTGCGGTTACCGCCGTCTTTGGCGTTGAGGGCGAGAACAGCGTGGGCTGTAGTGCCGGAACCGGCGAAGGAGTCGAGAACGAGGCCATCTTCTGGCAAGGCAAACTCCAAGATGCCTTGTATGAGTCGAACTGGTTTGGGCGTTTGAAATGCTGACTTTCCGAAGATAGCTTTGATTTCTTCCGATGCTTCGTGAGTATGTCCAAACTCCGAGTGTCGAAAGATGGTACTGGGTGGACGCTCTGCATCTCCTTCGTAGTACTGCTTGACCAAAACTTCCCAAGATCCTTTTTCGCTTTTCTGAATGAGCACACGACAAGGCTTTACAACAGACTCTCTTTCATATGCTGTTCGGCCCCAACGCCAACACCCTTCCGTCCCGTCAGGTTTAATCGGCCAAATCTGAGTACCGTCAGGCGCTTCAATTGGATACCACATATTCGGTCTATCCGTTCGGAGCGAGTTCGACCCTTCTTTTCTTAACGTCCGTAACCTTGCCTTCTTTCCGGTATCTGGATCAAGATACGTAAACTGACTTTCGTTTTGAGAAAACCGCGCTTTGTTCATCCTGACGAGTTCGCTGTCCTTTGCATAGACCAGGATTGTATCGTAGTCCTTGCTGAATCCGTCGGCATCCATTCGTGGGCTATAAACCTTTTCCCATGCCACTTGAGCTACAAAATTATCTTCTCCAAAAATATCGTCAAGAAGCATTCTCGCCCGATGTGCTTCGTTATCATCCAGAGTCATCCAGAAGCTTCCCTCCTCCGATAGAAGCTCGTTCAACATTTTCAATCGTGGGTACATCAGGCAGGACCATTTGTCATGGCGAAGCATATCCTCCTTATTCACCGGGTTAGTAGAGAGCCATTCCCGCATGATGGGGGAATTGACATTGTCATTGTAACTCCAGTTTTCGTTGCCGGTGTTGTACGGAGGATCAATAAAAATGCAGTCAACCTTGCCCGCGTAGTGGGGTAGCAGTGCCTTCAGGGCATGCAGATTGTCGCCATGAATGATCAGGTTGCCGCTCACCCCATCCCCACCCC